>NZ_JAKSXN010000001.1 GCF_022427145.1 Paenibacillus timonensis
GTAGCCGAACTATCATTATCACTGGTGTTGGTTGCACCACTGGTGGAATTAACCGTTTCGTTAATGGTAGAGTCACTATCGGTATTAGAGGTATTGTTCGAGCCGCTTGTGCTTGTTAATGTGTCATTGACAGTAGCCGAACTATCGTTATCACTGGTGTTGGTTGCACCACTGGTGGAATTAACCGTTTCGTTAATGGTAGAGTCACTATCGGTATTAGTGGCGTTCGTTGCCGTACTTTGGTTATCGACTTTTTCGAAAATTTTCGAGTCGCTGTCGCTTTCCGAATGATTTTTAGCGCCACTTTCGCTTGTAAGTTGATCGTTAATGGTGGATCCGCTGTCGTTATCATTTGTGCTTGTGGCATTACTAATGGCATGAGCTTGGTTTTTAGCAAGGTTTTTAGCAAGGTTTTTAGCAAGGCTTTTGGCAATCGCCTTGTCGATCGCCTTGGCTAAGGAAATCGTCACTTTGACAGGCGGCTTGCGGTGTTTGTGTTTTTTACGATGACAGCTACACGCTGTTTGCTGGGAAGATTTTTTTTTGCAGGTTGTTTTTCTTTTTCTAAATTCCTTTGTCATTACTTCTATCCTCTCCTTTGATGGGGGTAGTTGACTACCCTTTAGTATATTTGCCTGCTATTAACTCGGAAACGGCGAATCTACCTATAAATTTTTGTCCATCTATCAAATACACAGAAAATGGGCAAAAAAAGACCTTGTCTCGCTCTCGGCAAGACAAGGTAAGGTCCATGACAAAGCCTAGCGGTGGAATGTCAAGGGGTTGATCAATGAAAATTGGAAGGAAACTTGGGAAAAATCTGTTTTGAGCCTAAAAAAGGCAATACGAAACCTGACCCAGCCAATAGACGGAATTTTCAGACGACTGTTTGGGCGGGTCTAATGGAAGTGGAGAAAAAATCAGGAATCTGGTTTAATTCCTCCTCTCCGGTGGTGTGTACAGTTTCTTGGTCTTCAGTAGCATGAAGACCAACCGTACCAATTTGCGTGCGGTAAGGACGAGTGCTCGTTTGTGCTGGTGTTTCGTAACTTCGTTAAATTTCTTGTGGTAGAACGCTTCGTATTCCGAATCGTATTTGCGAACTTTATCTGCTGCTTCAACCAAGTAGTAGCGCAGATACTTGTTGCCGGTCATCACGCGCTCGGTATCTTCAGCTTCAAAATCTCCGGACTGGTACTTGTTCCAGACCAGACCGGCGAATTTGGCCAATGCGTTGTGATCATCAAATCGGCTAATATCACCGATCTCGGCCAGGATTCCGGCTGCATACACGGCTCCGATGCCTTTGACGGATGTCAGTGTCTGCTGAAAGCCTTTCATGATCTTGTCGATCTGTCTATCCAGTTTCTTGACCTCAGCCTCCATGTTCTTAATGACGCTGAGGGTGACGGACAACGAGATATTGACCGGATCACTCATGGCTTTATCCAACCGATACGAAGAGCGGGCCAGCTTTTTCAACAGTTCCGCGATTTCTTGCGGATTGGCGAAACGTTTTTTGCCCTTCTCCTGAAGAAATTCAATCAGCTTTTCCATGGGCATCTCCGCGATGCGTTCGGGATCCAGCTCTTGGATCACAGCCAGACTGGTGGCGCCGAAAGTGTCCGAGAACGGATTGTCGATCCGCATCCCGCTGAACTTCAGAAACACCTGATTCAGGAAATACGCTTTTTCACGCTTGATACTGTGGATGAGGTGAAAGCGCGTGCGAGTCAGACGCTGCAAGGCTTGGTATTGGACTACTTCATTCATATCGTGAGGCAGTCGTCCGAAACGCAGATGGTCTGCAATCACCCAGGCATCAATGCGGTCGGTTTTGGGAAGGGTATCATAGCCCTTCTTGAACCGAGCCACTTTACGAGCATTCAAGACGTAAACCTGAGCCTGAACGTTGGGTTCATAAGGAGCGAGTTGGTCTTTTAAGTAGTGGGCCAGGTGCCATCCAAGATTGGATGTCGCCTCCATCCCGATGCGAAGCGTTTGGCACCCCACTTCCGCCGCCGTATCCAGCATCCGACGAATGAGGGTATCGGCCCCGTGTCGGTCGTTGGTGACGGAGAAAGAGGCCAGCTTCCGGCCGTCCCCCGCCATGAATTGTACATGGTGGGAACGCAAGCTTACGTCTATACCGATCAGCATTTGGGACATGGGATTCACCTCCTCGGGTGCTTGTACACAAAATCAAGCCGGACTCGGACCTGGGTGCCCGTGGAAACCACCTGCTGCAGCCTCGTCATCAGCACTCACCCATGGGGAAGACAATTGCGGGGTGCTACTCCCCCATCCCGCATGAGGGCGCAACTAGCGGTCAGAATCTGAGCGGTGGATCCGGGTAGCAGGCTTTTGAAGCAGTACCTTGCGGTCTGCACGGAGGGAAAGAAGTCTCCCGAGATCAAGCTTGTCGATCCCATTGTTCCACGGACAGTTCCGAGTTGTAAAGCGGCGTTCGCTTGCCATGCGACCTCTCGCATTCGAACGCTGCATGTATTCAGTTGTGGAAAAGCGCATGACAAAGAAACAGCAATGGCAAATCCATTCTGCGATTAGAGCACAAATTGTGAATCAGTTTTTTGAGATTTCCCCGACTTCCCCATCCAAAGAAGGGGATAAAACGGGTGAAGCAAAAACTAGCGGATGAGGAAGCCAGGGGCTTCTCAAACGGCGGGCTCTTCGAATCGTCCGGATCGATCCGAAGAGATGGAGGACAGAGGCTTCGCCTCCCCGACTTCCGTTCCTCGCCCTTCGGGCTGCGGTACGGGTTCGGCTACATCATCCACCACCGCCGCTGAGTTGATGATCATCATATGGAAATTCATCTAAGCTGTTTCCGGTTGTCCGGATCAACTGGAAATTCGCTTGAGATGAGCTTCTAAACTGATTATACGAGGAGGTGTAGCTACCCTATGTTTGATATATGCAGGAGGACGGGTTTTCGCTCCCCTTGCCCTGGACAGTCAACCGGGGTATTGCCAACAAAACGCGGAAAGCGTACGCTAAGAAACCTTGAAATTTATTAGCCTCAATCTATCCAAATGATTCCATCCAAAAGAAGCAAACCCTCCCTACTTTGCAAGGGCTAGGGGGATTACCAAGAATATAAAAGAGAAAAGAATCGGAAATAAGATCAACCTCAAATAGTCGGTGATTCCTTAAGTATAAGAAACGTTGGCTTTTTTATATAGAAAAATCCTTAGAGTATATTTTCGTCAAAATGTTGGATGGACCCCTGGCCGGGCGGAGAATCATCGTCATCACGAGGGAAGCCCAAAAGATCAAGGAGCGTCTTGAGAAAGAGCCGTACAAGCAAAATATCGTGCATGCCCTGCCTTTTCATCAATGGCAGGATTATCGAAATACCATCCAATGGATGACCTCCCATAAAGACAGCTATGACGTTGCATTGATCTCCTGCGGGGTTAATGCGGTGGTGCTGGCCGAACGGATAGCCGCGCTGACAGGGAAAGTCGCGCTCGATTTCGGCAAAGCGAACAATATTATCCTAAAAGGGCGCCCCAATTAATTTTAGGGCGCCTTAGTTATCGGTAATGGCTCTCCCGCTTACTTCCCGATACGCAACACGCGATCCGCCCAATCCTGGTAAAAGGAACGATCGTGGGAGACCAACAGCACGCTGCCGCGAAATTCGATCAAAGCCTGACGCAGTGCTGCTTTGGCCTCCTGATCCAAGTGATTGGTGGGTTCGTCCAGGATCAGGAAATTGCATGGCGTCAGCAGCAACCGGCATAGTTTCACCTTCGATTGCTCCCCGCCGCTTAGCGTTCCGATAGCTCGCGCTACCAACGACTGATTTAAACCGCAGCGGGCCAAATGCCGGCGGATTTCCTTGCCGTCGAGATCGGGACGAAATTCGGCGATGTATTGGATCGGCGTCATCGTCGGTTCCTCCCAAGCGAGTTCCTGCGAAAAATACCCGATATGCACGCGATCCGCGAACCGATATTCCCCAGAGACGGCGGAAATCCGCCGTACCAGCGTGTTTAGCAGTGTCGATTTCCCGATGCCGTTGAACCCGGAAACCACCAGTTTTTCGCCGCCGGATACCTTAAAACTGAGCGGCGGCAGCAGCGGTTGACCATACCCGACCACGAGCCGGCGCGTCTCTAGCGCAATCAGGCCGGGCGACGCCAGTTCCTGAAAACGGAATGCCGGAGGATGGGTTTGGACCGGCGGGCCTATCCGTTCCATTCGCTCCAGCTGTTTGCGGCGCCCTTGAGCGATTTTGCTATTTACGCCGGCAATGTTTTTGCGAATATAGCTTTCGGTAGCTTCGATTTTCTTCTGCTGCGCTTCGTACCGCCGCTCGTAATCGCGCCGGTGATGTTCTTTTTGCCGCATAAAGTCGTTGTAGCTGCCCGGGTATTTCCGAATCGAACCCAATTCGACATCGCAAATACAATTCGTTACCTTCTGAAGAAACGAAGCATCGTGAGAGACGACGATAAATGCGCCGCGGAATGACGCCAACGCGCCGGCCAACCACTCCACATGCTCCCGGTCCAGGAAATTGGTCGGCTCATCGAGCAGCAGCACGTCCGGTTCCTCCAGCAGCAGTTTAGCCAGGATAACCCGGGCCCGTTGCCCCCCGCTTAACTCCGACATCGGCCGCTCCATCCCCATCGCCTGAATCCCCAGGCCCATGGCGGTTTGGTCGATCCGGCTGTCGATGTCGTAGAAATCGCCGGCGTCCAGCTTTTCTTGGCATAACGCCGCCAGCTTCATTCGGCTTTCATCCCCCGTGACCGCCACTTCCCGATAAATCTCGGCCATTTTTCGTTCCAGTTCATAAAGCTCGTCAAATGCCGTCTTCAGATAATCCCGAATCGATACGGCCCCCGAAATCCGGGCATATTGATCCAGATGCCCCAGTCGCAGACGAGGCTGCCACTGGATGCTGCCTTGATCGGGAATCACCTCGCCGGTAAGCATGCGGATGAGCGTGCTTTTGCCCGCCCCATTTTGTCCGACGAGTCCCATATGTTCCCCCGCGTGCAATTCCAGCGAGGCCCCGCGGTACAATTCCTTGTCGCCGAAACGGTGCGTAACCCCGCTCATTTCCAATAAACTCATGTCTAACTCCTCTTTTCTCCATAAAATAAAAAAGCAGAGAAACAGGCGCCTGCCGGCACCGGTCCTCTGCTCTGGGGGAACCCCGTAAAAAACACAAAGGACCAAGGACAAAACATTGTCCTTGGCCCTTTAATCCTTGCATTCGCCGGTTCAAAGCCGCACTCGAATAAGCCTAGGTTCCCTATGCTCTCCGGGTCAAGCAATCAACCGATGAATGCAGGAAGCTAAGCTTCCCGATTAAGCTCCGCACAATGCTTCATCCTGAACATTTGTACGGAGCGAAGTTCCCTAACCAGCTTGCCATTTTGGATGTAAATCATGGAGTACACCTGCCTTTTCCATAAATCCCCTCTATTCTAACATATAAGTTCCACGATTTCACGTCCTCCAGGGATCTTCCAGGCTGTTGTTCACAAAGTGACCTCCGGTGCGTTTGCCGCAACCGTGTTCGTCGCCCACATTTCAGGAACCGGATAACCCAGACGCCCCGCTAGTGCTTCCTGTATGACTTCGCGATCATCAAACGGAATCCGACGGTCTTTCACGATCAGATGGGTTTCGTGTCCTCTACCCGCGACGACGACGCAGTCTCCGGGACGGGCCTGCTCGATGGCCAACGAGATCGCCTCCCGGCGGTCCGCAATCGCAACATAGGCATCGCTTGGTATGGGCCCATCCTCAACCCCATTCAGCATATCGCTTAATATCGCGTCCGGATCCTCCGACCGGGTGTTGTCCGATGTAAAGATCGCAAGATCGGCGTAAGACGTTGCCACGCGGGCCATGATCGGTCGTTTCATCCGATCCTTGTCCCCCTCGCATCCACATACGCAAACCAGCTTGCCTTGCGTCAGCGTTTTGGCCGTTTGCAGCACGTTCTCCAGACCGTCGGGATTGTGGGCATAGTCCAAAATCACGGTGAAATCCTGTCCGGCGTAAATCGGCTCGAACCGTCCCGTTACCCCTTCAAACGACTCCAGGCTGCGTTTCATGGACTGAAGCGGAATGCCCTCCGACAAACCCACCGCAATCGCCGCCAGAACGTTATATACATTAAACAAACCTAGCAGCTTTAAATCCAGATCGATAGGCCCACGAAAAGTATCCACTCGAAGGGAAGTTCCGTCCGGTTTCATTCGGATTTGGCTTGCGCGGATGTCAGCTTCCCGCTCCACGCCGTACGTGATAACCTGAGCCGCGGTTTTGCGGGCATATCCGGCGGCAACCGAATCATCCGCGTTCAGGATGGCGAACTTCGGCTCATCTCCGTAGGCGCCGCCCAGCTGCGAGAATAACAGCGATTTCGTATCGCTGTACCGGTCCATCGACTCATGGTAATCCAAATGGTCATGGGTGACATTCGTCAACACCGCCGTCCGGAACTGACATCCCCTTACCCTGCCCATATCGAGAGCATGCGAGGACACTTCAACTACGGCGTACTCCGCACCGTGCTCCAGCATCTTGCGAAAACTTCGCTGCAACACAAGGGATTCGGGCGTGGTGTTCACCGTTTGTTCCCTATAGTTCCCTATTCGCATATACAGCGTACCAATGAGGCCGGCCCGTTTCCCATATTGATTAAGGAGATGCTCGACTAAATGCGTGGTCGTCGTTTTCCCGTTTGTGCCTGTGATTCCGATCAGCTTTAGCCGGCTCGACGGCCGGCCATAGAAAACATCCGCCAAGATCGCCAATGCACGACGCGTATCCGGAACCCGAATGATCGTAATGTGGGAAGGAATGTCCGCCAGCTCCTTCTCCGTCATCAGCGCGATCGCGCCGGCTTCTATGGCCTTGGCGGCATACCGGTGTCCGTCATTTAGGGCACCCGGCAGGCAGACGAACAAACACCCCGGCGTCACATGCCGCGAATCGATCTCGATCCCGCTGATCTCCAGTTCGGCCTTGCCCTGCACCTGTTTGATCAACAGCGGATCCAACAGAAGGTTCAGCTTCACGTTTTCCCCTTCTTTCCTAGGTCCTGTACGCCTTTGTGGTTACATGTTGCCCGCCAAAAATCCGGTTTATTCTCCATAATTCGACTCCATCGTCAATCCATCCTTGCTTTAGAAACGAATGCCTAAATGAATATGACGGGTGCAGCGCATGAACGGAAAAAAGAAAAAGGCAGGTCCCTTGGGGATCCTGCCTTCATCATGTTTAGGTGGTAGCTTCCTGGATCGGCGGTTTGCCGGCATCCAGCAACGGTTGATTCCGCCCGAGAAAGATCGATAGGATCAACATCAACAGTCCGGTAGCCATCAATAGCCATTCGATCGCGATCGCATCGGCAATCGGCCCGAAGATGAGCATCCCGATCGGCATCATGGACGTGGAGATCATGCTGAATACGCCGAAGATTCTCCCCATATAGCTCTCATCGACCTTTTCCTGGATCATCGTCATGGTCGGCGTATTAAAAGCCGGCATCGCTACGCCGAATAAGGCCATAAACGCCAGGTAGATCCAAAAAACGGGAACGAAGCCCAACAAGAAGGTACAAGCCCCCATCAGAACGGTTGCCAGGGTCATCGTGTGCACTTTATTCTTAAACCCGCCCCATGCGGCAATCATTCCCCCTCCCGCCATCATTCCGACGGAAAAGGCGATTTCGATCGCGGTGAGCCGCCAGACCTCATCGCCAAAGCTGCGGGTGACTTGGAGCGGGGTTAAAAATGCCGCCGGGGCCATCAGAATAAAGAACACCGCCATGAAAGCAAAAAACGATTTTAAATAAGCTTGACGGCGAATGTAGGCCAGGCCCTCTTTCAAGTCGTTGAAATAGCTGGTTGACGGTTGTTCGGAATTTCTTTGGTGCGTCGGAATCCGAAAATAAAGCAGCAGCGTCAGAATAGCGATCATCGCCGTAACCACGTCGATAAAAAAGATCATTTCGATCGTCGCCACCGTAAGCAGCGCGGCGCTGACGATGGGGGACACGAACATAATCACCGCTTGGATGCTACCGTTAATCCCGTTCACTTTGGTTAATTGGTCGGCCGGTACGATCTGCGGCAGAATCGCCCCGACCGCCGGCGTCTGCACGCCCGAGCCCAGCGCCCGAATCGCCGCCATGACGAACAGCAGCCAAGCCTCCTCATAACCCATCAGGAACAGGAGCGCCAATACCAGCGTAGAGAGCGCAATCATGCCATCCGATAGCATAATCAACACTTTCCGGTTATAACGGTCCGCCCAAACGCCCGCCACCGGGGACAATAGGAACGTCGGGATGAATCCACAAATGATGTATAACGTCATCATGATCCCCGATTTCGTATTCAGCGTAATGTACCACATGATCGCGTACTGCACCAGCGAAGAACCAAACAATGAAACGGTTTGGCTGCTCAGGAAGAGAACGATGTTCCTTCTCCACTGCTCCTTTGGTGCGGATTGAATTGACCTGTCTGCGTTATTCACGGCCATCCCCTCTCGATTCGAAAAATTTAGTTTCAATACTACTGTAATCGAATCGAAACGTCCAATCAATGGAAGGGATGATTATAGAAATCTATAGGGGCGAGCCGCTACATCTTGATGTTCTCTTCCTTGGCCATCGAGCGGATGTAAAACGCCCCCAGCACCGAACACAACAGGAACGAGAAAAAGGCCATTGCCGCCGCTTGCTCGCGTTCCTGAAACACGCTAAATACCTGTTGCATGGAAACACCCAACATCTGCGGGGAGTTCGCACCCAACAGGAACGGGGCCGTAAATGAACCGATCACGCCCATGAACACGAAGGTCAACGCAACGAGGAACGTTTTGTAAGAGAGCGGGAAAATAAACCGCGCGAATAACCTTAACTTCCCTGCTCCGACGTCTTTGGCGCTTTCGATGACCGACGAGGGAATCCCGGACAGTGCGGAGCTGAGCAGCATGGTCGTAAACGGGATGTTGAACCAGAGATTCGCGATGATGATCCCCTTCTCGTCGAAAATGATCCGCGGCAGCGTGACGCCGATTTGCGCCAGCAGTCGCGCCAGCCAGCCGTGGTTTCCGAGCAGATTGATCAGCCCGTAAGTCGCGATAACCCCCGGGATGAACAACGGGATCATGTAGGTTTTGCGAATTAGCTCGACGATCGGTCCCTGATTAAAGCGCATGTAAATCGCCAACGTGTAGCTGACCAGCAGCACCAACGCGCAGGTAATGAAGGTGATGCGCAGGGTGAACAGGAGGTTCGCCCGCATCCCCTTATCCGCAAACAGGTAGTGGTACCGGCTGAAATCGTATCCCCCCGCTTCATTCGTGAGGCTCAGCACCAAGGATTGGAGGATCGGGATGATGACGACGACCAATAATATGGCGAAGGAGGGGAGGACCATGGCCAGCCCCGCCATCGCTTGTTTCCATTCCTTGCTCATTGCGCAGCTACATCGCTCTGCCAGCGTTTATTGATTTCCGTGCCCAAATCGCCAATATTGAAGGTTCGGAAGCCTTCGGCAACGCCGTCGAACTTCGCTTGCGTTTCCTGCGGCATATTGGCCAGCTCGATGCCCGGGAACCCGTTCATTTTCTCCACGATGACGGTTTGCGCTTCCGGCGATAGAACGAAATCCAGGAATTGATAGATCGCTTCTTTTTTGTCGGATTCCCCGTTCACCATCAGATAAGTCGGACCGCCGTTGAAGCCGGGCGTAATTTGCTGCATTTTGACCGTATCGGGAAGCAGTCCTTCGTTGATTTGCTGCAGTACCATGTCCGACCAGGCCGGAATCAGCGAGACCTCGCCGTTCATCAGGAGATCCAGCGTGCCCTGATTCTTTTTCGGATAAATGCCGTCCCCATAGACGTATTTCCCAAGCTCTTTCAACGTTTGGAACCCCGTATCCCACTTGGCCATCACGGACGGATCGGAATTATGGATATCCTCTTCGGGTAGATCCTTGTAGATCACCGTTTGTACGAAGGAGCTGCCGGAGCCTCCGGTGGACGGGTCATTGTAGGCGAACTGCCCCGGGTTCGCTTTGATCCAGGATAGCAGCTCGTCCAGCGTTTTCGGCGGGTTGGTGATTTTCGTGCTGTCGTACGCCAGGACCACGGCGGAAGAACGATACGGAATCGCGTAATTGTCCACGTCTTTCATCGTGTCGGCGTTCACTTTGGCCAGATTCGGGATCGCACCCGGATCCAACTGCTGCCAAACCCCGTCTTTGGTGCCTTGGGCTACGACGCCGATGCCGTCCTCATACAGATCGATATCGCCCGAGCCTTTGCCGGCTTGCTTTGCTGCCAGAATGCGGTCGTACGTCGGCTCCGCACCGGTTCCGGACGGGATATACACCAGGTTCACGTCCACTTGATCGTTTTGCTTCTCGAACATCGGAACGAGCGTATCCCATAAATCCTTGACGTTCTGCGAACCCGTAAAATAGAAGTTAAACTTGACCGGCGCGCTGGCTGCTGCCGGAGCTGCCGTCGATTCGCCTTGCGCCGCCGCATTGGACGCCGCCCCAATTCCGCCGGTACCGCCGCATCCGGCAAGCACCGTCATCGTTAATAAAGCGGTAGACAACAGGGTTAACCATGTTTTTTTGGATCGCATGTTTCGTTTATCCTCCCTTAGTTGGGTTCGCCTAACGGAAACCCGATCAATTTGACGATCTTGACGCCAACTTCCTTGCCGATGGATAAGTGCTGCGTCGCTTCCTTCGACTGGAACGTCCGCAGCGTCCCCCATCCGGACAGCTCGACGGTCACTTCGGCGTAATGCCCGAGGACCATCACTTGCTTGATTTTCCCCTCCAGCTTCTCGCCATTCTCCGCAACATCGCTTAAGACTACGTCCTCCGGCCGGATCGCCGCGGTAATTTTACCGCTAAGCCGCTTTTCGTTCGGAAAGCGAATCGCGCCGATCCGGATGCTCTCTTCATCCGCCACCCCCTCCAAAAAGTTCATTTTGCCGATAAAACCTGCAACATATAAAGACTCGGGCGTATCGTAGATTTGCTGCGGTCCCGCGATCTGTTCAATCCGCCCGTGATTCATCACAACGATCCGGTCAGAGAGCGACAACGCCTCCTCCTGGTCATGCGTCACGAAAACCATCGTGAGTCCGGTTTGCATTTGGATCTCGCGAAGCTCCTCGCGCATCTCGTGGCGCAGCTTCGCGTCCAGCGCCGAGAAAGGCTCGTCCAGCAGCAGCACGGACGGCTGAAGCAGCAGCGACCGGGCCAAAGCGACGCGTTGCTGCTGACCGCCCGACAATTCGGCGGGATGTTTCTTCTCGTAGCCCGACAACCGGACCAGCTTCAGCGCATCGGCAACCGCGGCGCGGATTTCCGCCTTTGGCATCTTGCGGATCTTCAGTCCGAACGCCAAGTTGTCGTAGACGGACATATGCGACCATAGATTGTAGCTCTGAAATACCATGGACGTGGGGCGCTTCTCGGGCGGCAGCCCGACGACGCTGCGGCCCTCGATCAGGATGTCGCCCGAATCCGGCTCGAGAAAGCCGCCGATGCTGCGCAGCACCGTCGTCTTCCCGCATCCCGAAGGCCCGAGCAGCGTGACAAGCTCACCTTGTTCCACCGTTAAGTTGATATCGCTAACCCCGTCTCCCGTTTTGTAGCGTTTCGTCAAATTGCGCACCGCCAATTGCATGCGGATTACCCCCTTTTCCCCTGATCGTCTATTTCGTCTGGAACCCGCTCGCCAGCACGTCGGCGCTAACGAGCCGTTGGGCCGCAAGCAGCAGTATGATGGTCGGCAAGGTCAGAATGATCGAGAACACCGCGCCGGCGCTGCTTGGAAAATCCGAGATAATGGAATACATGACGATCGGCATCGTCTTGAAATCCGGGATGCCGACGAGAAACGTCCCTTGCGCTTCGTCCAGCGAATTGAGAAACGTAAAGACCGAGGCGACCATAATGCCGGGCATCGCCATCGGCAGCGTAATGCTCCGGAACACCCGGAACGGCGTCGCTCCGACGTCCCGCGCCGATTCCTCCTGCGCCCGATGGACGTTACGAAAGGCTGCCGTAGGAATCCAGGTCATAAACATCAGCACGTTAATCATGTGAATCAATACGACGCCCAGCAGGGTGTTCATTAATCCGATCCGATAGAACAACACCGCAATCGAGACGTACAGCCCCATTTTTGGAAAAGCATGCGTCAGCAGGAAGGAGAACAGGAACATCCGTTTCAGCGGAAACTGGATTCGGGCGAACGCATAAGCTGCCGGGATGCAGATGAGGATCGATAAGGCCGTTACGATGGCCGCGATCAAGAACGACAACGAGATCGATGAGACGATATCGTCTTTGGCCAATACGAAATTCCACCACTTGAATCCCCAGGTCGCCGGCATCACGTCCGGATAGTTCCACTTTTCGCTGAACGCCAGCACCAGCAGATTCAAGAGCGGGCCGGCAAAAAATACCGCAAACACGGTCAGCAGCACAAACTCGATGATTCTCCTCGCTCCCACCTTTTTCCAATACCATAACATGATTCGGGTCACTCCCTTCCTTCCGTGGATTGGCGTATGACGACCTGACTCTCGTATTCCACCAACTTCGGCAAATCCGCCTCCCCGCGGATCAGCCGATCGAGCATCTCTACCGCGTCCCGGCCGATGCCGGTCGCATCCACGCTGACCGTGGACAGCGACGGGGAATACATACTGCCCAGCTCGATGTTGTCGTACCCCATTACCGCAACCTCTTGGGGGATTCGGACGCCTCGTTCCAGCAGCAGCTTCATCGCGCCTAGCGCCAGCATGTCGTTCGTCGTAAATAAAGCGGTATACCCTTGGTTCCGAAATGCCGGGAAGTGCTCCTCCATCAGCTTGAATCCATATGCAAAGCTGGACTCCGGGGACGGGATCATCTGAACGGCACCGGATTGCCCGGAGAGGCCCAGTTGTTCCAGGCGGCGGGTAAACCCCGTTATGCGAAGCGAATGGCTGCGGTGCTCGACCGGACCGGCGATGACGAAAAATTGGCGATGCCCCAGTCCGTACAAATAATCGGCGGCCCGGGCACCGCCGGCCTCATCGTTGCTGACAAGGTGGATGACGTCGGGGTCGTCGGTCGAACCGTTGACCATCAAGTAAGGCACATTGAATTTTTTGACGTAATCGATCACGTTCTTCCGCAGCCGGCTGACCAGAATCAGTCCGTCGACCCGCTGTTCCAGCAAGTAATCCGTGGAGCGCAAGCTCATCTCCCGGTCCGTTTTTAGGAAGACGGAATACCCGCGAGCTTCGGAGGCCACCAGAATTTCGTCAATGATTTTGCCGTAGAGCGGATGCGAGACGATCGGCGGTTTTTCGCGGAATACGATGACGCCAAGGTTGTTCGTTCGTTTGGTGACCATGGCCCGGGCAACGGCATTCGGCTTGTACCGGAGCGCTTCCGCCGCTTGCAGCACGCGTTCCTTCACCTCGGGACTGGCATAGCCGTTGCCGGAGATGACCCGAGAGGCCGTGGACTTGGATACCCCCGCCAGTTGGGCTAGCTCCCGGAGGCCATGGTTCGGCTTGTTCGTCAACGTACGGTCTCTCCTTCACTGAATTTCGCTTCGTTCTTCACGGCCAGAAGCTCGGCAACGTTGCGAGTCGTGATCGAATCGACGCCCAATCCGGCCATCCGCCGCATGTCTTCAGGCTCTGAAACGGTCCAGACATACACGGCCAACCCCGCTTGTTTCGCGGCATCCACGAGCTCCGGCCGAACCAACTGGTACGGGACGTTTAACCCGAAGCATCTGGAAGCGCGGCCTTCATCGCAGGCTCTAGCAACGGCTTCTGCATAAGGTCCGGCCAAGAAGCTATCGATGTTCACGTTCAGCAGCTTGCGGATGGCCCGGGCGCAGCGATCGGCTTCCAGCGCGACGGGATACTCGCAACCGCTGAAGAAGGCCTGATTCGTCATCTCCATTTTGAGGAGCATTGCGGCCGCCGGTTCCAGGCAAGCCGCGGATTTGATGTCGAGGTTCATCGTCCTGCCGGCTTCCTTGATTGATCGTAGAACGGACTCCAGCGAAAGGCGCTCCTCGATCGATTGTTCATCCAGCTCCTCCAGCGTGAGGTCCGATAATCGGGTTTGACGCCCGTCCGCAAGCCGCACTTCGTCGTCATGGGCCAGTACAAGCCGGCCGTCCCGCGTCGCCCGAATGTCGTCTTCATAAACGTCGGCTCCCAGCGCCAATGCAGCGTGTAAGGAGGCCAGCGAATGATCCGGGTGGCCCATACATCCGGTATGGGCGGTCATTAACGGAAATTGTTTCATGCCATGAACTACCTCCCTATTCGAAATAAACCGGATTGGTAAAAGCGATTAATGCATGAACTTCCCGCACCATCCCCCATAGCTCAGCCCGGAGCCATTTTCTTGACCCGGAGAGAACCGGCAATCCGTCTAAACACAGGGGATCGTCTGCGCTGCCTCCGCTTCGCGTGACCTCCATCTCCAGCTCCATCCCCAGGTCGGAGCAAAGGACGAGCTTGAAGTTCTGTTCCGGCAAGGACCATAATCCCAGCCTTACCGAGAAGTCGATCGTGATGTGGGCTTGCACCTCACCCTGATCATCCGCAAGCCGCGGAGAAGGGATCACGGATCCGAGGCCAAAACTTTGGCCGCCCAAACTGACGGTCAGCGACAACAGCGGGCCCATTGTTACGGCGGCTCTTCCTTCCCGAAGGGCGTTAATGAGACGCTCTTCCGTCGGCAGCTCGCCTTCCGGGATGCCGAGATACGTGACCGACAGCGGTTCATCCGTATCCGACTGCGCATGCCAATCCCGGCCCGAGGTCGCGGATATCCGCAGGCCTTCGTTCAGCTTGTCGGTCCACAGGGTATAGGCACGCCGGTTGTTGGTGCGGATGGAAGCGAACGTCCCGGACCAAACCTCGATATAATCGACGACCGACCAATCCCGCAGCTCATATTCCCAGAAGCACCCGGTACAGGCCGGACTGCCGATCCGGAAAGGATGGGCCAAGCCGGCGATACCGCCAAGGCGATGCACCGCCTGAATCCCCTCATCGATCATGCTTCGGTCGGCTCTTCGCCAATCGGCATATTCGCTTAATCCTATCGTGACCATATGGCCGTAGAACGTCGTCCACTCCATGCCGGACAGAATCATCAGCCCGTATTGGCTGGCGATGGAGTCCTTCCCGGCAAGTCCGGACATCGTGTTATGATCCATCAGGGCGATCGCGTCGAAGCCGAGTTGGGCAGCGCCCGCGGCCAACTCTTCCAGCGTTTGGACGCCGTCGCTGTGCAGCGTATGCGTGTGCAGCTCGCAAGCCAGCCATTTCATCCTGCCTTCAGCTCCTTTTCCGTCCAGATTTGCAGCCGGTAATCGCACGAGTCCGTCACGATGCAGTGAATGCTCAGCGTGACCTGCCAATCTCCGGCGGGTAGCGGTCCCGGCATCAACCCGGGGGATGCTTGCCCTGCCGAAAGCGTCAGCTCTTGGATCGAGTCGTGGCGATGGCACGCTCCCCGATAGCCAAGCGGATCGTCGAGCGAGAGCGTGATCAGGTTTTTTAGCGGCAAATAACGTTCCGCTTGGGTGATCGCCGGTTCCCTTTGCTCCGGCAGCAGATAAGACTCGAAGCTTTGCTCAAGCAAATCTAGCGAGCGTTCGCGATCTTCCAGCACCTTCGGTGCATATTCAAATTTCAGTTGCAACCGGCAGCAGTCCTCATCCAACTGAAACGGAATTCGGAGATGCGTCTTCGAATACTCCGGCGTCACGCGCCCCTTCACATCGAGTACCAGCAATTCGGCTCATCGCCTTTCTTGTTTTTCTTGTTGGGAGTCCGTTTATAGACGCGTTCCCGAGTGGGAACGGTCCCACATGTCTCTCATGGTACAGCGCGAACATCAAGGCGGTATCATCCGCGTGTTAATCTTCTGTAAAGGCCAAAGACAAGAAGCTCCCCTGTTGACAGAACCATAAACCTTCTTTCGTCCCATAACAAAAAGGACGCGAAGAGGTTCGCGTCCTTCCTTTGGTAATCATTCATTTTCAACAATCCGTATTCTCGCCCCAGAACTCCCATGCCGCCCTGTCGGCATTCAACTTGTCCAGATTGCTCCGGGTGCGTCGGAGGGCGTCGGAGCCGATGCTAGTCTTGCTTTTCTCGATAAAAGATCATTCCGCCGTGATACAACACGTCGCCTTCAAATTCGCCATCGGCCGTAAAGCCGGTATCGTCTACGTAATCGATTCGGTTGCCGATGACCTTATAGCTTCCGGTATAGGCGCTTTTTCTACTGCCCCGGGCTTCGTCGTACCGTCCGTTCGGAAGCAGTTCCTGGCGGATTTGCCCATCCAGAGTCACCCACATACCGACATAAGGATGCGGCGGGGTTTGCGGTTGCTCGTTTTTTTCCAAGTGAATCCTCTCCTTCCTGCAGCTTATTATGAACCAGCCGCCGGAAGAAGGGGTAGCTCGATGATCGCAAATCCTTGCCTAATCCTCTCATGCCGCTTTATCGGGTAGAAGAAAGAAGGTATAATGGCCCTAACCTAAGGAGGGAGGGATTCTGATGTACACAACGCATCCGGCTGAAACAGTCCTCACGGCCTATCAAGCCGAGTTGGCCCGGTTGATCGAGCAACATACCCCCGGGAACGGGGCTCATGCGACTTCAATCCCGTCGTTATTTCTGCTTCGCAGCTCTGATATCGCCTATCCGTCGTTTTCTGTCCATGAACCGGGGATTTGTATTATCGCGCAGGGGGCTAAAGTGATTATTCTGGGGGAAGAGCGTTATACGTATGGCCCTTCCAGCTACTTGGTCGTTTCTCTGGACCTTCCCGTAGCGGCACAGGTGACGGAAGCTTCCGAAGAAACGCCTTATTTGTGCATCCGGATTAATTTTGATCCGGACGAAGCGTTGGACCTGATGACGGAAGCCGATCTGGCCGGGTTGTCCAAGGGCGAGTCGCGTCGCGGCATCTTCGTCGATCCGACGAGTCCGGACATGCTTGACGCCGCTATACGGCTCGTGAAGCTATCGGCGCAGCCGGAAGACGCGCCGGTGTTAGCGCCGCTGGTGATCCGGGAGATCTTGTACCGGGTGTTACGCGGCGCGCAAGGCCACGCGTTGCGGCAAATTGCCACCGGCGGCAGCACGGCCAACCGGATCGCCAGGGTCGTTCATCGGATCAAGGCCGATTATGCCCAACCGCTGCGCATTGATGAGCTTGCCGCGATCGCTCATATGGCTCCCTCTTCCCTGCACCGTCACTTCAAGGAAATCACGGCGATGAGCCCGCTCCAATACCAGAAGCAAATCCGGCTTCAGGAGGCCCGTCGCATCCTGCTGTCCGAATCGGCCGACGCGGCCGACGTCGCTTACCAGGTGGGTTACGAAAGCCCCTCCCAATTCAGCCGGGAATACGCCCGGCGGTTTGGATTGCCCCCAATTAGCGACATCAAGCGATTAAAGGGGGAGTTGGGTTAACCCTCGCCGGCTTCGTCGCTCATTAACGACCTTGCGGCATTTTTTTGAAAGCAGGATACTGATGAATGGCGATGCCGCCAAAACCTTCGTGCTTCGCATAATAGGCGGTGATGGCCATAATCTGCTTGTTCATGTAGACCGAGCCTTTGTTAAAATACGTAATCTCGTTCGGAATCGTGGAACCGTTCGGCGGACTGGTCTCCGCACCGATATATACCTTCTTGCCTAATTTCGCGGCATAATTCGCTTCCGCCAAGGACGCGCGGATTTGCCGATCGGCCGTGTCGCGGTAGGCCATCAGGGATGCGGTATCTACGATATCCAGGACGAAATAACTTAACGGCTTCCGTTGTCCGCCCGTCTCTACAATCACCGGATTTTCTCCGGAAGCATACCACCAGGGAATCGCCGCGTTAAACTCCATTGGATCTCCGCTTTCGTTGATTTCTTCCGCGATTTTCTTCAACACCTGAATGTACTGATAGTTCACGGATCCTCGCTTGGTTTTGTATTCCTTCAAGGTGTGCGGCTCGATATCATATTGGATTCCGTCAAAGGCGCTGGCCGGGTGGGAGGCATTAAACGACAGCACCTGCTGAAGCTCCGTCAACGCCTCGCGGTGACGGCCTTCCAAAGCCCACTCCGCTCTTCCGACCAGCGCAAAGACGCGAATCCCCTCCTCATGCGCCCGGTAAATCAGTTCCTCGTAAGTTGCCGGTTGATCCGGCAGCGTCTTGCTCGTTCCGATAAACAACAGGTTGATGTCCTGCTCCTTCAAGAACTTCAACAACGCCGTGATTTTGTCCGAATTCGAAGCCGTTTCGTAAAAATCCCAGGCCCATATCGCTTTGGTTTGCCGCTCCTCCGCTTGGGCCGGAGAGGAAACTCCGCATGCCAACGTCAACCAGACTGCCAAAAACAGCAGAATCGCCTTGTTCTTCACTCGGTTCTCTACGCTCCATTCCTTCTCTTATTTCCCCTGCGAGGCGATAAGGGATCGATCTTCCTCTTAACAGGGGTATTCGATTCAGAATGAGATTAACACAAAAAGGAAGACCGACGAATGATCTGTTTGACCTAATGTGGAGGGATTCGAGCCCTGATTATCGGGAATTTGCCCTATTTGGAAACCGCCATTCCCTTGACAGACAACGCTTGGTTGAACCGATCCAGAGACTGCTGCTGAATATGAATGGCCCGGTCAATGCCCATGGCGCGAATTTGCTCTACGTAACCTTCAAACGCGTCCAGCGGCTCAATGCCGTAGATGATCTTGAGCGACATCTCATCCACCATGCGGTTCACTTCTTGCATAATGACGGAAAATTCCGTGCTCTCCTCTTCGGTTTTCGGCAAGGTCGGCAAATTGTGGAGCGAAGCATCCGTATCGGACCAGAGCCGGATGGCCTCCTGCTGCTCCTTCAGCGTGTAATACTGCTCCATGTAACGCACATCCTGCACGAACGGACCGAAATAGCTGGCCCGGGTATACATGGCGAGCGCTTGGGACGGGGCCCACCGGTTCGGATTGTTTAAGATGAGTTCGGTATAAGCAGGATAGCCGTCCTTCATTTCGTAGCTGACTCCCTCGATCCCGAAATTAAACAGCATATGGCCTTCCGGGCTATACCCGTAATCCAGCATGCGGGCCGCCTCCTCCACCTGCCGGTTGCTTGTCGAAATCGCAACGCCGCCGCTGGTACCAACGGCTGGCGCGAACTGGCCGAATTTCGGGCGATCTCCTTTCTTCAACACCGGATACGGCACCGGAGCCAGTTCGACAGCGGGATCCTTCGCTTTCATGATCGGCAGCCAAGTCCCGATTCCCGCTCCGGCATTCCAGATGCTTGCGCCGCTGCGCCCAAGGATCATGCTGGTATCCTGGGTTTCAGAATCAACCGCGGCGAGATTGGGATCGATCAGCCCTTCCTTGAACCAATCGCGGAACAAAGCCAGAAACGCTTTGTACTCCGGCTCGATCGCGCCGAATTTAACCTTGCCTTGCTCCTGGTAAAAGTCCTTCTTAATCCCAAAGGCGCCAACGAATCCTCCCCCTTCGATGCCGAACAGCGGATTCGGAACGCCCAGAAACGTCAATGGCGCTTTAGCGCCTTTCCGTTCCTTGAACGCCTTCAGCACGTCGTGCCATTCCTCGATCGTCACCGGCACCTCAAGCCCGAGCTCATCCAGCCAATCCTTGCGGATAATGGGTCCTTGGTAAGTGCGTAGCCGCTTATCGCCTTGAATGAACGGGAACGCGTAATAACTCCCGTTCGCCGTGCGCACCTGCAGATCGATTTCGGGATGCTCGCTCAGGTATTTTTTGAGATGAGGAGCGTATTGATCGATGATCTCGTTCAGCCTCAGGATATAGCCGTCATTGATCGCCTTCTCGGGCCCGCCCGGATAGTTGATCCATTCGTACTCGATCAAATCCGGCAACTCGCCGGAAGCGAGCAGAATGCTCAGCGCTTCTTTCCCTTGATTGCCGGGGGGCTGGATGAAGTGCAACTCCACTCCGGTTCTCCGTTGCCATTCCTGAAAGAAAGGGACTTCGCCGAAGCTGGACTTAATGCTGGCCGCATTGCCGTTTAATTCGGCCCAGTAGGTGAGCGACGGCCGGTTGTCCACCTCGCTGCCCTCGCTATTACGCAAAACCTGCGGAGTTCCCGGCGATGCCGCCGGGCTCTCGCGAAAACGCCCCTCGGCAGGATCGCACGCGGCCAACAGAACGGCCAGCAATGCCAGCACTAGCGTCACCGAAATTCCTCGATTGGCGGGAGGATCTCCGCCCTTCTTCCGCATTCGCGTCATCCCGTAGCCTCCTTCCCGTTCATTCCGCTGATCTCCTTATACCTGCCGGGCGTGATGCCTTCGTATTTTTTAAAGACCCGAATGAATGTGGCCGCATCGTTATACCCCACGACCTTGCAGAGTTCGCTGATCGAATCGGTTTTGGTCCGCATGAGCTCCTTGGCCTGTTCGATCCGGCAGCGATGGATGCTGTCCAGCAGTCCTTCGCCCGTCTGATTCTTGTAGAGCTTGGAGAGATAACTGCCTTTCATGCCAAAATACTCGCCGATCGCATTCACGTTTAGATTCACGTCGCTGTAGCGTGCCGCGATATAGGCCGTCACCTGCTCGGTCAAACTGCGAAGCGAGTCCTCCCGCTCCCTCGCAAGATGGCTTGCGCGTTTGTCGGCAGCAAAGGCACAAACCTCATGCAACAAGTCTTGCAGAGCGTGTTGCATATCCTGAACGGTATCGCAGGCCAGTACATCGTCAATCCACAGCGGGTACCCGGCCAATCGGCAATCGTCATCGTGCCCGCCCAGCTCATGAATCACTTTAATCATGGTGCTCACCAGATTAAACATGAGGCATTTCGCGACGTTGAGCGACATGACCGGCTGCTCCAGATTGCGCCTCATGATCTCATTCATGTAGCTGCCGGCCTGCTCGGCATCGCCGGCTTTGATGAAATTGATGAGCTGCTGTTCAACTTGCAGCGGATAATCGTACCCGTACGGGCCATTCGCCGACTCGTGACGGATATCGCCGTGGGCGATGATCCCTTTTTTGCCGAGCACCATCTTGTATTCCATCGCGTCCACCGCCTCCTGATAGGCTTCATGGATGCCGATCCAGGACGCGTGCCGGCCGCTGATCGAGATGGTCAACTCCATGTCGTAGCGCTCCAGGAACCGCTGCGCTTCCCCCGCAATTTCGTTCAGTTCCTGACTCCACCCGGAAGATGAGGTGTCTGCGTTCAAATTGACCAGGCAGACCATCATTTCATCGGCCTCCGCGACGTACCCGGCGTGCCCGCGGCTCGCGACAAGCTCCTCAACCACGTTGGAGATGATGAGCTGAATCAGCTTGCTTCTTTCGTTAAATCCCACGCCCGGCAGCTTATCGTATAGACTTTCCTCGTTTTCGATGACGAACAGAATCACGGCAAAATCCCGCGAATGCAGCGGCATTTGAAACGAACGAAACGATTCTTCATAAGGGACCAGGGGATCGGTTTTTCCTTTCAGCAGCCGATATATTAAGTTGGAGCGAAGCACTTGCTGGTGCTTTTGCAGCTGCTGGGCAATCTCGTTTTTCTCGGTCCGCGTACGCTGGATCATGTTCTGGATGAACCGCAGCTCGTTGGGTTCGCCGGGCAAGGCTTGCGCATTTTTGTCGGTCAGCGATTCCACCAGCTGTTGGATTGGGGAGTAATTACGCCGCATAAAGAACCACGTCAGCACCCCCGCGCCAATGAGGCTGACCAGGATGCTGATATAGGTAAAATTGCGGACATAGACGGCTTTTTCCCAATACAATCCGCTGGGTATGATCAACGCATATTTGAGTTCGGATACTGTGGATTCCATGTAAAACAACTCCGAATCCCCCGCCTGCGCCTGATCCAGCTTCACGCGATTGCCGTCCATGAAGGGAAGCAGCTCGCCCGCATGGTCCCGATTGGTCATCAGCACTTCGTTATTCTGATTCAGAATCAACAGCAATCCGTCGCTGAAGCCCGAAATCCCTTCAATGGCTTGTTGAAACCGGCTCGTATCGGCCATCACCACGACGGTTCCCGGCTCTTGCCCGTTCAAACTCGGGGGCAGCTGCGTGACGTAAGCGATGGAGGATTCCGTCGGTCCCGCGTTCACATGAGGAAGCACGACAAACCGATTTGTATCCGCTTCCAAGATTGTGTGCTGCCAAGCCTCCATACTCATGGCCCCGGTCTGGTGAATGGTATGGAAGGCGGTTGGCAAATCCCTAATATTTCCCGCCCGGAGAACCGCATCCCCTTTTTTCCAAACCACGTAAAATTCATCAATCGTTGCGTACGACGTCTTAAACAGACGAAACTCCTTGACGAGCTGGTAAGCCGTGTAAGGAGCTTCCGATTCGGCTTGGTTGGAGTACATCAGCGTCTGTAAGTTCGGACTCCAGGTTATCTCCATATTCAGCCGTTTCATCAAATCGATTTGCGTGTCGATCGTATAGCGCATTTGCTTCAGCAGCGAATCGTTCGCCCGGTGAATTTCGCTCTTTAACGCCGCATTGGCTTGAGCATAAATGACGAGGCTGATCAGAATCGGCACGAACAACACCGCACTGTACGAAACAAGCCAGGTTACGATCACGCTTTCCCGCTTCCGCCACAAAGATTGAATGTTCAGCATCCGTTCCTCCCCGTATTCTTCCGGTTTGTAGGTTTGTCGGTGCATCAGATCAAGACCTAATTATAACGGCTCCCCCCGGCAAAAGCCTATAGATAAAAAGTTCAATTCGATTGACAATAACGGCAGGCGAGCGGCACTGCTACCATCCAACGCAAATAGCCCGAACGGACCTTGCGGTCCCTCGGGCTGAAATTCATGATTTGCGATTAAAAAATGCGCCGGTTCCACCCTCTGAGCTTGGCAAAGGCCTCCACAAAGAAGTAATCGCCGTAAATCAGCGAAACGTTCACGTTCTGGTTCGCCGGTTTGTGGCCGGTTCCCTGAACCAAGATGGCTTCATGCCCCGGATCGTCCCAGGTGGCATACTTGGCCGCCAGCGAACGGAGCATCCGTTCGGCTGCCGTCCGGTAAGGTCTACCGACGGGGTCTTCCAGCAAATCGGCGAGCTCCAGCAAGCCGGATGCGGCGATCGCCCCAGCCGAGGTATCGCGGGGAATTCCATCGTCCCCGGCCTCAGGCGTGGCGCGAAAATCCCACGGCGGCACGCCGTCCTCCGGCAAGCTGGCGACAAAGAAATTCGCCACGCGTTGCGCCGCGCTTAAGTACGCGGAATCTCCGGTGTAGCGGTAGGTGTTCGCCAGACCGTAAAGCGCCCAGGCGTTCCCCCGGCTCCAGGCCGAGTCGGGACCGGCCCCTTGCCCTCCCAGCGCCTCCACGCGTTCGCCCGATTCCGGGTCAAAGGCGACGATGTGATGGGTGGAACCGTCGGCTCGCACGAATTGCTTCACGACCATATCCGCGTGCGCCTTGGCAATATGGGCAAACCGAGGATCGCCGCTCTCCTGGGAGGCCCAGAACAGCAGCGATACGTTCATCATCGTATCAATGATCGACCATCCCGCCTTATCGTTACCGTTCCAGGCCCGGAGGTAGCTGCCCCGCGGGTTGAAACGCCCGGCCAGGAAGTTTGCCGCGAACAACCCCCGCCGCAAGGCGTTCTTGTCGCCCGTCAGCTTATATTTGAAAACCGCCGTCGGCAAGAAATGAAAACCCACGTCGTGATCAAAGGCATTCTCCTGCAGGAACAACTCGAACAACCGCTCATCCCAAGGCCACGCAGCCTCTCTCCAACGATCCTCTCCCGTCATCTCGTACATCAGCCACAGCATTCCCGGCCAGAACCCGGCGGTCCACCAGTCCAGCCTCGTATCGTCGTAAATTCCGTCAGCCCCCGCGACATGGGGGCACTTGTCTCCCAGGGCCTCCCGCATACGGGACATTTTCGCTTCCAACCGCGGCCATATCTCTAGGCCGATCGATTCGATGGTCGTTGTCATGCTTCTCCTCCTCAACCGTTCCTAATGGATGTTGCCATCAACCCTTCAACGATCCCACCATAACGCCTTTCACGAAATAACGCTGTAAAAACGGATACACGCACATAATCGGAAAAGTCGCCACGATGATCGTCGCGTATTTGATCGTCTCCCCGATCTGAAACCGATCGCCGGCGGAGGCCCCGATCGACATGCTGTCCGTCGAGTTGGAGATCAGGATTTCGCGCAGCACGAGCTGCAGCGGGAACAGTTCCCGGCTTTTGATGAACACGGAGGCATAGAACCAGCCGTTCCATTTGTCCACCGCATAATACAAGATCATCACGGCGATCACGGGCATGGAGAGCGGGATAATGATCCGGAACAGGATCGTGAAATGGTTCGCCCCATCGATCTTTGCCGATTCCTCCAGGCTGTCCGGGATGCCCATGAACGAGGTGCGCATAATGATCAAATTAAACGTGCTGATTGCAAACGGAATAATCGTGGACCACAACGAGTCCAGGAGGCCAACGCCTTTGACGACCAAATACATCGGAATCAGCCCGCCGCCGAAAAACATCGTAAATACGATGAGGAACATGAACATTTTGTTCCACATCACGTTTTTGCGGGACAACACATAAGCGCCCAGCGCCGTCATGAAGAGGTTGACGGTCACCCCGAACACGACGATAAACAACGTGTTGCGAAACCCGATCCCGATCCCCGGATTGGCGAGAACGCTCTCATACGCTGCCAAGCTGAAGCCGACCGGCTTCCATAGAAACCCCTTATGAGCCAGGAGCTGGGCCGAGTCGCTGAACGACGCGAACAATACATAGAGCAGCGGATACAAGGTAGCCGCTACCAACAGGATCAACAGGGTATAGTTAATTGCATTAAATACAGGGTCCAACCAACCGCTGCTTTCCGTCTTCATCCCTCTTCACCTCACCATAAGCTGTTTTCGTTCACTTTGCGGCTGATGTAATTCGCGGAGATGAGCAACGCGAGATTGATCAACGAATTAAATAACCCGACGGCCGAGCTGTAGCTCCAGCCGAACTCCAGCAAGCCCTTGCGGTACACGAACGTGGAAATGACGTCCGCGGTCTCGTACGTGACCGAATTATACAGCAAAATAATCTTCTCGAAACCAACGTTAAGCAAATTTCCGATCCGTAAGATGAACATAATGGTGATGACCGGCAGCAACCCCGGCAGTGTGATATAGAACATCTGCTTGAGCCGGCTGGCCCCGTCCATCCGTGCGGCCTCGTATTGCTCAAGGTCAATGCTCATGAGCGCCGCGATGTAAATGATCGACTCCCAGCCGATCCGCTGCCAAATTTCGGATAACACATAGATGGGCCGAAACAGCTCGGGTTTCTGCAGCATGGCCTGCCCGTCGTACCCAAACTGCATGAACAGCCGATTAATGAGGCCGTCCGCATTCGTAAAGTCCGTAATGATGCCGCAGATGACCACAAGCGAGATGAAGTACGGCATATACGTAATCGTCTGGACAACCCGTTTGAAATGGCGGCGTCGCACTTCGTTGATCAGCAAAGCCAAAATGATCGGTGCGGGAAACTCAAAAATCAGCGTGTACAAGCTGATCATGATCGTATTTTTCAGCACCCGCAAGAAATAGTAGCTGCCGAAGAAGTCCTCGAAATGCTTCAGCCCGACCCAATCGCTTCCGAGAATGCCCTTGATCGGGGAGAAATCCTTAAATGCGATCACCGCGCCGTACATCGGGCCGTAGTGAAAAACCAGATAGTAGGCGACGACGGGAATCATCATGAGATACAGGTATTTGTTCATCCGGAAGTCCCGGATAAACCGACGTTTGAAGGAGGTTGGTTTGCTCATGCGTCTTCGAATTCACCTCATTTCGAATCGGGAGGGCTACGTGCCCTCCCGCAGGGCTGTTACCGGCTGTTATAACGCTCCAGCGCCGCCGTCTGGATTTCGATGGCCCGATCCAGGCGAAGCGACTTCATTTTGTCCACGTAGCTCTCGAACTGATCGACGGATTCCTCGCCCAAAATGATCTTGATCGTCATCTCATCCACCAGCGTGTTCATGTCGTTCATGATGGCCGCATATTCCGAGCTTTCCTCGGGCGTTGGCGTAATCGGCGGCAGTTGATATTTTGCGGCATCGGTATTCTTCCAGATTTCGATGGCATCCCGCTGGGTTTGCAGGGCGAAGAACTGCTCCGCATAACGTTTATCTTGCACGAAAGGCCCGTTGTAGCTGCCGCGGGCATATAAAGAGATCGCTTGCGCCGGCGCGAGTTTATCCGGATTTTTCATAAGCAGGTCCGTGTACTTCGGATATCCGTCCACCATCTCGTAGCTGACGCCTTCCTCCCCAAAGTTGAAGAACATATGACCTGCCTCGCTGTACCCGTAATCGAGCATTTGAACCGCCAGCTCCGGGTTCTTAGCCGCGGTCGTAATCGCGACCGTGCCTTCGGACGAGTACGCTTGATTGCGCTGCCCGAATTTCGGCTTGTCGCCTTTGTTCAATACCGGATAAGGCGTCGCCACGAGCACCGCTTTCGGGTCGTTCGCCTCGATCAGAGGTTGCCATTTCCCCATGCCGCCGCCGGCATTGCCGATCGCGGCCCCCGTAGCTCCGGAAGCGAGATTGCTGTCCAGCGCTTTCCCATCGACCGTCGCGATATTTTTATCGAGCAGCCCTTCCTTGTACCAAGACTGGAACAGTCTTAAGTATTCCTTGAATCCCGGTTCCGCCGGGCCGAACTTAATCACGCCGTCTTCTTGGTAAAATCCTTGGGTCACCCCGAAAGCGCCAAGGAACGCCCCGTTGTAAGATTCATTGAAGAAGCGCGGTTTGCTGACCATCGAGAGCGGAGCGGCAGCTCCCTTCTTCTCTTTGAACGCTCTAAGCGTTGTGGTCCACTCGTCGATCGTTTCCGGCACCGGCAGTCCCAGGTCATCCAGCCAATCCTTGCGGATCATCGGTCCCTGGAATACCCGCAGATACTCATCCCCCCGTATGAACGGAAACACGTAGTAGCTACCGCTGTCGGTTTTCACCATTTTATCGATATCGGGATTTGCCTCCAGATACTTCTTCAAGTTAGGCGCATATTTGTCGATGAGATCGTTCAGGCGAAGGATATATCCGTCGCTGATCGCTTTCTCCGGCCCGCCGGGAAAACTCATGAAATTGTATTCGATCATGTCCGGCAAATCGCCCGACGCGAGCATGACGTTAAGCGCTTCGCGGCCTTGGCCTGCCGGCGGCGCTAGAAACTCAAGCGGTACCCCCGTATTCTCCTGCCATTTTTTGAAAAAAGGAACGTCTTGGTGCGTGTTTTTGACGCCGACCAAATTCCCGGTAAGCTCTCCCCAATACGTCAGCGTCTCATCCGTTTGGATCGGATACGTCGCCGCCTCCGTCACCGGCGCGTTCCCTCCCGAGTTGGCTCCGCCTTCGTTTTGGTTTGCGCTTCCCGCTTGCCCTCCGTTGGAACAAGCCAACAGCGTGGTGCCAAGCATGCCGATGGCCAAAGCGGTGGAAATCCATCGAGGCATGATTTTTTTGTTGTCCATGTACCTTCCCCCTCCATGATTTGAAATGGGCGGTGAATAACCCATACCCAGCATACGGGCATCGAACGAAGCAGGCCTATGGGCAAAACCTCCAATGGCATGTTGATTTCGTTTAGGGGGATTGACGATTTGTGCAATGGAGTTGATGATACATATAAAAAAGCTCACCGAACATTATGTTCCGTGAGCTTTAAGCACGTTTGCTCCGCCTTAATCCAGATGGGCGACGGCGCTGATTTCAATCAACTGCTCGGGCGAAGCCAGGTAGGTCACCCCAAGCAGTGATCCGGCGGGTCGGTGTTCTCCCACATAATCCTTAAACAACCCAAGCACAGCTTCAAAATGCTCCTGTGGGCGGGTCAAATAAACCTCCAAATAAGCAAGGTTCGATCTTTGGGCCCCAAAGCTCCCGAGCACGCGATCCAAATTGTCGAGCGTTTGCCGGGTTTGGGCTTCGATATCCCCAGCGCCAACGAATAAGCCATGCGCATCATGGGAGAATTGTCCGGAAATATAGAGGGTGCCGTTGACCGCATACCCCTGGGAAATGCCATGATCCCAAAGATCATGGTTGTACGTCTGGATTTGAGCCATTGTTTTCTCTCCTTTACATCAAAGTAAGGATAGTATAAACTGGGCACAAATTAAGAAGTAGTACGCACTATTTTGAAAGGTACTACCCGAAAGGATAGTGAAATGATGGGAATGGCGGATTATCAAGGGATAGGCCGGATTCAAGAAACGCCGTTTGGCTATACCCTTTCGGTGATCGGCGGGAAGTGGAAAATGCTGATTTTATACCTCCTGGCGGAGAATCAGCCGGTTCGTTTTAATGAAATGAAAAGACGGCTTAGTCCAATTACTTATAAAATGCTCAGCTCCCAGCTGAAAGAACTGGAGGCGGATGGTCTGGTGGATCGGAAGGAATATCCCCAGGTCCCTCCCAAAGTCGAATACCGGCTGACTCCTAAAGCGGAGACGCTCATCCCCGTTATGGAGCAGTTATGTGATTGGGGAAGGAGATCCCTATGAAATTGGAGCGATTGATCTCCATCATTTATAAGCTGCTGAATCACGATGTTTTGTCAGCTGCCACGCTGGCCGAGGAATACCAAGTTTCGCCAAGAACCATCTATCGGGATATCGATGTGCTCTGCGCCGCCGGCTTCCCGGTCGTCTCGTATCAGGGCACGAACGGCGGATACGGTATCATGGACGGGTACAAAATGGACAAAAGCTTGTTGGGCTCCTATGATGTAGCTTCCCTCATTACCGTGCTGAACAGCTTATCTACCGTATTCGAAGACGAGCGTGCCCAAGGAACCATCGAACGGTTGCAAACGATTGAACCGGAGTATCGTTCGCCAAGCTTGGCCGTAGACTTGGAAACCCGCCGGACGGATACAGGCGTGCTTCCTCTTCTTCGGTCCGCCATCACGCAGCGAATGGTCGTGCGGTTTGATTACATCAATGCCCAGAATCAACGCCGGTCCCGCGAACTGGAGCCGCTGCGGCTCCAGTTTAAATTTGGCAACTGGTACGTCTATGGGTATTGCCGGTCAAGGCAGGATTATCGGGAGTTCCGGTTATCCCGGATGCTGAATGTACGTCTCATGCCGGATTCGTTTGGGCCGCATCACGAGGTACCGGAGAAGACCGGTTCCGGCAGTAAGTCATGGCAAGGACAGGTGGAAGAAGTCGTAATCCGGGTGAACCCTGAATCTTTGGCCGATGTCATGGACCAGTTTCACCAGGCGGAGAAGCAATTTCACGACGATGGGAGCATGACCGTGCGGATTCCGGTATACCAACCTCTTGGTGCACGCTGGCTCTGGTCCATTCTGCTCAGCTTTGGCGGCGGCGCCGAAGTCCTCGAGCCGCCCCAACTTCGCGGGATCATCAAGGAACAACTGCAAAAAGCGCTTAAACTTTATGAAGAAGTATGACAGTCTGTTGTCATACTTCTTTTTATATAATCAGGACATCCACAACCAAAGGAGACGATTTAAATGACAAATATTCCACAAGAAATGTACAACTATCACACTTGGGCGAACCAAACGATTCTGGGAAGAATCCGGGAACTCCCCTCCTCCGTATTAAGCCAAGAAGTAAACAGCTCGTTCCCTACTCTTGCCCACGCGCTAAGCCATATTTATGCCGTGGATCAGATGTGGTATCTGGTGTTAACGGGGATGGAGATGCCTGAAGCCTTTCAAGCAACACGTCCGCTAAACGAACGTGTCCTGGAGTCCGTGGATGAATATGCCCACGCTTATACCGAGTTAGCCGAACAATTCAGTACCTGGTTCCAAAGCCAACCCGATTTGGAGCAATCCGTGCTGTTGAATAATCCGTTCGCCGGTCCCCGCCAAACTCGCCGATCGGAAATGGTGCTGCATCTGGTCAACCACGGTTCCTATCACAGAGGCAACGTATCGACCATGCTGCGTCAGCTCGGCCACGCCTCCACCATGAACGACTATGCGCTATATTGGTATCAGGAACCTGCGGGCTCCCCGAGCTAAAGCGATGGAGATCGAACCGCTGCTTCCCGTGAAATCTAGAGAAGAGCTGAGGGTTTGGCTGCAGGAGAACAGCCGGACCGCGAAATCTTGTTGGGTCGTAGTCGCCATGAAGCCAGATCCGAATATCCTGTCCTATTTGGATGCGGTCGAAGAAGCATTGTGCTTTGGCTGGATCGACAGCATCAAGAAGAAGATCAACGAAACGGAGACCGCGCAAAGGCTGTCTCCTCGCAGGAAGAAGAGTTCATGGACGGAATTGAATAAAGAACGGGTCCGCCGTCTGGAGAAGCTGGGCTTCATGACCGATGAAGGACGAAGGGTTCTTCCCGACATGGGGCCCGATTCTTTTCGGATCGACGGCGTGATCGAACAAAGGCTGCGAGAAGATCCGCAAGTATACGCGAACTTCTTGTCTTTCCCGGTTCTTTATCAAAGAGTTCGGATCGATACGATCCAAAGCGTCAAAAACCAACCCGAATTATTTAAGCGTAGATTAGACAAATTTTTAGTGAACACGAAAGAAAATCATATGTACGGCCAATGGCATGATGGCGGACGATTGCTGGAAGAGTAGCTGCTCCAAAAGCTAGTAAATCACTTTGCAGAACGATTACTGGGCGTTGGAAAACTTGCGAGAGTCGTTCCGATACGTCGTCGGGGACATCCCCTTTTTGGACGTAAATTGTTTGATGAAGTAAGTGTCATATTCAAATCCGGTCGCGCGCGCAATATCGTTCAGATTCATATCGGTATGGGTTAAGAGTTCGCAAGCCACTTTCAACCGATAGGCAAGCAAGTAACCCATCGCGGTCGAACCGCATCTTGCCTGAAACAGCTTATTTAAGGTCACGCGGTTCAAATGCGCGATCTTCGTCAAATCCCCCAAGGTCAACTTGCGGGGATAGTTCGTGTGGATGTACTCTAGCACAAGATCCACCGGAGAAGGCTCGAGATTGCGATTCAACTCCTCCAGCAGGCCTAGAATTTGAATGAGGTATTTCTTGATCCGGCACGCCCATCGTTCATCGCTTTGCGCCATTACTTCCGTGCCAAGCACGAAAAACCATTCAAAGATATACGGATAAGCGTTTACGGTAAGCCGGGGGATGCCCGGATAAGGATCAACTCTTTGAAAAAACGAAAGCCCGGTTTGAATGCTAGGTGCCGAAGGAAAGGATTGCTCCGTTTCGGATAAACGGACGCTGTTCAGGAAATCCGGGTGAAAATGGAAGGATTGAGCAGCTACATGATGCATCTCCGTGACCTGTAGATCATCGTTTTCAGCCAGGCAAAGGACACCCGGAGCGACGATCGAAATGGGATGTCCGTTTAGCGTGCCTTGTAGGCTTCCGGAGGTGATCAAGACGAGCGATCGGCGTTTTGGATACGGAAGTCGGCTTACATCCTCCATCGGGATAAATTCGATGTTGACGATGCGGTTCTTGTATCGGTCTATTTGCGGCATGGCCTCACCTATCAAATCGTATAGTCAAATGCTTCATATATGCCAGTGTATCACACTTTCTCGGGGGATATAATAAACGATGAAACAAGAGAAAGAGGTGTGAATTCGATGTCACTTGAACCATTTCATATTCACGTTTCCGATGAGGTCCTGGACGATCTGAAGAACCGGCTTCATCGCGTGCGCTGGCCCGAGCAACCCGAAAACACCGGTTGGGAAAGAGGAGCGGAGATCAAGGATTTGCAATCGCTAGTTTCCTACTGGAGAGATCAATATGACTGGCGAGCCCAGGAAGCCAAGTTAAACCGCTTCTCCCAATTCCGTTGCCAAATCGACGGGATGGATATCCACTTCGTGCATGAGCGCGGGAAAGGGCCTAATCCCCTGCCCCTGATTCTTACCCATGGGTGGCCTGACAGTTATCTTCGTTATGAGAAAATCATCCCTTTGCTTACAGATCCGGCCAGCCATGGCGGCAACGCGGAGGATGCTTTTGACGTGATCGTCCCTTCCTTGCCCGGATTCGGGTTCTCCAGCCGCCCTACACGTCCTGGCATCAATAATGCCCGCATCTCCGAAATGTGGGCAAAGCTCATGACCGAAGAGTTAGGCTACGCGAAATTCGCTGCCGCCGGCGGAGATGTGGGCTCCGGGGTGACAAGGTACCTGGCGGCAAACCATCCCCAGCTGTTATACGGCATCCATCTCTCGGACATCGGGATTCTGCGAGGGCTGATGAATTCAACAGACGAAGCGGAGCTCTCAGAGGAAGAACGGCGGTATAAACAAGCCGCTTCGGCCTGGGTCGCTCAAGAAGGGGGGTATATGTCCATTCAATCGACGCGCCCCCAAACGCTAGCGTATGGTCTGTCCGACTCGCCCGTTGGATTGGCAAGCTGGATCCTTGAGAAGCTTCGGACCTGGAGCGATTGTAACGGGAACCTCCGGCAAAGATTCACCGAAGACGAACTTCTCACCCATATCATGATTTATTGGGTAACGAACACGGTAGGATCGGCTGCCCACCTCTATTATGAAAATGCGCATACGCTGCCGCCTCTCGGGTACATCGCGGTCCCGACCGCCCTTGCCTTGTTCAAGGCGGACATCTTACCTCCGCCCAAGGAATGGGCCATGCGCCATCTGAACGTAACCCGCTGGACCTCGATTCCCCGCGGCGGTCATTTTACCGCCATGGAGGAGCCGGAGCTGATGGCTCAGGATCTTCGGGAGTTCTACCGATCATTTCGATCGTCAAACGAAACAAAAGGCTAACCGCAATCGGTTAGCCTTTCGTTTGGAATGACTGAAGGTCATCCTTTTGGGCATGACTTGAAAATATCGTCAATCAGCTTCATGACCTTGCGAACTTCCTCGTTCTTAACGATCGGCTCTGCACCTTCGCGAACGACCTCATAGAAGTTCTGATAGAACGGAACAAAATCCGCTTTCGGTTCCGGGAATGCCAGTTTCTCGGTGGCTTCCTCCGAAGGAGGTGCCATCGTCTTGGTGAGCCCCACACCCGCTTGGATCGGCGTTGGTGCCGCCACATCCTTCCGGCCGGTCGCCGCAATGATCTCGCCGGACAAATCCCAGTCGTTGATTTTCGCGGTTCCCTCAAGCCCCTTGACGTACCAGCGTGGCAGTTTGGTATAGTTGGTGGTTCCCACTTCAACCAGCGCCTTTACGCCATTTTCAAACGTAATGTAGCTCATGAATCCGTCATCGACTTCATCGCCCAAGATATAGCTTAAATCCGAATATACGCTTTGAATCGGGCTATCTACCAGCCAGAGCAGCTGATCCAGCAAATGGACCCCCCAATCCAGCAGCATGCCGCCGCCGTGCTTTTGCACATGGCGCCAGTCGCCCGGAATGCCGTTCGCTCCTTGAACGCGGGATTCGATTTGGAAAATATCCCCGATCGCCTTGTTTTGGTACAGTTGACGAATGATAAGGAAATCCGGGTCCCAGCGGCGGTTCTGATGGACCATAAAGACATTGCCCGTCTCTTTGGCAACCGCCAAAATCTCATCGAGCTCTTCGGTGTTCATGGCTACCGGCTTTTCGCAAACCACGTGTTTACCCGCCCGCAAGGCTCGAATCGCGATTTCTTTATGCGAATCATTGGGTGTCGCAATCAGAACGGCCTCGATGTTTCCATCCGTTAATACCTCATCCAAACTCGTGTAGATATGCAGGCCTTTGCCCTTGGAGATTTGCTGTCTTTCTCCGGAAATGTCGTAGGTTCCCACCACATGGAAGCGAGTGCTTTCCGCAGGGATTAGGTTGTGGGCATGGTACGAGCCCATGCCGCCATAGCCGATTACGGCAAAGTTTATGATTGACATCTTACTTGCTCCTTTACGCCCACCACATGGCTGAGGGTTGTTCATGGATCATAATCGATTTCAAGTTGGTAATAGCACGAGTGAGCCCTTCGTCTACGGACATAATCGGATCTTCATGCTCAATGCTTAACACATAGTCGTATCCATATACGCGCAAAGCGGAAATGATGTCCGACCACACCTTCAAGTCATGGCCGCAGCCGACCGAACGGAAAGTCCAGGCCCGCGTCTTCACGTTTCCGTAAGGCTGCATGTCCGTCAAGCCGTACATGTTGATGTTGTCTTGGTCCAAATAAGTATCCTTCGCATGGAAATGATGGATCGCGCCGGCTTCCCCAAGGATCTTGACGGCAGCGACCGGATCGATCCCTTGCCACCACAAATGGCTAGGATCCAGGTTACAGCCGATGGCTTTGCCGGTTGCTTCACGCAGTTTCAACATCGTATAAGGCGTATGTGCCAGGAACCCGCCATGAAGCTCAATTCCGATCTTCACGCCTGCCACTTCGGCTTCGGTGTTGATCTCTTTCCAGTACGGGATCAATTTCTTTTCCCATTGGTAGGTGTAATTGTCGTCGTATTCGGTTGGCCAAGGCAATACCGGCCAGTTCACTTGAGTATCCGATGCATTCCCGCCCGATACGCCGGAGAATCCATTGACGACCGGAACGTTCAGAAGGCTCGCCAGCTTGATCGTCTTGCGCAGCAACGCATCCGCTTCGGCAGCCACTTCTTTGACCGGAGAGATCGGATTGTTATGGCAACTGAGCGCGGAGATTTCCAAACCTTTGTCCGCCAATTTGGACAGGTATTCGGATCTTGCTTCGCTGCTTGCCAGCAATTTGTCGATATCCAAATGCGCGTTCCCCGGATAACCGCCGGTGCCGATTTCGACCGTTTGCAAGCCTTTCTTGGCCACTTCCACAATCATCTCTTCAAAGCTCAAAGCATTAAACAATGGCGTAAATACACCCAATTTCATCGATCGTTCCCTCCTTATTGTTCACGTGCTTCGTAATGGCCATAGACCGGATACCGATTTTGCGTTGGAGCGCACCAACGAATCCCGTTCTTAATGACCTTTTGCACTTTTTCGTTATAATAGCTTGGATAGGTTTCATGTCCGGGTTGGAAATAGAAGATCTTCCCGTTCCCACGACGAAAAGTACAGCCGCTGCGGAAGACTTCGCCTCCCGGGAACCAGCTGACAAAAACCAATTCGTCCGGCGCCGGAATATCGAAATGCTCGCCGTACATCTCTTCTTTATCCAATTCGATAAAATCGCCGATTCCCTCGGCAATCGGGTGGCTCGGGTTCACGTTCCAAATGCGGCAATGCTTGCCGTCCTCCCGCCATTTCAGGTCGCAAGAGGTACCCATGAGTTTCTTGAATATTTTGGAAAAGTGTCCGGAGTGCAGCACAACAAGCCCCATGCCTTCCAGGACCCGCTTATGCACGCGTTCCACGATTTCATCGCGTACTTCGTCATGGGCCATATGCCCCCACCAGATCAGGACATCCGTATCTTCCAAAACTTCTTCCGTCAAGCCATGCTCCGGTTCATCCAACGTGGCCGTCTTGACCTTAAACTGATCTTCGCCCAAGAACTTCGCCAATTGGCCATGAATGCCCTCGGGGTACATGTCTTGCACGGCTTTGTCGGTTTTCTCATGCCGGTATTCGTTCCATACGGTGACTTGAATCATTGATGATAGACCTCCTCGACAATGGCCTTGAGGTTCCGGTAATCGATTGCGGTAGCCTCTAGCGGCTGATAACGTTGAAATGCTTCCTGCTCCACAATCAACCAAGGCAATGCCAATTGTTTGGCCATTTGGACATAGTCTTTCATCGGCAGGACGCCGGAGCCGATCTCCGTGCTTTCGCGGGGAGAATCCTGCATGTCTTTCATGTGGAACAGCCCGATCCGCTCCTTATGCTGTTCTAACCAAGGGAGCACGTCCTTGCCCGAATCGGCCAGCCAGTAAAGGTCCATTTCCAAGCGGATATGCTTCGTGCGTTGCACCATGAGATCCAGGATGTCATGACCAGGGATCTCCGTGAATTCATGAGCATGATTATGATAGAAAAACTCCATGCCTTGCTCGGCTGCCTTGTTCGCAATCTCCTCCATTTCGGAAATGAAAGCTAGCCATTCCTCAAGGGTTTGGAAGCTGGCATGGGGAACGACAATTCGAGTATTTCCCATTTCCTTCTCAAAAGCCAACGTTTCTTCCAGACGGTGCTGAAGAGCTTCATGGGAAATGTGAGACCCGGCAACGTGCAGGTCCAGCTCATCCAGGTACCCTTTCACTTCAGCCGCGCTTTTGCCATAATAACCGGCAAACTCGACGCCATCATAGCCGCTCTTTTTCACCTCTTGCAGCGCCTCGTAAAAGTTTTCTCCACAAGCTTCTCGAATACTCCATAATTGCAAAGCAATTTGAGGTTTCATCCGTGCTCCTCCTATAAATAGACCGGCTCGCCCGTTTTCGAGGATTTATAAATCGCTTCTAGGATTTCCGTCACCACCAAAGCTTCCTCCGGCTTCACGACAGGATCGGTATCATTGAGGATCGCTTGAATCCAGGAGTGGGCTTCAAGAACTTCCGGTCTTTCGCCGGCGCCATCGTAGAAGGCGACGCCCCCGGTTTGCAGTTCGATCTTCTTCTCGTACAGCAAGCTGTGGTCTTCGCCGTTGATGGTCAAGCCATTGTTCATATCGGCGCCCGCTTTAGTTCCGCACAGCGTCGTTTTGGCTTCTTTCACATCCAGGCTGTTTAAAGCCCAGCTGGACTCCAGGAAGATCGTTGCACCGTTCTCCATCACCACGAAACCAAACGCGGAGTCTTCCACGGTGAATTTTGCCGGATCCCAAGGTCCCCAAGCATTCGCGGCATTTGGCGTTTGAGACAAGGCATGGTACGTTTTCCCAACCACGTATTTCGGCTTGTAGTTGTTCATCATCCAGAGCGTCAAATCCAACGCGTGCGTGCCGATATCGATCAATGGACCTCCGCCTTGAGCTTCCTCATCCAGGAACACGCCCCAGGTCGGAACCGCACGGCGGCGAATCGCATGGGCTTTGCCGAAATAAATCTCTCCCAATCCGCCTTCTTCGCAAACTTGATGCAAATATCTCGAATCGGTCCGGAACCGGTTTTGATAACCGATCGTTAATTTCTTGCCGGTGCGCTTGGATGCCTCAATCATGCTTCTGGCTTCCTCGGACGTCTTCGCCATCGGCTTCTCGCACATCACATGACATCCCGCTTCCATCGCTGCAATCGAAATGAAAGCATGCGAGGAGTTCGGCGTACACACATGAACGACATCCAAATCGGCATTGGCTAACATAGTCTTGTAATCATCAAACACCTTCGCGTCCGGCGTACCGAATTTCGCTTTGGCTTCCTCCGCGCGTTCCACGATAATATCGCAGAAGGCCACCATTTCCACTTCTTCAACCTTCGAAAGAGCCGGCATATGCTTGCCGTTTGCAATCCCGCCGCATCCGATAATACCAACTTTCAATTTCATCGTATACCTCCTGAAAGCGTTTCTTTTTTTGAATTCATTATAGCCAAATCCGAAGCCGCTTTCTTCCCGCTTTCCCCGCAAAAAACTCCCGAATATTGCTCTTCCGCCCAGAACAAAAAAAGGGCTTCAACGAGGAATAACTCGTCAAAACCCTTTGTTCTTAAGGCTTATGCACATTTTTACGATACTGCAGCGGGGATTGGCCAACCTCTTCCTTAAATACATGATGGAAGGTTTTCACGCTGGCAAAGCCGGCTTTTTCGGCGACTTCAACCATCGGTATATTCTCGTTGGCCAAAATAAACTTCGCTTGATTCAACCGATATTCGGTCAAGAACTGGATAAACGTTTGCCCCGTATTGGTTTTGAAGAAGCGCGTGAAATAGTAAGGGCTGAAGCCCACGAATTTGGCAACATCCTCTAGCGTAATTACTTCCTGGTAACGATTTTCCACATATTCAAAGACTAGATTCAGCAAATCCAGCGTTTCTTTATGTTGGATGGCTGAACGCTTGCTGGACTTATTCTTCGTTTGGCGCCTTGGCAAATGCAAATAAAACTCGCCCATTAATTGATACAGATACCCCAGGGTCAAGTAATTCATGCCCACGGGTTTACTCTGTTCAACTTCATAGAGGTGAACCAGCAGCTCCGTAGCTTTCTGAGCGAGCTCCTGCGGCCAGTTGCGGCTCAATGGCTCCCCGGATTCAAAGAGACTTAACAGGGAGTCTTCGGAAATCCGCAAGATTCGTTCGTCGAACAGCTTCAGGTTAAACTGATAGACATACCGTTCACTATCCGGAGAAGCCAAGAAATAGTGGGCTTCCCCGCTGGGAAAGAAGAAGATCTCCCCTTCTTCCAGCTGAACGATCTCTTCCTGAACGCCAATGTTCACTTTGCCTTTTCGAGAATAGATGATTTCGATTTCTTTATGCCAATGCGGATAGACAATCGTCATGCCGTCATTCAAAAACGTTCGAAACGGAATGGAATCCTGGAATTCCGGGATTTCCAAATAGTCGCTCATAGATCCGTTGACTCCCTAATCGTGGTATTTTGTCGCGTCGAACAGCTTGTTTAGGATACAAATCCGGTTCCCCGTGTTTTTTCAGCATTCGGCGCGAGAAATAGCTTAAAGTATACTTCATGATTATACATCGGACAACCCGGGGGGCGTAAGCCCCGAATATATACACGGACCTCCATTTCGACAAGGAAATCATCATGACAAACGGGTGAAATCTGAACTCCGTCCAGACTTCACCCGTCTTATCATCAAAAATTAACAAAGCTTTACGGCAAACACAACGTAAGGACTCCTATTCTCTAAATTTGACTATGACCATGGACCAGATTTCCAGTGCCGGCAAGACGAATCTGGCCGCCAAACCTTGCTCGTGAGGTACAATTTCATAATCTAAGAAGCAAACCTCTTGGTTCGGATCATCCGGGCTGGCCGCGTAGATGGTCTCAATCGGTTGTTCGATCAAAAAATGGCAAACGACGCCATGCTGTGGTTCAGGCCGTCGATGCTTCCCGTGCTCCCAATAATCGTCTTCGAGTCCGACCAGATTAATCAACTGCAGGATCTGGTAACCCGGCTTCCGCTTGATGACAGTCCATACGGAACCCGCCTCCCCGTTCGGTGCAAAGGGCACCGCCGCTTCCAAGGTGATCTCGGTATTGACCCCAGCCGTGTAGGTGTAAGAGACATCCTCCAATCGAGGATCATGGATCAAAGTCCCAAATCGTACAATGAAGTCATAATAGCGTCTAACCTCAGCTTCAAATTCGGGCCGCATGACGGCATAGTCCGGATAATACGGCATCGTCAGCATGCCCTTGTCTTCGCCTAATAACAGATGGTAACCACCGCTGGCAAATATGGCGGCCATCGTTAACAGCGCGCCGTTTTCGGCCCATTCCTTGTCATGCCCGGCCTTCGGATAGAAAGAAGGAAGGTAAGCGGAAAGGATGATCGGCTTCTCCGGGTTCAAGGATCTCGCGTTATCGATCAGGCCTTTAAGCTCCCGCAGCCGAACCACGGGCGGCCATACTTCGATGTACAAGGCCTCCTGATCGGTCGAGGCCGTCTTGCGGATCGGATAATTGCCCACATTATTGAAGATGACTCCGGCTTCCGCTTGGATCTCCTTCACTGCCGCACTGGTTCGGTCAATCAGCGGAGGATAGCATTCCGCCAAGTCTACCGTTTCCTCGAGTCCTTCGATCCGCCGTATCGCTTTCTTGGGAAACCCGTATTGATCCATATGGATCCCGTCAAATCCAGCCTGAACCGCCTGCCGGAACTGTTCAATAATGTGGTCGGTCCAAGGTGAATTGGGCGTGATGTCCATAATATAAAATAAATCAATTAAGTGAAACGGCTCACCTCGGCGGTTATAAAGCCCCCAATCCGGCCGGGCTTGCAGGAAATCCTTAAGGCTTGCATATACAGCCCCGTAAGCCAGGGCTGCCATTCCTTTGTTATGAACGGCTTCCAGCTTCTCGCGAACGACTTGATAGGACATTTCCCGGCCCATCGGATCCATAAATTCATCTTGCTGCGGAACAAGCTCGTCATGCCGATACATCCAATCATAGAACTGGATGACATTCAGGTGGAACTTGTTCATACTCTCCACATCCCGAAGATCTCCGGACTCCTCGCTCCGAAAATCGCTCAAAAACCCGTAGCGAGGCGCCCGACTCCAATGATCGGCAATATCGTACGAGGTAAACGCCGTCGACACGACTTCGCCCTCGCGAAGAACGGTAACCTTGACCCCGTAACCGGACCAAACGGTTTCTTCAAGAAATAAAGGAACGGGGACGATTTGCTTTACCCCTTTGTTTGCCTGGATCGTAACCTTCTCCTCGGCGACCGGCCGCTCCAGCTTGGAAAATGCCACGACCAATTGCAGAGCCGCATCCTCCCGGGTTTCCAGTTCGATGAATAGGTTCCCGGATTGATTGGGTTTATATTGGGCGCGATCAGGATATGCATCGAAATGCGTCACTAATGGGCTTCTCATCTTTCTGCTCCACTCCTCTTCGGGGACCGGTTATTCTTTCCCGTTTGCCGCCAACCAAGCATCAAGCTGCTTTTGCGCTTCGGCGATCACCTTGTCGGCTCCCGCCGCTTTTTGTTTCTCCAACAGCTTAGGAAGGTTCTCTTCCGGGTCCAACTGGCCGGACTTCAGCCCGTCGACAAAAGCCTTATTGGCGTTGTCGATCGAGATCAGCTCATTTTTCACCGGCTCCGGATCAAAGACGAATCCGAAAATGCGGGAAGGATTCGCGGATACCATTTCGTTGAATTTCTCATAATTTTGGTATTTGTTCGGATCTTCGCCCACCCGGGTATAGTTCAGCATTTGATTGCCCAATTGCCACATAATGTCATGATAATAACCGACGCTGTCTATGGTTTGACCTTCCGGCAATGAGATCTGGCCATCTTTAAGCACGTAGTGCTTGCCTTCGATACCGAAGTTGAACAGGGTCAGCAATTCTTTGTCTTTGTAGAACAGGTTAAGCAGCATCATGGCGCGTTCCGGATCTTCCGAGCTCTTGGAAATCGCTTGCATGGTCGCCGTCATTTTCCCGGTTTGCAAACGGTCGATATTGAGCGGTATCTGCAGCATTTCTCGGCCAGCCTTAATGGAACCGTTAGATGAAAGGGCCGGCTTGCCGATTTCCATATCGGCCAGAATATCCATGTCGCCGACAAACGCAAATCCTTTGCCGGCCTGCAATTTCTTCCAAGCATCCAAACCTGGCGTCAGCGCATCTTTATTGATATACCCAGCTTTATACCACTTGTTGGTCAGCTTGGTAAGCTCCAGATACCGCGGTGTCGTGAATGAATTGATTACCGTATAATCATCCGGAGCCGTTCCATCCACATTGATGGCGGCAATACTTGAGATCGAATCCAGGTTCGTGGACGAATAATAGGCTTCCAGCGGAAAGCTAGGCGCCACTAAAGGCGTTATCCCAGGTTCATTTTCCTTGATCGTTTGGAGCATCGGCTCCAGGTCCTCAACTTTTCCGGACTTCAGCACGGAGAGATCGAAATGGTATTTGTCCACCAATTCCTTATTCAGATAAACCCCTTGAGATCCGCCAAGTTCTTGATGGGTATGGATGCCGTACAATTTGCCCCCGCGCTTGGCCGGCTCATGATAATCTTTTTCCACGGCTTCGATGTCCGGGCCGTATTTGGCAAGCAGTTCATCGAGCGGTAGCAGCGCACCTTTCGTGACCTGTTGTTGGAACCCGAGCCAATCCGCCGTAAACAGCAGATCCATTTTGTCGCCTGACGCCAGCATCAGGTTGGTCTTATCGCTCCATGCCCCCCAATCGATGGGGTTTAATTTGACGGTCATGTTCAATTCCGGATAGGCCTTCTGCAAGTAGTCGTTCATGGCATCCTGGACCAGTTGATTGTCTTTTTGAGGCGCGTCAGGAAATACCATCACGACTTCGTATGGCTTCAATTCGGAACCGGCCGCTCCGTCCGGTTGAGATGCATTTTTCGCGGCGCTCCCTGCATCCTTGTCGCCGCATCCGGCAGTGATGCCTACGGTTAGCATAAGCGCGGCCAGCACAACAGAGCTCTTTTTCAACCAATTCATAAACATGTGACCTCCCTAAAATCCTCTTATTTCTTACCCTGAATCTTCTGTTTCTTATCCTAATCCGGCCTTGGCCGGGATCAGCCTTTCACGGCTCCCACGGTGAGTCCTTTAACAAAATATTTCTGCAGGAAAGGAAATACCAGCACGAGCGGCCCGATGGCAATCATCGCCATGGCCATTCGGATGGATTCCAGCGGCGTTGTGATCTGCGCGGTCGAACTATAAGCCTTATTGGCGATCGTTTGCAGAAACGAAGCGTTCATTAACGTCTTGGTCAGCAGATACTGCAGAGAATATAGATGCTCATTTTGGATGAAGACCAAACTCGTAAACCAATCGTTCCAGTAGGACACGGTGGTGAATAGTCCGATCGTCGCCAGAACGGGGAGCGACAACGGCAGAATAATACTGAAATACGTTCGAAATTCTCCCGCTCCGTCGATCTGAGACGAATCAATCAAGGAAGGCGGTATGCTGTTCGTAAAGAACGTCCGCATAATGATGACATTGAACCCGCCTATCAGGCCGGGGATGATCAGCGCCATCAACGTATCCTGCACATGCAAGAATCGCGTGTACACCAGATACCAAGGCAGCAAACCTCCCGAAAACAACATGGTGATCAGGATATAGAAGCTAAGCGCTTTCCGCAACGGAAATTCCCGCCGAGACAACGAGTAGGCCATCGCCGATGTAACGAACAGACTGATGATAACGCCGATGACCGTGACTAAAGCGGAAACGCCGTAAGCCCGCAAAATTTTCTCGGCATCCTCAATTAGATACCGATAAGCAACAAGACTGAATTTACCGGGCCAAAAGCTGTAGCCATGGGCCGTCACCCAGTTCTCGTCGGCTAACGAGATCATGAACACGAGCCAGAACGGGATTAGACAAGCCAAACTAAATAGAGTCAGGAAAATCAGAATGAGCGGGTGGGTCCTTTTCTTGTTCATAAGCTTTTTACTCCTTCATGCAGGTTTTCGCTTGTTCCAACGCCGAAACTCCTAAAACAAAGCGTTTTCTTTACTGTATCTGCGAACAATCAGGTTGACCGTGATGACGAGCGTAAAGCCAACTACCGATTGTAACAGTCCTGCAGAGGAGGCGAGTCCCGTATCGCCGGTTACCATTAGGGCGCTATAGACATAAGTATCGATAACCTCCGTGGTCTCCTTTAACATGCCAGAGGCCATGGTTGCCTGATAGAAAAGGCCGAAGTCAGCGTTGAAGATCCGGCCGACGGCCAGCAGTGTCATGATAATAATGACCGGGGCAATCAGCGGAATCGTAATTCGGGTCATTTGCTTCCATCGGCCGGCTCCATCGATCACCGCCGCTTCATAGTACTCGGAGTCGATTCCGACGATGGCCGCGAGGTAGACGACGGCGGAATAACCCACGTTTTTCCAGGCGTTTACTATGGTTAAAATGTAAGGCCAATGCTCCGGTTCTGCGTACCAATTGACAGGTTCCACGCCGAACGGCTCCAAAATGAACTTATTGATGAATCCCAGATCCGGATTCAGAAAGCCGTAGACGATGTAACCAACGATGACCATGGAAATGAAATTGGGCAGAATCACCGTGCTCTGGAAGAATTTCGAAGCCAGCTTGTTCTTAACCTCATTCAGCAGTAGAGCAAGCAGCACGGCCAACGTAGTATTGATCAATAGAAAGCTGATGTTGTAAAGCAAGGTGTTTTTGATGATCAGCCAAGCATCGTTTGAAGCAAATAAGAACTTAAAATTATCGAAACCGATCCATTTGCTTCCCCAAATCCCGTCCGTATAGTTTAAATCTTTGAAAGCAAGGAAAATGCCGAACATGGGCAAGTAATTGTTGATGAGCATCAGCAGGACTCCCGGCAAAGCCAGAAGAATCAAAGCCCTGTACTTCCATAACTTCCTTCCTTTTGTAGGTGCCCGCGAGACGGCGGGTTGTGCGTTGAACGCTTTTACCGAAGCCATAAAGTCCACCTTCTTTGTTGGTTATGGCTTCATTATAAGGAGGGATCCGTGCCGGCTCTGCCGTTTTTGTAACCTCAATCCATTCGTTTTGTGACTTTGCGATATTCTTGCGGATTAACGTCAAACTGTTTGCGGAACATTTTGGTAAAATGCGAAAAATTACTGTACCCCACCTGCTGCGCCACCGACCCGACCGTCATGTCCGTCGTATCCAGGAGTTCGCGAGCCCGGTTCATCTTCACCGAGATTAGGAAATCAATGAGGTTTTGTCCGGTTTCTTTTTTGAATAGCCTGGACAGATAGGCCGGATTCAAGCCCACATAATCGGCAACGCTTTCCCGGGAGATTTCTTCCTCCACATGCTGTTGAATGTAGCGAATCGATCGGTCGATCACCCCGCCCGTCTCCTCCTGGTCAAAGGCCGCTTCCATGACCGACGATACCATTCCTTCCGCCCAATGCTTGTATTGGAGCAGGCCGCGTATACGGGCCGCTGCCCAATCCATGAACGGTTCAATGCTCCCGGCGTTGATCCCCTTAACCTGCAAAAAGTGATAGATAACTTGCAAGGTATCCTGATGCAAGGCATCCAGATGCCTTCCCTGAAAACCTTGACGGACTTCCAATCGGGCGGTCAAGCCATGGATAAACCGGACGGCGGCCTCCCGATTTCCGCTTAGCATGCAAGAAACTAATTCATCGAGATGTATATCATCCGAAATCGGCGACATTGGGATTTGGGCTTGCGGCACGAAAAATAGCACCGATTGTGTCCGGGAAATATTGTCGCGTTCCATCCCCTTCAAGCTTTCGCACATCCCCGGCAGCTCTTGAAGCGGCTTGTATTGGCCGACATAACAGGTTACCGTACAGTAGAATAAATCCTCGCATGCCTGGATAAAACGTTTTCCCGTGGCGGAAAGCTCGTGAATGCTAAGGTTCTCCATTCGCCCCCCGCCTGCTGCTTCACCTTGGGCGTATAGCAGAACGAATAGAACCCCGCCTTTGTCCGTGATAACCTCTCCCTGACAGCTCTCGATAAAAAATTCCTCCGCTGCTTTCTTCACGGCATATTCCATAATTTCCTGATCACGCGGAGTAAGAGGTTTATTCCATTCCTCAATACTGATCAAGATCGGAAGGACCCGGGCATGGACCTTCAACTCCACGCCTGCCTCCGCCAGCTCACGTTCAAGAAAATCGCCAAACGATAAGATTCGGCGCGATAGCAAATCCTGCCAGAAGCGTTCCACGCGTTTCGGCTTTTCTTTTTGCCATAGATTCAAGTATTTCTGATACATCTCATTGTAGGATTGATACGCTTCCTTCTCACGAATGGCTTGAATCATCCCCGAAACGGCCGACACCAATTCCTCCTTATCCACAGGCTTCAGCAGATAGTCGAAGCTCCCGAGGTTAATCGCTTTCTTTGCGTAGGCAAATTCGGAATGGCAGGTCAGAAACAGAGATTCCGTCCACGGGGAATGCTCCTTCACCCAACCGACCAGCGAAAGTCCGTCTTCATCCGGCATTTCAATATCGCAAATCAACACATCGACCTTCTTGTCCTTCAGAATTCCTCTGGCCTCGTCGGCGCTATATGCCGTAAAAATCTCTTGAATCCCGTATTCCGTCCAGTCGCAGCAATGGAGAATCCCCTCCACCGCAAACGGTTCATCATCTACAATCAACAATCGCATGACTTATCTCTCTCCTTCTGTACATTCGATGGGCAACCTCAGGGTTACGCGAAATCCGGACGGGTCATTCTCGCTGAAAGAAATGCTAGCCCGTTCCTGATAACGCATCTCTAATCGCTTCCTCACGTTCCAAATGCCGATGTGCCTGTCTTCGGAAGCCGGCATGTACTCGGAGGAGCTCAATTCAGCCAGCTTCTCGGCGCTCATGCCCTTCCCGTTGTCCGATACTTCAATGATCATCATGTCGTCCGGAGCTTCCGATCGCATCGCCGAAATCTCCAGACGGAAGATCTCCGCTTTCAGACTAATACCGTGCAGCATGGCATTCTCTACAAAAGGCTGAACAATCAAAGACGGAATGCAGGCTTGCCGAAGTTCATCGTCCATCATGATTCGAAACTCAAACGATTGTTGATACCGCATCTTTTGAATCTCGAGATAGTTCCGAATATGATCGAGTTCCTGCTCCAATGTCAGATCGTGATCCTTCGCCTGGAGCATAAACCGGAAATACTGCACGAGATGATGGACGGTCTTTTTCACCAATTCATATCGCTTCAGATCGGCCAATTGGAAAATGATATTAAGCGTATTCAGGAAAAAGTGCGGGTTAATTTGCATTTGCAAATGCTTCATTTCCGCCTTTTGCGCATTCAGCCGTTCCTCGTAGACGTCGATCTTCAGATCTTGAATCTCGACGACCATGCTGTTGAACGCTTGATTCAGCGCTTGGAACTCGAGCAGATTGGAAGCGGGTAATTTCGTTTCCATGGCTCCGTTTCGGATGCGATGGATTCCCCCCAGCAAATTCAGGATCGGCCGGATCACCATGCGCCGGAAATAATATAAGTAAACCAGCAAAATCAGCAAAACAAGGAAGGGAAGAATCGTAACGATCGTTTGAAATACATTTAACCCCTGCAGCAGTTCGGAATTGGGAATGACGATAGCCAAATTAATGCCTAGAGGGGCGGATTGGCTGGAAACGACAAACCACTTCATGTGATCGCGTGAAAAAGAGAAGGAGGAATTTTTGCTCATTTTCTCGGGCGGCAACCGAAAATCATTGTCTTTCAAGGCGGAAGGGCTTGTTAAGATGTTCCCGTCGTTGTCAGCGATCAGGACATCGCCGCCGGATTGCAAGTTCAGATTGCCGAGCGGCGAACGCATGGAGTCGAGGCGAATCAGGGCGCCGATGTAAGAAGGATTGCTCAGATTATTGCCGACGGTCCGGTTTAAATAATAATCGCCTGCAATATTGACGATCGTCCATTTATACTGAAGCGATTTCAGATTGTCGGCTTGTTGAACCCGGTCCGTAATCCAGGCGCGTATCTCATCCATGTATTCCTCGGAGCTTCCCAGCACATTCGAAAGCGTCAGCGAATCATTGGGACCGGAGTAGAGGTAAAACAGGTCTACCGTATGGTAATAGGCCTGATAGGATTGGTTTCTTTGCATAATGCCCATGCGGGCAAAGTAATACTCGGAATCCGTAAGTCCCGGGCGGCTGAATTGAAGAAAATTCTCGTCATGATCCACGATATCAACCAGATTGATCGTGATATCCTCAAGGCTGTTTTCCATCATTTTCAGATTGGAATTGACCAAATTTTGATAGGACCTGGATACCTGGGATAATACCGTCTCCTTGGCGAAGTAACCGGCTGCAAATAGAAGCAGCAGGAGCGGAATCGTTATTGCAGCAAAAAGTTGGATCAGCCTCACGCCCAGTGAGTTTTTCTTGTTTGTCATGATGGATGCCCCCGATTCATTTTTCAACTTATTCAACCGAATCGTCTTTATAATACCAGTCAACCCCCATCGAATATAGGACTTTTCAAGAAAACAGGCCGACTCTCTCTGAATTTAGAGGAGTCGGCCTGTTTATTTATGACCGCTAAACTTCCGTTCTTAGTTGTTCTTCAGCTTAACCGGGATGAACGTTTCCATTTGAGCGTATCCTATTGCTTTGATCACTTCCGGAGGCGTAATAATGTGGCCCATGGCATAATGATTCGTTCTTTGGTCCAGTTCGAAGATTTCGGATTGTTCGATCCATGCCAACGCCTCATGATACAACCGGTCATTTTCTTCATGGTCTCCGTCTTTGTAGTGATATGTCAGGTAGTACCCGCCATCAAAATCTATCACCTCAAATCCTTCGGCGTCCATCTCCTCGGTCAAGGCATAGATCCATACGAGACCGCCCTTCTCCGTATCATAATACAAGAAATCCCGCGGCATGAAACAGTCCCGCGGCCCGGGCTCCAGCTTGGAAAAGTAGGCATCGAACTTCCCAAGCACCCCATTTTCCGAAAAATCGGAGTTCGGATCCACCCCGGAGGATACCGCCTTAAACGGTGGGATCGATATGATTCGAAATGACATCGTTCACCCTCCCTAATCAGAATAGCAACTCATATGGCAATCCACCAGAAAACGCCAAACCGGTCGATCAAGTTGGAACAATAGGCGTTCCAATCGCATGGACCCGGCGGGTCAATGACCGTGCCGTCTTCTTTCAAGATGTCAAACGCCTGTTGAACCGCTTCCTCGCTCCCCATGCCGTAGACATTAAAAGCCATGGTCTGCCAAGTCGTTTTGGGGCTGGTGTCGCAATCCTTAGGCGCTTCGCTGACGGCCATAAACAGCTCGCCGTCTCGCATCAGCTCGCAGTGCATATACTCATTTCCCGTCTCGTTCTTGACTTCAAGACCTTTCTCTAGCCCAAATGCCCGGCAATACCGATCGACCGCATCCAAACTGCCTGCCACATAAACCTGTGAACTGATTTTCAGAAGAAGCCCTCCTTCACTTAAGTAAGTGCATTGGGACTGACTGATCTCGTTAGCAAACTTTCCTCCCCAAATCGTAACCCACCATTCCAGCATCTACCATATCATTTTTCACTCGTTGTATAATTGCGGAAAAGGAGGATCGTCCATGCCCATCCTAAAGAAGCATGACCTAACCCGTCATGATGTTTTTGAATTGATGCAAGGTCTATTGAAGGATCCTCATTGGCTTGAGGATTATATATGTAACAGATTCTCTCAATTGTAATTCGGATGTTGCCTTTAGCTTTACTTCCTCTAGTTGTTATTTGAAATTCTTCATCATCTTTAGTATGTACTGATATGGACCCATTCTTGTTTCCACTATATTCAAGTAGCTTATTCTCTTTGCCTTTCATCTCAAATCTCAAAGCCCCTTCAGTAACAGTAACTTCATATTTTATTATAAATTCTTTTCCTTTTTTAAGGTGTACTGACCAGTTATCCATCCCGTCATAATCACCAAAAGTCAAGATTAAACTATCATGACTTCGTGAATCATACCAATCTCCATGATAACCTTTCATACCTATGTACTTTATTTCACTTGCATGTAAATCGTCATACTTTACTTTACCGTACCAACCTAACACAATGGCAAGTAAACATACTGATACAATTATTAGTCTTTTCATATTCGTTCCTTTCAAATATCTTTTCCGGTATTTCACCTAACGTATTTGTATTCGCGAACCCTCACTGGCTTAAGGGGCGAAGCCCCGGGTCCGACAGACTTAGCCAGTGCAGGGTTGTCTGCTGAATCCGCTTCTTCGAAATGCCTCTGCAAACCAAGGACCCCTCAGGGTCCGTAGCGTGAATACGGTGTTATAGGATATTGGCACCTTCATTGAGATACATATCAAGATCATTAGAAGCTTCTATTATTACTACATCAAGGCTATTTATCCATTCAATATATTCCGAAAACTTAACTTTCGATGGATCCTTCCTAAGTTCCTTAGCTTTATGTAAATGTTCCTTCCAATTACTCTTTATATTCTTAAGTCCCCAATCAGCAGCTTGACTTTTCGAAAAAATGGTTCCTTCTTTTAACCAACCAATGAATTTAGCAGTTAATAATAACCAATCAATTGAATGCAAACTTCCACCCTTACCATGTTTCCTCATACAAATTGAAAAATCGATTAGGAATTGTCTAATCTCATCATTCGATATTTCAGGCATAATGTGATTTTGTGATTCTCCATACAACAACATGCCCTGATTCTTTATTGTGTACATGGTAAATAAATCAAGTTGATTATTCGACCAGATGTTCTCACCTTTCGTTCCCCACCATAATGCTTGCCCTTCCTCTCCCTGAATAAGCTGTAATGGTAAGAAAGCTCCTTCTAACATACTAGTGAAGAGATCATATTCTGATCTGTAAGTACCTCTAAGCCTGTTCAATCTGTCGATTTCGTTACTTGTAAGGTTATTGTTTACTATGACCAAGTAATCCAAATCCCCATATCCCGGGCATAAATCATTATGTAATGCTGACCCATAGATATAAACACTTAATAATTTATCGCTTAAGATATACTGTATGTCCTTCAAAAATAATGACAGGGTTTGATTAATCTTTTCGTCTTGAAAATGATTCATTAAGATAGCTATCTCCTTAGGTTTAATATTGTCTGTTGAGCTACTTCCTCGAACCGCCTCTTGCAGACCAAGGAGCCGTAGGCGACGCAGCTTGAATACTATGTTATCTGATGGGGATGCCCTCTTCGAAATACTCTCATAATGCACTATTATGTCTTTTCTACAATTAGTTCTTCGATACATCTTTTCAATTATGGTAATATATATTTAATAAAGACCAAGTGCGCTAACACTTGGTCCATGCAATTGGCTTGGATGGGTAATCCCTTCTTAGTCATTTACGATCGAAAACCCACCTTCGGCGGTCAATCTTGGGGTGGGTTTTTGCTTTCTCTTGTTGTTATTATTAATGTAAATTAAAAGTGCAAGAATGAATGATCCAAATAGGAACATAATCGTTAGTGCATCTTTCACCTCTATGGCTTCACCTCCTTTCGAAGGGAAACCATGACCACCCAAGATTCAATTGTAGTTATATTTTACCTTTATTTACATCTGAGTAGGTCCTAAATTTTTTATGGTTTTAATACAATTAGCAGCCCTTTCAGATAACGTACCGCATTCATGACGTTGATTTCCCTTAGACAGGCCTGTCCTAGGGAACTCAATGTGTCTGCCTGAATTGCTTCCTGAAAACTCTTCTGCAGACCGAAGCGAACGCCGCAGCATGAATGTTTTGTTATCTGTAGGATGGGCCCCCCGGTTTAGAGAGCCGCAGCCGTGGCTCACTTTCACTTTTCACGCATTATGTCAAACTTATTTCATAAATTCGAGAGCTACTACCCCATGGATGATATCCATCCCCAATATACTTGAAACCATATTTCTCATAAAACTCAATCATTTCCGTACATAAGTACAATGTATTAAAACCCAATTTCATTGCATCTCGTTTTATTCTCTCAATTAGAAGATTAGAAAAGGCGTTCCCCCTATAATCTTCTTCTACATATAATGCACAAAGCCAAGGGTAGCATGTTTGACCAACCTAAAAAACAAAAAAAAACATCATCGATCTCACTTAGGAAGTCATGATGTTCTATAACCTTTTCATTTATGAAGTCTTCTAGTTTGATGTAATACTGTTAATACTTCTATTCCATCGGTATTGATTCTATATATATTTCGATAGTTCTTATACAACTTTTCTCGGATCCTATGCTCTTTATATTCTGGCACTTTTCTACCCGCCAATGGAAATTTAGTGATGTCTACTGTTGCGGTAATCAATTGCCTAATGAAATCCCCTGCATTTTCTTCTGAATCCTGTTTTATATATTCATGTAAAATTTCTAGATCATTTAATGATCTAGGCGACCATGTTAATTTAGCCATTTAGAGATTTTCTCCATCGCTTCATTATGTGGTATGCCTTGCCCTTCGTTTAGTTCATTTAAACCTTCTTCGATCTTCGCCCGAACATATAGTTTATAAAGGATGTCCTCCATCGTTGCATCTTCCGGCAATTCCTGTATAAGTTTAATCACTTCACCCTTAATGCTCATATATTTCACCTCGCGCGTTTCTGTATTACCTACAGTATAAACCACAACCAAATATGTGTGTTATTATTTATGGGTATAGATATTGGTTTTTATAAGTTAGTCTAGATACTACTTCGTCAATGTCTACAACGGTGAACATAACTCGCAAATAACCGAGGGCGTTTACTGGAGCAGTCCGGTGATCTGATATAGTAGGTGGGGTAAGAAAACGTGAAAGTTCAAGTCGGCTGTGGCCGTCTGGAGTAACCATCATTGCAATCTCTACGCTCTGAGAACCAAGTCCGGTTACTCGACCAGCCCATTCACCTTCGACAGTCGTTCGCCCTTCGAGTTTCAAGCCAATCTCCTCGAAGAAAGAGATTGCGTCATCAAGAGATTCTACAACGATGCCGATATTGTCCATCCTTACTAATTTGTTTTTAGTCATAGATTTATCTCCCTTATGGATCATCAATTTATTCTAAATTTTAAATTACTATATCACATTCTGCCATAAATTGAGTTAAAATAGCGCTATTAATCCAAATAACCGAGGTGAACCGATGATCACAATCAGACCTTTGAAACCCCACGAGTTCGACTTCTTCACGGATATGCACTACGAGTCCATACATATTCCACAAGGGAAACCACCAAAACACGAGCTTCTAAACGCTCCGCATCTTAGGAAGTATCATGAAGGTTGGGGTCGCAAAGGAGACCTGGCTTTAGTAGCTCTGAACGAGGATCAACTTGCGGGGGCGGTATGGTACAGATTATTCGACGAAACGAGTCCAGAATATGGATACGTCGACAGCGAGACGCCAGAATTGGGCATCGCCATCCATCCAAATTTTCGGGGGATGGGAATCGGGCGAACCTTGATGAATGAAATCATCAAGCAGGCAACGAGCGAGGGTTACCCATCGATTTCCTTGAGCGTCGACCCGCAAAATGCTTCCGCCGTGAAGTTATATCAGCAATTGGGATTTGTCTACTGGGGCGTTTCCGGAACTTCATGGACCATGAAACTCGATCTTTAATCCCATTAACGCCCTTTTCCGGGTTCCCAAACGAGTAAGATCCGCCTTAGGCGCGCAGCCTTCGGGCTGGTCTTTACTTTTCACTACTCAACCTTAATTCGAATCTTTGCCGAATTGCCAAACTTGAACTTCAACGTTGCGGTTCCTTTTCCGCGCAGAAACTAGGCTTCACATAAGCAACCATACCCTTCCGCTCCATCATTGGCCGTCTCAACCTCGTACAACTGAACTCACCTTCCTTCATCCCCCTAGTTTTTCCCATCATACTATGTGCTTATGAATTTCATATGAAAATCGAACAACTCAATAGATTCACAATTAGTCATAGATCTCATGCCTATTATTTGACAGATTTGGAACCTTGATATAAAATGAAAGCGCATCCTTATTTTGCCATCTCTGTCCACAGAACAAAGTCATGGATGTCGATCCCACAATTTGAGGGCGCTGCTTTCCTGATCTCTCCCTATCAGGAACAACCCCGTAATCTTCATTTGAAGATTGCGGGGTTGTTTTTTTTGCAGCGGGAAAGGAGGAGCTGAAGGTTCATCCAGCGGTTGGCTTGGAGTTCAAATGAAGTGAGTGTGCAGGAACAGTATAAAAAGCTGGAAAGGTGGTTTGATTGATGAAACCGTTTTTTAAAAAAACGATGATCACCCTGCTTGCTTCCACCTGTCTCTTTACAGCATGGCTCATCCCATCGATCGCCGTTTCTACAGCAAACGCCGCTCCCGATACGTCGGTCCTGAACAAGCAAAGCTTCTCTACCGATGTGATCTATCAGATTGTGACCGACCGCTTCGCGGACGGGGATCCTTCCAACAATCCGTCCGGCGCGGCCTATTCGCCTGGCTGTACGAATCTGAAGCAGTACTGCGGCGGAGACTGGCGGGGAATCATCAACAAGATCAACGATGGTTATTTTGCCGGAATGGGTATCAGTGCCTTGTGGATCTCTCAGCCGGTAGAGAATATTTACAGCGTCATCAACTACTCCGGCGTGAACAACACGTCCTATCACGGCTATTGGGCCCGCGATTTCAAGCGGACGAATCCGGCGTTCGGCAGCATGAGCGATTTTCAGGAGCTAATCAACACGGCTCATGCCAACAACCTCAAGATCATTATTGATTTCGCGCCCAACCATACCTCCCCTGCTTCGGAGACACAACCATCCTTCGCCGAGAACGGTCGTCTTTACGATAATGGCAACCTGATCTCCGGCTACACCGGGGACACCGACGGAATGTTCCACCATAACCAAGGAACCGATTTCTCCTCGCTGGAGGATGGCATCTATCGGAATCTCTATGATTTAGCGGATATCAATCACCACAACAACGTGAAGGATACCTATTTTAAAGATGCAATCAAACTCTGGCTGGATATGGGGATCGACGGCATCCGGGTGGACGCGGTGAAGCATATGCCGGAGGGCTGGCAGAAGAACTGGGTCTCTTTCATTGCAGGATATAATCCGGTGTTTACCTTCGGGGAATGGTTCCTTGGCGTCGGCGAAAATGATCCCAACAACATCCGCTTCGCCAATGAAACCGGAATGAGTCTGCTAGACTTTCAATTCGGGCAAAAAGTCCGGCAGGTCTTCCGCGACAATACGGATACGATGTACGGATTGAATAGCATGCTGACCACGACCGCCGCCAACTATAAGCACGTTCATGACCAAGTCACGTTTATCGATAACCATGATATGGATCGCTTTAAGCTAGGCAACAATGACCGCCGCCTGGAGCAAGCGATCGCCTTCACCCTGACGTCACGCGGCGTCCCGGCGATCTATTACGGTACGGAGCAATATATGGCAGGTAACGGCGATCCGGCTAACCGTGGTTATATGACCGGCTTCTCGACCACAACCACTGCCTATCAAGTCATCGGCAAGCTGGCGCCGCTGCGGAAGTCCAATCCGGCACTCGCTTATGGAAGCACCCAGGAACGCTGGATTAATAACGATGTGTATATTTACGAGCGCAAGTTCGGCGGCAGCTCTGCACTAGTCGCGATTAACCGCAGCGCGGCAACCGCCGCCTCGATCACCGGTTTGCAGACCTCCCTACCGGCCGGTACTTACGCCGATGAGTTAAGCGGACTTCTGAACGGCAACAGCATCACGGTTAGTGCCACGGGCGCCGTGTCCGCCTTCAACCTGCCGGCAGGGGCTGTCGCCGTATGGCAATTTACAGCTGACGAGACGGCACCGGTAATCGGCAATATCGGAACGGACCTTGGGAAAGCGGGCACGACGCTGACAATCGATGGCCGAGGCTTTGGCAATGCGAAAGGGAACGTCTACTTCGGCACTACGGCAGTCACCGGCAGCCAGATCTTACAGTGGGAGGATACCCAGATCCAAGTGAAGGTTCCGGCGATAACGCCCGGACAATATAACATCAAAGTCCGCAACGCATCCTCCGTGGACAGCAACAGCTATAGCAGCTTTAATCTGCTGACAGGGGATCAAGTATCGGTCCGTTTCATCATTAACAATGCAAGCACGCAATTGGGCGAAAATGTCTACCTTACAGGCAACACGGCCGAACTCGGCAATTGGGATCCGAACAAAGCCATCGGTCCGTTCTTTAATCAGATCATCACCACCTATCCGAACTGGTTCTATGATGTCAGCGTGCCGGCCGGAACAACCCTTGAATTTAAGTTTATCAAGAAGAACGGTGCCACCGTCACCTGGGAAGGCGGCGCGAACCATAGCTTCACGACGCCAAGCAGCGGGGTCGGCACCGTTCAGGTCAACTGGCAGCCGTAAGCTCCAGATCCGGGAGCCAGCCAAACCTCAACGACCAGCCGGAGATCTCCTCCTCGGCTGGTCGTTCTTTTTCCCCTATAACTCATCGAAACTTTCTTTCGTTACGCTTACCGCTTTCACCTAAATAGCTAACCCTCTGTTGACTGCCGTGAAACATATGCGTCGTTCAACCTGATCTCGTGGTTATTTGCGACAAAGATCGAATCGACGCCAATGGCAAATATATGGGAACTCCCCAATTGGTCGTTGAAGTGTTATCCCCCTCCACGCGGAGCAAGGACCTCATCAAGAAGCTGGATTTGTACAGCGTATGTGGCGTGAAAGAATATTGGGTCGTGGATCCGATGAAAGCACTCGTGTTCGTATACGCGCTGGAAGACGGTAATATTGCGGACATGAGCATATTTTCGAACAACGGAGATGGGCATGTGACCTCGCAGCTTTTCCCGAGGTTACAAGTATCGCTCCCGGATTTGTTTGCCTGATTTAGAAAGCCTAAGTCGATCCGTTCACGTGAGCCCCTCCCGCTTGCAACCCGCTCGATTCGCACAATCCATAACACAACAAACCTTGTAGTGGAAAGCAGGAGTGATCATTGACCATTCTCTCCCGGCGGCAGCTGAATATGACGAAGAAGCAATGTGAAGAGCTGGTCCACCATCTCAGACGGCGAAAACGGCATGCCCTCCTCGACCCACCATTCCATAAGGCTTACGGCAGCGGAAGCTAGAAACTGCACCTCCACCTCTCTGCTTACGTTAGATGGGATTCCACAGGTATTCAGAAAATCCGAGATGCCTTGCCGCATAAAAACCATCATCCGTTCCCGGAATACCGGACTCCCCTTCCCGGTCATTAAGATGGCATAAATCGCCGCATTAGCCCCAAGGAACTCAAAGGATTGAAGCAGTAGCTCCCTAGACGTAACCGGCGTCATTTCTCCTCCCGGCAGACAACTCTCAACCAATTGCTGTAAATACGTCTCGATGCATTGCTCCTGCAGGTCGAATTTATCCGTAAAATGCAGATAGACGGTCCCCCGATTGACATTCGCACGTTCGGCGATATCGTTAATGGTCACTTTATCAAAACTCTTCTCGCCGAGTAGTGCGACGAATGCTTCCATAATCGCCTGCCGCGATTTCATAATTCTGCGATCCATAGGATTCTCTTACCTCCTTATTCCCCCAAATGAACAAAACCTCGCCCATCTGTTGATTTATCAACAAATTCGAAGCAAATTAACGATTGATGCCCAACCAACGACAATGCTAAGGTAATTCTATTAAATCATCGTTGATTATTCAACAAATGTTGTTTAACGAGAGGAGATGAGAGAGTGGCATGAAGGTATTAGTTTATGGAGCAGGGGTATTAGGCGCCTACCTGGCTCATGTCTTGATTTCCGGAGGGAACGACGTTTCAGTATTGGCCCGGGGGGGTCGAGCAGACGAATTTGAGCGTGATGGAATCGTGCTGCGCCATTATTTTCAACGAAAAACAACGGTGGATCCGGTTCGCGTCATTCGGACGCTGGAAAAGGACGATATCTATGACCTGATCTTTGTCGTGATGAAATATACGGATTTCCGAGCGGTGCTTCCGATCATAGCCAGAAACCTAAGCCGTAATCTCGTGTTGGTCGGAAATAATGCAGAAGCTAGGGAAATGCAAACGGAGCTGCTGGAACAAAGCGAGACGGGGAAAAACATCGCTTTCGGCTTCCAAGTATCCGGCGGCCGCCGGGAACCCGGCCGAACCGTGGTTATTCGCGACCGGGGACAGATGGTACTTGGCGGATTGGACGGACCGATTTCTTTTCTAGCTGAGCTTAGGCAAGCCTTCGCCAAAACCAGATACAAACTTACCACCCACGAGGATATGGACGCTTGGCTAAAAAATCATATCGTCCCGATTCTGATGCTAAATTATCTTCCGCAAATCCACGACGGTCAAATGAAGGCAGTTGCTCGCGATGGTAAACTCCTGCGTAATGCCGTGGGGGCCATGGACGAAGGCTTCCGCGTGTTGGAGACGCTTGGTTATCCTCTGACCCCTGTCGTTCAAGCCTCGGCTATTCGCAAACACAAGCGGCTCGTCCAAGGATTCTTGAAAATCTATCACCTGCTTCCGGTCAGCCGGATGATCGACGGCAACTTTGCCGAAGTCGAGGCATTGGCCCGCAAATTTCAAGAATGGTCAAAGCAAACCAAGATGAAAACACCCCATTGGGATGAACTGGAGAGACAACTGCGCATGAAAAAGGCTGGCGAATAATCGCCAGCCCCAAGAATTCAGTCCAAGCTTGCCGTGTTTATAAGCGGCAGCGTCCCTTCCTTGCGTTTCTTGGCGTAGTCCGCCGTGGCCGTGAACAACACGTCGGAGGAAGAGTTCAGCGCCGTTTCGCACGAATCCTGAACGACCCCGATAATAAAACCCACCCCGACGACCTGCATGGCGATATCGTTGGAGATCCCGAACAAGCTGCACGCGAGCGGAATGAGCAAGAGCGAGCCGCCGGCCACGCCGGATGCGCCTGCCGCGGAGATCGCCGACAGTACGCTGAGCATCACCGCCGTACCGAAGTCCACCTGGATCCCAAGTGTATGGACAGCAGCCAGCGTAAGGACCGAAATCGTTACGGCGGCCCCTGCCATATTGATCGTCGCACCCAGCGGGATCGAGACTGAATAGGTGTCCTTGTTCAGCCCCAATTTTTCGCACAAACGCATATTTACCGGAATATTCGCCGCCGAGCTTCGCGTGAAGAACGCCGTAATTCCGCTATCTCTCAAACAGGTCAAAACCAGTGGATACGGATTGCGGCGAATTTTGACGTAGACGATCAATGGGTTCACGATCAGCGCGATAAACAACATGCACCCGACCAGCACGAGCAGCAGCTTGCCGTAATCCAGCAAGGAGGCCAGGCCGCTCACCGTAATGGATTCGAACACGAGCCCCAGGATCCCGAACGGAGCCAGTTGAATGACCCATTTGACGACTTGTGATACGGCGTCGGACGCCTGCGTGAGCAGGTTTTTCGTCTGATCGTTTGCTCCCTTCAAAGCTAACCCGAGCAGAATCGCCCAAGCCAGGATGCCGATATAATTGGCATTCATCAATGCACGAACCGGATTGTCCACTACGTTAAGCAGTAATCCCTTTAGAACTTCGACGATGCCTCCGGGCGGGGTCAAACCTTCGGTCCCCCCTGCCAGGGATAAGCTGACCGGAAACAGAAAACTTGCTGCCACGGCGCTTGCCCCAGCCAGAAACGTACTGATCCCGTACAAGATCAATATCGATTTCATGTTGGTTTGACGCCCTTTTTGGTGGCTGGCGATCGCAGCCATAACCAGCAGCAATACCAGAACCGGCGCGACGGCCTTCAAAGCGGATACGAACAGCGTTCCGAGCAACGCAATCCCGCTAGCCTCCGGGACAATCAACGCCACCAGGATGCCGACCCCTAATCCCGCTAAGATTCGTTTGACAAGACTGATTTGATTCCATTTGAGTAGAATTGCCTTCATGTTTCTCCCCCGTTAGCTCATGATGTCGCATCAATGCATAGCGATATTATACCACGCATCATGGACACTTGTCCTCCCGGTGGAAACATTTGTGCGTTACTGTTCACAGATATCCGCGGAATCGGGGGCAAGGGCCTTTTCAAGGCGGTAGTTCTCCAAACGGATCTCCGTCTCCCGTCCTAACATCATTTGGGCCAGCTGCGCGCCGATATACGGCCCCATCGTTAATCCCGAAGCCCCTAAGCCGTTCGCCGCAAAAATCCCCTCCCATCCGGGCAGCGCCCCGAATACCGGAAGAAAATCAGGCGTGAATGGACGAAAACCCACTCTCACTTCCAAGAAGCTGCCGTCCGCCAATCCCGGCGCTACGACCAACGCCTTGTTGATCACCTCATGCAAACCGCCCGCCGTCACGCGGGTATCATAGCCGGGTGGATCGTTTTCGTGCGTGGCGCCGATCACGATACGGCCATCGTCAAACGCCAGGATGTACTGATCGCCCGGCGGCATGACGACAGGCCAGCGTTCCGTCGAAATCCCCGGCAGCGCTAAATGAACGATCTGCGCTTTCTGGTAGGAGACCTGGAACTCCGCCCCCAGCGGAGCAAGTACCTGCCGGGCCCATGCCCCGGCGCAAACAGCAACGGCATCGGCGCCAATCTCTTCCGCGCCGACGCGCACCCCGGTCACGGCTGAGCCGTCGTGAAGGAGCGAAGCCTCGCCTCGCACCAAGACCGCGCCGTGCCGGACCGCCGCCCTCAAGAGCGACTCGCGGAGCGCGTGCCCGTCGACGCGGGCGGCACCGCCCACATAAAGAGCGTAGAACCCCTCATCAAGCGGAGGAAAACGCCGCTTGACTTCGCCCGGTTCGAGCAACTGAATTTCGCCCATCTCCGGGGCCTCTTTTTTTCGCTCGACGGCGAGCTTCTCCAAAGCAGCGAGTTTCTCGCGCTCCCGGTGGAGGCGAAGCGCCCCAACTCGAGCATAGCCGGTATCGCGCTCCCCCTCGATCTCCAGCTCTTTGATCAGAGGTCCATAGTAACGGGCCCCAGCTCGGGCCAGGGCATACCAGTCCTGATTGCGCCGCTGCGAAATCCACGGGCAGATGATTCCCGCCGCGGCGTCGGTAGCTTGTCCCGGAACCCCGCGGTCGACGACCGTCACCTCCGCTCCAAGCTTGGCTAACTGATAAGCCGTTGAAGCGCCCAGAATCCCGGAGCCGATTACGATATACTTTTTCACGCTTCAACCTCCCTTTCTCCCATTATAGTTTAAGTTGAAACCATTAGGGCAAACCTGCGTAACATCCTGTATCGGTTCAAAAATAAGGAGGACTCACGTATGATTATGACCACAACCCAATCCATCGAAGGCTCGCCGGTAAGACAATACATCGGGATCGTCACCGGAGAAGTCATCATGGGGGCCAACGTCGTCCGCGATTTTCTGGCCTCGATTACCGATATCGTCGGCGGACGTTCGGGCGCTTATGAGAACAAGCTCCAGGAAGCCAGGGATACCGCGTTCGCGGAAATGAACGAGAAAGCTTCACGTCTCGGAGCCAACGCCATTATCGGCGTCGATATCGATTATGAGGTGATTCGCGAAGGGATGCTGATGGTTTCCGTCAGCGGAACCGCCGTCGTCGTATAATCGAATCCTCACCTCACGCGCAGGATGAAAAACCAAAAACCCGCGAATGCGGGTTTTTGGTTTTTCCGGGATAGAAGCTCCCGTTTATATCGCTTTTGTCATAAACACACTGTTAGGATCCTCTGCATAATCCGCAAAGGGTTCGCAATACGTGAATCCGAAGCTTTCGTAAAGCCTGCGGGCCGGGACGAAAGCCTCCATGGACCCTGTCTCGAGGCTGACCCGCCGATAACCGCGCCGTGCCGCCTCCTCGAGGAGATACGCGAGCACTTGTCTGGCTACGCCTTTTCCCCGATGCGGGATCGAGGTTCGCATCGATTTGACCTCGCCATGCTCGCCATCCAGCTCCTTAAGCGCACCGCATCCCACGAGTTCGCCGTCGATCCAAGCGCTCCAGAACGTAACGTCAGACTTCTTTAATCCGTCCACATTTAATGCGTGGATGCTTTCGGGCGGAGAGGTTTCAGCCATATTCGCCAAATGCTCGCCGATAAATGCCCTAATTTCGGGTCCGCTCAAATCATCTAGTTTGATGGTTAACAACCGGCTCACTCCCTCCCCCGGCATAGATTGGTTATTTTGCCTGAATATATCCTTCCGCTTTCAACAGTTCGGCAATCAGTACCGCGCCGCCTGCAGCTCCGCGCAGCGTATTGTGCGAAAGCCCAACGAACTTATAGTCGTACAGCGAATCCTCGCGCAAACGTCCGACGGATACCCCCATTCCTTGCTCGATATCCCGGTCGAGTTTCGTCTGCGGACGGTTTTCTTCTTCGAAATATGTGATGAATTGCTTCGGCGCGCTTGGCAGTCCCAGTTCCTGCGGCCGGCCTTGGAATTGCCGCCAGCGCTGAAGGATTTCTTCCTTCGACGGTTTGTTCTTGAACGATACGAACACGGTAGCCAAGTGACCGTCCGTTACAGGGACGCGAATACACTGGGTCGTGATCAAAGGCGCGCTGGCCTTAACGATTTGCCCGCCTTCCACGCGGCCCCAAATGCGAAGCGGCTCCTGCTCGCTCTTCTCTTCCTCGCCGCCGATATAAGGAATGACGTTATCCAGCATTTCCGGCCAATCGGTGAAATTCTTCCCCGCTCCGGAAATCGCCTGATACGTCGATGCGACAACGGTCGTCGGTTCATAATCGAGCAGCGCGTTCAAGGCCGGCACGTAGCTCTGGATCGAGCAGTTCGGCTTCACGGCAATGAACCCGGTGTTCGTCCCCAGACGTTTGCGCTGTGCAGCAATCACTTCGATATGCTGCGGGTTGACTTCCGGAATCACCATCGGCACGTCCGGCGTCCAGCGATGGGCCGAGTTGTTGGAGATGACCGGGGTGCCGGTTTTCGCATAGGCTTCCTCCAACGCTTGGATTTCCGCCTTTTTCATATCGACCGCGCAGAAGACGAAGTCCACGTCCGCCGTAACTTCCTCGACCTTGGCAGCATCCTGAACGACGATGGATTTCACCGCTTCGGGAATCGGCGTAGCCATTTTCCAACGTCCCTGCACGGCCTCTTCGTAGGTTTTGCCCGCGGAATTCGCGCTAGCCGCGATGCCTGTGACCTCAAACCATGGATGTTGATCCAGCAGCAGTACGAAGCGCTGACCCACCATTCCCGTTCCACCAACGATGCCAACTTTCAATCTTTCACCCATTTGTTTCATCCAGCCCTTTCCATGTAAGTATTGGAATCTGCATCAAAATAAAAAATCCCACCTCCAAGACGAGTCTTCCGTCTTGGGGGCGAGATTGGTATGCCCGCGGTACCACCCCAGATTCGTTAATATGTCGCCATATTAACCTCTTCGAGTACAGCCTGGCCCAGCCAAGCGTATACCCTAGCTCTGTAACAGGAGCTCCTGTCGCACCATCCCGCCGGTCAAGCGTTCCGATGCGCTGCTCGGAGTCTTTATTCGATAAAGAAACGCTTTGCTCCTTTGCAGCTTACCGGAGCTCTCTGGGAAAGGTTTCACTTACCTACTCTTCTCGTCATCGCATTTCATGTTGCGATAATATTACCAGATTCGCGCCGGGACGTAAACCGGTTTTAAGAAATTTTCAGGGCCCAAATGTTCCCTTAGTCCATCCGGACGACGCGGTATCTTCTCCGGTACGCCCCCGGAGTGTACGAGGTCTCCCTCTTGAACAGCCGGGCGAAATAATTAGGATCCGGGAACCCGCATTGCTCCCCGATCCGTTTCAGCGGTTCATCGGTGTGCGCAAGCATCCGCTTGGCACGTTCGATTTGCTGATGATGGCGGTATTGCAGCGGACTCATCCCCGTATGCTGCTTCAAGCAACGCGCTAAATAATCAAAATGGTAATGCAGGTCGCGTTCTATCTCACCCGCGTCGAACGGTCGGTCCAGGCGTTCTTCCAAATAGATGGCGACACGCTCGCTAAGATCATAGGATCTTGACTGCGAACCGCCCTGCCGCATCCCCTGTTGAAGCTGCAGAAGCAATTCTCCGAACCGAAGTTGCAGCTCGAAGGACCGATAAAGCGTAAGCGACCGATGCAGCGCAATCATTTCGTCCAGCAGAGGGCGAATCGATCGGAGATCCACGTCGGCGAATTTCGGAACGTCCATCGTCGCCGGGAGCGGCTCCGTATCCTGGTCGGTTCTCGCAAGCGGCGATTGCTGCCACCCCTGCTTCTCCACCAGCCTGGGCGGAGTAGCGGACGAATGGCGGAAATGCATCCAATACACCTCGGTCTCTTCCTCGGTGGGACGGTATCCGCGGTGTCTTTTTCCCGGTTCCAGCACGAGGAGCTTTCCGGCATCTATCTCATAGGCGATCCCTTCCTCTTCCATAAATAAAGCGCCTTGCGTGCAAAGAATCAAATCATACGCCCCGAAGACCCGTTCGGCATGCGTGACTCCCGGCTTCCATAACGCGTATCCGACCGTGGCCAACAGCGGGAACGGCGGCGCCTCGAACTCCAGCACGAGCATGTTATCGCCCCCTAGCTTATGTAGAAATTGTACTATATTTAGTCGCATTTAGCAGCTGTATCAAGCAGTCAAACTTCCTAGAATGGTAGGTATCGTACGATAATTTATTCAATACGGGAGGAATACCCATGAGATTCCGTCAAGTCCATCTCGATTTTCATACTTCCGAAGCCATCGAAGGGATCGGCAGCCGATTCTCGAAGCGGCAGTTCCAGGAGATGCTGCAGCTAGGCCATGTTGATTCGATTACGGTGTTCGCCAAATGCCATCATGGCTGGGCTTACCACCCTACCACTGCCAACGAAATGCATCCGCAGCTTTCTTTCGACTTGCTTGGCGCGCAGATCGAAGCCGCTCACGAAATCGGCGTCAAAACGCCGGTCTATCTCTCCGCCGGACTCGACGAGAAGCTGGCGCGCCGGCATCCGGAATGGCTGATCCGCGATTCGCACGAGAAGCTGAGCTGGTCGCCCGACTTTTTGACGCCGGGATACCATCAATTTTGCATGAACACCCCTTACCTGGACATTTTGGCCGCTCAAGTTCGTGAGGTCGTAGCCCATTATGAGGCAGACGGAATCTTCCTCGACATCGTTGGAGTTCGCGAATGCTATTGCCAATCCTGCGTCGCCGAAATCCGCAAACGCGGCTCGGATCCCCGCAACCTAGAGGACATGAGGGCTTTATGGGAAGAGACTTATCTAAGGTACGCCAAAACCATGGACGATGCCGTTCATGCCATTAAGCCTGGACTGCCGGTCTTTCATAACGGCGGGCATGTCAAGCGCGGCCGGCGCGATTTAGCGAAGCTGAATACGCATTTGGAGCTGGAATCCCTGCCGACGGGCGGCTGGGGGTATGATCATTTTCCGCTCTCCGCGCGATATGCACAGGGGCTTGGGATGGATTTCCTGGGGATGACGGGAAAATTCCACACCTCGTGGGGCGAGTTTGGCGGCTACAAACATCCGAATGCGCTGAAATACGAAACGGCGCTTAGTTTGGCGAACGGGGCGCGCATCTCCATCGGGGACCAGCTGCACCCCGCCGGGATGATGGACCCGGCAACCTATGCGTTGATTGGCGAAGCTTATCGGGAAGTCGAAGCGAAAGAAGCATGGTGCCGGGACGTGACCTCCGTCGCAGACGTAGCCCTGTTGTCCGCCGAGGCATCGGGGGATCCGGGTCCCGCGGCGCAACAGGCCGACGCGGGGGCCGTACGGATCTTGCTGGAGGGCCATTACCTGTTTGATGTCGTCGATGCGGAAAGCGACTTAAGCTCTTATCAAGTCGTCATCCTGCCGGACGTTATCTCCATCGACGAGCCGCTGAAGGCGAAACTTGCGGCGCATACCGCCAAGGGCGGCAAAATTCTGGCTACCGGCCGCTCCGGCCTGTCGCCGGACGGTTCACGGTTCGAGCTGGATTTTGGCGCGAAACCGCTCAAGGTCTCGGCATTCAAGCCGTCTTATTTTCGACCGGACTTCGAGCTTCCTTCCTTAAGAAACGCATCCTTCGTCATATACGCCGACGGTCAGGACATCGAACTGGATACGAACGGGATTAAGCTAGGCCGCCGGGAAAATTCCTACTTTAACCGCGACCTGTTCACTTTTTGCTCGCATCAGCACACGCCAACCGATATGCGGGACGCCGGTCCCGGCATGGTTGAAGGTCCCGCCGGCATCTACGCAGCCTGGAATCTGTTCGAAGACTACGCCCTGAAGGGCAGCCTGCCCGTCAAGGAGATCCTGCATTACGCCCTGGACCGCCTGCTGGAAAGCAAAACGGTAAGTGCCAACCTTCCCGCACAAGGCGTGACGACGCTTCAGGCACAACCCTCCGGGAACCGTTGGGTTCATCACTTGCTGTACGCTTCCCCGGTCCGCCGGGGCCAAAATGTCGAGGTCATCGAGGATCTGCCCGTTCTTAGCGGCATTGAAGCCACGGTAGCCGTGCCCGAACCGGTCCGGGAAGTTTACCTGGCGCCTCAGGGGACGCCGCTCTCCTTCCGCCAGGAGAACGGCTGCGTCCGTTACGCCCTTCCGCCGTGGTCCTGCCATCAGATGGTCGTGCTGCAGTTTTAGGGCACCATGAACCCAAAAAGCCTTGAACCCAGGGTTCAAGGCTTTTCCACATAAACCCGCCGCTTATCGCAGCGCCGCCAGAACCTCTTCCGTCGATCGGATTTTGCCGATGCGTGGGAAGATGTATCGGCACACGTACTCGTGCTCCTCCTTCGTCGAAGCCGCCATGGCGTCCTCGACGAAGATCTGCTGGTAACCGTGCTGGAACGCTTCGCGTGCGGTCGTGTCAACCCCGATGGAGGTTGAGATGCCGCAAAGCACGATCGTATCGATGCCGCGCCGCCGCAGCTGCAGATCGAGATCCGTGCCGTAGAAAGCCCCCCACTGGCGTTTGGTTACGACATGCGCCCCTTTGACCTCCGCCAATTCCGGCACGATGTCATCCCAGCCTGCAGGATACGCACCGGGGGTCAAATGCATGTCCGTATCAGGCTTCAGCAGGTCCTTTCCATCAAGGGAGGATACGCGAACGAGTACCACAAACCCGCCTTCTTCGGCAAAAGCTCGTGCCAGCCGACTTGCGTTCCCGACCACGACGGAGCTCTCGTGCGGAGCCCCTTGACGCGACGGATGGGCAATTCCTTGCTGCAAATCGATAACAACTAGCGCTGTTTTTTCCGCAAGGATCATCGTGTTCCTGTTGGATTGAGTCGTTTCCACCATCTCTTCATTTCTCCCCTATCTTTAGAGGGTTGCCGAATGGCTCGGCTCCCTCAGCTTTTTATACACCTTGGCATAAACCCATGCCGCATTGATCAGCAGCAAAGCGCTGGTCATCAGGAAGACGTACGGGATGCCGAGCCAAGCCGCGACTTGGCCGCCCAACACCGAACCGGCAAATACCCCCAGGTACCCGGCGGCCATGCTAAATCCGTATACTCTGCCCGTTAGGGGCCCCGGGGTGATTTTCTTGATCAGCGTATTAACCGAGGGATTCAATCCTCCCGCCGCCAATCCCAGCAAAAATCTCAGCCCCATCAACTCCCAGGGACTACGTGCGAACGCCTGCGGGATAAACAAGATACCCGCGGCCAACAGCGCGGTCAGCATCACTTTATGGGCGCCAATCCGGTCGGACAACTTCCCGAGTCTCGGCGCCGCCAAGATATTGGCCAACCCCGATGCCGAGAATATGATTCCGGCCAACAACGCTACATGGCTACTGGTCTGAGAAATCTCCTTCACGTACACGGTTAGGATCGGCTCAACCGAATACATGGCGACGCTCAGCATGAAAAAAGTGGCAAACAACGTCACCGTCAAGCTCTTCTCGGGAACCGCCTCCCATACTTCTTTCATGCCCGCCACTTTCTCTTCCGTTCGCACGAACGTTTCCTTCACGAATAGCCAAGTCGTTACGAAAGCGATCAGCATCAGTGCCCCGGTCAGGAAAAAGGTGTTTTGAATCCCGGCATTTTCAGCAATGAACCCTCCGATCGTCGGTCCTAGCAGCGATCCCGCGATATTGGACGTGGATAACAAGCCCAGCGCCCAGCCCGCATGCGCTTTGTCCGTTTGCGTGGCAATCAGCGTCGTACAAGCCGTGCCGTAGCCGGTGATGACGCCTTGCAGCAAACGAAGAGCGATCAGCACGTACACGTTGGCGGCGAACCCCATACTCCCAATGATGATCGCCATCCCCAGGCTGGCGCGGAGCAGCATCGGTTTACGGCCGTATTTATCGGCCGCAAGTCCCCAAATCGGCGAGAAAATCGCTGAGACGATAAACGTAATGCCAAAGGCGAGTCCGGAATAACGGGCCACGGCGTCGGCCTGATCCACCCCCAGCTGTTTGATGTAAAGCGGCAATATCGGAGCGATCTGGCTCATGCCTACCCCCGTCACGAACATGCCAAACCAGCAGACGATTAAATTTCTTCTCCAAATCGGCATATCTCCAAGCCTTCCTTCTGTAAGCAAACCTCCTGCTATCTGCGCGCAAATGAACATTCTTGCAGGATGATTTTAACGCGAACAAAGGCTTCAAACCATGCATTATCTTAAACTCCATGGACGATTTTGCTATAAAATTCGGAAGGGCTGATCCCTTCCGTGCGCTTGAAGGTCCGGCTGAAATAAAATTCGTCGGCGAAACCGAGCTGCAGCGCAACCTCCTTGATTTTCTTGTCACTGTCCAAGAGGAGCTCTTTGGCCTTATCCATTTTAAGTTTGTTGAAGTACTCGATGACCGTATATCCGGTCGTCTGCTTGAACACCCGCGTCAGATAATACGTGGATAGGTGCACCAAATCGGACAACTCCGCCAAAGTGAGCCGCTCACCGAGGTGCTCGCGCATATGCTGGATGACCTTCTCGACTTTGAGCGCAACCGCGTGATTCTGATGTTGCCTCTTCACATGCAAGAAGATTTCATATAAAAGCTGCTGCAGTCCGGCTCTTGCCAGCAGCTCATAACCCGGCAGTTTGGCGGACCAAGCGGCCGCCAGCCTTCGGAAGGCGTCCTCGACCATGTATCCGTTTTGCAGAGCACGCATCGGCGGCAGCGGCAGACGCTCGGGGGCCTTTCCGATCGACCAAGCGCCTTCATCATATCCGATGCCCGTATAGCTAAAGTGGACCGAATAGAAACAAATCGGCTCCGCTTCATCCAATTCAATCGTATGAGGTAACCCCGCCCGCAGGTAAAAAAGCAAACCCTCACGAACGAGATGCTTCTTGCTGTCCAGCGTAAAGCTGCCCTTGCCTCCGGTTACGAGCAGCAGCTCGTGATGCTGAAGCGTACGGCTAATTTTGTTCTTAAGCTTCTTGCCGTCGTTGGGCTGCTTGCTGTTGCAGTAATGAATATGAAAATAGAGATTGTTTAAGTTCATGGCCGCTCCCCTTCTCACCGGATCTTCCGCTGCGGAACGCAGCTACTGCGATTAGACCATACGGACGGACCTACCCGCAACTTCCCCCTTTCGGGAACGTAAAAATAATATCTGAATTTAGGAGGATAAACGGTGGGTTTTATACCTTGGGTAAACCGGTGGATAAGGTCTACGCACGCCCGGCTTCTGATCGCACTCCTTGTCATCGTCGGGATCAGCGTTTGGTCCGCGCCTTATTTTTCGGAATCTGTCTTTTACATGCATGGGGACAAATTCAGGCTGGTCCAGCAAGATCACCGGCAGGCTACTTATCGCTCCTTTGACGGCCAGCAGGTTATGGTGCTTAACGGCGACGATGCAGACCACAAACAGGTGAGGATCGAACAGCAAAACTATGCGGTCAACGTGCTTGAAGTCGAACCGGTTCCCCGTTATGAAGTGATCTATCCGTCAGGTGAGCGGTACAGAGTGGATACCTACGGAGAAATGTTAGTGGGTATGGACGATCAAGGCGAAATGATCCCGGAAATTTCCTGGATCATCAACGGCGTTCCTCAGCCCATTGATGAGAAAGTCGGCTTGTATAGTCCGAGCATGATCGTCCGTGCGGCTTTTCCCGAGTATCACACCAGGCAGGGGAGTTTACTCCTATACTACGGATCCTTTGTCCTCATGCTCTTCGGCTGGTGCCTATTCCGCTATGTTAAACTGCAAAACGTCTTGTTTCACCTCTCTTTGCACGGCATATGGGTACGTGAGGCAGAACCGAGCGATTTCTATTATTTCTCCTGTAAACTAAGCGGCATCGCCATCATCGGTTTAGGAATCTATGTATTTGTAAAGTCGTTCTTCATCTAAAAAAACAAGGCCAACCGCAATCGGTTGGCCTTAGTCATTGTTTTCGTCTTATTTTACTTCCGTTGCGCCCGTTACTTTGCCGTCGATTTTTGCGCTAGCTTGCACGTCTGCGTTTGCGAAGTACAGGTTACCGTCGATCGTAGCCGTTTTGTCCAGGTTGAACCCGTTGGCTTCGACATAGACGTCGCCTTTCACGGTGCCGCCTTGAATTCTCAGGTTTTCGCTTTGTACCGTCAGTTTAGGGACAGTCAATGTAAACGAAGCGGTGATGTTGTGGTCTTCGTCCTGGGTGTACAGAGCGATTTTACGATAAATGTCTTTAGCCGCATCGTTCTTATCGTGGAATTCCCCGGCAACCACAACGTCCTTGTCAACCGTCAAGTCGTTCAGGATCGCGATGATCCAAGTGCCCTTCTCGCTGACTGCGTTCGCGAACGCGTCCGCTTGGTTAACGATCGATGCCGTCGTCGTAACGTCCGTTTGTTCTGCGGGTTTATTAGCGTTTGCCGCCGAATTGTCGTTGTTCGAACCGCATCCTGCCAGCAGCGCCGCTGCAATCCCTGCTACTACCAAACCTTTGACCATTTTCATGTTGTTTCCCTCCTGTTTTTATCTTCAGTTTGAATTATAAAAAAAAGTGGAATCATATAATGTGATTAATTTCACTTTTGTTGTGCTTTTTTTCACATTGTATGTCACAGCTTGTTCATCTTTAACACTCCCTCCTCCATTCTCGTGTAAACAAGCCGATCGGTTCTCCCGATCGGCCGTGATCTATATAAACCCCCAACACGGGAGGAGTTGTGTCAGATTAACGCTGAGCATGTAGCGGCGTGCCCATCGGAGAAGAACCCGAGCCTCCATCTACGCTGATCTCCGCCCCGTTGACGAAGGACGAATCGTTAGAAGCGAGGAACAACACGGTCTGTGCCAGCTCTTCCGGTTCACCCATGCGGTTCAGCGGGATGCTCCGCTTCAGGTATGCTTCCTTTTGGCTAAAATCCGAGGCTGCGGTGTCCCCCCAGATCGGCGTTTTCGTGGCGCCGGGAACGACGGTGTTCACGCGAATGCCGCGCGGTGCAAGCTCCGATACCAAAACCCTGGCCATGCTCGTGACGGCGCCTTTGCTGGCGGCATATGCGGCGTACCCTGGACTCCCGGCCTTTGCCAGCACGGAACCGTTCAGGATGACCGATCCTCCTTCCCTCAAATGGGGGGAAGCCGCTTGGAACACTCCGGCGATATTGATGTCGAGGATGTTCTTAAACAGCGACGGATCCGTGCCGCCGAGTGGCGTACTTCCGCTGATGCCGGCATTGGCGAACACGATATCTATTCCGCCGAATGCTTCTACCGCTGCGGCGACGGCTTTCTCCGCACTCGCCGGATCCGCTGCATCTGACGCCACACCGATACTGCGGGCTGTGCCCAGCGCATCGACCGCTTTCTTCAAGTTTTCCGGATTCCGTCCCGTGATGACGACTTTCGCCCCCTCGGCTACGAACAATTGGGCCGTAGAAAATCCGATTCCGCTGCTACCTCCCGTAATCAACGCTACTTTACCTTCTAATTTCCCCATGGTAATCGCTCCTTTAGTTTTTTGATTTGAGAATGATCGTTCTCATTTGTTTAAAAAAAGGCTAATCGATCCGTAACGAAAGCTCTGGAATCAGCCTCCATCGGAGCTCGCTCCACTGCCGTGTTCACCATCGGACATCCGGAGAATGGTTATCGCCGAACGTGTCGTACAAGCTGCGCTTATGAACGCCCATTTGCACGACCAAATCCTGTGGCCATTGGGCGGTTCCTCCTTTCAGACCTGAGTTTATCATATCGGGAACGTTCGGTAAAGAATTATTTTAGAATCATCGTTCTCAAATAGGGTCATGTCGGTCTATTACCTCCCGGCAACGCAACCTTCCGTCCGGAGCTGCGCGGATATCAGCCCGACTTGTTTTCACGAATTTTTCGGATTGACTTATTATATGTTTACACCATATACTGTTTACATTATATACAGTTAACTTTATGGAAAGGAGCTAGTGAAATGAATCATGCCATCGAAGTAAAAGGATTGTACAAAAGCTTCGGCAGCCAAACGATACTGAACGGGGTCGATCTTGTTGTGCCTTCAGGCACGGTTTATGCCCTGCTTGGGCCCAATGGCGCCGGCAAAACGACGCTTATCCGCATCCTTTCTACGCTAACCGTGCCTGATGCGGGAACGGTACGGGTGGCTGGGTACGATGTTGTCGCCCAGAAATCCGAGGTCAAACGCTCAATCAGTTTAACCGGACAATTTACCGCCGTCGACGAGGTGCTGACCGGGGAGGAAAATTTGGTGATGATGGGCCGCCTCTCCGGCCTATCCTCCAAGGCGGCCCGTTTGCGCGCCGCGGAGCTGCTGGAACAGTTCGACTTGACCGATGCGGCTCGCAAGCGGGTAAAAACGTATTCCGGCGGCATGCGCCGGAGACTCGATCTTGCGGTCAGCCTGATCGTCAAGCGCCCAGTGCTGTTCTTGGACGAACCGACAACCGGCCTTGACACGTTGAGCCGCCGCGTGCTGTGGGACGGCATCATGGAATTAGCGCAGCAGGGCCATACGATTTTTCTGACAACGCAATATTTAGAGGAAGCCGACCAATTGGCCGATACGGTTGCGGTCCTCAAGGACGGACGCATTGTAGCGACCGGCACTGCTGAACAGCTGAAGGCTCAAGTCCGCAGCGATCGGGTCGAGCTCCGGGACGCCGAAGACCGGCTGGTTTCCCGGGTACCGACGGACGGAACGATCCATGATTTGCTTGGCATATTAAACGGCCTGCACTCGCAGGTGCCGGCGAACGCGCGAGTCAGCATCCAGCGTCCGACAATGGATGACGTCTTTATAGCCCTGACTTCCGGGGAGAAGGAGGTTTCGGCATGATGCAAGCGCAAAGCCCAGCAAAGCCGCCCTCGTCTTGGATCACGAATTGGGTCTTTATCGGCCGCGGCATTCGCCACAGTCTGAGAGATGTGGATGCCATGGTCATGGCCATCGTGCTTCCGGTCATGCTCATGCTGCTGTTCACCTACGTATTCGGCGGTGCCCTTGACCCCTCCGGCAATTACGTCAAATACGTGGTTCCAGGAATTATCCTGCTCTGCGCCGGATTTGGCGCCTCGGGGACAGCCGTGAAAGTCGCCGAGGATGTATCAAACGGCGTGATCGAGCGATTCCGCACCCTGCCGATCCAAAGCCTTGGCGTAATTACCGGCCATGTTGCGGCCAGCCTGGCCCGGAACCTTGTCGCCACGGCGATCGTCATTGGCGTTGCCTTGCTTGTCGGCTTCCGCCCTGCCGCCGGATTCGGCGAGTGGCTCGGGGCTGCAGGCATCATCGTCTTGTTTATCCTCGCCATTACCTGGTTATTCGCCGCGATCGGCCTGGTTGCCGGGAGCGCTTCCGCCGCGAGCGGTTACGGGTTCATCCTGCTGTTCCTGCCCTACCTGTCCAGCGCCTTCGTCCCCACGGAGTCGATGCCGCAGTGGCTCCAGGGCTTCGCAACCCATCAGCCGATCACGCCGGCGATCGAGACGATTCGCGGTTTGCTGACCGGCACCCCCATCGGCGACGACGCCTGGTGGGCCGTAGGCTGGTGCCTGCTCCTCATCGGCGGAGCCTTCGTTTGGTGCCGCATGGTCTTTCATCGCCGGTCGGGACAACGTTAAAACATAAAAAAACAGGGAAATCGAATCGCTTCGGTTTCCCTGTTTTTTGTTCATCGGCTTTCACTTCGCTTAGCTTTCGTGGCGCTTGTCAAATAAAGCTCCACCCCGTCCAGGATCCGCTCCAGACCAAATTCGATGTCGTTCCCCACATCGCTGTCGGCCTCATCTTCGCCGGTGTATTCTCCCGACATCACAAGCGGATGCAAATACGGAAAACGCTCCGGCGTGACGAGCTCCTTCAGCGCCGTACTGTAGCTGTATCCGCTAAACTCGCCTAGGCTAGTCCCCGAATTTAAAGCCCGGTCCATGTCCCGTTGCAGGATTCCGCACGCCCGCGCGTAGCTGCTTAAGAGCAGGATGATCGACATCTTCGCGTAACCGCTGATGGGGAAGTTTTGTAATCCCCGCAGGGCCCAATCGACGAAACGCAAGCTGTTGGGGGTAATCGGCGCGCCGTAGATCGGGAGATCGGCAAACCAGGGATGCTCCTTATATACTTTCACCGTACTCCAAACGAAGGTGCGCATCATCCCCCGCCAGTCCTCCGGATCCTGTTCCTCGGGAAGGGGGATGTCACAAATCGCCTCCTGCATCAGCAGCAACAGATCGTCCTTGCTCGGAATATATCGATATAGCGACATCGCCGTATACCCCAACGCTCCGGCGACCCGGTTCATGGATACCGCAGCCAACCCGTCCTTATCCGCAAGTTCAACCGCGGTACGGACAATTTCCGGGATGCTCATCTCCCTTTTGGGGCCCCGTTTGGGTTCCGGGATCAATCCCCAGGTCAATGCCACGCCGTGAGGAAGACCTTTGGCATAATTCCGATCATCCGCCTTGTTCCCATTTTCGTTCATGTCTCTTGTCTCCTCGATTTGCCTAAGGTCATGGTATAAACTGCTTATTATATAAGCAATATACCATAAATCCAGGGACAACTTCCATGAACGCGTGCTTTACGAATCCGCCGTTACCCGGCCGAGAGGAGCTCCCGAAAACTCGTCCTGCGCGCGAAACTTCAAACGTCCGATACCGGCTGCGGTCAGTTCGACCGGGTAGAAACGCGCAGGGATCCGGTTGGAGAAATACCATTCCCGTTTGTCCCGGACGACGATCAGCAGCCCATATTCGTCCCCGACCGGGGTCAGCCCCGGATCGTCCTCCCTCCAATTCGGCATCCCTGCCCCGTTCAGACGGCGAACAAACGGGATCACCTCGGAAGCAACGATGCCGATTTCGCTAACGCCCATGATGTCGTCGATGGAAAAATCATGGCTGATCCCGCTGGGCAAATTGTGCCGGGCGATCCATTCCACGATATTGCCGGACGGGTCTTTAAAATAAACCGCATGCGCGTTCCAAGAGGCGAAGAACACCTCGTCCTCCCCTTGTTCCAGGACGAGCGGAACCCTGGCCGCCAGCCACTGCTTGGCTTCCGTAAATTTATTTTCCGGTACGTTTAGAGCAAAATGATAATAAGGAGATTCGTTCTCCCGAGCCAATCGAAACGTGATCAACGTCGCGCCGGCTTGAATCGTGAAGTGCTCCAACCCTTGCTCGATCAAGGCAAACCCCAGGGTTTCGGTATAAAAGGCTTCCGTCTCCTGCAGTTGCCCCGACCATAACGTCATTTCGGTAAACTTCATGTTCTTCTCTCCCATCTCGGGCGACGGACGATGGACATCCCTTCTGCCGAATTAAGCCAAGCTCTCCAGGTACTCGCGGATTTGTCCCGGCGTTTTGGCGAATTTGCTGTGCAGGTGGGCGATCTTCTCCCCGTTCTTATAGACGAGCAGGCTCGGGATCCCCCGCACCTCGTTGGCTTCAGCCAGAGGTTGGAACTCCTCCGCATCCATCGCATAGAACTCTTTATCCGTATGCTCCGCAATGATATCTCCGATGAACCGGTCGAGGTTTTTGCAGTCCGGGCACCAGGTCGTATCAAATTTAATGACCGTATACCGGTCTCTTTGAATCAATTGATCGAATTGCGTTTCCGATTGGACTCTTTCCATCCGGATCCACTCCTTTAATTGTAGATTTGATAGTTTAAATTTGAAAGTTTGCCTTAGCTCGATTATAACGTATCTGCGCGAAGACGCCATAGTCTTCATCAAGGTTTCATCTTCGCGGATCCATGGTACAATCTTTGGTAAAAATAACGCGAAAGGATGGGGCTGACCATGCTCCTCGCGATTCTCTTGTTTCTTGTCGCCGGGTTCGCCGAAATCGGCGGCGGCTATTTGGTCTGGTTGTGGCTTCGCGAATCCAGACCGCTGTGGTACGGCATCGCAGGCGGGTTGATCTTGATTGTCTACGGCATCATACCGACGCTGCAAAAATTCCCTTCCTTCGGCCGCGTTTATGCTGCTTACGGCGGGGTGTTCATCGTGATGGCCGTGTTATGGGGCTGGTGGGTGGACAAGAAGACCCCCGACCTCTACGATTGGCTTGGCGCCGCCATCTGCCTGGTCGGCGTCTCAATCATGCTTTGGGCTCCACGACACTAGAAAGGACAACGTTGCCATGAATCTCTCTTCCATCACCGCGGCCATTGCGCCGCTTCATTTACGAAGCTGTTTGATCCATCGGGAAGACCGGCTGGTCCTCGAGCATTACCGGAACGACCAAATGGCCGATGAGATCGCCAAAACCAACTCCTGTACCAAAAGCTTCTTGTCCGCGCTGATCTGCATCGCCTTCGACCACGGTTTGCTGCCGCCGCCCGATACGCCGATTCGCGCCTTTTTCCCGCAATTGGACGAGGACCCCGACGAGCGGAAGCGGGAGATTACCTTGCGGCATCTCCTCACCATGTCGGGCGGTTGGAATTGGACGGAATTCGGCGGGCACAATTCGTTTCCGCGGATGACCCGCTCGCGCGATTGGGTGCGGTTCGCGCTGGAGCAGCCGATGGCCGATCGTCCCGGAGACCGGATGGAGTACAACTCCGGCGGCTCGCAGCTGCTGTCGGCGATCCTGGTCCAAGCAACCGGCATGCCGGTTGCCCGTTTTGCCGAGGAGCATCTGTTCGGCCCGCTCGGCATCGACACCTACCGTTGGGAGCAAGACCCGCAAGGGATTCACACCGGCGGGTTTGGCCTGTGGCTTCGACCGGTTGACATGATGAAGTTTGGTCTGCTCTATTTGCGGCAAGGCGTTTGGAACGGACAACCGCTGATCCGCAGGGAACGCCTGGCGGAATCCGTCCGGCCTGCGATCGACGTCGAAGCGCCAAGGCGCGGTTGCTATGCCTGGCATTGGTGGACGGACGTTTATCGGGAGAACGGGACGGCATCCTTTGATTTTTTCTACGCTCGCGGCTATGGGGGGCAGTTCATTTACGTCATTCCAAGCCTGGAGACCGTCGTCGTCCTAACCGATGATAAGCGCAAACGAGACCGCCCCCCGGCCGAGGTGTTCCGATTGGGCATCGCGCCTTACCTCTAAGCAAAGAGCCTTCCCTTTTCGGGAAGGCTCTTTTGATGAAAACACTACTCGTCATAAGGTAGGGATCGTACCCCCGTCAATCACATACTCGCTGCCGGTAATGGACGCGGCCCGATCGGACACGAGGAAGGCGACGAGTTCGGCGACTTCCTCGGGACGTCCGGGATGCCCCAGCGGGATGCCGCCAAGCGATTGCATCAACTGCTCCAGAGCACTCTCCCGGCTGCCGGTCTGCGTCGCAATCCGGTCGATCATAGCCTCCGCCGCTTCCGTTTGAATAAACCCGGGGGCGACCGTATTCACCCGGATGCCTTGTGGCGCGAATTCCTTGGACAACCCTTTGCTGTAATTGGTTAACGCCGCTTTCGCCGCGGCATATGCCAATGTCGTCTCGTAAAGCGGCAGCTTTCGTTGGATCGAAGTAATGTGCACGATCGCCCCTTTTCCCTTCTCCAACATCGCCGGCAGCAGCCCTCGGTCCAAACGGACCGCGCCCAGCAGGTTCCAATTCAGAGCGTACAACCACTCTTCGTCGCCAAGCGCCAAGGCTCCGCCGGGTGGCGTATTGGATCCGCCTAGGCAGTGAACCAGGATATCCACGCCACCCAACCGCTCCAAGGCGGCACGGATCACCTTCTCCGCCCCTTCGGGTGTCGTCAGGTCGGCGGCCACGAACAGCTGCGGATCGCCCGGCGAGTCCGGCATCGACCTCGCCGTCGTCATCACGACGGCCCCGGCGGCGGTCAGCCGTGCCGCAATCGCTTGTCCCATCCCTTTGGTGCCCCCGGTCACCAGCGCTTTTTTGCCGGCAAACTCCGTATTCATCTTGTTTAAATCGAACTTCATGCCGATACCTCCATGATCTCCAGTTTGCTGATCCGTCCCTGATCCAAGGTAAAACAAAACCAAAAGCGATAGGGTCCGCCCGGATAGTCCCCGGTAATATCAACCTGAACCGCCCATTCACCTTCCCTTGGTTCCATGCCGATGGGTTCCGCATGAACCTGGGCGCCGATATAGTTCTGGCCGCTCCAGGCACGGATCATGTCCCGGCCTTCGTACCTTCCCCCATCGTCGAGAACCTCGCCGTTATCGGCGAAGCAGGCAAGCAGGTCCTCCGTCCGGTGCGCATTGCTTGCTCGAAAAAAATCACGAATCGTTTGCGGCAATCCTGCCTCGATGTCATTCTGGGCCATTTCTGCTCCACTCCTTTGCTTAGCATCCGGCCCGACGATCACCTCGCCGGGTGGAACCGGGCCTCGACTTTTATATTACGATTGACGCTTTATAACGTCTAATTTATAGTATTCATGAAATTAATAAATGAAATTTATATATAATCGAGGTGCCCATCGTGGAACTGACGCAATTGGAGTATTTTCTGACGGTCGCCCGCTTGCAGCACATGACCCAAGCCTCTAAGGCGCTGAATTTGACCCAGCCGGCCTTAAGCCATGCCATAGCCAAACTCGAACACGAACTTGGCGTTCCGCTCTTCGAACGAAGCGGTCGTAACCTGGAGCTTAACCGGTATGGACGGATGTTCGCGATATGGGTGGAACGGGCGATGCAGGATCTGGGAAACGGGATGCGGGAATTGCAGGAATGGACGAACCCGGATACGGGCGTCATTGCGATGTCTTACCTGAATATCCTGGGCGTTGATCTTGTGCCTTCTTTGATCCGCGATTACCGGCGGACCCATCCGCAGGTCCGGTTCGAATTGACGCAAGGAAATCTCGGAGATATCGACGAGCATCTGGACAAAGGCCTCTCCGACCTGATGATCACTTCCCGCGAATCGTTTATGGAGCTCCATGAATGGATCGTGATCCAAACGCTTCCGCTGTATATCGTTGTTTCGGCACAACACCGTTTGGCCCAGCGCCCTTCGTTAAGCTTGACGGAATTATCCGGGGAACCGTTCGTTGGACTGAAAAACAACTGTGGACTCAAAGCAACCATCCTATCCCGATTCCAAAGCACCGGGTTTACGCTGGCATCGACGTATGACGCAGAGGATTTGATCACGGTGGCGGGATTCATTAAAGCCGGCCTAGGCGTGTCCGTCCTGCCGAAAACGATGGGTTTGGAACTCGACGGACTTGTCTGGATCCCGATTCAAGAGGATGGCTGGCAGTGGGAACTGGGTTTGAAATGGCGAAAAGACCGCTATGTGTCGCCGGCGGCCAAACGGTTCATCGACTATGTGCGAGGAATCAGCCCGATTGCGTAAAAATGCCGGCCCGAAGTCCGATGGACTCATACGGGCCGGTCCGGAAAGTCACTCAACGGCCTCGCCAGTCCCGACCAGACGTGCGGCACCGCTTCCACGGGAGAGGCGAACACCGCCTTTAAATAACGTGTTACGTGTTGGACCCGTCGTTCGATCAGCACCTCCCGGATCTCCGAAGCCCGAGCCGGAGTACTGCCGGTTGCCGGATTGGGGAACGCGCCCAACGGGAGGAACATGTCCGGGCTTTTCTTATAGGAGCTGCGTCCCGGATACCGAGGCGTGCTGCCCGAATCGTATTTGGACAGTTTCACGGACAAGGCATGTTCGGCAAGCAGCGAAGCCGCATCGAACTCCAATACGGCAAATCCCTCGCCGGGTTCCCGGCGAGCATACGTGGCCATCATCTTCCGGCAATCCCTAACCGTCGGCCAAAAGAAAACGTGGCGGTCCAAATAAGCCCGAAACTCCTCCATTGTCGTCCCTTCGCCGATCATGGATTCGGCAATGCGCAGATTGGCGTTGATCGTCAGCTCATATTCGCCGGCTTGCACCTTGACTGGCTGTAACCTTCGTTTGCCGATCCATGCCGGGTTCATTTGCGAACTGGACCACAGGTTATCGCTGGAAGCGATCGATGGCAAGTTCCCGGTTCTGGTAAAATGATACAGCGACTTACGGCCTTTGCTTTTGGTGACGGCGGCTATAACTTCTTCGTACATCATTCGCTCCTCCTGGCAGGGGTTCTATGATCACTATTCCTTAAAAATGGCAAAGCTATGATCCCCGTTTACCAAGAAAAGACCTCATTCCGCAGTAAAGGGAAATGAGGTCCTATTCGTTTTCGATTCGGCTATTGGCGAATCCCGCTTTCATGCTCCAACGCTTCCTGCGTAATCCGCTTGATGTCGATCGGCGACGTTGTCCCCTCGTTCACCATGTCCGTCAATATTTCCCGGAGGAAATAATCGACGCAATGGAGATCGATGTTTTTGATTTTTACCAGGGCGTCGCGGTACATTTTGACGAATTCCTTCTCCGTGTTGCCCCGCTGAAGCTCGGCAAATGCCTCATAAACCTGGTCCAGCTTGTCGGCAACCTCCAGGATCAACCCCTCGACGGTCTCGTCCTTCCCTTCGCGCAATTGGTTGCGAAAGATCGTTTTGAACTCCTCGGGAATATGCTCGTCGATGAAATTGTGAACCATGCCCTCTTCAACCTGTTGGATCAAATTCCGCAGCTCGATCGAGGCATGTTTTACCGGCGTTTTGATGTCCCCGATAAAAATTTCGCCGTAATCGTGGCTGCTCGTAATCTCGTATAATTTCTTCCAGTCGATGGCAACGCCGTTTTGTTCTTCGATATCGGCCAAGGTTTTGGCGTATTGCACGACCTTCCAGGAGTGCGCCGCCACGCTATGTTCTTCGAATTTGAACCTTCCGGGACAGCGATAGATGCGTTCTAACTCGTTTAAGGAACGAAAGTAAGCGTGAATGCCCATCGGATCAGCCATCTTTCTGTGTGGTTTTTCCCCCAGTATAGATGGCAATTGTCATGGGAACGTCAAATCCGGCGTTTCTTTCCCATGTCTGACTCGTTCAAATACGTCGTCACCCGCCCTGAAATATTTACGTCTTTGTCTAACGCTTACGGGAGAGCTTATTTCCTGGTTTCTCCTGAGATCAGGGGCGGTTTAGCCCCCTTAAGCGCTCTGATCAGCGTTAGAAATGAAACTCCCCTCGTTTCGCCCCAATAAGCATCCTGGCAAGCGTTAGCGCAAACACGCTCGGGACAGTTTGATCATTTGGCTCCGCCTCGTTCGTCAAGCGCCGATTTTCGGAGAATGGATCCATCGCGATCCTCTCCAAACAAGGAAGAGGATCAGGAGTACGTCAGTTGAACTCTTCCCCCTCATCCCCGCCTTCGCGGATGAGCGGCGCGAATTTCCCTCTGACCTGTTCCGCCAGCCGCTGCGGCACGATCTCCATCTGCATGCCGATTTTGCCGGCGGAGACGAGGATGGTGTCCAAGCTTTCCGCACGGCTGTCGATAAACGTCGGAAACAGCTTCTTCATGCCGACCGGCGAGCAGCCGCCGCGGACGTATCCGGTTTGCTGCTGCAAATCCTTGAGCGGAAGCATCTCCAGCTTTTTGACTCCGGCGGCTTTGGCCGCCTTCTTCAGGTCCAGCTCCTCGGCGACCGGGATGATGAACACGAAGTTCGCCGCCCCCTGATGCGCTACCAGCGTTTTGTAAACCTTCTCCTCCGGTTTGCCGATTTTCTCCGCCACCGCGGTTCCGTGAATTTGCCCGTCCTCCGCGTCGTACGCGTGAATTTGATACGCCGTTTTGGACTTGTCCAGCATCCGCATGGCATTCGTTTTTAGCTCCGCCATTGCTGCCACTCCTTTTCTATCCCTTTATTTCCTTTAGGGTTATCCTAGCACTTCAACCAAACGGAGGACAGGCCCGGTTTGCTTAAAATCGTTTTGCCGGAACTTCAAACGGGGACATTTCCAGTAATATAATTAGTCTGTTTCGCGATTTTACCTTAATTCATTTCGCATTTTACGCATAAGGTTTACATTATTTTAATCATTTTCTATGATAGGTTTAAATCCATTGAGAGAGAAGGTGTTCCCTTGGACGTTACCGATCAGCGGATTTTGAACGCTCTTAAACAAAACAGCCGCATAACCGCATCCGACATCGGCAAACAGGTCGGCCTCTCCGTTCCCGCCGTTTCCGAACGCATCCGCAAGCTGGAGGAAGCCGGCGTCATCGAAGCCTATACGGTTAAAATCAACCGGGCGAAAACGGGGCATAAGCTGCTGGCTTTTATTTTCGTCGGCATCGAGCACACCAAACACGTCGAACCGTTTCGCGAAGCGATCGTGGCATGCGAACCGGTCCTCGAGTGCCACCATATCGCCGGCGAATACGATTATTTGCTGAAGGTGCTGGTTGAAGATACATCGACGCTGGAGCACTTTTTGTCGGGGACCTTAAAGAAGATTCCCGGCGTCGTGAAGAGCAACACAATGATCACCCTGTCCACCTTAAAAGAAAACATCAACCTATGAGACGAAGCGCAAGCATGCTCCTGCGCGGCTTTAGATTCGGAATGCTGCTGCAGTTGGCCGTCGGACCGGTCTGCCTGTTCCTATTTCAAGCCGGTTCCCTCCATGGTTTTTGGGTAGCGGAAGCCGGCGTCCTGGGAGTAACCCTGGTCGACACGTCATATATGACGGCGGCGATATTGGGGCTCTCCTCCCTGCTGGATCGCAAACGGATCCGGCCCATGCTCCACGGGTTCGGTGCGATTATTCTGGGGCTGTTCGGCGTAAGCGCGATTCTGGGCGCTTTTCAGATTGCGATTCTGCCAAGCTTAACCCTGCCGGCTTGGGGTGGCGATGAGGACACCTGGGCGTACGCCATGCTGCTGACCGCCTCCAATCCGCTAACGATCCTGTTCTGGGCAGGCGTGTTTACCTCCAAAATCACCGAGGCGGGCATCCGCCGCATCGATGTGTCCCGTTTTGCGCTGGGGGCGTTGCTGGCAACCTTCGCTTTTCTCACCATGATCGCGTTGCTCGGCAGCTTGGCGAACGCGTATCTTCCGCAGCAGCTGTCGCAGGTTTTGAATGTTCTCGTCGGCTTCATCCTGCTGGCCTTTGCGCTTCGCTTGGCCATAACAAGCCGTAAATCTTAACAGGAAACCCGATCGCTCTTCACGCTCCCCTAACAAACGCTCCTTATGCTGAACGTAAGAACCTCGCCTCCCGAATTCGGGCGAACCATCAGCAGGAGGGAATCCCATGCCGGCCTTATGGATGCATTTGGAATACGGTCAACGGCTAGCGGCCGAATTTCGGGACCGTTTATCTTTTTTAAGCGAGTTTCCCGCAAAACGCAATCTCTACCACGCCGGTTGCCAGGGGCCGGATGTTCTGCTTTTTCATCGATTTTGGTCCTGGCGCGGCCCCAGCCGAGCGGTTCGGCTCGGCAATCTGATGCATAGTCGCAACTGCGGGCCGGTTTTGGTCGATGTTTTCTCCCAAAGCCTCATGCTCCCCGAGCCCGATCGCTCGGAGGCCTTGCTATATTTCCTCGGTTTTCTCACCCACCATCTGCTCGATCGCAATCTGCACCCCTACATCAACTGGAACGCCGGTTACAAAGGAATGGACCATCAGCGCTTCGAACTTGCCTTGGACGCCGCATTTCTGCGGAAACTCAAGCATGAGGACGTTTCGCGCTTGCCCGGGTGGAAAGAAATCGACCTGAACGCCGGGCTGCCGCTGCCCATCCGCCGAATTCTCCGCGATACTTCAATGCTTCATTATCCGGAATTGGCCGGACTTTCCTTGGATGGCTGGCAAGCGGCCTATCTGGACATGCGGTTCGCATTCCGCTTGATGTTCGATCCCAAGGGCTGGAAAAAATCGCTGGCGGCAGGCTCGCTTCGCGGGCTCTTTTATCCGTCCATTCCTTCCCTTTCCGCCGCTGGATTGCCGGACTATCTAAACGAACGGCATGCCGAATGGCGGCATTCGGCCGTATTATCCGAAGTCAGAACGGAAAGCGTGTGGGAGTTGTGGGAGCAGGCGCTCCAGGACGCTGGAAAAGTGCTTGATGCCCTGGCGGAGTGGCTGAACGAAGAAATCCCCGAAGCATCCGCGCGGAAACGGGAACAGTTCCGGCAAACGTTAGGGGATCTCTCGTACGATACGGGAAAAGAATGCGTTCGCAATCTGGTGAATCGATTCGCGGAGCCAATTTGGAACCGCCGGGAAACCGGTTAACGCCTACCAGCCGCTTAAGCCGTCGCAGGCGACTGCGTTCCGGTTTCGGAATCGCCGCTTTCATCCCTTAGGGCGTCCGCCTTGCCTTGGCCCAGGTTCAATTTTGCCACAACGGCGATGCCCAAGCCGAAGAACAGCAGCAGCGACAAGATCCCCAAACGCGGATTACCGGTTATCTGCCCCATGAGCCCGAACGCAAACGGCCCAAAAATGGAAGAAAATTTACTCGTAATGTTGACGAAGCCGAAAAATTCGCCCGTCCGGTTCGGCGGCATCAAATCGCTCAGGATGGAACGGGAGATCGATTGGCTTCCTCCCTGTACCAACCCAACCATAATGGCCAGAATATAGAAATGCAGCGCGCTGGTCATGCCGAATCCCAAGAGAACGATCAGCACATAGGTACACAGCGAGGCGATCAGCACCCGCTTGGGGCCAAGGCGCACCGCCGCTTTTCCAAGCAGGACCGTGCTGGGGAACCCGACAAATTGCGTGATGAGCAGCGCCAAGATCAGGTCGCTGGTGCCGATTCCGAGCGTTGTTCCATAGATGGTCGCCATCAGGATGATCGTGTTGATCCCGTCATTGTAAAACCAAAAAGCGGCGATCATGCGAAACAACTGCGGAAAGCGCCGGATATCCTTGAATGTGCCACCGACCCGTCGCCCCGCCGCCCGCACATACCCTACCGCCGTTAAGCCGAGCGTTTGCTTGGGCAAATTTGGCACTTTACGCATGATCGGTAAAGAGAAAACAAGCCACCATAAACCTACGCTCAAAAAGGACAACCGGGTCCCCGCAAGCTCATCCCCCAAACCGAGCCACTGCGGCTGTTGAATCATCAACAGATTGATCGCCAGCAGGATCCCTCCACCAACATATCCGGCCGCATATCCTTTGGCCGATACGTCGTCCCGGTGCCGGGAAGGTACCAGGTCGGGCAGCATGGCGTCGTAGAACGTCAGGCTTCCGGAGAACCCCACCGTCGTGATAACGAGCAGCGCCGAGGCGAGCAGCCAATCCCCCGGGCCTACGAGCGCGAAACCTGCCGTAGCCGAAATGCCCAGCAGCGCGAACCAGGTCAGGAACGACGTTTTTCGCCCCGACAGGTCTGCGATCGATCCCAGCAGCGGCGAGATGACAGCCACCAACGCCATGCCGATGGCATGCGTGTAAGCCAAATAGGAAGCCGCGGTAGCTTCGCTTAAGCCTTGCGCAGCCACTCCGGCGTAGAATATAGGCAGTACCGCCGCCAACACGGTGGTCGCGTAGGCCGAATTGGCCCAATCATAAAGGATCCAGGCGCGGATCGCCGATTTGTTCATTTTGAGGGTTCCCCTTTCCCAATTAAATGGTTAGATTATAGATAAATAATATTAACGGCGTGTTTCGCCGGTGTTTGCTCTGAATAAAACCGTCAATGTAAAATAGAAACTTGAAACTTTCAATCCCGGTATGGGTGGAACGGAGAATGAGTCATGGCCGATACGTTAAAATCGATGTATAACGAGGCTTTTCTGCGCGATTTCGGCGACAAAGTGAAGGGAGCCTACGCGTCTTTCGACGCGGAACGGTTCGTTGGCGACGTGATGGATGGAACGTGGGAGAAGTTGGAGTTAAAGGCAAGGATGCGGCAAATCACGCTGAGGCTGGGTTCTCAATTGCCGGAGGCATTTTCGGAGGCGGTTGCCGTCTTGTTCGCAATCGACGAATCCTGCGTCGGGTTCCCGTATCTGTTCTTCCCCGACTTCGTCGAGGTGTTTGGCGGTGCCGAAGCCGATTGGCCGCTTGCGATGCAGGCGTTGGAACGGTTTACGCCGAAGTCGTCCGCCGAGTTTGCTGTCCGTTCGTTTATCGAGCGGGATCCCGAGCGGATGATGTCGCAGATGGCGGCATGGGCTGGCCACGAGAACGAGCACGTGCGCCGCTTGGCGAGCGAAGGCTGCCGGCCGCGCCTACCGTGGGGACAAGCTTTGCCGATATTCAAACGCGACCCGGCGCCGATCCTGCCGATCCTGGAACGGTTGAAGGCCGATCCCAGCTTGTACGTCCGCAAGAGCGTGGCCAACAACCTGAATGATATCGCCAAGGATCATCCCGGGTTGGTTCTGGAGCTCGCTCGCCGCTGGAAAGGGGCCCACCCCCACACCGACTGGATCGTCCGTCACGGCTGCCGAACCATGATTCGCAAGGGCGGGCCTGAAGCGCTGGAGCTGTTCGGCTACGCCGCGGCAGGCGAAGGCGAGCCGCTGGCAACGTCGGCGACGCTCTCGGCCGACCCGGCCGTGCTGCGCATCGGCGACAGCGGAGAGCTCCGCTACGAGCTGTCGATTCGCGAAGGCGAACCGGTCAAGGTGCGGGTCGAATACGGCATCGACTTCGTCAAAGCCGGCGGCCGCACCTCGCGCAAACTGTTCCTGCTGTCGGACAAAACCGTCCCCGGCGGTGCCCGGATCGGCGGAACGCGTCGGCATGGTTGGGCCGATCTCACGACCCGCCGCCACTACCCCGGCGAACACCGCATCGTACTGCTCGTCAACGGCGTGGAAACGGCCGAAACCGTTTTAACGCTGCAAGCCGGCAGCAAATAGAAAAGACCTGGCCCGCTTGGCCAGGTCTTTTTGTTATTTTCATGGCAACGGGTTCGACTGCAAAAGTGCAGCTCATTTGTACTCAAAAGCCCATAACTCGCCTAATTTTCATCAAACTTTGCATTTCATCCGCTTTAATGCGGGGTTTCGCACGCATATGAACTGCATGTTTGCAGTTGGGGCTTAGGCGTGGAGTTAAGGAAGGGACACTGTTTGGCGTGGAATTAACGATGGCTACTGCTGACTGCTGTGACGGACTACTGTTACCGATTGCTATTACCGGCTATTGCTCCCGTTGACCGTCCCCGGACTAGCTGCTTCGGTCAAACGGATTCACGCTCGTCCGATGTTCCCATCAGCGCATTTCCCACCTTCGCCAAGTGCGTCGTCATGATTGCGGCCGCCCCAAGCGCATCCTGATCGCGAATCGCCTCCAGCATTTGCCGATGCTCCTGAAACAGGCGACGGGCGGATTCCTGCTCGCTGAACAACCACAAGCTGCGGCTGTCCCGGATCGTACGCATCATCATCGCCGAGATGCTCTCCATCATTTGACGGAGCAGCGGGTTTTGCGTCGCTTTGGCGATGGCCAGATGAAAATTGACGTCGTGGACCTGGCTGATTTCCTCGTTCCCGATCGCTTCCTCCATCAGACCGATGATCCGCGAGAGCTCAGCCAAATCGGCTTCGTTCCGGTGGGCTGCCGCCAGCTCGATGCTGCCGACTTCCAGGATGCCGCGCACCTCCAACAGCTGCTGCAAATCCTCGCGATCCTTGATTTGCCGGGAGGCCATCGATTGCAGCGCTTGCGCCCGGACGTACGTCCCTCCGCCTTGCCTCGTCTCCAACAGCCCCCTTGCCTTCAAATGGCTGATCGCCTCGCGGACCGTGGAACGTCCGACGCGGTAACGTTTGGCCATGTTTTCGATCGTGTCGAGCTTTTCGCCCGGCTTGACCCTTCCGGTTTCGATGATCCGCTCCAGTTCCTCGGTGATGATTTCGTAATTTTTTTTGCCCAGATCCATGACTTCTCCCTCTTCCGGCCGCGATATTCCTGATTACAATTATTCCTAATTTACAGTCTATACAATCCCTGAACGATATGGTAGATTTATTTCAAATTCATAATTCATCTGATGACCTGACTAATTTGATTATACCAGGAAACCGGGAGGAATGCGGATTGATCAGTCCTGAAGTGAAAGAGCAGTTCAAAGCCATCGTCGGCGACAAATGGGTGTTGGACCGCCCTGCCGAGCTTTACGCTTATTCCTACGATGCAACTCCGATGTATCAAGCCTTGCCCGACGCGGTCGTGTTGCCTGCTTCGACCCGTGAGGTTTCCGGCATTTTGCAGTTAGCCGATACCCACCGAATACCGGTCATTCCCAGGGGTTCCGGCACCAATCTGGCGGCCAGCGCCATTCCGGTGCACGGCGGGATCGTGCTGAACTTGAACCGGATGAACCAAATCCATGAAATCGATACGCGCAACCTGACGGCAACGGTCGGCCCAGGCGTCGTGACCGCCAGCCTGCATCAAGCCGTGGAAACGTTGGGCCTGTTCTATCCGCCGGACCCCGGGAGCATGCGGATCTCCACGATCGGCGGGAATGTGTCCCAGGGGGCCGGCGGGATGCGCGGACTGAAATACGGCGTGACCAAGGATTACGTGATGGGCCTTGAATACGTGCTGCCCTCGGGCGACATCCTGCGCTGCGGCGGCAAGAACGTCAAGGACGTCGCCGGCTACGACATGACGCGGCTGCTCGTCGGTTCCGAAGGAACGCTCGCGGTCATCACGGAGATTACGCTCAAGCTGCTCCCGCTGCCGGATACGAAGCGGACGCTGGTCGCTTTTTATCGTAATTTAGTGGATGCGGCCAAAACCGTCGAAGCCATCATCGCGGCCAAAATCATCCCCGCCACCATTGAATTCATGGATCAGGGAACGATGAAAGTCGTGGACGAATTCGCGCGCCTCGGTTTGCCTCTTGAAATGAAATCGATGCTGCTGATTGAGCAGGACGGTCCGGCCGAAGTCGTTGACCGGGACATCGAACGCATCGCGCAAATGGCCAAGGCGAATGGCGCCGCCGGAGTAGAGGTTGCTGGGTCCCCCGAAGAAGGCGCGAAACTGCTGACCGCACGGCGGGCGGCGTTGTCCGCCCTCTCCCGCCTGAAACCGACCACGATCTTGGAGGACGCCACGGTCCCCCGGTCCCGCCTGGCGGATATGGTCGAGGAAGTCGAACGAATCGCCGACCGATATGGGCTGCAAATCTGCACGTTCGGCCATGCCGGCGACGGAAACCTTCATCCGACCTGCATGACCGACGAACGGAACCGGGAGGAAATCGAACGCGTCGAGCGGGCGTTTGAAGAGATTTTTCACGCCGCGATCCGCTTGGGAGGGACGATCACCGGCGAACACGGCGTCGGTTTGGCCAAGAAAGACTTCCTGCACCTGAAGGTCGGCGAATCCGGATTGGAGTTGATGCGGCGCATCAAAGCCGCGTTTGATCCCAACGGGATTCTGAATCCGGGCAAAATGTTCGCGGCTTCCAAACGCCGCAGATGGGTGGTGAAACGATGAGCGGAGAAGGCCCATCATCGAAGGAAAACTTCGCCTCTTCCCCTTGCAGCGGCGCCGTCGCCAGCCTGGAGAACGGCAGCGGGAACGGTTTATTGCCGCAGTTGGATCTCGATGAGATCATGAACTGCATGCACTGCGGGTTTTGTCTGCCGACCTGCCCAACTTATGAGCAAACGGGCCTGGAAACCTACAGTCCTCGCGGTCGGATCGCTTTGATGAAAGGCGTGGCGGTGGGTCAACTCCCGGTAGATGTCGAATTTGAGCACCATATGAACGCCTGCCTGGGCTGCCGGGCTTGCGAAACGGCCTGTCCGGCCGGAGTGCCTTACGGCGGTATGCTCGAGACAGCACGCGAGCTCGTGCAGGAAACGAAAAAAACGGCGGAGAAGCCCTCTGTTTTGCGCAGCATGATCTTTAAACGGATCTTTCCGTATCCGAAACGCGTTCGGCGTCTGGGAAACCTCCTCTGGGGAGTTCAAGCGCTGGGACTGCAAGCGTTGGCCAACCGAACCGGTCTTGTTCGAATTTTGCCTAAGTCGCTGCGCGAAATGCAGAAGGCGGTTGGAACCATCGCTTCGCCGCGCGAACGGCGCATGCGGGAGCCGCATATGAAGGCAGAGGGCGTGAAGCGGTTGACGGTTGGCTTATTCACCGGCTGCATTATGGATGTAATGTTCTATGAGACAAATCAAGCGACGGCGCGGTTATTGGTGAAAGCCGGCTGCGACGTGGTGTTTATCCAGGAGCAAAACTGTTGCGGAGCGATGCATGCCCATTCCGGGGAAATGGCCGGTGCCAGAGAGTTAGCCAAACGGAACATCGAAGCGTTCGAGCGAGCCGAGGTCGACTTCGTCGTCAACAATGCCGGCGGCTGCGGGGCGGCGTTAAAGGAGTACGGCCACTGGTTTAAGGGCGACCCAACCTGGGAGGAACGCGCCAAGCGGTTCGCTTCCCGCAATCGCGACGCGAACGAACTGCTGGCCGAGTTGCCTCCCCTAGCGTTCAACAAGCCGCTGCCTTACACGGTCACGTATCAGGACTCCTGTCATCTTGCGCACGGTCAAGGCGTGCGGAACCCGCCCCGCGAGCTGCTGCGCCGCATCCCGGGACTGAAGCTCGTCGAAATGCGCCAGCCCGACGGCTGCTGCGGCTCGGCCGGTACGTACAATCTCACCCAATTCGAGATGTCGATGCGGATCCTGGACGATAAGATGGAACAGGTCAAGGAAACGAAAGCCCACCTCATCGTCACCTCCAACCCCGGCTGCCTGCTGCAGATGAAGCAGGGAATCCTTCGCGCCGGCCTCGAAGGCCAAATGGAAGCCGTGCATATCATGGATGTGTTGGATCGGGCCCTGTAAAGGGGTCCGGTTATGCTGCTTCGGCAGAGGGATTAAAGCGCCATGCCATGGCTCCGCGTTTTACGGCCCCCCACCTATCCTAGTCCCATCATGCGAAGTGGAAATCCTTCCTTTATTTTTGAGAGATCATTGCAATTGGGAACGGTTCATTGGAAATCCTCCAACTATTTCGGGCTTGATACGTCAAAACGGCAGCCGGAGCGGTATTTTAGATGGAGGATTTCCACCTCGTTGTCGATAATTCGGCATTCCAGCTCGAAAGAAGTGGAGGTTTTCCACTCACTTCAGCTTCACTTCGGATAGAGAACATCCTCTCATGAGCTTATCCGCGTCAGTTCGGCAAAAAAAGGCGTTTCCCTCTTCAAAAGGGAAACGCCTTTTTACGGCCGGGCGGCCTAGCCCCGCCCGGCTTCCAGCGCGCGCAGCGCCAGCATGACCGCGCCATAGGCCGCGTCATGCTGGGGCAGCGTGCAGGTGAGCTGCGGGAAGCGCTCCTTCAGCGCTTCCCTTACCCCCGCCTGCACGTGCGCGCTGCGGAGCAGCACGCTCCCGGCCAACGCCAGCTCGCCCTCTTCGAGGGCGAGCCGTTCGGCCACGGGAGCGGCCAGCTCCGCCAAAGCGATCGCGCTGCGCCGCGCGATCGCCAGCGCCGCGCCGTCGCCAAGCCCGCAGGCTTGCGACAGCAGCGGGGCCAGTGCGGCAATGTCCTTCTTGTTCGTGTCCTTAGCGTACACGAACCCGATCAATTGCCGCACCGAATGCAGCTCCAGCTGTGCGTAGACCAGCTCCGTGATCGCCGTCGGGGCGCTCCGCCCGTCCGCCGCCCGGACGACCGCGCGAAGCAGCTCGCGGCCGATGGAGTAGCCGCTGCCTTCGTCATCGATCAGGTGGCCGCAGCCGCCCGTCCGATGGGTTTCGCCGCGGGCGTTCCGGCCGTAGCAGATCGATCCGGTCCCGGCGATCAGAATCATTCCGTGCGGGCGGACCAGCGCGCCGCACAACGCGGTTTCGTGATCGCCGGCCAATGTCAGCCCCCCGGCGTATCCGCTGGTTCGGACCAGCGAGACAAGCCGCTCCGAGGCCGCCGAATTGCTGACTCCGGCAGCTCCGAGACACAAGTGGGCACACCGTTCCATGCCCCCGCAGACCTCCGCTACGGTCCGCAGCAGATTCCGCATGGTTTCTTCCACCAATGCGGCATCCTGGCCGTTGAGATTCAGCGGACCGGCGGCGAAGGAATGCACAACGGCCCCGTTCTCCTTCGCCACCGTCACGGCCGTTTTGGTGCCGCCGCCGTCGATGCCAACCACGTACCTCATCCTGATCCTCCTTCTCCAGCCTGACGCCGTCTCATCGGCGGACACAACCTCGCCAACAGGCCAGCCTCCCGTTTATTCCTCATGAATAAAGATGATACTGCCGTTTCGTCTCGGCAAATGCCGCGCTTTCTTCCCGGAATTGCTCCAGAAGCTCCGGCAGCGGCACCGCTCCTTCCCGGTAGACCTTGTCGCCGCTTAATAAATCGATGAACGGCCGGCTGTTCTCTTTCATCGGCGGCAGGAAAGTGAAATCCTCGTAATTTCGCCGAATCGTATCCAGCAAGGCAAACCCGGTCGCTACAGCTTGCAATGCCTGCGGGTCGGTTACGTACAGTTGAACGCCGCCGCAAAGTTCGCCGGCATGCTTGGAGGTCGTCGGCTTAAAGTAAACCGACCGGAACAACACGCCCGGCAATCGCTTCGCATTCATTTCCGCCGCCAGCCGTTCCGGTTCGATGAACGGGGCGCCGATCATTTCGAACGGGAAGCTCGTGCCGCGCCCCTCCGAGAGGTTCGTTCCTTCGAACAGGCAGGTGCCGCCGTACAACAGCGCCGTTTCGAACCGCGGCATATTGAGCGACGGGTGCACCCAGATCCGGCCCGTTTCCGGATAGAACATGCTCCGGTTCCAACCCCCGCAAGGGATCACGTGCAACTCGGCGTTCCAGCCCATTTGATCGTTTGCCATCAGGGCCACTTCTCCGGCCGTCAAGCCGTACCGCACGCAAAGCGGGTAATTGCCGACGAACGACTCGAATCCCGGCTTCAGCACATTGCCTTCCACCGTAACGCCGTTTAGCGGATTCACCCGGTCCAGCACGATAAAAGGTTTGCCTGCTTTCGCACAGTCCTCCAACGCGTAAAGCATCGTGTAGATGTAGGTGTAGTACCGGACGCCCACATCCTGAATGTCGTAGACGACCGCGTCGACTTCGTCCAGCATCTCCGCCGTCATTCGTTTGGAATCCTTCCGGTATAAGCTATACACTGGCACGCCGGTCAGCGGGTCGGTATAGCTGTCGACCAAAGCGCCGGCGGCCAGATCGCCGCGGACGCCATGCTCCGGCGAGAACAAGGCGGCTAGATGAAATGCTTCGTTCAACACCTGAATCGTAGAGACAAAGTCCGTCGTCAAGCCCGTGGGCGCCGTGATCAACCCGAGCCTTTGGCCGTGTAGCAGTTTGGCATATGCGGCAAGCTGATCGATCCCGTTCATCACCATGATGCGCTCATCCCCTCTCATCCATCGACGTTGGCTAAAGTTCGCCGTCTCTCCCATGAAACGAATAACTGATCTTCCCCATGACCACGGGACGAACCGCCCCGGTCACGCCGGGGAGATTATTCGGCCGCCTGGCCAACGTGCATCCGGCCAGCAGCGCGAACGCCACCGCTTCCTTGGCGTCGCTGCTGTACCCCAGATCTTCTTGCGTCATCACGCTAACGCCCATAGCGTTCATCTCTTCCCGAAGCATGTTCATCAGCACGGGATTATAACTCCCGCCTCCCCCGACGATCAACGCGTCGGCAGCGTGCCGTTCCCGGACAAACCGCCGATATCCTTCGCCGATCGTCCACGCCGTAAGCCGTGTGACGGTGGCCACCAGATCTTCCGCCGATAGGTGATTTCGGTCGCGGTATTCCAGCAACCGGTCGACGTAGGAAGCGCTAAAGCGCTCCCTCCCGGTCGATTTCGGAATCGGCTGGCGATAGTAGGGCTCCTGCATCAGCATCTCCAGCAGTCTGTCATCGACCCTGCCGCGTCCGGCCATGCTCCCGCCGGCATCCATCGTCTTCTCACCTTGCGTCAGCCGGGACACCACGCCGTCGATCAATACGTTTCCGGGTCCCGTATCGAACGCGTACACCTGCTCCGCCCGGCAGCCGCCAGGCAGAACGGTCAGGTTGCCGATGCCGCCGATGTTTTGCAGCAACAGCGTCCGCTTCTCCTCCCGGTACAGCAAATATTCCGTATACGGGACCAGCGGCGCCCCCTGACCGCCCGCCGCCAGGTCGGCGACGCGAAAATCGGACACGCAAGGGATTCCCGTCCGCTCCGCAATCACGGCTCCTTCACCGATTTGCACCGTATACCGTAATTCCAGGCCGTCCACGACTTCCGCTTCTGGCGCATGATAGATCGTCTGCCCGTGCGAGCCGATCCAGGCAATGTCGCGGGGAGTCAGCCCTGCTTTGCCAATCACGGCGAGCGCTGCTTGGGCGAACAATTCGCCGAGCCATACATGAAGCCGTCCGACCCGGTCGATCGTCGCTTGCCCGGGATCAAACAACGCGAAGATCTCCTCCCTCGCCTTCTCCGGGTAAGGCAGATTCTCGAACGCCAGCAGTCGCGTCTTCAGTTTGCCGATCCCGCTAAGATCCCCCTGGATCTCCACTACGGCGGCATCGATACCGTCGACCGAAGTTCCCGACATCAGTCCAACCGCATATCGTCGGACGACGTCGGCTCCTTCCGAACTCTTCGCAACCTCCACCCTCACCGTCATCAGCCCTTCACCGCTCCTACGGTTACGCCTTCCAGGAAGTATTTCTGGAGGCTAAAGAACAAGACGAACATCGGCAGTGCCGATATGGTCGCTCCAGCCATCATGGGAGCAAAATACGTGGTGTTGGCGAACCGGAAGTTTTTGAGACCCACCTGGATCGTTTGCATGTCCATCGTGTTCGTGACGAGAAACGGCCAGAAGAACGTGTTCCAACTGTCCATGAAGGTCAGAATCGCCATGACCGCCATAACGGTTTTGGATAACGGCAGGACGATCTTGGTGAACATTTGGAACTGGTTGCAGCCTTCGACCTTCGCGCATTCCAAAATCTCCGTCGGAATCGAGGTCATGAATTGCTTGGCGAGGAAGATGTTGTACACCGTCACCAATCCCGGCAAAATCAACGCGCCGTACGTATTTTCGATCTGAAACACGTTGACGATCAAGATGTAGAGCGGCACCTGGGTCACTTGGTACGGAATCATCATCGCACACAGCAAAATCGAAAACAGCACCGTTCTGCCGCGGAAGCGGATTTTGGAGAAGGCGTAACCGGCCAAGGTCGCGAATACGACGTTAAACACCATCACGCTGGTCGCCACGATCAGCGAGTTGAGCAGCCAGCGGTAAGAATGCTCGCTGTAATCGAAGAAAAAACGGTAGGATTCCAGCGAAATTTTGCCCGGCCATAAGGAGTAGCTCAGCGCCCCTGCCTCTACGGGATCGCCGAAGGAGGATATGATCATGAAATAGATCGGAAACAGCGTCGCGAGCGCGAAAAGCAGAAGAACGAGCATCAGCCCCGCGTTGCGGATTCGTTTGACTTGTTTATGCCCGGTATGGATACTGTATAGCGCCATGGTTCCTCCTCCTCTCGCGCTAGTATTCGATGTCGTTGCCCATAAACTTGAACTGGATCAGCGAAATGCCGGCGATGATCACCGTCAGGATTAAGGATTGTGCCGCCGCCTCTCCGAATTCGAAATATTTGAACGCGTTGTTGAAAATCAGCAGCCCCACCATCGTCGTTGCGTTGTCCGGACCGCCGCCAGTCATCAGGTAAGCGTTCTGGAACACCTGGAACGAGCCGATGATTCCCGTGACGAGCAGGAACAGCGTCGTCGGCTTGAGGCACGGGATCACGATATGCCAGAGTTTCTGGAAGAATGAGGCCCCGTCCAGCTCCGCCGCTTCATAATAACTGTGATCGATGCCAAGCAGCGCGGCCAGGTAGATGATAATGCTCGTGCCATGGCTGGATAGCCAGGCCATCAGGACCAGCGAGAACATCGCCGTCGCGCTGGAGCCTAGCCAGTTCTGGTTCGTGATGCCGAACAGCCCAAGCAGCTGGTTCAAAATTCCGCTCGTCATCGGGTCGAATATCCACAGCCACACTACCGATAACGCCACGCCGGAAGCGACCGCCGGCAAATAATAAATGGCTTTAAATGCCGTTTGCAGCCCTTTTCGCAACGGGAGGATCATAATCGCGACGGCAAAGGACAGGAATAAGGATACGGGAACGGTCAGAATCGTATATACGACCGTGTTTTTGATCGATTTCCAGAACAGGGAATCCGAGAAGGTGTTCGCGTAATTCTCCAATCCGACGAACTCGGAACCCAGCGGTTTGTATTCCTGAAAGCTGATGATCAAGGCGCTGACAACGGGATAGGCCGTAAACACCGCATAAACGACCAGTGCCACGGCGATAAAGGCATAAGCCCAAGTGGCGTCTCCCTTCAACCGCAGCGTTTTCTTCTTTGTTGAGCCTGCCGTCCGCGCTTTTGCCAACTGGGCCATGATGTCCAGACTCCTTTTCGCTAGTGTAAAAAAACGGTTCGGATAGCCGCAAGATGAAACGTGCGGCTATCCGAATCCCTGCCGGCTAGTCGATGACGACGCCGTCTTCGCCGAACAGCTTGATCGCTTCGCTCTTGACGGCTTCGTACATCTCCTCCGGCGTGATTTCGTCGGCTAACAACGCTTGCAGTTTGGGGATGATGACCTCGTCCTCCAGCTTGATCGCCTGCGCGCCGAGTTCCACCGGAATGTCCGGACGCGCCGGGTTGGCATGGGACAGCAGCGTCTCTACCGCAGCTACGTTATCCGGGTTGCGGTTCACCGTCATTTCCTTCGCCGCTTCTCTGCCGCTCTTCGTGATATGGGCTGCAAACAGGTCATTGTTTGTCGTGGCCGCAACTTTGCCGCTGGCCAAGAAATAGGCCGCTTTTACGACGTTTGCTTTATGCTCGGCGGTGGGTTCCTTCTTGCCGCGGAAGGTCACATAACCGTCCACGACCGTGCTGGAGATCGGTTCCTGACCGAGGAACGTCGGCACCGGGAGCACGATGTATTCCACCGGAATGCTGCCGGCGACGGCACTTCCGTCGTTGGCTTTCAGCTTTTCGTTATTCTGGTTCGCCGAGTTCTCGAAGGTCGCCAGCCCTTTACCGGTGATCATCGTTTGTCCGGTCAGGAACATATTCCAGCGTTTGCCGGCGTCGACGGAGCTCAGTTCCTTCGGCATCGAGCCGTCATCAATGAGCTGCCGCACCGCCTTCAGCACTTCCAGATAATTTTTGCTCGTATAGGCAAATTTCAAATCCTTCGTAAACGCCGCAGGCATGCCTGCATTTTTAATCAAAATGTTTAAGTAGTCCTTGGCCGTGACGCCGGATGTAGCAAAGACGAATCCGTAGCGTTTGGTCGTATCGCCTTCCTTGACGACGCCTTTTTTGATCGCTTCGCGGAACTCCTCGTACGTCCATCCGTTTTGCTGCACGCTTTTCCAGTCGATCCCCGCTTCTTCGAGAAATTGCTTGTTGCCGCCTAGCGCGTGGACTTCCATGTAAGCCGGGAACCCATACAGTCCGTCAGCCTTCTTCATATATTCGAGCGGCGCCGGATCATAGTCCGCGATCATTTCCGGGGTTACAGTATCGGTAATGTCCATCAACATGCCTTGCTGCACGTATTTCGATATCCCGTCCGACCCGATAAAGGCGATATCCGGAGGACTCCCGGCGTTGACTTGCGTATCCAGCTTTTGCGTCATGTCCTCCCAACTGGCCGGTTCGATCTTTAAGGTTAAATTGGGATAAAGGGCGTTGAAATCTTTCTCCATTTGCTCAAACCGGCTTTGAAAATTGCCGGAAACCGGCGGAAGCAGCGCGGTGATCGTGTCTTTAGCCTCGGCCGGCGCGTTGGCGGAACCCCCGGAATTGTTCGGGGCCGCGGCATTGTTTCCCGACCCGCAAGCCGTCAATAAGCCGATCGACATGGTGAAAGCCAATACGGATGCCAGTACATGCATTTTTCTCATGAATGAAATCCTCCCCCTGGATTATCGTGCGAAACGACCTTGTTTTGCGTACGGATGGCTCGCTTGAGATTGCCATCGCACTCGCTTAATACGCGTTCGGCCTGCTTGGCCTCCATGCCCGTTTTGATCATCAGAATAGCCAATTTGCAGTTTAGCGACGCCTGCTCCAATACTTTGGCCGCCGTCTCGCTGTCGACGCCGGTGGCAAATTTGATGATGCGGATGGAACGGTCATACAGCTTCTTGTTGCTGGCCTTCAAATCCACCATCAGGTTGTTGTAGGTTTTCCCCAGCTTCACCATCGTGCAAGTCGTGAGCATATTGAGTACCAGCTTCTGCGCCGTCCCCGCCTTGAGCCGGGTCGAGCCCATAATGGCTTCCGGCCCCACGACGGGAGCGATGCAAATATCGCAAACCGCCTCGAGTTTCGAAGCCTTGTTGTTCACGATCCCGATGGTCGCCGCTCCCAGTTCGGCGGCTTTCGTTAGTCCGGCGATGACGAAGCTGGCGCTGCCGCTGGCGGAAATGCCAATTACGGCGTCCTTGTCCGTCACCCCAAGCCGTTCGATTAACGCGATCCCCTCCTCTTCGCTATCCTCAAAACCTTCGACTGCCACTCGTAAAGCGAGATCTCCTCCGGCGATATGACCTTGCACCAGATCAGGATCAACGCCGAAGGTGGGCGGACATTCCGACGCGTCAAGCACTCCCAATCTCCCGGAGGTCCCCGCCCCTATATAAAACATTCTTCCACCCTGCTTGAGCAGATGATGTAGAATATCCACCGCCTTGGTGATCTGTGGAATTTCCGCAGCTACGGAGGCGGGCACCGTGGCATCCTCCCGATTGAGCAGACGCAGCATTTCTTCGGTCGAGCATTCATCAATCATTTGCGTGTTCCGGTTGATGGCCTCCGTCGTCAGCCCTGCAAAATATTCTTCCATGGCGTTTTCATTCTCCTCACTGATGATCTGGTCTAATCTCCTCATTTCTTGAGTCTTAGTTTAAAGTGGAAATCTTTACATCGTCAATAGATTTTGAAATAAAATTTTACTATGCAATTTAATTTTGTTTTTTTACTCCTGTAATTCAACAAAAAAAGACATCGGATCGCAGGATCCCATGTCTTCGGACGTTTCGTAAACGGTTATCTTTTGTGCTTGCCGGCCAAAATATTGTGCGTTTTGGACAAATATTTCTTCACGTTCTGGTATTCCGCGCTCGCCACTCCGGCGAACAGCATATCGATGACCGTCAGCATCGCGATGCGCGAACCCATTGCTCCGCTGCGCATCGTCACCTCGGGCGTGGAGATCCCAAGCAGAATGTCCGCTTTATCGGCGAGCTCGCTTCTGTTGTATTTCGTGATGGCGATGGTGGTGGCGTTGTTCTTCTTAGCGATGTCCAGCGTCTCCAGAATCTCCACCGTATCGCCGGAATTGGAAACGAAGATCGCGACGTCTCCTTTGCCCAGCAGCGTTGCTGCCGTCAACTGGCTATGACCGTCGGTATACGCATGGCTCATCTTATTAATCCGCGAGAATTTCTGCTCCCCGTCCTGGCATACCAAGCCGGAGGCACCGATTCCGAAAAATACGATGCGGTTCGAAGCTCGAAGCGCTTTGACGGCACGGGCGACCTCGCCGCGGTCCAGCACGCTTAGCGTATCCTCGATGGACTTCATGTTATTGCGCGAGATGTTGGAAATAATCGTGTTCAGGTCATCCCCGGGCTGGATATCGGTATATTGGTCCTTGCGCTCGTCGTCCATGGAGCCCAGCGCCGCTGAAATACTGACGATAAAGCTTCGGTAGCCGCCGTAGCCCATCGTTTTGCAGAAACGGAGCACGGAAGCGTCGCTTGTCTTGCTGAGCTTGGCCAAGCTTTTGATCGACAGGTGGGGGATTTCCTCCATGTTGGCCAAAATATATTCCGCGACCATGCGCTCAACCGGCGTCAAGTTTTCCTTCATATCGCGGATTTTTATCAAAATATTATCGTTAATCGCCATCTTCTATACCTACTCACTCTGGTTATGATTACTAGACTTGCATTCATATATTAAGCGCAAACCTGACAAAAAACAAGCAAGCCATGTGAAATTTTATGGAAATTCATAGGCGGGAGATTGGAAATTAATTTTAAAGATAATATATCTTTATGTGGATAATTTACGAATATTATTATCGGAATGTAAAGAAAAAAGCCCGTAATTTACTGGATTTCCCGAAACTATCACTGCTTCAAGGTATCTCGAATGAGGGCGGTATGGGTGGAGTTAATATTACCCATTTATGGTTTTGGGTTGATTGAGGCTGGAGTATTCTGGTTAAGCTTAAGAAGGGATACCCTATTGCTTAACGAAATGGTCGAGGAGGAAATTAACGTGCCTATTGACGCATATTTGTATTTCGATGGGAACTGCCGCGAGGCGGTTGATTTTTACGCCCAGGCATTCGGCGTGGAGCGGCCGCAGATTCTCACCTTCGGCGAAGCGCATTCCGCCGAGCCGGATTATACGCTTCCCGAAGCAGCGAAAGACCGGGTCATGCACGCCAACCTTAAGGTTAGCGGCAGTAACCTGATGTTCTCCGACGTGTTCCCGGGTTCGCCCTACACCGTCGGAACGAACATCAGCTTGGCGCTTGTCAGCCCGAACCGGGAGGAAATCACCGCCGCGTTCGAGCGTCTGAAGGAAGGCGGCACGGTCCAAATGGAGCTGCAGGAGACTTTCTGGAGTCCTTGTTACGGCAACGTAAAGGACAAGTACGGGATCGAATGGCAGCTTAGTTACGACGACGGGAGAAACGGCATGTAATTAAAAGTTCGAACCGGATCACGCGGGGAACGGCTAATTTCGCTGGCGGATGGGCTTTCTCGCCTCCCAGCTCCAGCACCGCCGCGATCCGCTCCCCCGGTTCGACGCCATAATGCCGACACTGCTGCGGATCGTAAATCCATTCGGGTCTGGTCCGGCGCACGCCCCAAGGTTTGGATTTGGCCAACAGCTCAAAGTTCTGGATCAGGCAGCACACCGCTGCGTAAACCTCCTCCCGCTTGTGCGGATCCGACTCTTCCTTGGCCACAACGAGGAGGTGCGCCTTCGCACTTCCCGGAAGGGACGCCCGAACATTTCCGCCCGATTCCCCGCCGGTCACGAAGATAAATCTCCACGGTTCCCTCAACCCGTCATTCGGCGCCCAAACCGCGCCGTTCAGCGTTTCAAGAATGCTGCGCTCGGAAAGCGCCGCGGCATCAGACGGTATCCCCGGAAGCACTCCACTTCCAAGGAGGACCGTCCATTTTTGCTCTGCCGGCGTTCTTTTCCGCCCTTTCGGCGCCTTATCGAAATAACCCATATGCAAAATACCGACGAATCTCTCGCCTTGCCGCACACCGATTCTCGCTAAAAACGACTCGCTTTGCACGAACGGCTCCGTATCCCATAACGCGCCCAAACCGCGCTCCCAGGCCAGCAGCTGCAACGTCTGCATAATACTGCAGGCAGCTGCGTAATTTTCATCACTTTGGCGCTGGTCGGCTCCGGATTCCGCCACGACGATCAGGTGCGCGGGAATATCCGTCACCCTTTTGGCAATCAGTTTGGTAGGGACCAGTTTGCCCAGCCGGCTGTCCAACATCTTAGCCATCATGTAGTCCGCGAGCCGCTCTCTCGATTCCGGCGTACCGGCGTAGATGCAGCGCCACTGCGGCGTTCCTTCGGATTCATATAATTCCGCCGCCTCGTTTATAAGAGCCACGACCAGTTCCTGAGGAAAAATACTGCTTCAACGCATCCACAATCGCCTGGGCGGCTTGTTCCTGCCCCGCCTCGCTTAACAATACGGTCTCGTTGCCGGGATTCGTCAAAAACCCGACCTCCGCCAAAACTGCCGGTACTTCGCTTGTCCGCAGCACCTTCCAGTCTTCTTGACGGACTCCCCGGTCCTCGAACCCCAAAGCCTCGATCAAATGCTGATGAATGTCCTGTGCCAGCTCGCTGCTGCCATCCCCCCCGGCAAAGTAATACGTTTCCGTGCCGGACACCTCCTCTCGCCCTTCATACGTATTGCCGTGCAGCGAAATCAATGCGTCGGCGTGCATCTCGTTAGCAAGCCTGGCCCGTTCCTCCAAAGCGATGAAACTATCATTCGTCCGCGTTAAATAAGGTTCGAACATCGGATCGCGCCAAAGCAACTCATAGACGCGCTGCGCGAGTGAAAGCGTAAAGTCCTTCTCCTCCACGCCGCTGACGCTGTTTGCCCCCGGATCCTTTCCCCCGTGGCCGGGATCGATGACGATCCGGTACGCCCCTTCCGTTTTGCCCGGAACGACGGTTTCCTGCCCGGCCGATGGCGCAGAGGACAAAAGACTTCGCCCGTTACCGGCGCCGGTTCGTTCGCCACCGATCCCGAATACGCCGCCTAAGATCAACAAACCTAATACGATGATTATAACCGAGATGAAATAAAGTATTTTCGCCATTCTCCCCATTACGTTGGTCTCCCCTCGAATTCTCCTCTTTCCCGCTTAATAACGCACGCGGACTCCTTCGATGATCGGGTCTGTGCTGTCCACGATCACCTGCTGCCCGTCAAACAAGCCTCCGCTTACGGACGTCGTATGCCCGTTCGAGCCCGCAACGACGATCCCGGTCCGTACGGCAAAATACGCATTGCCGAGCGGCCCTTCCCTGGACTCGACCGTATAGACGAATGATCCGGCATCATCCTTCCGGACCACCGCGTTGGGAATCAGCAGCGTCCCTGGGTTTCCCGACTTCGCTAACGTGATCCGCGCTTTTTCCCCGCTGCGCAAATCATCCCCTTGCAGCGATACCGTCAATAGCTGAGCAGGAGCAGCGTACCCGTCTGTGCCGCTTGCCCCGTCGCCGGAAGCGCCGCCCCCCGTCCCCGCTCGCAGGCCGGAAACCTTGCCCGTAACCGATCGGTTATCCTGATCCGGTAACAAGACGTCCAGCTCGTCGCCGATCCGCAGCAACTCCGCGACATCGCCCGGAATTTGCAGTTCCAATCGAAAACCCCTTGAGGCATTCGACATGCGAATATCCGGCCCTCCGGCGGAAGTCAGCCCTTCCTCCGCCGATATCCCGATAATGGTTCCGTCGAACGGGGCGTTCAGCCGGCGGTTTTCCTCCAGACTCTGCTGCAAGGCCGCAAGATGCTGTCCCTGCATGGATATATCGATGTTCGCGGTCTCGATCGCGGCTTTGGCGTTTTGCTTGGCCGCTTCATCCCCGTCCTGCGCCGCTTGTTTATAAGCGGCTTCCAGTCCGCCAAGCGACAGCTTGAGCTTCTCAAGGCTTGCTTTCATGTCGGCCAGTTGCTGCTGCGCTTCACCGGCGTCATACTCGATCAGCGTATCTCCCTTTCGAACCCTGTCCCCTTCCCGAACCAGCACCTTGGCGGCCTTCCATCCTGCCGGATTCGCCAAATCCCGCTCGGCTCCATACTGCAACGCCGCCGTGCCTTGAAAGGAGTGGACCAATTCGCCCGGGCTCGCTTCGGCCGTAAGCACTTTCGGCAGGGTAAGTCCCTGCAGCGTGTTGCCTAACAATGTAAAAATCAACAGCACACCGATAAACAACCCGGCAAGCAACCTGATTTTACGCTGCCGGGCGTTCAGCCGCCGTTCTTCGTTCGATGGCGAATCCAATGCGTATCACGTTCCCTTCTACCCTTTGATGCCCGAAAGCTGAACCCCTTGGATGAAATAGGACTCGGCATACAGATACAACAGCACCATCGGCGCCATATAAACCGCCGACGCCGCAAAGCTCACGCCTCGCGCGTCCGCTTCGATTTGCGCCAGATACAGCGACAACGGCTGCTTGAACGTATCCTGAAGGAAAATCAACGGCTGCTCAATCATGTTCCAGTAATCGACGAACAAGAGCACCGCCAGCGCGGCAAGTCCCGGTTTAACGAGCGGCAGTACGACGCGGGCAAAAATCGTCCACTGTCCCGCCCCATCCATTTTCGCCGCTTCTGTGTAGGCATTCGGGATATGGGTCATAAACTGGCGCAGCATAAATACCCCAAACGCGCCGAAGATGCCCGGTAAAATAATCGCTGCTTCCGTATTCATCAGGCCAAGCTCGTCCACCACCAAATAGTTCGGGACCAGCGTCACCTGAAACGGCATCAGCATCGTCATGACATAAATCAAGAACAGCTTGTCCCTGCCGCGAAAGCGAAGTTTCGCAAATGCATAGGCCGCAAGGGAGGCCACCAGCGTCTGGCCGGCAACAATCGGAGCCGTCATGCCGGCCGAATTCCAAAACATCCGCAGGAATTTGGAATTCATGATCAATACCTCGCGGTATTGTTCGAAACTCAGCCAGTCGGGAAGAAGCTTCAGATTCACGAAATTGTCCTTGCCGCCCATCGCAATATCCGTCATCTGTCCGATAAGGTCGTAATTCCATCCGATTTCCCGTCCCGTCATCAGCGAATTCGTTAAGGTCAAGACCAGCGGTACCGCCATCATCGCGGCAAACATGCCGATGATCGCCGTTAAAGCGAGTTTGGGAAGCCATTGCGATATTTTCATGACAAGCCCTCCCTTACTCCAGAACATCCCGAAACCGGCGCTCCACGGACAGGAGAACCGTAACCAGGGCGACGATGCAGGCGACCATCAGCGTTGCCGCTGCCGTCATCTTCTGGATATCCAGCGAGGCGAACATGTTGTTCATGTAATGCTGCAGCATGTAGATCCGGTCATAGGGATAATCGCCGGCAAGCAGGTACGTTTCGCGAAAAACTTTAAACGAATTAATGATCGAAATCAGGATGACGAAAAACATCGCAGGCGTCAGGTAAACCAGCGTGATCCGGAAAAATTGATGCACGGGCCCCGCCCCTTCCATCCGCGCCGTCTCGTAATAATCCTTCGGAATGGATTGCAAGGCGGCCAGAAATAAAATCATGTCATAGCCGATGTTCTTCCAGAGATACATTACGGCAATCACGGCCATCGCCCCGTCCGATTGGAGCCAATCGACCCTCCCGAAGTGAAAGTCATGCAGCCAAGCGTTCAAGGTCCCGTTCCAGTCGAACAAAATTTGCCAAACTGTTACCACCGAGGCAACCGGGACAACGAGCGGCAAAACAAACGCGGTCTGCAGCCCCTGGCGGAAAAACAGCCGTTGATTCAGCAGCAGCGCAAGCGTCAGCGATATCGCAATCAGGAGTGGAACGCTGATCCCCGTAAACAGCAGCGTATTCGCTGCCGCTTTTCGGAAGGAACCGCTGGAGAGCAGGTCCGCATAATTTTCGAGACCGACGAACTTGCCGCCGACCGCGCGGTCCGTAAAGGATTCATAAATGCCGTAGACAAAAGGAATCAGGTAAAAAAGCGAAAAGCCGATGGTGCTTGGCGCCAAAAACAGCAGAGCCGACCCGGCGTCTCCACGCAGCCGGAAGGCCGTACGGAGCCTATTCATTGAGGTAGGTCGTGACTTTGTTTTGAATCAACTTCGCGACCTCCTCCGCCGATTTTTGCCCGCTAAAAAACGCTTTGGATTCTTCATAAACCATTTCGGCTATCTTCGTGGATTTGGTGTTTCTGGGTACCGGATGAGACGCTCCGGTCAGGTACTTCATCAACCCGTCCAGCTCTTCATCGTTGACCTTGACCGGTACGCCATGATGCGGCCCCTCTTTTTCGGTCGGTACCTGCCCGTCCTTTTTCAATTGAGCGACTTCCCGGTCGTACAGTTTTTTATTGATCGGAAAACCGGCATGAATCGGAGAAACCGAAACTTGATCCGACATCATGAACTTGATGAAGTCCCAGGCCTGCTCTTTCACCTTCGAGTTTGCGCTGATACCGACGCCGCGGTAGACCTGAAAATAACCTCCAACGCCGGCTTCCTGCGCATGCGGCTGAACGAATAGCCTCATATCCAAACCGCGTCCCCCGCCGTTCAACGTTTTGAAATAATCGCCGGGAGAGTTGATTTGGACAGGGAGGAACAGCGGCTGGCCGTCCGTTCCGATCACGCCTTATTCGGACATCGCTTTGACCTGCTTCATCAGCCCCGTGAAGGAAGCGGAGTCAAAATACACCTTGCCCATGGCTTCATCCATAAACAAGGAAGCATTGTCGGACACCATCCAATTGAGCATATCTTGCGGTTCTGCATAGAGGGCTTGCCGGTATTCACCGCTTACCAGCTTGTTGGAGATTTCGGCAAAATCATTCCACGACCACGTCTGGTCCTCGATCTTTACGCCCGACTGTGCGATGGCGTCCTTGTTCGCCGAAAGACCTACCAGAAAGAAAGACAGCGGCATTTTGTAAATTCCGTCGCCGGTTTTGGCGTTATCGAGAATATTGGCAAAGTAATCCTCTTTGTTGAAAGAGGAATCCTGACTCATCATCGTTTCAAGATTGACGAGCAGCCCATGCCTTACATAACTTTCGACCGGCAAGTCATCGAGCTGGATGAGATCGGGGCCTTTGCCTGCCAGCATCGCGGTGCTTACGCCGGTTTGAAACTTCTCCATCTCGGCTTCCAAATGCGAATCATCGGTCCGGACATCCTCCAACTGAATCGTGACGTCCGGATGTAGCGCTTCATATTTCCTTTTCGCTTCCTGAAAACGCTCGTCCGGGAAAAACATCTGGAACACGACGGTCTTTTTGCCGCCTGTGCCGGTTCCGCCGCCGCTATCCTGAGGCGCGTTATCTCCCGTCTTCGCCGGGTTCGAACCGGCCGCATTCGTCCCGGATGTGCCGGCTTGCGGACTTCCTCCGCCTCCGCTGCAGGCGGCGATCGTGAATAACACTAGACAACTCGCAATAGCGAGCGATATTTTGGGCTTCATCCTCGCCTGTCTCCTTTCGGCCGATATCGGTGTCAATACCGGTCTTCTTAATGTAAAGGAGAGATGTCATCAAGGTTTGGCCGAGTTGTAAACAAAATGTCTCCAAAACAAAAAGCATCCCGGGAAAAATACGGCGGCTGTTCTAAGCTCCGTTTTCCTCGGGATGCTGGTTTGACAATGGATTTATTTAAATTCAATGATAAGCGGCAAATACTCTGAGGCGGCCGGTCCGGACACGATTTCCGACTCTCTTGCTTCTTGCTGGCCCGGTAATGCCGCGTAGGATTTTTGTCCTTGAACCAGCAGCTCGCCGTTGTCCGGACTCCATGCCATTTGCCAGGGAATCACGCCTTGATAGAGTGATTTTTGACTTAGAATGCTATTCCCTTGCAGCTTTCCGGCATAGATCGTATCTTGATTTTTCGTATAAGCGATATATTTCCGGTCAGGGGATAATTGAAACGTATCCGCGCGTTCCAGCAAAACGGCGACCGCATCGTTTCGGGGATCATACGTATACAGCGCGCCGTCCCGTCCGATAAATGCCGCCTGATCGCTATTTATCCAGGCCACAGGGGTCCCACCGGCAAGCTCATGTTGATAAAGAGCGCTAAACTTATCGCCATTCCATGTCCCGATGGTTAATTCGGGTCGATCCGAATAACCGTTGATGATCAGGGCGGTTTTTCCGTCATCCGAGAATTTGACGGTCACGCTGAAATTCTCTTTGCCTCCTCCCGGCATGGCATAGTGCCGAAGCTCCCCGCTTTCTGAATCGTATAGGTTAACGGTAACATCTTTCATCCTGTCGTCGGAAGTTACATAAGAGAGATAGCGGCTGTTATCGGACCACATGAACCATTTGGATAAAAATTCTCTTGAAGTGGACTTGTCGACGACTTTCTCCGATTGATCGGCGAGCGAGATCAACTGCAACGAGAAGGATCCATCGCTTTCCGTCCCGTAGGATACGGCATAACGTCCATCCGGGGACAAGCCCAGAATGGCGGTTTTCTTGTCGAGCGAAAACAGCTTCTCCCCGGACTCAAAAGGAGCGACAAGGCTTTCCAGGGTTTGCCCGGAAACCCTGTCCTGAGTGAACCTTAACAGCTCGTCCGGTCCGTACCACCCAATAACACTACCACTTCTCCATATATCCTCGGGAAGCCGGAATATCGTTTTGACCTCGAACAGCCCGTTGGTTTGGCTTTGCTCGCGGTCTTCTTCCGTGTCGGGAATGATGATCGTTTGGGGGCGCTGATCCCTCATGCATCCGGACAGCAAGAAGCCGGTCAGGACGATCGAAGCCAATAGGAACGTTATTTTTTTGCTCATGGCCGCTCCCTCTCCGCTTTCATGTAAGGCAGCTCCACCACGACGGTGGTCGTTTCGTTCTCGCTAGTCATGCGGATGCTGCCTCCGTGATCGTCGACGATCGATTTGGCGATGCCAAGCCCCAGACCGACGCTGCCCGCTTCCTTGGCGCCTTGGCGGTCCGGCAAATAATATGGTTCGAAAATTTCTGCCAGATGCTCCCGTGAAATCGTCTTCCCCCGGTTTGCAATAACGAATCGAACCGTCTCCCCGGCACGCACGGCTTCGGCCTTGATCTCCGAATGGATGTCGCTATATTTGACCGCATTATCCAGTAAATTGATGAACAATTGCCGGATTCGGTCTCCTTGAGCGAAAACATGGAGCTCCTCCGCGATATGGCAACGAATCGTCTTTTGGTATCGTTTGGCCTTAAACGTCAGCGCCTCGCATACATCACGCAAGATTCGTCCCGTTTCGACGCGACTGAACTCCTCCTGGCCGGCGGTCTCCCGCGATAACTCCAGCAGCCTCATCACCAGGGCGTGCAGTCGCTCGCTTTCCTGAACAACGTGGTTCATCCCTTTGTCGAAAAAGGCCGGATCCGATTCGCCTTGCTGCCGGATGATTTCCGCGTAGCCGAGAATGGAGGTCAACGGCGTTTTCAACTCATGGGTCACATTGTCGAAGAAGTTCTTCCGCTGCCGGTTCAAATGCTCGAGGCGATCGCGATCCCGTTCGATTCGAACGATTTGCTGCTTGATTTGCCCGATCATTTCGTTGAAGTTCGCAGCCAACCGGCCGATTTCGTCCCGCCGTGCCCGTTTGATGTCGATGTGGACGTCGAGATTCCCGTTCATCACTTCGTTGGAAGCTTTGCTAAGCTTGACCAGTGGAATGGTAATATTGCGGGACAGGATATACGAAAACAGGAATGCCGCCGCGAAAATCGCCAGCGCCAGATAGGTGATCGTATTCAAAATCGTGCCGGTCTGCTCGTGCAGCAGAGTGAAGTCTTTGGCGAACCGCAGAATCCCCACTTTGGTTCCGTCGATCACGACAGGATATGAATAGTGAACGGCGGCCGTCCCCTCTTCATAGGAGATCGTGTATGCGGTTTTTCCCGCAAGCGCCTGCCTCAAATCGTCGTCGGACACGCCGGCAAAAGCCTCGCCGGAGGTAGAATACAGCAGGACGCCGTCCAATGTGTAGGCGCTTATCTCGCTGGAAGTCGCCCGGTTCAGGTCCGTGACCATCTCCTCGGCCATCTGACCGAAATAGAGGTCATCGTTCGTAAAGTGATTGATCAGGAAAGCCTGGCGAACATAGACGTTGCTGTTTTTTTTCAGCCCGATCAAATCGTCCGTAATGATTCTCCGGTTGCTCGTTTGAATGATGTGGTCGATTGTTTGATTCAGCAGCAGGAAAGACAAGGCAAAAATTAGAAAAAAACCGACGAGAAACTTTCCCTGAATGGTGCGGATCATCTTCTAGTCCGCCTGCTTCTCGAATTTGTAGCCGATTCCAAACACGGTCGTGATCAGGTCGCCCGCATCCAGCTTTTTGCGCAAGCGCTGGATATGGGTATCCACTGTGCGCGTATCTCCGGGAAAGTCATATCCCCACACGAGATCGAGCAGGTCGGTGCGCGAATAGATTTTGCCCCGGTGGCGATATAGGCGCAGCAGCAGATCGAATTCCTTCGGCGTCAAATCGACGGGCTCGCCGTCCTTGCGTACAAGCCGTTCGCTTTCGACCACCTCGATATTTTTGAAGCGAATCCGCTCTTCCTCCCGGGATTCCTCATGCCCTTGGCCCGCCGGCTGCACCCGGCGGAGAATCGTGCGAATGCGTGCAAGCACCTCGCGCAAATCGAACGGCTTCGTAATATAGTCGTCGGCGCCGAACTCGAGGCCGAGGATTTTATCGGTAATGTCGGACTTCGCCGTAATCATCAGGATCGGGATGTTATGGGTTGCCGTCACTTTCTTGCAAATATCCAGCCCGCTTTGATCCGGCAGCATCCAGTCCAGCAGGAGAAGATCCGGCCGGAACCTCTCCATAAGCTCCAACCCTTCCATCCCGTTGCCCGCTGTCCGGGTATAAAACCCTTCCTTGGACAGTCCGTAAGCCAGCAGATCGGCAATGGCCGATTCGTCGTCTATGATGAGAATTTTCTTTTTGTTCATAAGTATCCTCCATCGTACGTCTCGAACCTATTTTACCCGTCTACGGCTGATCGGGAAAGTTTTATGCAGTTGACGAATCGTTTTTCCCGGATGCACGCATCAAGCTTCAAGGTGCCGGGCGATCATCAGCGTGGGATGTTCCGCGAGGGGAACCTCCTGTCCGGTAGTTAACAAACGTACCGTCGGTCTTTGCAAATGCGATTCAATCCGGGTAACGATGGCAGGTTCTCCATTACTCAGTATGACTTTGGAACCCGGTGGATAGGGAGCGACCCCTTGAACGAAGGATTGGACGATTCGCGGATCAAAACCGCTGCCGTTCTGTGCCATCACCGCTTCAATGGCTTCATGCGGGGCGACATGGAGCACCGAAACCAAATTTTCATAGAAATTGGCCAAGCCGCAAATTTGCGCATATTCATGGATTTCCGCCCCGGAGATTTTCCTTGGAAACCCGGTGCCGTCGTATTGCTCGTGATGCTGGAAGGCGACATGGGCCGACAGTAAGCTGACCTCGCGAACCGACCGCAGATAGTTGAAACCGGCCTCCGGATGTCCGTCTCTCCCGCTGCAAAGCCCTTTTCCGATGTCATGCAGCAAACAACCTACCGCCAAGTCCCTCAATTGAAGATCATTGTAAGATAAGGACTTGGCGATTTGCAGGGAAAGCAGCGCCACGTTCACGGCGTGGGCATAGTTATGAAGTTCCGCGGCAATCGCCGTCACCGGAACGGAAATGGCGACCGGCCGCCGCTTCACTTCATCCGCCAAGCTTTTGGCCCCCTGAAACAATTGTTTCGTCGGGAAAGGTTTATGTTCGGCGGCTGCCGTATAAGCCAGCTTGACATGCTCGATTAACTCCAACCAGGTGGGGATGTCCAGCATTTCTTCCAGCGTAATTCCCTTCGACTCGGAATCTTCGATCACGAGATGGGAAATCCCCATATGCTTAAACCGTTCCAGGTATTTCGGGTGAACGGTATGGTTCGCAGCGAGCAGTACGCGTCCCCGGCTGTCATAAACCGCCCTCGCCAACTGCATGGCTTGCTCGTTGTATTCGGTGATTGGGATTACTCTCATCTAAGTTGCCTCCTTTAAACTTATCGCGGGACCGAACCGTCGTACGCGACTTATTACCTATTACGAAAAGACTAGTCCCGTTTGCGGGGGGCGCGGCATAAAAAAATTGCTCGAAACGAAAGCCGTTCAGCTTTTTCGTTTCGAGCAACGCGATCCATTGTTATTCCCGTTATATACTAAGGTTTCCCTCTCCCCGAACCGCTTCCCGAAGAACCCGGGTCCGTGGGTGGCGATGGAGAGGGAGACGCGCCGGAAGAGGCCGCAGGTTGCTTGGCCTCTTCACGGGGATGTTCCGTCGCCTCCGAAGGCTTGCTTGATTCGGCCCCCGCCGGTGCAGCCGGTTCGGCGACGATATCCTCCTTGCCCTCTCCGGGTGCTTTTCCATTTGAAGCGTCAACCGGTGTCTGGTCCTTGTCGCCTTGTCCATTTCCTTGTCCATTTCCTTGGCCATTTTCCGGCGCCCCGGTCCCGTTATCGTCTCCTTGCCCCTTGTTCCCGGCAACCTCGGACGACTCTTCTTTCACAGGGTTCTGCGGCTTGTCGCTGCCTTGCGGACTGATCTTCGAGGCTTCCTCGCTTACGCTCCCTGCCTTCCCTTGCGGTTCGCCTGAGTTTCCGGAAGGCGGGTTCCCCGAAGGTTGATGCTTGGACGCTTGGTTCGTTACCGGCTGGGTTGGCAGCTTCGCCGGGGCTTCCGTATTTTTCTCGACCTCTCCTTTCGATGAGCGATCGATCTCCGGTGTACCTTCGCTTCCTTGCTGCGTCTTCGCGTCCGGGTTTGCAGAAGCCGGCGTCTCCTTCATTTTTGGTTTCGAGCCCGAAGTACCGGCCGCTTCGCGACTCTCCGGGCTTGCGCCAACATCGTCGCCGCCTTGCTCGAGAAGAATCTCGGGCGTGATGCCCGCTTCTTTCAATACCGAGACGATCGAATGCGTCCTTAATTCCGCGATGTCGAGCTGAATGCCTTGCGAGGCGGCCTGCTCATACACGATATATTTGTTAATGGATAACTCGCTCTGTACTGCCTTTTGGATATCCGCGGTCGTCGCCGCAAACAGTTCCAGCGTGTACTTTTCACTGATAGGGAGGGTTGAGCGGTCGATCGCGAAAGCCGGCGCGCCGCTATCCGCCGGCGGAACGACGGTCATCCAAATCCAGGTTTTGGCCGTCCCAGCCTCCAAATACCCTTGCCGCTCCGCTTCGGATATGATTCGTTCAACGGCCGCAGCGAAGCTTTTCCCCATGAGCTGCTGCTTCGTCACGATGGACTTGGCGTCGTCGTTGACCAGCCGCACCTTCGCGACCTTGCCGGCTGAAGTCACCCCAAGCTCAATGCTGGGGTTGATATCGATGGCAACCAGCGTCAACGGCGGCGTGGATCCCGTCATGAACTTCAGCATAAAGACGATGCCTAACAACAGCAACACGGCCGCAGCCGCGGGTGCTACCAATCGGGACGCCTTAAATCTTCTATTCCTTGTTGCGCCAGGCCGATCCGCCATTGGCACCGGGATGTTGTCACCTAACCTGGGCAAAACCGCCTGCCGGGGGAGATTGCGAAAGGTCCCGTCTTCGCATAAGACGACGATTTGATTCTCCGTAATTTTCATGACCGTTCCTCGCATCCTCAATCCTCCTCCCCATCTGCAACCGCGACGGTGTTTTTGATTCGTTGAAATTCCCCGCAAGCATAAATCAAGATTAACGCGATCAAATATTTCCGGTTACGCTCCAAGGTTTTGGAGCTGACTTTGAATACGGACAACATTTCTTTAGCCGGCAGTCTTTTGGTCGTCTTAAGCGTATTCAGCCATTGGGGATGCTCGCCAAAGGTTTGGGCCATGCGAATCATTTGCTTTCTCGTATCGCGATGCTTGGGGGAACATGCCTCCAGATCTTCCAAGGCAACGCCGTATTGCCGCAACGTTTCATCATACAACCGAAGCTCCTCGGCGAGCGCCTGGGCGGTTTGTTCCCGGTCGTATAACTCCAACGAACTGGCGATCTCCAGCGGGGTTTGAGCAATCCCCTCGTCATGCGCTCCGTCCCAAACGGCACTTTCCATTTGCGCATATTTTCCCTGCCTGCGAAATTCATCGACAAGACGATGACGTATAACCATATAAGCATAATTGTCAAAAGATTTCCCGGAGGCTTCCTGATACCGGTCGATGGCCTCGTTTAATGCAATGATTCCGATGCTGGCTTCATCCTGGCTCCAGCTGACCTGCCTCTTGCAGACATGGGATACCGCGCGCAGGATGAAAGGGCGGTAATAATCGATCAGCAGATCCCGGTCGATTTTGTTCCCCGCTTGCGCTTGATGCAATATTTCGTCTATCGGTCTGTCCAACACAGCGGATCACTTCCTATTACGTAAAAATGACTACGGTTTGTGGGGGTATCCTCTATATAACTTTATCGTTGGCAAGAGCGGGTTGCTGAAGCCTACCGGCAAAAAAGCAACTTTAGCCCCAAAAATAGCGAGTTCGTGCCAAGTCACTTGCCTTTTTGCAACGCGGCGATGGTTTCAGCAATCCCGATCTCGAACGGCGTCGCCGGGATCGGTCCAATTCTCGATTCGTATTTCGCTCCGCTAAGGATAAAAGGGTCCTCCGTTAGGTACAGCATTTCTACGACTTCCTTCATGACCGGTTCAAACAGTCCGATAAGGGATAATCCCGCCCTCCCCAGGGGAATCACCGGTTTTCTGATTTCGGCGGCTTGCTGCGCGATTCGGACGATTTCCCGGCCGGAAATCGTACCGGCTCCCGGGATATGCCAGTTTTGGCCATATGCGAAGTCTCTGCGAGCCAGTTCAACGATCATCTTCGCCGCATCCGGCAAGTAGACAATTTCACGTGGCGTGCGCATATTGCCGATGAATACCGCAGGCTTACCCGCAGCGATCGCTTCGAGCGTCGAGCCAAGATACGAAGCCTGATTCGCCGTTGCACCATAATAATCCGGCAGCCTAGCGATCAGGGTAGGAACGTGGCGCCAACGGTCACTGAACAACATTTGCTCAAAAGCCAGCCTGATTTTCCCTTTCCGGGTATGGGGTTGTTTGGGATGATCCTCGGTGGCTTGGGCTCCAGTTCTTCGCCCATACGGATAAATGCCGTCAATCGCGACAACACGAGCCCCCAAACTACTGGCAGCTTCCATGACACTTTCCCCCAATGGGAGTAACTTGCTTACCATTTCGTGATACGGTACGTTTGCGCTGTGAATCAGGACGTCGGCTCCTCCCGCAGCTGCCTTGATGCTATCCGGCTGAAAGGCATCGCCGACAGCGATGGTCAGATGGGCGGGATGGCCCAGGTCTGCGGCCAGCTTCTCCAACCTTGATTGGGATCGCCCAAAAGCGACAGTTTCGATCCCCCGTCCTATCAACTCTGCCGTAATGGCTGCTCCCGTACCCCCGTTTGCTCCTAGAACGATTGCTTTTTGCACGCTCTTTCACTCCTCTTTTGTTAGTGATTGATCAATTACTAACTCTTGATATGAATATATCTTCTAGTTAGTGATTAGTCAATAACTATTTTTCACGGCATTTCGCCGCATTTCCATTCCCGATCGTCGCGTCGCTTTATTTCTCCATCAATTCCGGCATTCCAAGCGCAATCGAAACGTTGCAAAGCATCCCCCGCGCCAAAAACAGCAGGGTACGCCCTTCCGGATCCGCGATTCCCGCCTTGCGGAACGCTTCCAATACTATCGTTCGGACTTCACCGAGTCCCTGCCGCATCGCTTCCCGGATGGTATCCTCCTGAATCGTCTGTGCCTGCATTTGCAGCAGGATTTCATGGCGATGGGACAGCACGATTCGATCGTAAGCATCGATCAGCTCGGATTCCAGCCGTTCCGCCGGAAACGTAGCCACCACCTGGCGAAAAGCCTCGATAACCCTGCTCCAGGAAGCTTCCAAAGCTGCCAGCAACAAGGCTTCCTTACTGGCAAAGAAGCGGAAAATATACGGTTGGGATATTTGAATCCGTTCTGCAACCTGGGCCGTGGTAGCCCGAAAATATCCGATTTCGGCAAAGACCTCAATTGCTGCAGAAATGATCTCCGTCTTACGGTTTGCCGACGCGGCCGCGTCTCTAGCCATGCGGGTCTCCTCCTCGCTTAGATGTATTGATCAGTCAATAACTAAAATGACTATAGCTCACCCGCATAGGTATTGCAACTCACCAATCCGGTCTATACGCATAATCGTCTTAGCACGGGAGACACTACAAGCGGAAATTAGCGCAATGGGCTTAAGCGAACAATTTCAACAAAAAACAACCCGGTCTCCCGGACGGAGACGCTGGGTTGTTTCTTCATGCCCAAGTAAGTCCTAGACAAACACTTGCACTAACTCGATATGCCGCTCCCTCGACAAATCCCGGAATTGCCAGTCATCGATTTGCACCAGCGGTTTGAAGATGTCGGACGGGTTATTCCATACGATGGTCGCCATTTCGCCATTGCTGAGTTTGACTTTCTTGCCGATGAAATTCGGCAGGAGATTGGAAGTCAGCGCCTGAACCGCCTTTTCGTTCAGCTTGCCGAACCCCATCATGTAAATGTTCCGCAGGACGGTCAAGAGATCTTGCCGCGTTCCCGAAGCATCGGGAGAAGTCATCGCTATGTACTCGTTCGCTACCGCTACAATTTCGGCATAAGGATGAATTTTTTCTTTCCGGAGGCCGGCGGGATAGCCGGAGCCGTCTTCCCGTTCATGATGCTGAAGTGCGACGAGAGCCGTCACCTCTTCCCCTGACGACTTGCGAATGATCTCGTAACCGTAGGAGGTATGGCGGTTCATTTCTTCCCGTTCTTCCCCGATTAATTCCTGCTCGCGATTACGCAGGGATTGGCGGACCCGGCTCTTGCCGATATCATGCAAATAACCGGCTTTACTGATTTCATAACATTCGTTAGGCGAATGTCCAAGCCAAGTGGCGATGTAATAGGACAATAGGCCTACCTGAAGCGAATGATTATAAATATTAACGTCCTCTTCCGTGAAGGCGATCAAGAACGAAACGACGTCTTTATTCCGGTCAAGGACCTCAAGCATGGGCACCAAATGCTGCTCCACCATGTCTTGATTGAATTTCCCTGTCGTGAGAGCCTCTAAGAACAACGCCTGATAACCTTTTACCGTAAAATAAAAGTTATCGCGTAATCGCTGCGTGAAGCTAGGGTTCTTCCCGGAATTTAGGGCGTCTTCCCCTATGCGCAGTTCAATATCGACGTAATCGATACTCTGCCGGATCAACAGGGCGATTTCCTCCGTATGAATGCTTGTCCCCTTTGGAAGAACATGCAAACCGGCTCGGTTAAACACATCGGTTCTTAGCCGATCCCCTTCCTGAAGCTCCATGACGTGAGTTTTCATATGAATGCCCCTCCCTTCTTCATCTGCGCGCAAATCGCCGGAATTTCTATCTTTACCTATAAATATCGCGCAAATTTGGCAAGCCCTGAATAGTCCTAAAGGCGTGTTTTAAGTGAAGGCAATCCGCTCCTTCTTCGTTGGATACGGGCCAAAAGGCCCTTGGTTGGCGCTAACGTTTCCACGGTGGGTCTCCGTAACGGTGCAACGCTTGATTCATTGAATAGATCGTCCAGGGAATGACGGCCGTAAGTCCCGCGCAGATCCATGTCTTTGCGGTAGGAAGCCGGTCCAATAAAAGATCCCACATAGGCAAACCCTCCTTCGATTAATTGGTTTCCAGCGTTGAGCCGACAATGCGGACTTTGGTACGCACGTCAACAACGATATCGCATCGGATAAAATACCGCTCCCCCTGCTCCCAGTCGTCCTTGATTCCCTCCCAAACCGCGTGATGCCTGCGGTTCAGATACTCCCTTAACCCGAGAACATCCACCCCGTATTCCTGCTGTACCTTATTTAGGGTTCTTGAAGTCAATCGGGTTAACCGTTCCGCGGTTCTTTCTTCGATTTCCGCCAGTTGGCCGGGATGAAGCAGATCGATTCCCTCCTGGGTTTCCCCGACATTCCCCTCCATTTCGAGCCGGATGGTGAACCGGATCCGCTCCGGATTGGACACATCCGCTTGAATGGTGCGCCGCAAGCCCTTGATTTCGTAAGCCATGAAATGCTCATTCAAATGAAACTCCAGGACCCCGTCCTGGGCAGTTCCCCGGAGTACGTTGAGACCGGACGTTTCGTCGTCGTCAAGGAATCCCTTCAGCTTCTGGGAGCCGTCGAAAAGCGCTGCCCCGGAAACGGAAACCTCATCGTTCATTTTACGGATTACCGGGAGCGCAAAGCTGCTTTTGGACAGAGTAAAGCCTTGCACATCCCCGATACTGGTCGGAGGATAAATTCGGGAGCTCTTGGTGGGATTTAGCGCCGTGGATTCGAAATACATGACAGGCAGCTTCTCGTTTTTCGGATTCGTTTCCAGCAGTTTGCGCGCCTCCCCTTCGGTTACCATGATTTTTGTTGCTCTACGCATTTCATGATCGCGAAGAAACAGATCCAGCTCATTAGCGAGATCGCCGCTGGCGGCCATTTCCTCGGAGATCAGGATCATGCGCAAATGCTGCAAATAAGGGCTTCGGCTTGTTAAATATGACATATCCCTAGCCGCCGTAAACATCGTATTTGCCGATGAAGACAGGTTAAAGTAAGCAGCATTCCTACTTCCGTTTTTACTTCCACCCTCCTTGGCCTGCAATCCCCCGGGGATGACGAATTGAAACGTCAAAACATATTGGCCCTTCTCGGCTTCTTCATCCTCGGCGAGATCAATCCCGGCCCCGACCACAAAACCTCTTTCTTCAATTTCAGTGCGGTCCCAGCAACCGGTCGTTAATACGGCCAGGGATATCGCAAGCAACCATCCGCAGCGAACCCTACGCACGTCCCTTCACCCCCCGCATCATGGACAATAGCAGCAGAAGAGTTGGATAAATCATGCCGAGCCCGAGGCCGACATAACTGATCCATTCGCCGAATTGCCGAATTTCGATCAGATTTTGCGGCTGCATCACGACCAGATAGAGGAACGGGCCTAACCAGAACGCCAATGTCGTACGCTTCGCTTTCTTGAATATAGCCTCCAGAGCCTGCAAGGATACGTCAAAGGCCATCGCCGCCGTGTTGAACAGGGTGAGCACCCATACCGAAAAGAAGATCGATTCAAAACGCTCGAAGAAGCCGCCGGGAACCTCAACCTGCTTCGCCAGTTCCGCAGTAGGATAAAGCGTGTTGGCCGTTACCTCGAGACCAAAGACGCCAAGGGTGAAGAAAAACACGAGCAAGTAGAGCACCAAAGGAACCAGCATGCCGAATGTCGAGGCTTTAACGATTTTTTGGGGCTGATTGATCACCGCATTATAGAACAACAAAATCTCGAACCCAATAAAAGAAAAGACCGATTCCTTGGAAGCCAAGACCACATCCCGCCAATCGGTTACAAAAAACGGCATGAGATTATTAAACTCAAAGAAACTGATGTTCATGAGAAACAAGACAAACAACAGCAGGATCACGATCGGCAAAAATAAGGTATTCAAGCGAAACAGCGCTACGCTTGGTCCGGCTACGCCATAAATGAGAACCAGCAGGAATACCAGGCAAATGACTTCCACCGGGGTCCGGTCAAACAAGTAAATCCGGGAGATGCTGGCTACGCCCCGAGTTTCGTAGGCGACAAAGGTCAGCATATAGCAAGCAAACATCAACGTAAAAAGGACGGCCAACGGTTTCCCGATAACCGCGCCGGCTATGTCGTGCAGGTTCCGTTTCGGAAATCGGGATACTAACTTGGCAACCATCCAGGTAAACACCAAAGCGCCCAGTCCGCCGATGAGAATGGATACCCACCCGTCGACCGAACGCGTCGTTTCGACAATGGATCGGGGCAAGGTCAGCACGCCAAAGCCAATGACCATATTCGCGACCGAAGCGAATACTTCATAGGTTCCTACTTCCCGATCCCCGTACTCGAAGGATTTCATGGACCACTCCTCCTTTTCCCCATTCTGGAGTCGTCTTTGGTTTGCATAAATTGCGGCCGCTTCGACAGCATGGTATTAGGCGCCCGGATGATCATATCCCGCCAATCGCGATAGAAGCCGGGAGACAGCGGCGTCAAATAAGGCACCCCGAAACTTTGCAGCCTGGATAGGTGAATGCAGATCATGATCAACGTCAGAATGATGCCATAAAGGCCAAACACGGATGCCGCGATCATCGTAAGGAAACGCAAGATACGGAAGGCGATTCCCGCGCTGTAGGATGGAATCGCGAAGGAAGAGACAGCCGTCACCGCCACCACGATAACCATGATCGGACTCACGATTCCCGCCTGCACGGCGGCTTCGCCGATAACCAGGCCGCCTACGATCCCTATCGTTTGCCCGATGGGCTTCGGCAAGCGAACCCCGGCCTCCCGCAGCAATTCCAGTGTGAATTCCATCAAGAAAGCTTCGACTACGGCCGGAAAAGGGACCCCTTCCCGGGCAGCTGCGATCGAAAAGGCCAGCTTGGACGGAATCATCCCTTGATGAAACGAAACGAGCGCGATATACAGCGATGGAAACGTCAAGGAAATGACGACCGCCGTATAGCGCAGGATGCGAATCAAAGTTCCGATCAACCAACGCTCGTAATAGTCTTCCGGCGATTGCACGAGTGAAACGAACGTGGTTGGCATGATCAGCGCGAACGGAGTTCCGTCGAGCAAAATCACGACCTTGCCCTGCAGAATCGCGGAGGCGACTTTATCGGGGCGCTCCGTATGCAAAATCAGAGGAAACGGAGACAAGAAGCTGTCCTGGATCATCTGCTCGATCGTTCCGCTCTCCGGGGCATCGTCAATGTCGATCGTCTCCACTCTTCGCTTGACCTCTTGGATAAGGTCTGGATGCACGATGTTATCGATATAGGCGATAATCAGTTCTTTTTTGCCCCTTGCTCCGACCCGGTAAGTGTCAAATCGAAGCTTCGGGTCGCGAATCGCCCGGCGCAAGAGAATGACATTCGTTTCAATGCTTTCGTTGAAGCCTTCGCGCGGGCCGCGGACCAACGCTTCCGTTTGCGGCTCCTCGACGCTCCGCCCCGTCCATTTCTTGCTGCCGATCAATAGCACCTGGTCCAGGCCGTCGATAAACAACGCCGTATCCCCCGACAACACAGAGACCAGAATATCATCGAGCGATTGGGTCGTTTTATATTTTTGAACCGATAAAAATTGCTTGTTTAATAGACTAAACAGTTCCTTTCCGGACATCTTCACGGTATGCCCAATCGCGGAGAATGCCTGTTGCAAGGAGGGCACGATCTGTTCGTTGATCATATTCAAATCCGACAACCCCGCGATGCAAAGGATCGCGCATTGAGGGATTCCGTCTCCGCCGCTGACGAATCGGGTAACCAGATCGTCCGGAGCGTCCAGGATGCGGACGATTCTCGCAATCGCCTCATGAACGCTGCCGCCGAATTCGGCCGAGTTCATGGCTTCTCCCCGCGATGCTCCGTCCTCTCGAAGAAGAATTCGTTTGATTTGATGATTCCGGAACATAAATCTTGGCATAATGGCTCATCCCCAATTGTCTGATGATCTAGATGTCGTTACCCTTTATTACCAACTTGCTCCGAAAATAATCCCCTTTTCGTTTTTCATCGATCTCCCCCTGCAGGGGGAAAAAGAATAAATTTCCTGCGCATCGCGCATCATAACTGGGAATCATCGGTCGAGGAAGGAGGAAGTTCCATGCCTTTCATCAGAAAGCTGCAGCGCCGGAAGCTCTCCGGAGGGGGAACGTCCAGCAAGACTCCGGTTAATCCCCCAAGACATACGGATTCGCCCGGCCCCGCTACAGGCGAAAGCTTGTCGGCGCGGCTGAATTGGATGAAGCAGGAGCTCAAGGACAGCTCGGATATCATTTATCGGGAATTTACGATCAGCTCCGGGCAGCGCTGTGCTTTGGTCTATGTGCGCGGCATGATTGCGCAGGAAACGGCCCAGCAATTTATCGTAAGAAGCCTGCAGCGGGAATCCGCGCAGCTGCATGAGAAAGATATTTATCAACTCTTGTTCGAAGACGAGGCTTTAAGCGTATCCCAAGCTTCCGTAATAGATGACCTGAGTCAAGCGGTCCAGGCCGTGCTGAACGCCGGAGCATTGCTGCTGATCGACGGAGACACGCGGATGCTGACGTTCTCCATCTCGGCTTACCCGACGCGTGGAATCGACGAAGCACCTAACGAATCCGTCATTCGAGGTTCGAGGGAAGCTTTTATCGAGGATCTCGAGAAAAACTTGACGATGCTTCGCCGCCGAATCAAATCGAAGCATTTCAAGACACCAGCGATCAACAGAGGCCGGGAAACACGAACCAGTATCGTGTTGGCTTACGTCGAGGACGTTTGCAAGCCGGAATTGCTGAGAGAAATGAAGCGGCGACTATCCCACATCGACATGGACGGAGTACTTGGCTCGTCCTACTTGGAAGAAACTATCGAAGATAATCCTTATTCGCCGTTTCCGCAGATTCAGTACACGGAACGCCCCGACGTCGTCAGTGCGGCGTTGCTTGAGGGGCGAATTGCCATCCTCGTGGATGGTACACCGATCGTGCTGCTCGCTCCGGTGACGCTGCCCATGCTGCTTCAATCGGCCGAGGATTATTACCAGCGATATATCGCGGCCAACTGGATCCGCTGGATCCGTTATTTTTTCGTATTGGCTTCCTTAACGCTTCCATCGATTTATATCGCAGTCACTACGTTTCATCCGGAGATGATCCCGGCGCAGCTGCTTATCACGATTGCTGCTTCCCGAGAAATCGTCCCTTTTCCGGCGTTATGGGAAGCTTTTGCCATGGAGCTGGCGTTTGAAGCGCTCCGCGAGGCTTCGATCCGGATCCCCAAGTCGATCGGGCAAGCCGTGTCCATTATCGGGGCATTAATCATCGGCACGGCTGCGGTCCAAGCAGGCATCGTCTCGGCGGCAATGGTGATTATCGTGTCCTTGACGGGGATCGCTTCATTTATCATCCCTCATTTCGATTTAGGACTGGCTTTACGGCTGCTGCGTTTTCCGATCATGATCTTAGCTTCGATGTTCGGCCTATACGGCGTGACCTGCGGGTTGATTCTGATCTATATTCATCTGGTGAATTTGAGATCCTTCGGGGTACCTTACCTCTCCCCGATCGCTCCGCTCGTTACCGAGGATTTAGGCGATACGTTTCTTCGGGCTCCCTGGTGGAAAATGCACAAACGCCCGGTACAGCTCACGAACAACCAAGCCCGCCAAACCGAGGATCTACGGGCTTGGGTAAAGGAGAAAGGTGATTTGGAGTGACGAGAAACCATCGCGCTATCGTAACGGCAACGCTGGTGTTCTTGCTCTTCATTGGCGTAAGCGGTTGCTGGTCTGCCGAGGAGCTAAACAACCGCGCGTTCGTTAACACCGTGTTGATCGATCTGACGGAAGATGGACAGACGGAGCTAACCCTCGGAATTCCGCTGCCTAACCGGATGATTCCGGGACAGGCCGGCGGCACGGGCCAACCCCAAGGGGATCCGTTCAGCTTCGTGACGAAACGGGCGGATAACCTAAGCCATGCTTTAAATTTGATTCAAGCCGACCTGTCCCGCAACATCTCGTTCGGTCAAACCCGGATCATCGTGGTTGGCCGTAGACAGGCGGAGCAGGGCTTGGACAATGTCGTCGAATTCGTATTCCGCCAGCCGTCGTTCCGGCTCAGCGCGAGTCTCTTCGTAACGCCCGGCAACGTTAAAGAAATTACGCGTTCCCCGACGGTATTTGAGCGAATCCTTAGCGATATCCTGCGCAAATACGTCAACAATCATTTTACCTTGGACACGACCGTAAAGGATTTCAAGCTGGCGTTGTACCAAGGCGGGGATATTCTGATCCCTCTGCTTAATTTCGGGGAACTGCCGGGGGTGGCGATGGAGGACCCCAAGAAGAATCGCTGGATGGGTTCCGGCGGCGCGGCGATATTCAGCGGAGGAAAGATGGCGAAGATTGAGCTTACCCCCCCGGAGCATCGGACCGCACTGTGGATCAGCTCCCAGCTCAAAAATACGACGATCTCCATCTCCTCACCCAGCGATGAGAAGGAAATTAGTTTTTTCATCGAGGGAGTCAAGACGAGCATCAATCCGGTTGTTCGGGGCGATCAGCTCTCGTTTCGGGTCAAGAGCAACGCCAAAGCCTTCGTGGAAACGTCCCTCTCTCGCATCGATTTGAAGGACCCGAAAGTCCTTCAACAATTGGAGGAGATCCTCAATAAGAAAGTGGAAGAGGAATTCCTCGGCGTGCTGGCCAAGACCCGCCAAACCCGATCCGACGCTTTTATCATGAGCCAATACCTGGATTGGAGATATCCGAAAATTTGGCATTCGATGCGGGACCAATGGAAAAATTTCTACGCCAAAGAACTCCCCATTGAAGTTGATGTTGAAATCCAACTCAACCCTACGGGCGGCGTTTATCGTTCGGTCGTTCAAGAAACCAATAGATAGCGAGGGATAGGCGTGTTCTGGATTGGTATCCTGTTTACGCTGATTATGCTGGCAGACTGGTTTATGCAAAAAAAAGAGGGGGTCAAGCTGCGGACCCGAATGACCGTACTGCTCGTCTCAATCTGTTTTTTCATTACCTCTGAAGTCGTATTTAAATTAAAAGACCAGTGGAATCTCCCCGTCTTATTCCGCTATTTAAGTGAGACGATGTTAGGCAGATTGTTTTGATACGGGCAATAGGAGGCGGAAAGCATGCTCAAAAACATTACTTCTAATCAGGTATTCACGCTTTACAGCTTACAGCTCTTCACCACGGTCATCGCCTTTTATTCGGGGATGCTGATCGGGGGAAGCAAATATTCCACTCCGGTAGCCATCTTGCTGGGCGGCCTCCTAGGCTTGGTGTTAGCCTATCCGGCTTACAAGGTCGGCTCCTCCCGCCCTGACGAGTTCCTCGTGCAATATGGGAGCAAACTGGTGGGCCGCCCCCTTCATATCTTTTTCATCCTCTACCTCCTGCTGACCCATCTCTTCCTCGCCGCCCTCGATTTAAGAGAGCTCACCGACTTTTTGCTCTCGGAGTATTTGATCGGTACGCCGGGGTGGGCCGTCGTAGCCATCTTCGGGGTTTGCGTCTCCTATGCCGTACGTTGCGGCATCTCGACGATATTCCGGACGGCGGAAGGCTTCTTTCTCCTCTTTGCGGTCGCCTTCTTCTTTTTTCCGTTCATCGGGTTCCAGGAGATGGAGTTGGATATGTTTAACGCTTTGTTTACTCACTTATCGATGCAAGAAATGTGGCCCAGCATTTTTGAAACCATGGCCATTTTTGGGGAGATGGCCTTCTTGTTTTTGCTTTTCCCTTATTTAAAAGCGCCGATAAGGGTGTACCGCACCCTCTTTTGGGCCACAGGCACTTCGCTTATGTTCATCTTGTTGCATCTTATTCCGGTTTTGCTGACCTTTGGGCCGAACCTGGGGGCCAATCTGATGTACCCTGACATGGAACTGGTGCGATTCATTCGCGTCGGCTCGTTTATCGAAACGATGGATCCGATCTTAATCATCCTGTGGTTAACCAGCATCTTCGTGAAGATTTCGTTTATTGTGTTTACGGCGGTCATATGCCTTGCCCAACTGACCGGCGTTAAAGACCATAAGCCTTTTACCTTGCCGGTTGTTGCCTTTGTATCCATCTACGCCTTATCCATCGCCAGAACCCCGCCGGAAATCTATCAATTTTTGACCCGGGACTGTTTGCCGCTTTTGTACATCGCCGAATTTCTTATTCCGGCCATTTATTGGCTGATGGGAGCCATACGCATGAAGTCTCCAGCCTCTAAAACGACGAAACCCACCGAGAGAACCCCGGCGGGTTAAGGCTTATTTCGTTGACAACCAAGCCCGTTCCTGATTCCATCGCAAGGCGACCGGCGTTTCGAAGAAGTCGGACAACCCCGTCTCGTTCAGGACTTCGGCCGTTTTCCCTTGCGAATAGACCTCGCCTCGCCGAAGCAGCAAGGTTTGGCTAAATATCGGCAAGATTTCCTCGGTATGGTGCGTCACATACAGCATGTGCGGCGTACCGGGTTCGGCGGCCAGTTGCGCGATGCTTTCCAGCAGCCCCTCCCGGGAGATGAAATCCAACCCGTTAGTCGCTTCATCCAAAATGAGCAGCTTCGGGGAAGCCATTAACGCCCGGGCGATCAACAGCTTTTGTTGCTCCCCCTGGGAGCAGGTCTGGTAGGTGCGGCCTTGCAAATGGCTGCAACGCAGCTGACTCATCAAGGCAGCGGCCCGGTCATAGTCCTCAGAACTCGGCTTCTCGTAGAGTCCGATCGATGCAAACTTGCCGCTTACGACGAGATCCTCGGCCTTCTGCTCCCCGTGCAGCCTGGACTGCATCGAAGAACTGACCCACCCGATCGTTTTGCGCAGCTCCCGCAAATCTACCTCGCCAAACCGGTTCCCCAGTACGCTAATCTCGCCGGACGTCGGCCAGAGATAGCCGCTAATCATGTTCAGCAGCGTCGTTTTGCCGGAACCGTTTAAGCCCAACATCGCCCAATGCTCGCCCTCCCGGACCGTCCAATCGATGCCGTTCAAAACCGCTTTTCCTTCTCGGAACCAAGTCACCTGGTTCATCTCAATGATATTCATCACGATTACCTCCGAAAGAAGTAGGTTTGCAGTACTCTCAAGCTACCCCCGTCTCTACGGTTTGTCAAGCGCGACGGCGATGATTTTTGCGTGCCAATTCACCACCGATCAGCTAGAATACTAGTGAAAGGAAGTGAGGCATCATGCATCCAACATGGACTTGGGCTGACGTGGAAGCCCTCCAACGCCTCGTCGAGCAGCACGACGGCGTTGCTTTGAAGTTGAATTGGGATACGCTCCATGCCCGTAAGGAAGATAGTGCGGCAGATCTGGTGGAGTTCCGCGAGGGTCAGTTGATTGCCTTCCTGGGGCTGTATCCGTTCGGAAGCACGCTGGAGGTGTGCGGCATGGTTCATCCGGATTACCGCAGACAAGGCATTTTTACCTCGCTGCTACGACGCGGGCTGAATTCGGCTACCGTGGTTTCGTATTCGACGATTCTACTGAATGCCCCCGGCAACTCGGAACCGGGAAAACAATTCCTGACAACCTATCCTTGCCGTTTCGACTTCAGCGAATATCAGATGAAGTATGCCCAGGAAGCCGTTTCGGCGGACTCGTCCCCAAGTGCGGTCCAGGTCACGCTTCGTCAAGCCGAGGAAGCGGATCGACCGCTGCTCGCTCGCCTCGACCAAGAAGGATTTGGCCTCACCGCGGAGGATACCCGGCAATTTTACGAAACGTTGAACGAGGATGAGATTCGTCAGAACGAACTGATCGTTCACGAGGACGAAGCAGTCGGTAAAATCCGCGTTTCCCGCCGTGCGAAGGAGGCTTGGATCTACGGTTTCGTCGTAACGGCATCGTGCCGGGGACAAGGGATCGGCGGCAAGGCCCTGCGTCTGGTTGTATCTCGTGAGGAGGCTGCCGGCAACGATGTCTGGCTAGAAGTGGCGTTGAACAATCCCCAAGCCAAAAAACTGTACGAACAAGCCGGTTTTCGGGTATGCCGCTCCCAGGACTATTACGCTTATTTGCGATAATCCTCGAAAATGAAAGACCGCAGGTTCCTCCTTTAAGGAATCCTGCGGTCTTTGTTAATATAGGCAAACGGGCCTGATCCAACTTGAGGTAATATTCATGCAGAAGTTTTCGCCAAGAAGGTGGCATGCGGATAGAAAAATAAGGTACAATAACTACCGAATCAACAGAACCCATGGAAATGCCCGAACGGGCAGGCCGCATGAGGCGGCGGAAGGAAGGATCAACACATGTACGTAGCTAATGATTGGCAAGATTATGAAGTTATGGACACCGGAAACGGGGAAAAGCTGGAGCGCTGGGGAGACGTCGTTTTGCGCCGCCCCGACCCGCAGATCATCTGGCCGATTGCCGATGAAGACCGCAAGTGGCGCGAGGTGCACGGCCATTACCACCGCAGCTCCGCCGGCGGCGGACAATGGGAAATGAAGAAGCAGCTTCCCGACCGTTGGACGATTTCCTACGACCGGCTGAAATTTTATATTCGCCCTACCAATTTCAAGCATACCGGATTGTTTCCGGAACAAGCGGCGAACTGGCGCTGGATGATGGACAAGATCGCCGGCGCAGGACGGCCCGTTCAGGTGCTGAACCTGTTCGCTTATACCGGAGGTGCAACCGTAGCCGCGGCTTCGGCCGGCGCTTCGGTCGTTCACGTCGACGCCGCCAAGGGAATGGTTCAATGGGCCAAAGAGAACCTGGCGCTCTCCGGGCTGGCCGACCGTCCCGTTCGCTTTATCACGGACGACGTGTTCAAATTCGTGCAGCGCGAGCAGCGCCGCGGCAACCGCTACGACGCAATTATCATGGATCCGCCTTCGTACGGACGCGGTCCCGGCGGTGAGATGTGGAAGCTGGAGACCAGCCTTTACCCGTTTGTGGAGTCCTGTTTGTCGATCCTGTCGGACAAGCCGCTCTTTTTCCTGATCAACTCCTATACGACCGGCATTTCCCCGACCGTCTTGCACAACATTCTCTCGATGACGGTGAAGCGGCGTTACGGCGGACGAATCTCGGCAGGCGAACTGGGACTTCCGATCACTCGTACGGGACTTCATCTCCCCTGCGGCATTCTCGGACGCTGGGAGGAATAAGCGATGGATTCCGGAGCCAAGCGGACCTCGGGACAGCCGGCGATGGCGATCCTCTACGAGGACAACCACCTGCTCGGGATCGAGAAACCGGTGAACATTCCGTCCCAGGAGGATGCGAGCGGCGACCCCGATCTGCTGAATCTGCTGAAGGCGGATATTAAGGAGCGGTACGGCAAGCCCGGCAACGTGTATCTCGGGCTTGTCCACCGGCTGGACCGTCCCGTCGGCGGCGCCATGATCTTTGCCAAGACGTCAAAAGCCGCTTCGCGGCTGGCGGAAACGGTGCGAAGCCGCCGGTTCAGCAAAACGTATGTCGCCGTCGTGCACGGGACACCCTCGCAGCAGCAAGGCCGCTTAACTCATACGCTGCTTAAGGACGAGCGCACCAACACGGTCTCCGTCGTTCCTGCCGGGACGCCGGGCGGGAAAGAGGCTCGGCTCGATTACAGGGTGCTCGGCAGCTCCGCAGCGGAACGGCTCAGCCTCGTGCAGGTGGAGTTGCATACCGGGCGACCGCACCAGATCCGCGTACAAATGAGCCAAATCGGCTGTCCCTTGTACGGCGACCAGAAATACGGGGCGACGTTGAATAAGCCGGGCCAGCAAATCGCGCTGTGGTCATTGTACGTCGGTTTCCCGCACCCGGTAACCAAGGAACCGGTTGACCTGGTTTCCCTCCCGCCGCGCGCGTATCCCTGGGACCTGTGGGAGGACGGATTGTATACCCGGCTAGCAGCTCTATTGCAGGCCGGGGAGAACGGGATGGAAATGTAAAGAGGCGGGACGTCTGAAGCTGAATGATCAGCTCACCAGAGGTCCCGCCTTTTCGTTGATACCGTCCCTTATTTCGTTCCGGAGATTTTGCCCAGCAAAAAAACCAGCAGTTGTTGATTATGAGTGGAAATGCGGTCTAATACGCCGCTTAGATACGCGTTCCGAACCGCAATGCCCCGCTCGACTTCCGTTTGTCCTTTATCCGTGATCGACACCCAAACGTTGCGTCGGTCGTTCTCGTCCCGGTCGCGGCGGATCAACTCGCCCCGCTCCATCCGGTCCAGCAGCATGGTCACGGCGGCCGGCGTTGTAGAGAGAAACGGGATCAAATCGGACGGTTTCAGATTGCCCTGCTGCTCCAGCAGCTCCAGAACGGTCAATTGCGACGTCGTTAGCGTTGGAGCCAGCTCCTCTTCCATGTGGGCCTGATAATCCTTCACGATGAGATCCAGCAATCTGGCAAATTCAGCGGTATGCAATCTTATCCCTCCTTGCCTTACATCACCACTTGGATAATTCGCTGCTTCCTTGGCAAATTCCTGCTGGCTTTGCGCAATTATCCGGGCGTTAACGGCTCTAGAGGCAAGACTAGCTTTACATTAATGGACAGGATACCGCCATCCGAACGAATCTTCACGTTCCCCGCGCTGAATTCCCGTCAGCGTGTCGTACAATTTGGCCGACAATTCCCCGGTTTCGCCTCCGGCAATCACGATGTCGCGCCCTTCCCAGGTCATGCTGCCGATTGGGGAGATCACCGCCGCAGTGCCGGTGCCAAACGCTTCTTCGAGCCGACCTTCGCGATGAGCCTCGAACAGTTCCTCCACCGAGATCCGCCGTTCGTTGACCGACACGCCCCATTCGCGGAGCAAACGAAGGACCGAATCGCGCGTTACGCCGGCCAGAATGCTGCCGTTCAGCTCCGGCGTGACCACTTTTCCGTCGATTTTAAAGAACACGTTCATGCTGCCAACTTCCTCAATATACCGCTTTTCGATTCCGTCGAGCCAAAGCACCTGCGAATAGCCCTGCGATTTGACGTCTTCTTGCGCTTTGATTCCTGCCGCATAATTGCCGGAGGTTTTGGCTTCCCCGGTCCCGCCGCGAACTGCCCGAACGTACCGGTCCTCTACGTAGATGCGTACCGGATGAATCCCCTCCGGATAATAAGCCCCGACCGGCGACAAGATGACGATCAACCGGTACTCTTGGGCCGCCCGCACCCCAAGCCCCGCCTCGGTTGCGATAATAAAAGGGCGGATGTACATGGAGTTGCCTTCACCCTCCGGCATCCACTCTTCCTCCAGCAAAAGCAAACGGCAAATGCCCTCAAGCACTTCCTCCGGATCTACCTGAGGAATACCGATACGCGAGCACGACTGGTTCAACCGACGCAAATTCATGTCGGGCCGGAACAACACGAGTTCGCCTTGCGGTGTTCGGTACGCCTTCATTCCTTCAAAAACCTCTTGCCCGTAATGAAACACCATCGCCGATGGATCCAGCGAAATCGGGCCGTACGGAACAATGCGCGGATCGTGCCAGCCTTGACCGGCCGAATAATCCATCAGCAGCATATGATCGGTAAAATATTTGCCAAAACCCAGCCGATCGGCGGAAGGTTTCGTTTTTTTGACGGCAGTTAACGTGATGGGCCATTTTTCCATGGTTCATTTCCTCTTTTCCAAGTCTCAATTATACGAATCGCTTGTTTTCCTGCTTTCACTATACCGATTCTTCGTTCATTGATCAATAACATAGTTTCGATTATAATCATTGACAATATCTATGAAATGAGGAGGGAGAATCCAGGATGGAGCATCGACTGTTGGAGTATTTTATCGCCGTCGGAGAGGATTTGCATTTCACCAGAGCCGCCGAAAGGCTAGGGATTTCCCAGCCCACCTTAAGCCACCAGATTCGCTTGCTGGAACAGGAGCTCGGAACCGCCCTGATCAGCCGTATCGGCAAAAAGAACTATCTGACCCAAGCCGGATCCATCCTGCTGGAACATGCCCGCCGGGTCGTTTACGAAGTGGAGCAGGCCAAATTGGAAATCGGTCAAATCAGCGGCGTGCAACGGGGCCACCTCCGCATTGGCTGCTCCGGCAACCACCTGCTGGAAAACAAGCTGATCTCTTTCCATCGCCAGCACCCCAGCATCGAGCTGACGGTGCTGGAACTGGCCACCGAGGAAACCCAGGCCGGCCTGCTCGCCAATCAGCTCGATCTCGGCGTGGTGTTTCTGCCGCTCCAGGACGAGCAAATCGTCAGCCGCCCGCTGTACGACGAAGAGCTGGCGTTGGCCGTCTCCAACCTGCACGCCTATGCGGAGCTGCCCGAGGTTACGCTGGAGCAGGTAGCCCGGCTCCCGCTCGTCTTATTTCCGCCGAAGTTTTACGTTCGGCAATTGCTCGATACGGCCTGCGCCGATCAGGGGATCGAGATCCGGCCGGTCATGGAGCTGTCGACGATGGAATCGCAGGTGCAGATGGTTCACCATCATGTCGGGGGAACCGTGCTGCCCAGCTCTTATGCCCGCACGCTGACCGGGACGAACCGCCGCGGCGGAATCGCCGTCGTCCCGCTGGCGGAGCCCGTGCCGCGCAAAAACGTCGGCTTGGTTTACCGCAACAGCACGTACATGGACCCTACGCTTCAGGCGTTTATCCGCCATTTGACGGATTAAGCCGCAGATTCGTCGCTATCATACGCCAACGAAGATTCAGGCCTTAGCTTTTAAATCTGAAACCTTTCGCGTGCAAAGCCTCCCTAAGCTTAGGGATGGAAGACGGCCCCATGCCGTGGAATTGCAGTACCTCCTGCTCGCTAAGCCCGGCTAGCTTCTCCAAAGTCGTCACGCCATTCGCTTCCAAGGCCCGTCTAGCCGGCGCGGATAACCGCAATAGGAAGTCCGCTTCCGGTTTGCGCTCCTGCTCGCAGGCAGGACAAGTCGGACAATCGCTGCTTTTGTAGTACGTGTGCCCCTTCGGGCAAATCCTTCGCGTTTTTGCTCGTTCCGTCATCGTTCGATTCCATCCCTTCGCCGTTGATTTTTAAGAAGATTTAAAAAACTCCGGGAAAGTCTAATGCGCTCGCCCGGAGTTAGTTACACCTCTCATTCTCTGACGAAAAGATCAACGATCTCGTCGTTTTTGCCCATGTGCATCAGCGCTTTCCCGATCGATTTCCGGTCGGCTAACGGAGCCTCCTCCGAGCTGAAAGCGTGCATCTGCCCTTCCTTCGTGACCGCCTGCAGCAGGACCGGCTCCTTGCAATGAATGCCGCCGATCAAGCGGCTGCCGTTCGGCTTGACGCGTTTGCCTTCCTTGAATTCGAACGTCTGCACCCCTTTGCCGCCCCGGCTTTGGAGCGGATAATCCAGCAGCAGGCTTCGCTTACCGTAGGCCAGATCCGACAAGACGAGAACTTCGCCTTCCTCGCCTTCGACCCAAAGCGCGGCGACAACCTCGTCGTCGTCCTTCAGATTAATCCCGCGTACCCCTGCGGAAACGCGGCCCATCGGGTTCACTTCGTCTTCGGCGAACCGGATCGCCATCCCCTGCTTCGTCAGCAGCAAGACCTCTTGATTGTTCCGACTGACGGTGACGCTCAGCACTTCATCGCCGTCGCCTACTTTGCAGGCGGCGATCGCGCCGGAGCGCTTCGTCTCGTATTCTTTCAATTCCGTCCGCTTCACCTGGCCGTTCTTCGTGACGAACACCAGACTTAGCTCCGGATTCTCATCGAAGCCTCTTACCGGAACGACGCTGATCATGCGGTCTTCCTTGGCAAGCGGAATCACGTTGACGATCGCGGTCCCGTTGTCCTTCCATTTGAACTCCGGAATCTGGTGGACCGGCAAGAGGAAGTATTGGCCCCGCTGCGTAAAGATCAGCAGATTTTGCAACGTATCCAGCTCAAGCAAATGCTTGATGTAGTCGCCTTCCTTGACCCCGGAGCTGTCCCGCTCCCCGCCGGATCGGGTAAACGACAGCATGCTGGTGCGCTTGATGTATCCCTCGTTCGAAATCGTGACCAGCACGTCCTCCTGGGCAACCAGCACTTCAAGGTTGACCTTGAGCTCCTCAACCTCGTCCTGAATATGCGAGCGGCGGTCGATCCCGTACTTATCGCGGATCTCGATCAGCTCTTTCTTGATCAAAGCGATCAATTTCTTATCGCTTTCCAGAATGCCGCGCAGAACCGTGATCTTCTTCTGGATGTCCTCCAGCTCTTTTTGCAGCGTCGTAATTTCAAGATTCGTCAAACGATACAGCTGCAACGTCAAAATCGCATCCGCTTGGCGTTCGGTGAACCCGAACATCCATTGCAGGTTGTTTTGGGCATCCTGACGGTTCTTGGACGCTTTGATCGCCGCGATGACCTCATCCAAAATGTTGAGCGCTTTGACCAAGCCCTCCAAGACGTGCGCGCGGTCCTCCAGCTTCTCCAGCTCATATTGCGTCCGGTACGTGACGACCTCGCGCTGGTGGGCAATGTAGGCTTCGAGCATCGCCTTGAGGCCCAACAGGCGCGGCGCCTTGTTGACGATCGCCACCATGTTGAAGTTGTAGGTGACCTGCAGGTCGGTTTTTTTCAGTAAATACGCCAAAATCCCCTGCGCGTCCGCATCCTTCTTCAGCTCGACGACGATGCGCAGCCCGTTCCGTCCGCTTTCGTCGCGAACCTCGGCGATGCCGTCCACCTTTTTCTCCAGGCGGATATTCTCCATCGCCGTGACGAGACGGGATTTGACCACCTGATAAGGAATTTCGGTGATGACGATCTGCTGCTTCCCGCCGCGAAGCGTCTCGATTTCCGTTTTAGAACGCAGATAAATCCGGCCCTTTCCGGTCTGATACGCTTCCTGAATGCCTTCTTCGCCCATGATGATGCCGCCCGTCGGAAAATCCGGTCCTTTGACGAACAAACGGATTTCCTCCAGCGTCATTTCGGGTTTCTCCATCAAGGCGATGCAGGCGTCAATCACTTCACGCAGGTTATGCGGAGGAATTTCCGTCGCAAACCCTGCGGAAATCCCGCTGGCCCCGTTGACCAGGAGGTTCGGAAAACGCGCCGGCAGCACGACGGGCTCCTTCGCCGTGTTGTCGAAGTTGTCTTTGAACGGTACGGTACGTTTCTCGATGTCGCGAAGCAGCTCCATGGCGATCGCCGACAAGCGCGCCTCGGTATACCGCATTGCCGCTGCCGGGTCATCGTCCTGCGAGCCCCAGTTGCCATGGCCGTCGATGAGCGTATGGCCCATTTTCCACGGCTGAGCCATCCGCACCATGCCCTCGTAAATCGAGGAATCCCCGTGCGGATGATAGTTGCCCATCACGTCCCCGACGGTTTTGGCCGATTTGCGGTACGGCTTGTCCGGCGTATTGCCGGAATCGTACATCGCGTACAAAATCCGCCGTTGCACCGGCTTCAACCCGTCGCGAATATCGGGAATCGCCCGGTCCTGAATAATGTATTTGGAATACCGGCCAAAGCGGTCGCCTACAACCTCTTCGAGAAACGCCGGCAAAAAGTTTTCAAGCATGCCCACATCAATTCACCTTCTATTCCTCAAACTCCGTGAAATCCACGTTTTCCACGATCCAGCGTTTGCGCGGATCGACCTTGTCCCCCATCAGCGTAGACACGCGGCGTTCCGCTTTGGCGGCATCTTCGATCTGCACCTGCAGCATGGTCCGCGTTTCCGGATTCATCGTCGTTTCCCATAGCTGCTCGGGGTTCATTTCCCCCAAACCTTTGTAGCGCTGCAGCTCGAAATTTTTACCGAATTCCTTCAGGTAGTTCTGCAGCTGCTCGTCGCTCCAGGCATATCTTACCGTTTCCAGCTTGCCGGAACGACGGGTGATTTTATACAAAGGCGGCTGGGCGATGTAGACCCGTCCCGCATCGATCAGCGGCTTCATGTAACGGTAAAAGAACGTCAGCAGCAGCACTTGAATGTGCGCGCCGTCCGTATCGGCGTCGGTCATAATGATGATTTTGGAAAAATTGCTGTCCTCGACGGCGAATTCCGGCCCGATACCGGCACCGATGGCCGAAATGATGGCCCGATACTCGTCGTTCTTCAGGATATCGGCGAGCTTCGCCTTCTCCGGATTCATCGGCTTACCCTTCAGCGGCAAAATCGCCTGAATCTTCGAATCGCGCCCCTGCTTCGCCGAACCTCCGGCGGAATCGCCTTCCACGATAAACAGCTCGGTGCGCGTATAATCCTTCGATTGCGCAGGCGTCAACTTGCCGCCCAGGTTCGAGCTTTCGCTCCGTTTCTTGCCCGAACGCATCTCATCACGAGCCTTACGGGCAGCTTCACGCGCTTTGGAGGCTTGTACCGCCTTCTTGATCAACGTTTGGGCGACCTGCGGATTCTCTTCCAGGAACACCGCCATCTTCTCGCCAACGACCGATTCCACGGCGCTGCGCGCGGACGCGCTGCCGAGCTGGTCCTTCGTTTGACCGACGAACTCCACCTCGGACATCTTGACGCTGATGACGGCCATCATCCCCTCGCGCAAATCGTTGCCTTCGAGGTTCTTCTCCTTCTCCTTGAGGATCCCGTTCTTCCGGGCATATTCGTTCATCACGCGGGTATACGCCGTTTTGAATCCGGTTTCATGCGTTCCCCCGCCCCGCGTCGGGATGGAGTTGACGAAAGATACCAGCGTTTCGGTATACCCTGCATTGTACTGCAGCGCGACCTCTACCTCGATATCTTCCCGCTCTGCATAGAAATGGACGACGTCATGCAGCACGTCCTTCCCGTCGTTGAGGAACTGAACGAACTGACTGGCTCCGCCCTCGTAAAAAAACTCGTCGGAACGGTCGGTCCGCTCGTCCTTCAAGGTCACCTTCAGGCCCGAATTCAGAAAAGCGATCTCCTGTAAACGTTCCGCGAGCGTATCATAGTTTAATCCGATGCCGCCGGTGAACACGCGAATATCCGGCTTAAACGTCACCTTCGTGCCGGTCTTGTTCGTGTTGCCTAGAATCTCCAGTCCCGTAACCGGCTCGCCGACGTGTTCGATGCCTTGATCGTCAACCCAATATTCGAATCGCATCCGGTGGATCTTACCGTCTCGGTAAATGTGTACTTCCAGCCATTCGGACAAGGCGTTGGTGACCGAAGCCCCGACACCGTGCAGACCGCCGGATTTCTTGTAGCCCCCTCCGCCAAATTTGCCGCCGGCGTGCAAAATCGTGTAAACGACTTGCGGCGTCGGTACACCGGTTTTGTGCATGGCGGTCGGAATTCCCCGGCCGTTGTCGATTACGGTGACCGATCCGTCCTTATTCAGCGTGATGTCGATTTTGGAGCAGTACTTTGCCAGATGCTCGTCGACGGCATTATCGACGATCTCCCATACCAGATGATGAAGTCCCGACGAGCTCGTACTGCCAATATACATCCCTGGCCGTTTGCGTACCGCGACAAGCCCTTCGAGCACTTGAATGTCGTCCGCGTCGTATCCCGAAGACGCGCTTCCGGAACTTGTGCCGGGTACGTCCTCGAACAAATCGATTTGTTCGGCCATTCATGCTCCCCCTTTATTTCTTGTAGTCTACCTTTGTATGTAGTCGAACAGATGTTTTGGTGCCTTTGTCCATTTTAATTCAAAATATCTTGTTTCGTAAAGACAAGGAATGAAACGACTAGCGAGCAAACGCCCCAAACCGCTAGTACAAGCAGCGAAAATCCCAGCGTCATCCCCTCGATCGGTGCCGGCGTTCCCGCCAAATAATTCGTTAAACCCAGATTCACCATAAACAGGTACTTGGCGCTCGTCCAGGAGGAAGCCATATTCGTCAAAATGTTGCCGGCGATCAGCGTGGCCATCATAATCACGATGCTCGCCGACGTGCTGCGCACGAGCACGGACACCATGAACGCCAGAGCGGCCACGACAATGCTCACAAACCAGATCAAGCCAGCCTGCATGAAGATATACTGCCATTGCGGCACCACGTGCACGCCCGAGATGTCCACCTCGGCCCCACGCAGCTGAAAACCGGTAAATACCGGCAAATTCCATCCGCGATAACCGAAAAATAGCCCTGAGATGAAATAGCATATCAAACAGGTTGATACAATGATCAAGGACACGAACATCATCAGGGTCAACAGCTTGCTCAGCAGGATTTTCCACCGTCTTACCGGCCGAGTCAGCAGCATTTTCACCGTTCCGTTCGTCCGCTCGGAAGACACGATATCCGACCCCACGCCCATAATTAATAAGGGAATGAACAGCGTGGCCGCGTTATCCAAGAACTCCCGGGTAAACGAAACACCGCCCGGCTCTTTGGGGTTCACGTCGTGTTCCAAATAATATTTCATCTGTTGAATATAAATTTGGCGGTATTTCTTCCATTCCTCCGGCACCCGGTCGCTGCCCAGCGAATTCTGGTTGTCGGTGATCGCTTGCTGCACCTCCCGGCGCCAATCCGTCCCGAACTTCTCCCGTTTGTCCTCGGCCTGCCGCAGCTGTGCGTAGGCAAACATCGGAACCAACACGATCAGGACAAGCAAAATAACGTAAAAACGTTTCTTTTTGATCATCTTGATCGTTTCATTTTTTACTAAAGGAAGAATGTTATTCAATGCTTTCACCTTCCGTCATCTCCAGGAACAGCTGCTCGAGCGTCGGATTGACCTTCTGCACGGCTTCTACCCGGACCCCCTCCTGCACCAGCCGCTGTACGAGGCCTGGGATTAACTCCGGCTGCATTTGGGTCACGATCGCCTGACCACGGATTCCCGCCATGATCGTATCGTCCAGTACGTTTGCGGCTTCGTTCACCACGTTGACCCCGGCCGCTGAACGCAGCAGCCGCTCTCCGGGTTCCCGAGGCTCCAGTTCCCATACCACGTAACTCCTATTCGCTTGAATCAGCTCTTCGACTTTGCCGACGGCCAATACGCGGCCCCGCCCGATAATCGCCACCCGGTCGCATAACAGTTGAATTTCGCTGAGCAGGTGGCTCGATACGAATACGGCCATGCCTTCTTCCGCCAGCCGGCGGATGAAACCGCGCATCTCTTTGATTCCCTTGGGATCGAGGCCATTCGTCGGTTCATCCAGAATCAGGAGCTTCGGCCGGCCTAGCAGCGCTTGGGCAATTCCCAGCCGCTGCCGCATGCCCAGCGAGTAGGTTTTGACTTTATCGTCGATCCGGCCCGTTAGGCCAACCATTCGAACGACTTCCTCGATCCGTTTCGCGTCGATGCCCGGGATCATGCGAGCGAAATGCTCGAGGTTCTCCCGTCCGGTCAAATAACCGTATACCTCGGGATTTTCCACGATGGACCCGACGCAGCGAAGCGCCGATTCGGGTTCTCGCTGCACGTCGTAACCGCAAATGTGCACCTGGCCTTCGGTCGGCCGAATCAAATCGACGAGCATGCGGATCGTGGTCGTTTTACCGGCCCCGTTGGGACCGAGAAACCCGAAGATCTCCCCGGCATATACCTCGAAATTCACTTCGTGTACGATCCACTTTGTTCCGATTTTCTTTTTGAGTCCCTGCACCTTTAGGACAGGTTGGCGCTGCTCGGCTTGGATCGGCTGCCGTGCTCCCATCGCCGCCTCACTCCTTCCTTATTTCTCCGGCAATAGACCGCGTTTTAGCGCGCGATGCCCTGAGCCATCCTATCGGCAATCGCTTGATAGCCATCACCGTTCGGGTGAAAATGGTCGCTCGACAAATAACGGGACGAGTTATTCGTGAATAAGTCATAGGTCGGCACCACCAAGGTACCCTCATATTCCCCGAGCGCTTTCATCGCCATCGCGTTCCAGCGCGCCACCGCATCATTGCCGATTTCCCGCATCCCTTCCAGGTCGCTGAACGGATTATATAAACCAACGTAGACGAGCAGTGCCTGAACGTTTATCTTCTTGATTTGAACAACGACCTGCTCGAAATTCGCCGAGCTTTTGTCGATCGCCGCGTCGATTTCCGCTTGGGTCGGGACCTGCTCTCCCGAAGTCAACGCTTCCGTGCCGTTAAACAGATCATTGCCTCCAATGGACAACAGGATGATTCCCGCCTGCTGCAAGGCATACTTCACACCGGGATCCTCCAGCATCGGCAGAAGCTCTTCCGTGGTTAACCCGTTGATTCCCAGGTTATTGACCAGTTTGGAGGTCGCGCCTTCCTTATTCAATAAATCCACCGTCCGGCGGGCAAATCCGCTGCCCGTATCGTCTCCGGTTCCTTTGGCCAAAGAATCTCCGATGGACGTCACATCCCAAGCTCCGGCTTTTGCGGCCTGTTCCGTACGGGGCGGCGATACTGCCTGATTTCCGGCTGCCGCCGACGGATTGGCAATATCCGACACCGCATAAACGAAGCCGGCCAGCAGTAGTATGGTTGATGCGGCGGAAGCCATCCCCGCCCATCTCCAGATTCGGGACGTCCTGTTCATGCTACTTCCCCCTGTTCCGTCTGAGTCCCCTCATCTACGCTCACTTAGATAAACTCTCCAACTTATGTAAATAACATAAAACTTCTTGTGAAGAGATGCAAATTTTCACGAAAAAAGGACTAGCTTTTTGTAAGTTACGGAGTTATAATATTAATCGTTCCTAAAAAACTTCACATTACGGGTTATTAGCTTAGCTGGTAGAGCAGCCGACTCTTAATCGGCAGGTCGCAGGTTCGACCCCTGCATAACCCATTTATAGCATCCTCCACTGCAAACTGCAGCCTGGGGGATGTTATTTTTTGTCCGCCTACGGCGCAAAAAAGCGCGGGAACCGAGGTTGTAGCCTCGTTCTCGCGCTTGATCGCGCAGCTTGCCAAGGGTTCCCGCCCAACGGTGTCGCCTTAGTTGGCTCGAATGACTTTAACGTCGGCCGGAATCACCTTGACGCCTTCGTACAACATAAACCGCCCGTTTTGCCACTCGATGCGCAGCAGCTTGCCGTCGTCCGATTGGTACTGCCAGACATGCTGCTCCCCGCCTTGCAGGAACGGTGTCTTGCCGACGACGGATACATAACCGCCGTACTCTTCCTCCAGGAAATACAAGGTTCCGTCCAGTTCCATTTGCGACGGCACCTCGGACGGATCGTCCAGCCGTCCGTCGATCGGCTGATACAGCTGGTACTGCAGCGTCTCGCGCTCTTCGACCAGCAGATAGCTGATGCGGCTGCCGTCCTGAAGCGTCAGGACGACCGCATTGCGGCTCCGGTTACCGACCCGGCCGGTCACCTCGTACGAGACGAGCGATACCTCGCAGATATCGCCGGGAGCCAAGGCAAGCATGCTCTTCTCCGCGATCGGCGGTTCCGGTTTGGCAAACAGGTTGCCGATTCTTTTCCATACGCTCATGTTAAGTCTAGCCTCGCTTTAGGATCGATTCGCTTATTTTTTATCCTCGTATTGCTTCATCAGCTCGGCCAATTCCGCTTCCACGGCGGCGTCCTTGTTCAAGCCTTCGAATTCTTCGTCGAGGGACTTGCCTTTGGCGTTCAGTTCATTGCTGGCTTCAGCCTGGGCTTCCATCTGCAGCATTTTCTCTTCCATCCGCTTCAGGCCGCTTGACGCGGAATCGGCGTTAAACCCGGACATCGTCTTGTTGATTTCGTTCTGTGCCTTGGCCGCGTTGTAACGGGCGACCAGCGTTTCGCGTTTATTTTTCATCTCCGTCAGCTGTTTGCGCATTTCCTCGAGCTTCGCACGAAGATTGTCGGCCGCGGCTTTGTTTTGATCATAGCTGGCCTTGTATTCCGCCATCTTCGTTTCGGCCGCTTTCTTCTCCTCCAACGCGCGGCGAGCCAAATCAACGTTCTGCGCTTGAGCCGCCTGATGCGCTTGCTGGGTGCGGCGCTCCACCAAAGCTTCCTGCTCTTCGAACAAACCCTTAAACTTCTTCTCGATGGCGATCTGGGCGGCAACCGCCTTCTCCGCGTCTTCGAGATCTTCCGACATATCGCGGATATATTGGTCGGTCAACTTGATCGGATCTTCCGCCTTGTCGATCAAAGCGTTGATATTGGACATCGTCAAATCGCGCAATCTTTTAAAAATGGACATTTGTTTTTTCCTCCCGATTGAAATATCAGATTATGCTTATGTTTACGCTGCAGAATTCGGGAGGTTTCAATAAAATATCTCGGATTGGGGTCGCATGGAAGATTTCTTGGATATGAGCTCCGGAAGGCCGCCGTGTGAAATGTTCTTACGATCGCTGTTGCTCGCGGATTTCTATGATCCAGTAAATTCATACACAGTAGAAATCCTCTCGCAAAGGCGACCACTTCGTTTCTTCAGAATCATTTCACCCTCTGGCCTTTTACGCTCTTTCAACCTTGTCGTTTGCAGTTCCATCTGCTTTCTAACGGAACGTAGAGCCGCTATTAGGACATTTCCCGGTCATTTCCCGTTCTAACGGAACCAGCGGCCGTTATTCCCCTTAAAATGGAGCTACAGGAGCATATTGGGCGCAAATAAGGTCTCCTCGTTCCGTTAGAGTTCCTGATCTTGCGTATGCACCCAAATAACGCCTCTCAGTTCCGTTAAAAACACACCCTAAAGGAGTTTACGTTCGCATTTGGGAGCCGCTTGTCTCCCTTCTAACTCATCATTGGACAAGCGGCGGACAAGAGCGGCCCGTGGTCGATATTCGCTTTCGCTGACTCCGCTAACGACAAAGAGCCTGGCGACTCGCCAGGCTCTTACAAATTCCACCTACAATTCCGATGTCCTATTGCTTGAAGAAAAAGAATAACGAACCTAAGGGAGTCTACGTCCGCATTTGAGAGCCGCTTGTCTTCCTTCCATCTCATCATTGGGCAAGCGGCGGACAAGAGCGGCCCGTGGTCGTTATCTTTTTCATTGGTCCGCAATAGGACGAAGGAAACTTCTCATTTCCCGATAAACTCCTGCACCCAGTACCCATTATAATACCCGACGCCGATCAGCTTGTATTTAGGGTTGAGGATATTCGCCTTATGGCCGGGGCTGTCCATCCAGTCCTTGACCACTTCCTCGGCGGAGCGCTGGCCTTTGCCGATGTTCTCGCCCGCGTAGAGATACGTGATATTGGACGCATCCATCATATCGAAAGGAGAGCCGTATTGGGGGGACGTGTGGCTGAAATACCCGGTTTTGAACATGTCGATGGCTTTAGTCTTAGCCATTTTCCCTAAATTAGTATGCACCATCAATGGCTTCAGCCCGGCGTTCTTCCGCTCCTTGTTCACGAGCGCGACGACCTTGGACGCGTTTTGCGTCTGGATTTCCGCGTATACAACCGCAAGCGACTTCGATGTGCCGCCGGCCTTCGCCGCTGCCTGCGCGGTGCTCATGCCGAGAATTCCGCCTCCTTGCGCTGTCGTCAAAGTCAATGCCAAGACCGCCATCAGCAGCCCGGCCGAGCCGATTTTTTTGCTCCATTTCTTCATGATGGTTTGCTCCTCCTAGCCGTTTTCCCCGTTTTGCCGTTTCTTGTCACATTTTAACATATTTCGAGGAGATCCGCTTGCTTAAAAAATGGAAAAAGAGCGACTCAAGAGTCGCTCTTTCAACACCTTAACCTATCTTATTTCTTGTTTGCGTATTTGCGCATGTCGAATGCTACGGCAGCGACGATAATCGCGCCCTTGATGATTTGCTGCCAGTAAGGACCTACGCCAACGAAGGTCAAGCCATAGTTGATAACCGTAAAGATCAGCACGCCGGCCATGATGCCCGGAACGGTACCGATACCGCCTGTAGTGGAGACGCCGCCTACGACACAGGCTGCGATCGCGTCAAGCTCATACATGTTACCATAGTTGTTTGTTGCACCGCCGGTTCTAGCTGCTTCCATCACACCTGCCAAGCCATACAAAGCGCCTGCGATGGAGTAAATGAGGATCAAGTTTTTGGATACGTTGATCCCGGACACTTTAGCCGCTTGCTCATTACCGCCAATGGCGTACATGTTTTTACCGAGACGTGTTTTGTTAAACATCACCCAAACAATGGCACAGACAACGATGGCGATAATGACAATATGAGGAATCGAGAAATCTCCCTTGCCGATGCTACCCGAACCAAGAAGGTTCGTAAAGTCGCTGCGCAAGCCGCCGATCGGTTGGGATTGGTTCGGCTCGGTATCGAAGTACAGCGAGTTGATCCCGTAAATCGCAACCATCGTGCCCAGCGTGGCGATAAACGGAGGAACTTTGAATTTGGCAACGATGACGCCGTTAATCAGACCAAAGAGCAGGCCTACCGCAATGGCGATCAAAACCGGAACGAACATGGGGAGCTCCGGCAAATTCGGGAAGAAGCGACGGGCATAATCGGCTTCTTGCAGCATGGATGCGGAGACGACTGCCGTCAACCCGACCATCCGGCCGGCGGACAAGTCGGTGCCGCCCGTGATCAGGATAAACGCTACCCCGAGGGCGATAATGACCCGGGTAGACGATTGAATCAAAATATCGCGTAACGTATTCAATCCGATAAAGCTTGGATCATAAACAGCGATGCCGACGAGCAGCACGGCTAAAACGATATAAATGGCATTTTCGGTTACAAAACTTTGCATTTTTTTGGTATTCATGATTTTCTCCTCCTCCGAAATCCTTAGTGCTGGGCTGCCAGACGCATAATTTCTTCTTCCGTAGCCTTGTCTCCATCCACGATTCCCGTTAGACGGCCTTCGGACATTACCATGACACGGTCGGACATCCCAAGCAGTTCAGGCATCTCGGATGAAATCATGATGATGCTTTTGCCTTGCTGTGCCAAATCCGCAATAATGGAATAAATTTCGTATTTTGCCCCGACGTCGATCCCGCGCGTCGGTTCGTCCAGTAATAAAATATCCGGTTCGGTAAGCAGCCAGCGGGCCAGCAGCACTTTTTGCTGATTCCCGCCCGAAAGGTTCATGATCAGCGTTTTCGGTGACGGCGTTTTCGTCCGCAGCTTCTCGACCATTTGGTTGGCTTCGGCTTTTTTCTTCCGGTCATTCAGCAAGCCGTAAGGCGTCACATAACGATCCAGATTGGCGATCGCCGCATTTTCATGCACGGACAGTACCGGGAAAATACCGGTCGTGCGGCGTTCCTCCGTCAACAGCGCCAATCCGTGCTTTTTAGCTTCGCCGGCACTGCGGATCTTAACCGCTTTGCCGTTAATCGAAATCGTGCCCGACTCGATTTCGCGAAGGCCGAACAAAGCTTCGATCAGCTCGGTACGCTGGGCTCCGACCAGGCCACCTACGCCAAGGATCTCCCCTTTGCGCAGCTCGAACGATACATCCTTGAACGATTTCGGGTTACTGGAAGTAAGCTTCTCCACCTTCATAATGACGCCGTTCGGCACGTTATGCCGGTCCGGGAACCGCTGCGTTAAATCGCGGCCGACCATCTTGGAAATAATGAGGTCGGTGGTCATTTCCGCCGCCGGCCAGGTGCCGATCTTCTTGCCGTCACGCATGATCGTCACATCGTCGGAGATCCGCAGGATTTCCTCCATTTTGTGCGAGATGTAAATGATCGACACGCCGCGTTTCTTCAAATCATTAATGATCCGGAACAGGTGCTCCACCTCGACGCTGGTCAAAGAGGAGGTTGGTTCGTCCATGACGATGATCTGCGAGTTGAACGATACCGCTTTGGCGATCTCGATCGACTGGATTTTCGAAACGGACAGTTTGCCGACGATCGTTTCCGGATTTAAATCGATATCTAACTGTTTAAACAGCTCTTCCGTATCCCGGTACATCTTCTTATGGTCAACGAATTGGAGAGGCCCCCATCCTTTCAACGGGAAACGTCCGAGCCAGATATTTTCCATGACATTGCGGAAAGGCACCGGATGCAGCTCTTGGTGAATCATCGAAACCCCGAGCTTCAGCGCATCGCTGGAATTATTGATTTCCGCTTTCTGACCATTCAGAACAATTTCGCCCCCGTCCGGCTTGTAAATCCCGAACAGGCATTTCATCAGCGTTGATTTGCCGGCCCCGTTTTCGCCCATCAGCGCATGAACGGTACCGGGTCTAACCTGCAGCGTTACGCCATCCAGCGCTTTGACGCCGGGAAATTCCTTGGTGATGCCCTTCATCTCGAGCATGTATTCAGACATTGATTTCGCCCCCTGATCATTTCTTTCGCTTTAGAGGCACAGCATGGTTTCCTCCGGTGTTCCTATCCCTGCGAAAAAACCGGGAGGTCCGTACCCTTCGGCATCGAACCTCCCATTTAGTCCTTGCGAATATGAGAAGTCCTGCTGATTACCTGCTTGCCGTCCTCTTATTTAAAGTCAGCAGCGTTTTCCTTCGTTACTTTTTGGTAAGGAATCCATACATATTGGTTGTCGGTAATATCGAAACCTACGCTGTCTTTGCTGATGGCTTCGCCTTTAGCCAGCAAGGAAGCCAGAGTAACCGCTGCTTTCCCTTGGTTTTCGGCATCGTTCAATACCGTACCCAGCATCGTGCCTTGCTCCAGCGCTTGGAGTGCTGGCGCCGTTGCGTCTACGCCTACAACCGGCATGTATTTGTCGCCTGTGAAGTATCCGGCAGCTTTCAAAGCTTCGATAGCGCCGAGAGCCATGTCATCATTGTTTGCAAGCACGGCTTCGATTTTGTCGCCGTTAGCAGCCAGGAAAGCCGCCATTTTCTCTTGACCTTTTACACGATCCCACATCGCTGTGTCTTCAGCCACTTTTTCAACCTTGATGCCGGCATCTTCAATCGCTTGGATCGAATATTGCGTACGCAGTTCGGCGTCTTGGTGTCCAGGTTCGCCTTTCAGCATGACGTATTGCAGAACGCCGTCGCCGTTCTTGTCGGCTTCCGGATGGGCTTTCCAGTAGTCTACGACGATTTGTCCGGACAGGGTGCCGGATTCTTCGGCTTTCGCGCCTACGTAGTAAACTTTATCCCATTTCTTCATATCTTCCGGCAGCGGTTCGCGGTTCAGGAATACAACCGGCGTTTCTTTCGCTTGCGCTTTATCGATAATTACGCCAGCCGCCGTCCGGTCAACCGGGTTTACGATCAACGCGTTCGTCTTTTTCGTCAAGAACAAGTCGATTTTATCGTTTTGCGTCGGCTGAGAGTTTTGACTGTCTACGACATCCACTTTGGCGATTCCGTCCGCGTTCTTCTCAATCGAGTTCCGTACGCCCGTCATGAACGTATCGTCGAATTTGTAAATCGCCACGCCTACGCTTGGAGTGGATCCGCCATTTCCTCCGCTGCTCTCTTTATCCCCGCCGTTGGAACATCCTACCATGGTTGCTCCGAGCATCGCTGCGGCCAGCATGACTGTCGTCAACTTCTTCATATCTTTGACCTCCTGAAAAATGTATTTCTGTGAGTTATCCTCTTGGATACGTTTTCATTATGCATGGTTTTTCAAGGATTGCGAATCCAAAATTCTAAGGTGTTTCTATCAAAATTCTGATGATGTCCATTTGAGGATTTACGGCATATTTTTCGATAAGCTTAAAAAACGGCAAAACAGCAAGCTTCCCGGCCTCTCCGGAAACCGCTTGCTGTTTAGTTCATTCCAGCAACTATTAGATTGGAAGGTCTCGCCCGCCACTGATTTTACTTCACGAACGGGAACAACAGCTTCTGGTTTTCCGGCCACAGCATATTGTTCAGATCGATCAGCTTCGTATCCGTCGGAATCCGATCCTCCAGCTTCTCGCCGCGGGCAGCCTGGACGGCGGCGGCAACCGCCATATACCCGTTGTTGAACGGGTTCTGCACGACCATGGCCTGTACCTTCTCCTCCTGCAGGAGCTCAAGCATTTCAGGCGGATTGTCGAAGGCGATCATCTTCACCTTGCCGCCGTAACCGAGCTCGTCAACGGCGCGCCCTGCGCCGATCGAAGATTCGGCGCTGAGCGACACGATGCCGTCCAGGTCCGGGAAACGCTTCAGCATGTCTGCCGTCAGACTGTAGGCCAGGTTCTCATCTGAGCCGCAGTATTGGATATCAACGACATGGACATTGGGAAACCGGGCGACGTAATCTAGGAACCCTTCCTCGCGCTGGTTCGCATTACGGGCGCCTTTCACGAAATTGATGATCCCGATTTCGCTTTCCGGCCCGGTTAGCTCGACCAGCCGTTCGGCCGCTTTTTGACCCGCCTCGTAGTTATTAGTACCCACAAAGGTTTTCACCTTGGTCGAGGCTGCCTCCGAATCCATCGAAACGACCGGAATGTCGTAATAGGACGTCCGGTCCGTCACCTGACCCAACGCTTCATAATCGGAAGCCGCCAATATAATGGCATCGGGTCGCCGCTCAATCGACTCCTCCATCAGGAGAATCTGCCCTTCGACGTCGTTTTCGTTCTCCGGTGCCAGAAAATTCAACCGCACGTTGTACTCCTTGGCTGCAATCTCCGCACCCAGCTTGGTTGTTTTCCAATAATCGCCGCGGTCCATCTTGACGATCATATCCACGTCAGTCACCTGATGATCGTCTCCTCTGGCTCCAGGGCTGCCGCAGGAAGACAGCAGTGTAATTATCAGCACTGCGATCAACGGCAAGCAGGCCGGCTTCACGTATTTCGTCAACCGCATCATGCCTCCCCCCCGCTTTGTTCCAGACTTTCCGGCAATACGGCCGGGATTGTGATCGTCACCGTCGTTCCTTCCTCCGGTTCGCTTTCGAAATGAAGCCCGTAGCCCGCGCCATAATACAACGCGATGCGCTCCTGCACGTTGCGGACGCCAACGCCCGACCCGCTTTCGCTGCGGATCGTCCCGCTGAATAGCTTCTCGACCGTTTCCGGCGACATCCCGATTCCGTTATCCCAAATGCGGAAAACAAGGTTGTCCCCCTCTAAGCAGGCCTCCACGCGGATGAACCCCTCCTCGGCCGATTTCTCGATTCCGTGGTGGATCGCATTCTCGACGAGCGGCTGCAAAATCAGCTTCAAGGTCGAACATTTCAGCGCGGTTTCCTCGGCCTGGATGTCGTAACGGAACTTGTTCTTGAACCGGATCGTTTGAATGATTAAGTAATGGCGTACATGCTCCAACTCGTCCTGCACGCTGATGATGTGGTTCCCCTTGCTTAAGCTGATCCGGAAGAAGCGCGAAAGCGACGTAATGGTCGTGACGACCTCCTCGTTACGGCCCAGCTCGGCGAGCCGGGTGACCGAATTCAGCGTATTATAGAGGAAATGCGGATTGATCTGCGACTGCAGCACGTCCAGCTCGCTTTTGCGTTTGGCCTCTTGCTCCTGGATAATTTGATCCATCAACTCGCGGATTCGGCGCAGCATCAAGTTAAACCGCTTGGACAGCTGTTCGACTTCGTAGGCGCCGCTCACGTAGACGTTCGTCCCGAAATCCCCGCGTTCCACCATTTGTACGGAGCGTTCGAGCCTGCGGATCGGCTGCGAGATTCGGGCCGAAACATAAATGCTAATGACCAGGATGATCGCGATGGCAAGGGGCAGGAACCAGGACAGAAAGTCCCCGACTTCCCTTTTGGTCGTCAAAAACTCATCCGCATAGGCCACCCCGACGATTTTCCATTCGGCCGGCTTCACCGTCTGGATCGTAATGATCCGCTGCTCCCCGTCCGACTCGTCGGAGTATCGTCCGTACGCGTAATTGAGCACCGGTTCCAAATTTTCGTATTTCAACCCGGCATAGATCAACTGTTGCTGCGGATGGTATACGATGTTCCCTACCGCATCGATGATATACACGTAACCCTTTTTGCCCAGGCTGATGCGTCCGCTTAACTCGTCGATGGTACGGAAGTTAATGTCGATCACCAGCACGCCTTGCTTCAGCTTCCCCTGATCCCGGTAGGTCACGGTCTTGCTCATCGAAACGACCCAGCGGTATTGCCATTTGAACAGGTTTTGGATATGCGGCGGAGTAAACTGCAGCTTCCCGGGGTTCTGAATCGCGGATTCGAACCACAATTGCTCCTGAAGCCGCGTGTTTTGGCGCATCGGCAGGGTTGGCATATTGCGCACGAGCTTCCCGTCCTCGGTAAACAGCGCCATGGAAACCAGGTCCTCGCGCGTGCTGAGCACGGTCTCCAGCTGCTCTCCCAACTGATCGTTGGTGGGGAGATCCGGGACGACGGCGATTTTTTGCTCCACCAGGTCAAAAATGTCCTGCATTCCGCTAACGTAAAGCTCCAGGTTGGAATGAACCTGTTCGATGATCTGCTCTAGGCTTAAGTAGGCGTTCTCTTCCGCGGCCCGGGAGAAACGGTTGTACAGCAAGGTACTGACCAGCACGACCGCCAGAACGGTAACGGCAATCGATGACAAGGAGATCAACACCTGGATGTTGCGCACATGGAATCCTTGAACCAGTCGTTTGACGGTGCGCCACAGCTTCATTGGCTTTTCGCTCCGGTCCGATACTCTTTCGGGGAAATGCCGAATTTTTTGCGGAAGCAAAAACTGAAATAGTTCGGATCGGCAAACCCGACGCGCTCGGCGATTTCAAAAGCTTTCAGGTCCGTTGTGGCGAGCAGGTCCTGTGCCGCGTCCATTCGTACGCCCATTAAATAGTTGACGAAGGTCGTCTTCGTCTCTTTCTTGAAGATGTTGCTGAAGTATCCGGTACTGATATGAAGGTGCTGGCATACCTTGGCGATGGAGATGTCATTGTCGCTGTAATTCGCCAAAATGTACTCCTTCGCTTCATCCACCAGTTTGTTATAGCTGGATTGCCGGTCGGAGGCGATCGAATGCTTCAGCTTCATGCAGATATCCAGGAACCAGGCCTTCGCTTCATCGGCATGCGAGAATTTGACGAATTGACCCAGGAATCCGGCTCCCTCGCCGAACAATTTGTCGAGGTCGACGCGGATGTCCTTCGCTACCTTGATCACCGAGGTCAACATCTCCAGCAGATATACCTGAAAATCCTGATACGACGCCTTGCTGTCGGTCAATGCCGAGAACAGTTCTTCCAGCAGGTTGATCAGTTCCTGGTCGCTGCCGACCTTGAGGCAACGGACCAGCTCCTTCTCCTTCAGCTCGTCCATCGATAACGGCACGGTTTGCCGCGACTCCACGTCTTCGATCCAGATCACTTTATTTCCGCCGAGAATCACGCGGTAATCCAGCGCCTTGACCGCCTCCTCATAGGAGCCGGCGAGCTCGCTGAGCCGTTCCACCTCCGAACCGGCGCCGATGGTCACCGTCAGTTTGAGAAACCGCTCCACGCTAAAACGGATCTCTTCCAATAACTGCAGCGTTCGGTTAGCCAGCTGCTCCTCCCTGTTAGGTTCCGCTAAGCTGAGTACCACGACCTCGTCATGATGGATAAACGCCCGATCCCCCGGATGGAGACGAACGATCTCCTCGGCGATATTAAACACGGCAAACAGCTGCAGCTGAGTATCGTTCGTATTCTTGAGGGATACGGACGCCAGCCCTTTTCCCGCTTCCCCGCTTTCGGCGGGTTCACGCCGGGCTGCCCCCGCAGAATCGATACGGATGACGGAGACCAGGTACCGGTCACCGCTTAGGTCCAGATCATAATGCTCGCACTTTTCGCGGATTTCCGCTTCCTGCAGCCGGCGGGATACGAGCGAAGATAAAAACAGGCTCTGCAGGATCGGCAGATTCTTGCGGTAGTGCTCGGTCAATAACTGCACGTTTTCCTTCGCGGCCATCTCCTCGTCGAGCTGCATTTTGACTTTTCTCAAGATCTCGGCTAATTCCCCTGCCGAAAACGGTTTCAACACATATTCGTCGATGCCAAGACGGATGGCTTTCTGCGCATATTCAAACTCCTCGTATCCAGTCAATATAATGATTTTCGTTGCCGGGTATTGCTCGCGAATCCACTCGGAGAGCTGCAAGCCGTTCATGAACGGCATTTGAATATCCGTCACGACGACGTCCGGCGTATGCTTCTCCACCAGCTCTGCCGCTTCCTTGCCGTTCTCCGCCGTCTCCATGACGGCATAACCGAGACTTTCCCAATCGATCAGGCTTAGCAAACCTTCCCGTACATCCTCTTCGTCATCGGCCAATATCAATTTATACATCGATGGACCATCCTCTTCTATGCCCTGATTTCCCCCCGATTTTAACGTATCGGTCCGCAAAAGTAAATCGCGGATCACCCGGAGCGGACGGAAGGAACCAAGACCTTAGTCCAGTTTGTTTTCCGCCTTCGGTCCGTTTTGGGATTCCCATAAACCAAGTACCATGTTATTATCCAAAGGAACTATCATCAACTCTAAATGGTGGTCGAATTTATGAATAATGAGATGAAAATCTATGTCCTGCTCAGCAATCCGAAGACGTAGGTTGCCAAAATGATCGGATTATATACCCGAGCGCCTTATAATCACGCTTCCATCGCGTTTGATCCCGAACTGCGGGAGGTCTATAGCTTCGGGCGCAAACACCCGTTCATTCCGATCTTCGGCGGCTTCGTCAAGGAGGACATTCACTGCGGAGTATTCGAGAAAGCGACCTGCGCCGTATACAGCTGCAAGGTTAGCGCGGAGAACTACATGCGCATGAGAAATTTCGTGAAAACCTTCGAGGATAACGGCGAACTATACAATTATAACTTTCTGGGCCTCTTGGGCATTATCCTCAACATGGAGCTTGGCGGAGAAAACTCTTACTTCTGTTCCCAATTCGTCAGCCGGGTGTTCCAAGAAGCCGGCGTCAAGCTTCTGGAGAAATCCGCGGGATTAACGACCCCGTCCGATCTTTGCGGCTGCTCGCATCTCCAGCTCGAGTTCCGCGGGCGCCTCGAAACGTACCGCGAGCTGTACTGCTATTCGCGCCGTACGGCATTGGCGTATGAGCAGAGCCGGTATTATGCGGCGAATTAAGCTCGAGGGATAGGAGAGCCAAACCGATCGCGTATAAATAGCGCTATTTTTTCACCTTATTCGGTGGAAATAGCGCTATTTTTGATCAATAGAGTGAGTAAATCACCTTATTTGCATCTATAAAGCCTGGATAGGCTGTTTTCATATGAGATAAGACGAAAAAATCACCCTATTTTGCCGTTTCTCGAAATTCTCGGGCAAATAAGGTGATTTTGTGGCGTTAATTGTAACAGGATAGGCATAGACCTATCCTGCAAATGGCGCTCCCTCGCGAAGGGGGGGCTTCTTCCGAGATAACAGGCTATGCAGGACCATCCCCCCGATGACCAACCCCATGCCGATTATGGACACAGTCGAAGGCCTCGGAACGGGCAATAACAGCAACTCGCCGGCCGTCGCAAAAACGACTTCCCCGGCTTGCGTCGCTTCGACGGCCGCCAGGCGATGCGGGGAACCTTTGGCCATATCCGTGGCGGCAAAAAACAACACCGTTGCGATCAGGCCGGAACACACGGCAACCGCGAGGGCTTGGCCGGCCTGGTCCGCGCTAGGCGGTCCGCTGCGCCAAAATGCGGCAGCCGCAAGCAGCAGCCATAACGGCAGGGTAGCCAGCGCCATCCCGAGCACTCGCTGGTACGCGTCCAGCCTTCCTTCGCAAATCTCCATCATTTTGCGGTTGCCCAGCGGATACGCGAAGGCGGCCACGATGACCGGCACGGCCCCCAGCAGAAGATCTCGAACCGAGAGGGTACGAGCCTGGCTAAACTGCATGATGAAGACGCCTAGCAGAATGATAACGGACAACCCCAATCCTTTCCATTGAATCCGTTCCCGGACCTTGACCGGGCCTGCCGGCGTGAAGCGGACATTGGAAAAGGCCGGCGCCACCAATAGGCCGGCCACGATCGTAGTTTGCCACGTGCCGGCAATCAGCCAGCCAGGCTCATATTCGGCAGCAAAGCAAACGGGAACGTACATCACCCCGAAACCGACGAAGCTCCAACCCGCCCAAGCCCAAGGCCGCTTGCGCATCTCCGCCCAAAGCGGCGTCCACTTCCTCCGCATCGTAACGGCGGCAAGCAGCAGCGGAATCATAAACAAGAAACGCAGCGAAGCCGTATACAACCAGTCACCCCCCGACCATTTCATCGTCTGGTTCAACACAAACGTTGACGAGAAGAACAAAGAGGCTAGCAGACCATACATCATCGGCCGCATCGGTTAAGCCAAATAAGCTTCCTTGACTTGCTCGTTGGCGAGCAGCAAATCGGCCTCGTCCTCCATCAAAATTTCCCCGGTTTGCATCACATAGCCGCGGTGGGCGATCTGCAAAGCCTGAAAAGCGTTTTGCTCGACGAGCAGCACGGTCATCCCTTCGCGGTTCAACTGTTGGATGATGTCAAAAATCTGCTCGACGATAATCGGAGCGAGCCCCATCGATGGCTCATCCAGCAATAGGATTTTCGGCTGCATCATCATCGCCCGGCCGATGGCCAGCATTTGCTGCTCCCCGCCGCTCATCGTCCCGCCCGTTTGCGCCAGCCGTTCCCGGAGCCGCGGGAAATGATCGAACACCCTCTCCATCCGCTGCTTGATCGTCTTTTTGTCCCTTACGGAAAAAGCGCCCATCTCCAGGTTTTCCTTCACCGTCAACCGCGGGAAAATGCGCCGTCCTTCCGGCACATGCGCGATCCCTTCCAACGCCGCGCGGTGCGGCGGCAAGCTCGACATTTCGGTCCCGTTAAAACGGATGGTGCCGGTCATGTTCACCTGGCCGCAAATCGCCTTGAGCGTGGTGGACTTTCCGGCCCCATTGGAGCCGATCAGCGAAACGATCTCCCCCTCCTCCACGGTTAAGGTGACGCCTTTCAACGCTTCGATCGCCCCATAATACGCGTGTACCCCACTCAGCTCCAGCAGGCTCATGAGATCACCTCGAGTCGGACGGTTTCGTGTTGGGCCGCGCTTTTGCCCAGGTAAGCCTCAATCACTTTAGGGTGGGAACGTATATCCTCCGGCCCGCCTTCGGCGATTTTCGTACCGTAATCCAATACAAGGATATGGTCGGATAACTCCATGACCAGCTTCATGTCATGCTCGATGAGGATAATCGTCATCCCCGTCTCCTTCTGAATCCGCCGGATCAGCCCGATCAGCTCGGCCGTCTCGCGCGGATTCATCCCGGCTGCCGGTTCGTCCAGGAGCAGCACCTTCGGCTTTGCCGCGAGCGCCCGGGCGATCTCGAGCCGCCGCTGAGCGCCGTACGGCAGATTGGCCGCTTGTTCATTCAACAAGTCTTGCAAACCGACGAACTCGAGTAAACGGTAAGCATCCTGCTGCACCAACTCTTCCTCATGCCGGGCGGTCGGTAGGGAAAGAAGCGTGCCGAGGATCCCCGCCTTCAAATGGATGTGCATACCGACCATGACATTTTCCAGCACGGTCATACTGCCGAACAGACGAATGTTCTGAAACGTCCGAGCTATCCCCAGGCTCACGATCTGATGGGGCTTGACGCCAACGATAGACACCCCGTCCAGTTCAATTGTGCCTTCATCGGGGGTATAAATACCGGTGATCATGTTAAAGAAGGTCGTTTTCCCCGCCCCATTGGGACCGATCACGGCGGAAATCTTGCCGCAGGGGAACGAAAAGTCGACGCCTCCAACCGCCGTCAATCCCCCGAAGCGTTTGACCAGCTTGCCGACTTTCAGAATCGTCATGGACCTACACCTCCGCTTTGTTGGTTCGCCGGCGGCACAACGGATAACGTTTTGCCGGAACGCTGCGCCTTAAGCCGCTCGACATCCACTTTCTTGTTCTTGGCGGTAATCAGCCCGTTGGGCCTAAAGATGGCGACGAGCACCAGGATCGCGCCGAAGATGAGCCGCTGCATCTTGGACGGCGAAATCGAGTTGGGGAGATGAATGACCCCTTGCAGCGTCAACTGGTTTAACCAGTTAGTGAGCTCCGTAAGCACCTGCAGGTTCAGGATCGTCACCAAAGCCGCGCCGAGAATGACGCCGGGCACGCTGCCCATCCCGCCCAGCAGCACCATGACCAGAATCGTGATCGATTCGAGCAGCGTAAAGCTGGTCGGATCGATGAACGTTTGTTTCGCCGCAAATACCACCCCCATCATGCCGGAAAAAGATGCGCCGATCGCAAAAGCAGTCAATTTGGTGCGAATGAGCGGAATGCCCATCGATTGCGCGGCGATCTCGTTCTCCCGAATCGCCTTCCAGGCCCGCCCAAGCCGGGAATGCTCCAACCGTTTCACGCTGAAAATAACGATTGCCAAGATAAAAAGGACGATAAAGTAAAACTGGTTGGGAAACGTGAAGGAGAGGCCAAACAAACTCGGCGGTTGAATCGAAGACAGCCCCATCGCCCCGTTCGTGATGTTCACCGGTTTATCCAGATTGTTAAAGATAATCCGGATGATTTCCCCGAACCCCAGCGTGACGATCGCCAGATAGTCGCCCTTGACCCGAAGTACCGGCAACCCGAGCAAGAGCCCAAACAACGCAGCCATAAAGCCGCCAAGCACGATAAATATCCAGAACGCACCTCCGGGCAGCGGAAACAGCTGGCCAGAGATGAACTCGTTTGCCTGCGGAGTAGCAAATATCGCGTACGTATAAGCCCCAACTGCGAAGAAAGCCACAAATCCAAGATCGAGCAGTCCGGCGAATCCGACCACGATGTTAAGCCCTAACGCCATGGCGATGTAAATGCCGCACTGCGTGGCCACCTCCATATACGACTGATGGGCCGGGCCGCCGGAAGTAGCAAACGGGATGACGGCCAGCAGAAGTACCGCGCCGATCCCCCATTTGATCGAGGTTCGGAAGGTCGTCAAATACAGCAGCAGCAAGGAGCCGAGCAGGAGCAGAAAAGCAACTACCGATTTGTCCGAAAAATACACGCTGGCCGACGTGACCAGGACAAACAGCGTTAACAACAAGGCTTGGGCGGGTTGGCTCCGCCCTAACCTGAGCTTCAGTTGATTCATGGGAGACCACCTACACTTTCTCTTTCACGGCTTTGCCGAATAACCCCTCCGGCTTGAAAATCAGCACCGCGATCAGGATCAGAAAAGCGACGACGTCTTTATACTCCCCGCCGAGTGCGCCGCCCGTCATGACCGACAGGTTGGCGGACGAGAACATTTCCAATAGGCCGATGAACAACCCGCCGAACATGGCGCCCCGGATATTGCCGATGCCGCCTAGGACAGCCGCGGTGAAAGCTTTCATCCCTAAGATAAACCCGATGTACGGATCGATGGTTCCATACTGCTGGGCGAACAGGACGCCGGTCCCGCCGCCCAGCGCCGATCCGATAAAGAAAGTCAGCGCGATCACTTTATTCACGTTAATCGACATCAGCGACGCCGTATCCCGGTCCTGGGCTACGGCCCGCATGGCGGTTCCCCATTTGGTGCGGTTCACGAAAAAATCGAGACCCACCATGAGAACGACAGCCACCGCCACAACGATGATCGTATTTGTCTTCAGAAACGCGTCGTCAAACCCGCTCCATAAGGAAGAAGCGCCTAGCTTCAGGTTATCGCCGTACAGCGAAATGCCGGTCACGATAAAATTCCCGGTACGGATATCCGCGATAAATCGGACGATATCCTGCAGCAGGAAAGAGACCCCGATCGCCGAAATCAGCGAGATGAGCTTCGGCGCCCGGCGGAGCGGCCGATAGGCCACCCGCTCGATTCCGATCCCCAACATCCCGGTCGACAGCATCGCCGTCGCCAGGATGAGGAAGTAGGCGAGTCCGGCAGGCAGTCCCGTCAACCAACCTGCCGAGTTCATCGTCAGCAAGGCTGCGGTGCCTACGAACGCGCCGGTCATAAAGATTTCGCCGTGCGCAAAATTAATGAATTCGAGAATGCCGTAAACCATCGTATAACCGATGGCCACCACCGCGTAGACGGCGCCCAAAGTGAATCCGTCCACCAATACCTGAGGGAGTGTTTGCAGGATCATATCCATAAGTCCTAACCCCTTCTGCGTTATTGCCGAAAATCCGATTACTTCGGCTGTTCGATTTCCGATACCATCGTGCCAGGGTAGGTTGGCGAGTCGAATTTATAGATGAAGACCTTGGCAAATTCATTATCGCCTTTGTCGTCAAAGCTGACTTTCGTAGCGATTCCTTCGAAGTCCGTCGTGGCTCGAACCGCATCACGGACCTGCTCGCGAGTCGGCAGCTTGCCGCTATTGTCCTCGATTGCTTTCTTCACCGCATTCAATATCACGTTCATGGAATCATAGGCATATGCCGAATAGTTCTCGACGGATTTGCCGAACTTCGCTTTATATTTGTCCGCCCATTCCTTGTTGGACTTCGTTACGTCGGTAGACACGGAGCTGTAAGCCACTTCCGTCAGCTTGTCGCCGGCAATGTCCACCATGCCCGAGGAATCCAGCGCATCACCACCCATAATGGGCACGGTGATCCCCTTCTCCCGGGCCTGTTTGACGATCAATCCAGCCTCCGCATACATCCCGCCGAAGAAAATAAAATCCGGCTTTTTGCTGAGCACCTGGTTCAGTACGCCGTTAAAGTCCTTTTCTCCAACTGTAATGCCCTCGTACCCGGCGATGGTCGCGCCCAGCTCTTCGGCCGCGCTGCGGAAAGCGTCGGCCAACCCTTGCCCATAAGCCGTTTTATCCTGGATGACGAAAATATTTTTGGCTCCCACCGTTTTCACGGCATATTCGGCGCCCGCCGGTCCCTGAAAGTCGTCTCGGGCGACAATCCGGTTGGCCGCTTTCAGCTTCCGGTCGGTGAAGTCGGTTGCCGTACTGGCCGGGGAGACCATCGGAATCCCGTATTTCTCGTACACCACCGAGCTCGGAATCGATACCCCGGAGTTCAGATGCCCCAGTACCGCCAATACCGCTTGGTCGGCACCGATCAATTCGGAGTTGGCGACGCCTTTCTTTGAGTCCCCTTGGTCGTCGTAAGGCACGAACTGCAGGTCGAATCCCAGTTCCTTGAATTCCGCTTGGCGCTCCTCTAACGCCATCTGCCCCCCGAGCTTGATCGATTCCCCCTGGATGGCCGATCCTCCGGATAACGGGGATTGCGAAGCGATCTTGATGACCGTGAGTTCGCCTCCGGCAGCGGCAGCATTGCCATCCGCTGGTTTCGTCTTGTCGCCGGACGAATTACACGCCGAGAGCAAACCGATCATGAGACAAGTACATGCAAGCCATGCGAACCATTTTTTCCCCTTCATACACATCCTCCTAATATAGGTCTTTTCCCTAGGGCGTCCCCCGCTCGGCGTTATGTGTACGTCATCTTTACTAACACTAAACGATTCTCAACCCTACACGTGTTAGTATTCGTGACATTTGAAATCACCTTACTCTATCGGCTACGAAAACCTACGATTTCCGACTCGATCTTAAGACAAGAACGTGAATTTATTTTTCAAAGGCGTCCCGCCTCTCTCTAAACACAAAAAAGCTCCACCCTTCTTCAGGGCGGAGCTTGAATCGCAGTTTGCTGGAAAGTTATTTGTATCAGGCTTGATTTAACGGCTTATTCATTCGGTAGCCGGTGCAGCCGAAGCCGCAATGTTCATAGAACATTTTGGCGGACAGATGGTTCTCGCGGGCCGTGGATAACACCAAATCCGTGCTGCCCCGTTCGCGGGCCCACTTCTCCGCTTCTTCGATCAACCGTCTCCCGATCCCCGCACCGCGGTGCTTCTCGTCAACGACCAATGCCGTAATCCGGGTGACCGGTTTACTCATGTCATGCGTCTGATGCTGTTTGAGAAAAGCCGTCCCGACGACCACGCCGTCGAGTTCCGCAACCAGATTGCCTAGCAGCAGCTGGCCTTCCAGCATCGCTAAGCGCTCCTTCAGCACGCTAGCCGTCATCGGGTAGCGCAGTTGACGCATTAAAGGAAGCATGTGTTGAACATCGTCGCAACAACCGTTGCGAATGACCAAAGCCGGAGCTAACGCCTCAATACTCAATTGGACCAAACCACCTTTAATAAATTTGCCGCTTTGTTTAGGCGCGGCTGCGACCTGATTCAACAGCTTCCGCCGTGCTCCAATGATCACTTCGTTGCCCAGCTCCCCGCTGACCGGCAGAGGGATCGCTTTGGGCGGTTTGATGCAGGAGCCCCCATGCAGGGTTTGATCTCCTTAACGCTAGGTTAACAATCCTATTCTATTTTCCGGTTTTATGAGCAGGATTGCAATAGTTCTAATTAAAAATGTAAATATTTTTCGATAAAAAGTTACAAATAACGAAATTGTGCTTCGACCAAGCCGCAATAGATTCCCTTTTGTTCCATAAGTTCCCGGTGGTTGCCCGTTTCTTTGATCTCGCCATGATCCAGCACGATGATCTTGTCGGCGCTGCGGATAGTGGAGAGCCGATGGGCCACGATAAACGATGTCCTCCCCTTGAGCAGCACCTTCAGCGCTTCCTGGATCTTCAGCTCGGTTTCCGTATCGATGCTGGCCGTAGCCTCGTCGAGGATTAAAATCCGCGGATTCGCCAGCAGCGCCCGGGCGAACGACAGCAGCTGTCTTTGACCCATCGACAGCACGTTACCTCGTTCCTCCACCTCCGTACCGTAGCCGTTCGGCAGCTTCATGATAAAGTCGTGGGCATCCACCGCCCTGGCCGCAGCCTCCACTTCCTCGTCCGTCGCGTCCAACCGGCCGAACCGGATATTATCCCGGATCGTGCCTGAGAAAATAAACGTATCCTGCAGCACGACTCCAATTTGGCTGCGAAGGCTTTGAACGGTGACGTCGCGAATGTCATGACCATCGATGACGACCGAACCCCCGCTGGGATCGTAAAAACGGCTGAGGAGGTTGATGATCGTGCTTTTTCCCGAGCCCGTATGGCCGACGAGCGCGATCGACTGGCCGGGACGCACGTCCAGATCAATGCCTTTTAAGGCGGGGCGTCCTTTTTCATATTCAAAAACAACATGGTTAAAGTGGATCTCCCCCGTAATAGTCGGCAACGGCTTGGCCCCGGCCTTATCGGCGATATTCGGCTCCTCGTCGATAAATTCAAAAATCCGCTCGGACGAGGCCATCGCCACCAGCAGTTGGTTATACATCTGCCCCAAGCGATTGATCGGATCCCAGAAGTTGCCCACATAGTTGCTGAAGGCCACCAGCAAGCCGATCGTCAATTCCCCGGACTGAATCAGGTAAACGCCCAGCATGAACAGCACGAACGTACCGACGCCCCCGGTGATTTCGATCAATGGACCGAACCCTTGGTTCATCGCCGACGCTTTGTCCCACGATTTCTTGCTGCTCAGGTTCATCGAATCGAAGTAACGCATGTTCTCCCGCTCTTGCGTGTAAGCCTGGGTCACGCGAATGCCCTGGATCGATTCGTTCAGATGAGAGTTGATCCGCGAGTTTTTCATGCGGACTTCCTGCCAGGCCATCCGGATTTTTTGCCGCAGTTTCGTGGAGATCAGGAACATGATGGGTACGGTGATCATCACCGCAAGGCCCAGCTTCCAGTTGATCAGCAATAAAATCACGACGATTCCCGCGAGTTGCACGCAGTCGATCATCAGGTTGACGACCCCGTTGGTGAACAGCTCCTGCAGAGAATTGACGTCATTGGTGACCCGTACCAGCACCGAACCGGCCGGACGCTTATCGAAGAAATTGAACGAGAGCTTCTGGATATGCTTAAACAAATCGGCGCGCAAGTCATAGATGACCTTCTGCCCGATGATGTTCGTGTATTTGATCCGGTATACGCCGGAGGCCCATTGAATCAGATACAGGATAAGGACGGCTGCGGTGATGCCGTACAGCAGCGTTAAGCTGGTCTGGCCGTTCTCCGGCGCGATTGCGCGGTCGATCGCCAAACTCGTCAAATAAGGCACGGTCAGCTTCGTCACCGTACCAAGCACCGTCATCAGGATGATCAAGGGCAGCATCTGTTTGGCATAGGGCTTCATATAGGCGAAGAGCCGGCGGAACTGCTGCCAGTCAAACGCCTTGTCGATCACCTCGTCATCCTGGTAGACGAAACGTTCTTCGATTCTTCCCCGGGCGGCTTCCTTGCCGGACGCCGGCTTAGGCCGGGTTGCCGTTTGCGTATTCATGCGTTCCCCTCCCCTTCGCGCCGGGCCGCTCCGGCCAAGTGGTCCGCGTATTGGATACGGTACACGTCCCGGTAAGGACCCGAAGCTTCAATCAGCTCCTCATGTCTCCCGCGTTGAACAACCCGCCCTTCGTTCAAGACGAGGATTTCGTCGGCGTGCCGCAGCGAAGAGATCCGATGGGCGATAATAAACGTCGTTCGGCCCCGCATGACCTCCTGAAAGCCGGATTGGATCTCCTGCTCGGTCTCCATGTCCACCGCGCTGGTGGCATCGTCCAAGATCAGGATTTTCGGGTTCTTGAGCAAGGCGCGGGCGATGGCAATCCTTTGCTTTTGCCCGCCGGACAAACCAAGGCCCCGTTCGCCAACCACGGTATCATAACCCTCCGGCAGCTCCATGATGAAATCGTGCGCCTTGGCCAATTGAGCGGCGCGAATGATCTCTTCCATGGATACGTTGGTCATGCCGTAAGCGATATTGCCCTTAATCGTCGACGAGAACAGGAATGTCTCCTGAAACACTGTGGCGATTTGGCTGCGCAGGCTGCGCACGCTGAGATCCCGGATATCTTTGCCGTCCAGGCGGATATGACCTTTATTCACGTCGTAAGCGCGCATCAACAGCTGGATGATCGTCGACTTGCCGGAACCGGTACCGCCGAGGAAACCGATCACCGATCCGGGCGGGGCATGGAACTCGATGTCGACCACTGCCGGCATTTTGTTCCCGTAAGCAAACGTGACCCGCTCGAACCGAACGTCGCCGCGAACCTGCTCCGGATCAAGCTCCTCGGCTTGCGCCTCGTCCTTGACGTCGATCGGCTGGTTCAAAATCTCCAGCACCCGCTCCCCGGACGCCTTGGATTGCGTATAGTTATTAATATGGAAGCCCAGACCCCACATCGGGCCGATGATAAACCAGATTAAACTGAAGAAGGCGACCAGATCGCCGAGCGACAACTGCCCTTTGATCACCAGGGCTCCGCCGACCGATAGAAGCACCGCGACGCTGACGGAAGCCAGCAGCTCCATCACCGGAAAGAACTTGCTCCATAAGGTCGCCGCGAAAATCTGGTTATCCTTGTATCGCTCGTTTCGGTGCGAGAATTTCTCCACTTCGTGCGGCTCCCGGGCGAACGATTTGACGGTACGCACACCGGTCACGTTCTCCTGCACCGCGGTCGTCAAGGAACTCAGCGCTTGGCGCATTTCCTGGAACGCCGGATGAATTTTCGACTCGAATTTGAGGGCCACGCCGGCCAGGAACGGAATCGTAATCATCGTTACCAAGGTCAACTGCCAGTGAATGGACAACATGACCGCCGATCCGAACGTCACCATCAGAATGAGATTCAGCAGTTGGGCGAAGCCAAATCCGACGAAGTTGCGGATCGCTTCCAAATCCCCCGTCAACCGCGACATTAAATCCCCCGTTTTGGCCGTGTCGTAATAGCGGAACGATAAGAACTGCAGCTTCTCGTAACACGCGTTGCGCAACCGGTACGCGAGATAATTTCCCAGCCTTCCGCCGAAAAATCCGTGCAGGAACTGCAGCAGCGCCTTTACGGCCACAACGGAAACCGCCGTCGCGGCAATCCAAACCACTTCCCCGTAATTCCCCGGCCGAATCACGTCGTCGATCAGCTTGCGCAGCAGCATCGGATAAACTAAGCCAAGCCCGGTAGCAGCCGCCAAACAGAGAATCGACAATACCAAGTAATTCAACCTAGCCTGGTAATATCCCCGAAGTTGCCTGAGAACCTCCATGTCACTCCTCCTACATCCGTTTGTCATCAAAAAACCAACGGTTCCGGACGTATTGGCTGCGATACAACGAGGAGCTGTCTGAACGCCGCGAAACCTGTCACCGCCTGAAAGCATGCGCTTTCATGGCTTTAGCTCCTTGCAGTTTATCATCAGGATTTTCCCGCGGCAAAGCGAAGAAAAGCCTAATATCCCTTAAATTTGGAATATTAGGCCTCTATCGCAGGTCAAACCGGCTTATTTTTCATAAAATGCTTCCATTTCCTCCACATCCCGCCCGATTTGGCCGAGGATGCCCTTCCAGTGCGCCAGCTCCTCCGGAGAGGCTTTGGAGTCCTGGATGCTCTGCTCCCATTCCGCCCACAGCCCGCGGAACGTTTCGGCGGTTTGCTCCTTGCGAAACGCGATTTCACGTTCATAATGCTCCCGGAAAAACGTCTCCATCCCTTCGACGATTTCCTTCAGCTTGGCGAGCAAGGGTTCCTCAAGCTTAGCACGCAGTACCATGCGGCCGCCTCCCTCAAAAAAAGCTTTCGGATTTTTGAAGTAAGACCAATACGTCTCCGGTGCCAGCGTTCCGGCGTCCAGCAAACCCTCGGGGATTGCCGGCGTGTTCCAGCCCGTATCCCCTTTCGCATAGCTAAGCGGCATATCCAGGGCCGCCTCATGCCGGCGGCACCAAGCCTCCGCCTCGCGGCGAAGCAGCGCCTCCGCTTTCCGTTCCAGGCGCAGCGTGGTGGCGAGCAGCTCGCGCTCCAATTCGCCTGAAATTTGATCTAGCCAGCCGCGCATCGCGACGGTAAAATTTCGTTTGAGCGGACCGTTATGCTCCTGCAGCAGAGATGGGTGGAAAAATTCGGCGAACAGCTCCAGCGCCTGCAACCGTACTCGCTGCACGACGTGGAACAACAGCTCGGCGTTCTCCTGACTCCACTCCCGGCCGACATCAACCTGGACAAACTCGGCAACGGCCCGCTCAAAAATATCCCGGCGTCCGCGCAAGGCGGCGAGCATCTGCTCCGCATTTTCCGCGTTTTGTCCGGCGGCCTCCGTCCATTTGAACAACCGATCTTGCATCTGCTTCATCATCTCGGCAGCGGACGAGACGGCCAGGTTTCCCAGATCCTGCTCCAGGAAAGCCGAGAAGCGCTGGCGGAAGAGGAAGAATCCCGGGTCGTCCGCGGCGTTCTCCCGCCCGGCCGCCATGGCCCGTAGGCTGGATACCGCAAACACGTTCGGCTGCTGGATGCCGGCCGAGCGAAGGCCGTCCCGCACATGCTCCACGACGGAACCTAGCTCTTCCTCCGAGGCGGCGAGATCGGCGGCGTTCACGACGAAGAACATTTTGTCGAGGGCGAAGCTGCCCTTCATCCGCCCCAGCTGGCTTAACAGCTGCTTGTCGGCGCGCGAAAACGCGTGATTGTAATACGTCACGAAAATGATCGCATCAGAGTCCTTCATATATTGGAACGTGACCCCCGTATGTCGGGCATGGATCGAATCCGCCCCCGGGGTGTCCACCAGAACGATGCCTTGTTCGGTCAACGGACAGCGGTAGTAAAAATCGATTTCAGCCACGAAGCAGGCTTTCGTTTCGTTTGCGGCATAGCCGCGGAACTGCTCCACTTCCACGATCTCCACCTGTCCGAGCCGCTCGGCTGACGCTGCCCATCCGGCTTCCGCCGCTTTCAGGAAGCTGTAATGGGCACGGCCTGCCGCCGGAATGTCTTCGGGTTTCAAGCGCCGTACCGCCTCCAGCCAAGCCGTTTCCGACCACGCTCCCAAGCCGAGGGCTTGGAAAGAATAGGACAGGTCTTCGCGGATCGCTTCGGCGCTCTTGAATTTGACGGCCGCCGTGTTATGGCGCTGGCCGCCGGCCGGCGCCATCACGCGGATGATCGCCGCGGTGGTCGGATGCGGCGACACGGGCAGCACAGCTTCGCCCAGCAATGCGCTGGCGAAGGAAGATTTTCCGGCGCTGAATGCCCCGAACAGCGCCACGGTGAAGACGCCGCCGCGCAGCTCGGCGGCGCGCCGGGTCAGCTCCCGCACCCCGGTGCCGAAAGCCGGGTGGGGAGCCAGCCGCTCGGCCGCGGCCGTCAGGCGCGCGGCAGCGGCGAGCGCGCGCCCGCGCGCCGGGGCGGCCGGCGGCGCCGCAGGCGCGGGCGCCGTTGCCGCCGGGGCATGGCCCCCGGCGGCCTCAGCCTGCGGCGGCGGTGCGGCAGCGGTGGTACTCGCAGCCGCCTTCGCCGCCGCCGCAGGCGCTCCCGCGCCGCGGCCAGTTGCGCGCGGCGCGGCCATCCCCGCCCTCACCCCCGGCAGCAGGCCGGGGGTGAGGGGCACGGGCGCGCCCAGCAGCGCGGCACAGCGCGCCGCTCGCGCTTCGGCGGCCGCGTCCAGCTGCGCCAGGGCGCGGGCCGCGGGCAGGCGCGCCGCCAGCTCGGCGCGCCGGGCGAGCGCCGCCGCAGCCTCGGCGGCGCGGCGCGGCGACGGCGCGGCGAGCAGCGCGTCGATCACGCCCGCGGCCGCCCGGCGGTAGCGCGCGACGATGCCGGCGCCCACCGCCGCCGCGTAGTGCAGCGTCGACTCGCCGGACAGCATCGCTCCGCCCGGAAGCGGCTCCGTAATCCAAGCCTCCGCCGGCTTCGGCATCCACTCGTCGAGCTGCCGTTCCCAGTCCTCGCCCCAGAGCTCCAGCTCCTGGCCGATCGTCCGCAGCTCTTGGCGCACATGCCAGTCCAGCTGCGCTTGCACCTGCTCTCCCAGGGCTTGCAGAAATTCACTTTGACGCCCCAGCTTTTCCGCCTCCGTCTTCCCGCCGGTGAACCAGCCTTTCGCCTTAAAGCCCGGCGCCCGGCTTTCCAAGAATCGACCGGCAAGCTCCCGCAGCGGCGGCGTCATCAACTGGGCCGTCTCCAGCAAGCTGCCGATGCGTCGCAGCCATTCCTGCCTCCGCGATTCCCAGGCCTGATCCCCCGACGAATCAGCCGACTCCAGCTGCCTCAACTCTTCCTCCAGCGCCGTTACATCCGTTTCGCCGCCGACCTCCGCCTCAAGCTGCTCGCGACGAGCTTGTTCCGCTTCGGCCGCCCGGGCCAAATATCCTTCAACCGACTGGGCCGCCGAGGCGTAAGCGCCGTATTCCAATAATCCGTCTCCCCGATCAAACAGGACACGGATCACCTCCTTCAGTTGAGGCAGCATATTCCCGGGAGCATCGTCCCGCTTCAAAGAGATGTAAAAAATCCCCTGAGCCGCAATATTCCATGCCCTGAACGCTTGGCTAACCGACGCTTGATAATCCTCGAAGGCCAGCTCCTCTTCCCGGTGCTTATCGATTTGATTCACGACCATGTATACCGGTTTCCCGTAATCGCTAAGCGATTTGGCAAAGCTTAAATTCGTCTCCGAAGAAACGTGGTTATAATCCATCACGTAAAAAACGACGTCCGCCAGGTGCAACGCGGAATGCGTGGCCATCGCATGGCCGGCGTCATTGGAGTCGACCCCCGGCGTATCCAGCAGAACCCCGCCGCGGGGCGGCAGCTCCACCCGGTCCCATAACTCAACGCGGGCGTACTCCTCGCCGTTGCGGCAATACGCCGCGACCTGCTCCACCGGCACTTCCACCTTGGTTTTGGCCGGATCGGCCGGCGTCAACAGCGCTCGCGGCTCCCCTTCCCGAATGAGCACCACATTGGCGCTGGTGGGAAGCGGGCTGGCCGGCATCACCGCCTTCCCGCTTAACGCGTTGATCAAACTCGATTTTCCCGCCGAAAAATGGCCGCAGAACGCCGCAACCAATTCCCGCCTCCCCAGCTTATCGCCAACCTCCCGCAGTTCCGCCGCCGCGGCGAGGTCTCCTTCCCCATCCAGCAGGTCCCGCAGCCGATGCAGGCGTTCCTGTAAGGTGTGCTCCGTTTCCGTCATCGTCCGATCCATCTAAGCCCCTCCGTTTTCCACGCTGCGAAATCAAGTTTCATTTTCATTTTGATTATTCACATTTTAACATTTCCCTGTTCGCTTGGAAACGCTCCCCAGAGGGTTTTCCCGCGCAATCCAAGGCAACCCCAAAAAAAAACGCCTCGAAGAGGCGGTTCGGTTGTAATCTATGGCGGCAATGCTAAATCCCTTTCTCCGCCGAAATCAGCAAGAACATCGGACGGCGGAGCTCATCCTGCATGCCCGGGACGTTCCGCAGCATTTCCTCGGAGGGGCCGGGCTCCTTCACTGCCTTGATGCGAAATCCTGCAGCGATCAGGTCGTTAAGGTAAGTCGAAAACGTCCGGTGATATTTGATCACGCCGTCGGTCAAAAACGACGTTTCCCGCCGCCCTTCGGCTTGGTAATCGTCCACCGGCCAATGCAGGGGCCGCCCGCTCTCGTCATAATGCCAATCCTGTTCGCCGAGGGACGTAAAGATCGGATGCTCTACGGAAAACACAAACGCTCCGTTCGCCGCAAGGCAGCGGGACACTTTATGGCAAACGGCGGCAAATGATTCGATATAATGGAGAGCCAGTGAGCTGATCACCACGTCGAACCCGCCGCCTGGAACATCGAGATCTTCGATGGGGCTGTTGATGTACGTGATCGCGGGATCGTCCGTCCATTCCCGGGCTTTCCGCAGCATCTTCTCGGAGATGTCGACCCCAACCACCTGATCCGCCTGCTGCTCGCGGGCATATCGACAATGCCACCCGAAGCCGCAGCCGAGATCAAGCACCTTTTTCCCCCGTAGCTCGGGTAGCAGCGTTTTGAAGACATGCCATTCTCCCGCCGCCTTCAATCCGTGCACCGATCTTGGCATTTTTTCGTATTCGGCGAAAAACGCCGGTTCATCATATTTATTTTGCTTCATCGCGAATGCCCCCTTTCCTATCGAATGGTTACAATGCCTTATCCCTTATTTAATACAATCCGGCCTCCCGATCCGCCAGCACCTGGCCGGTGAGCGACAGATCATAATCGCCCAACGACGATAGCACCCCGCGCAGCTCGGTCGATTCCAGCGCCTCACGCAGCTTGGCGATCCACTCGCGGTTTTCCGGCTTGTTAAGTACGACCAGATCCACCCGCTCGAGAGTGAGCGGTACAAAATCAAGTCCGGCAATCCGGGCCGGCCGTTCACTGCCGATGCCTACGTCCGCCTGCCCCAGGACAATCCGGCCACCAAGCCCCATATGCGAGGTTTCCTCCTGGATGTACCCGTTGATGGAAGCCGGCGAGATCCCGTGCTTGCGCAGCTGTTCATCCAGCAGCACCCGGGCGCCCGAGCCTTTTTCACGGTTAATTAACCGAATTCCGGACCGGGCCAGATCCTCCCAGGATCGGATCCCCAGCGGATTGCCCTGCTTGACGTAAAATCCGGCCCTGCGCACCGCAAAATTCAACACTAAATAAGGAAGAGAGATAAACAGTTTGCGGATATACGGCAAATTGTATTCCCCGGTATCTCCGTCGTAGAGGTGAGTGCTAACGATATCTGCGGAGCCGCTATACATCGCCACCAAACTGTCCATACTGCTGGCAAAGGAACGCAGCGGCCGGTACGTCCGGCCTTTCGATTCCAAAGCTTTGGCCAACAGGTCGAGCCCCGGATCCTGCCCAGTAATGACCAACGTCCTTGCGCCGTCCCGCGTTTCTCCGCCATCAGCATCCGGGCGGGACGGCACGGAATAGGGAACCTGAAATGCCGGCATTCCGGCGGTAGCGGAAGCTGCGGCTCCGCCTTTCGCTTTTTGCTTATAAGCTTCCAGGTCGGTAGAATCCACCCGCATCTGTTTGCCGACCCGGTAAGCGGGAAGCTCCCCTTTTTTGATCAGGTCGTAGACGGTTAACTTGGACACCTTCAATAGCTTGGCGATTTCCTCGGCCGTATAAGAGATCGGTTCGGTCATAGCTTACTCCTTCATCCGTTTCACCAGAGTTCATGCAACTAGACTCATCTTAACGGGGATTTCCCCTTTTTTCAATGGAATCTCCCCAACCACCTTTGCAAATCGTTATGTTTCGTATAATCTAGTTATAATTAGATATATCCAGGGAGGATCAACCATGCTGAAACATTGGAAGCTCCCCTTTATGGCGGCGCTCACCGTTTTCATTTTAGTCTTATCCGCCGGATGCGGCGGCAACCCTGCATCATCCAACAATGCAACCTCGGTCCATGCCGATGGAAGTCAAGGGACGAACAGCACTTCGGCGAGGGCGGAGAAAGATACCGAACCTGCCAAAGAGGTCGAACTGCTCGTTTCTGCCGCTGCCAGCTTAACCGAGAGCCTCAATGAACTTAAGACGGTATACGAAGCCGAGCACAGCCAGGTGAAGCTTATTTTTAACTACGCCGCGTCCGGTACGCTCCAGCAGCAAATCGAACAAGGCGCTCCGGCTGACTTGTTCCTATCCGCCGGGACCAAGCAAATGGACGTTTTGGTCGACAAAGGCTTCATGAACGACAGCCTGACGGCCAACCTGTTGACCAATGAGCTGGTTCTGATCGTTCCCAAAGACGGTTCCGTAGAGGTACAAACCATGGAAGATTTGATCAACCTCGGCGATATCGCCATTGGCACACCCGAGTCCGTTCCGGCTGGGAAATACGCGCAGCAAGCCCTTACTTACCATCAGCTTTGGGATCCCTTGCAATCCCGGCTTGTCCTGACGAAGGACGTCAAACAGGTGTTATCCTACGTAGAAACCGGCAACGTCGACGCCGGGTTCGTTTACAAAACCGATGCTGCCCTTTCGGACAAGGTGAAGGTGGCCCTAAGCGCGGAGGCCGAAAGCCATGACCCGATTGAATACCCGATCGGGGTGCTCAAGGACAGCAGCCATCCCGACGAAGCCAAGGCTTTCTATGACTTCTTGCTAAGCGACCCAGCTCGCCAGGTATTCAGCAAATATGGGTTCACCCCAGCGGAGTAAACGCTTATGAATGCACTTGGGATTCCGGAGTCCTTTTGGGAGCCGGTCGTATTGTCGCTGGAAGTGTCCATCGCCGCCACCGTCATCGCTTTTGCGGCAGGCCTGATCGCGGCATGGCGCATGTCCTCCGCCTCCTTCTACGGGAAAACGCTGGTGGAAACCGCCTTTCTTCTTCCACTTGTTCTGCCGCCTAGCGTTGTTGGTTTTATTTTGCTCGTAGTACTGGGCAAGAACGGCTGGATCGGACGAGCCGCGGACGCCCTGTTGCACTTGAGCTTCGTGTTCCAACCGCTCGGCGCGGTGGTTGCCGCAGCCGTCGTCAGCTTCCCGCTGATCTATCAAACGCTGAAGTCGGGCTTCCAGGCGGTGGATCAAGAGCTGAAGGACGCTGCACGCTCGCAAGGAGCCGGCGAATGGCAGGTGCTCGCCTACATCGTGTTGCCCCTCGCCGCCCGTTCGCTGCAAGCGGCGTTTATTCTCGGGTTCGCCCGTGCGCTCGGCGAATTTGGAGCGACCATGATGATCGCCGGCAACATCCCCGGCCGGACGCAAACGATTCCGACCGCGATCTATTTTGCCGTCGACGCCGGAAACCTGCCGCTGGCTTGGGCGCTGACGGGCTGCACCATCCTGCTCTCCTTCGGTTTGCTGTTGATCTCTTCCCGCCTGAAAAGCGGCTAAACCCAAAACTCCCCGCCAGGCCGATCGCTTGACGGGGAGTTTTTTTCTACGCTATTGTTTCGTGCTTAACGCTGCTGCGTCTGTTCTTCGATCGCCCATTGCTTGAGCTCTGAGCCGGCTACCGGTTGCTTGCGCTCACCCGCCGTCTGCCGCAGCCGCTTCAGCAGCGACGGGATAATCCCTTCGCTTACTTCAAAGCCTTCCTTCAGCAATGCCTGACGCACCGAACTGCGGCCGGAATGTTTGCCGAGCAGAATCTCATGGTTCATTCCCAGCAACGCCGGATCAAACGTTTGATACGTGCGGCGATCTTTAAGCAGGCCGTCGACATGGACCCCGGATTCGTGGGCAAACGCCAGCCTGCCGAGCAGCGGCCGGGTTTCCGAAATCTCCCTTCCGGCGGCCCGGGCCACAAGCTCCGCCAGCGGCTTCATCCTCTCGGTGCGTACCGCGCACGTCCCGTTGTAGAGATGCTTCCAGGCCATCACCACTTCCTCCAAAGGCGCATTGCCCGCCCGTTCGCCGATGCCGAGCACGGTCGTGCTGGCCCATTTGGCTCCGGCCTGTATGGCGGCGAGCGTATTTGCCGTTGCTAACCCAAAATCGTTGTGGCAATGGATCTCCAGCTCGATATCCGGCGGGCAGCCGGCAAGCAGCTCTGAAATCCGCGCATGCAAGTCCCCGGGATGATGGACCGACAAGGTATCGGCATAACGAAAGCGGCCGATTCCCTCCCGGCGGAAGGCGTCAATCAGCTCGTGCAAAAACGAAAGATCAGCGCGCGAGGCGTCCTCAAACCCGATCGAAACATCAAGTCCCTTCTCCAGGGCATAACCCGCCGCCGCCTTCCCCAGCTCCATAACCTCGGACGGACCGGCGCCCAGCTTGGCCTTCATCTGAATGGACGATACGGGCAGCGCAATATGCGCCCAATCGACGTCGGCCGAAAGCGAAGCGTCAATATCCGAGCGGCGTGCCCGGTTCCAGGCGATCCACCGGATCGGAAGCCCCAGCGAGACGATCCGGCGGATCGTCTCGCGCTCCTCTTCTCCCATCGCGGGAATTCCCGCTTCAGCCTGCTCGACGCCGCAAGCGGCCAGGCTTTTGGCGATTTCCAGCTTCTCTTCCGCCGTAAAAGCGACGCCGGCCGCCTGCTCCCCGTCCCGCAGCGTCGTATCGCAAATCCGCAACAAGTCCATCGGATCACTTCCTCCCCCTACATTCCTTTACAGCAAGCACAATCCGGATTTCGGCGCAGCGACACGGCATATTGGCTCATATCCAACGTGTTGATCCGCAGCATACGATGGATTAGCGGCCGGCCTACTCCGGTGATCCACTTCACCGCCTCCATCGCGGCCAAGCAGCCGGCCAAGCCGGAGGTGGCGCCTAGCACCGGAAACCCAAACGGCTCCCACTCCTGCTCGCGCTCCGGATATAAACAAGCGAGGCAAGGGGTTAACCCGGGAACGATCATCGTCAACGATACCTCAAAACCGTACATGGCCGCTTCGACCAGCGGTTTGCCATTCGCGACGCACAGCCGGTTCAGCTCGTACCGTTCGGGAAAATCGTAACGCGCGTCGATCACGAGATCCGCGCGCCTCACCCACGGCTCGCTCTCCGCCGTAATTTTGGCATTGTGCCCTTCGATGGCGACGTCCGGATTGATGCGCTTCAGGTTTCGCACCGCGGTCGCAATCCGTTCCTTACCCACGCAACCGGCGTCCATCAGAATTTGCCGGTTCAGGTCCGGCTCCCGGATAATGCCTTCATGCGCCAGAATCAGGCGGCCGATGCCGGCCGCGGCCAAGTAGAGCGCGGCCGTCCCGCCAAGTCCGCCGATGCCCGCCACCAGCACGGTCGCTTCTTTGAGTTTTCGCTGGCCCGCCGTTCCAAGCAGTTTGTGCTGGCGTTCGTACCGGAGAGACTCCTCCGTTCCCGCGGCGAGGAAGCCGTTAAGTCCGGGTAACGCCGTCTGTGCGGTTATTTTCGCCATGCCTTCGTCCCCTCCCTCTCTCCCTTTCGCGCGATCCGGTTAACCGCTTGAGGCGAGATCCCGATGACGCGTCAGCCATCCAAGCGCTTCCTTCAAGCAGGTTAACGCAAACCGCTCCAGCTTGGCCCGGGAGGCAAACGGGAAGCGCAGCCCCGCCCTCAGCGTCGTCGAGACCAGAATGAGCCGGCCGCTGGAGACGATCGCCCTGCCGAATCCTTCCGCATTCATTTCCACCATGCTTTGCACGAGACAGCGGGTCTCGGCCTCCAACGTCACCGCCATGGCCTGAAATACTTGCTCGACCTGCCGGCGCAGCTTGAGGCTGGGCGCGCAATCCTGACCTGATGCCCGCTTCTCCTCCGGCGAAAACAGCAACATCCGTTCGATCTTCTCCGCGGGATGAAGTCCGGCGCCTCTGCCAAACGCGTCATAAGCGTCGATCAGGCCGCACAGGGATTGATTGAACGTCCGCAGCAGCCGCCGGTCCGATTCGTTAACTTCGTCTAACGGTTCTTCCATCGTTATCCCTCCTTCGCGTTCAAAGGGTTCCCGCCGTTCCCGGCTTCCTCCTCGGCCAGCAGCACCTTGCTCAGCCACATCGGCGGTTTGCCGCGCAGCAGTTCCAGCAGCTTTCCGACCTGATCTTCGATACTAACGCCCGGCGCCACCTTGACCGGCATCATTTTCCGCCGGGTGACGCGCGCCGCCGCGGAGGCCCCGATTTGCACCAAAAACACGAGCGTGCAATCCTCGATCAGGGCGATCCGCGTGTCGATTTTGCCGAGCTCGTCTTGCGCGATCTGCGCCGGTACGCTGCGATCCTCCAAGAAAACGGCGGATCCCGGCCGTACTTCATAGACGGAAAACATCGGGCTATGCCCGAAATGGGCGTTCACAAGCCGCCCGTCATTCGTGGCGAACGCTACTCGCATGGCGGTTCTCCTCCCTTTGGATTAGCCGGTTGCCCGCCTTATAGATCAGTTCCATCGTTCCCCGGTATCCGACCGTTAGGGACGTGTACGCTCCCAGCTCGTCAACGATCGGAAACCCCGCCGCCATAAACGCGGCCGCGCAGCGCGCGGCGCCGCTTTTGCCGTGGGAATTGCTGATCCAGAGCTTGGCGCCTTGCGCCAGCCGTTCGGCATCCTCGAAATCGCCGATCCAGATGTCCCGATCGGCGTCTCTCAGGCACGGCGCATCATAGGATACGACCAGGGCGTTAAACTCCACGCCCATCTCCTCCAGCCAGGCTACGGACGAACGCAGATGATCCGGCTCCAGGGCGACCACCGCCGTCACCCCCGCATAATAAAAGTGGGCGTCGAGCATGGCGTCAAGCAAATTTTCCCGCTGCCAGCGATAACGGACGGGAACGGGCTCCCGGCTGAGTTCCTGCAGAAAGTAAAAAAACGCGTCGCTGGCCTTGAGTCCCGTGATGCCATTGAATACGCGATACGGAATCCCCGCTCCGTTATGCAGCCGGCGTGCCGGGCGCTCCATGCTTGAGCCGACCGCGATGGTGAATTCGGAGCGCAGCATTTGCCGGGCCGCATCCAGCGGCACCCCGCCGCGGGCCAAAGGCGTGAACCCCGTCAGTAAATGCCCGGACAACGAGGTGGACAGATCCGGAAGGGCGATAACGTCAAAGCCGAAGGAGCCGATGATTTCTTTGAGCTCCATCACATCTCCGGCGGTCAGAAACGACCCGGGAAGCAGATTGATTTGGCGTTTGACCGGTTTTTGGACCCGGCGTCCCGTCTGCTCCAGCAGACCGTCGATGACCGTTTCGACCATCGCGCTGAACCCCGATTCCAGGGAACCGCGATAGTCGGGAAGCGAGCAGGCCACCAACAGCGTATCCTTCGGGTTTCGGTCGCGTTTGAACTTTTTCACTTTGCCGGCGTAGTCGGTTCCCGACGCTTCCGTCAGCGCGGTGCTGACGACCCCGATGCAATCCGGACGATGCTGCTCGAGCACCGCTTCCAACGCTTCCTCCAGGTTTCGGTCGGCATCGAAAATGACGTCCATTTCCTGCAGCGCAGTCGTTTGTACTGCCACCGGCTCGCGGTAATGCCGGGTCAGCAGCGTCTTGGCGAACGACGCGCAGCCCTGCGCCCCGTGAATGATCGGCATCGAGCGGTAGATTCCCTGCAGCGCCAGCACCCCGCCGAGCGGCTGGCTGATCTTCAGCGGATTGCAGTCCAGCGGTTTGGACATCTTCTTGACGGTCATGACGACGCCCCCCTCTCCCAGGGAGCGGGCGAGCGGACCAAGTCCCACACCGGATGCTCCAGCGCGTTCGCCAGCTGTTCGGCCAGCCGGATCAACCCGTCGTACCCCGCGTACGCGGTATGCCGCTCCTGATTGATGTCCACGAACGGGATCTGCTCCTTAAGCGCCATATACATGTTGCGGCCGCCGGCGATGACCATGTCGGCTTTGCGCTCGCGCACCGTCTTCAAAATGCGCCCGCCCCCCCCTTCGGCGATGTACGCCGCATCCTCTCCGACTCTTTCGGCAATCCGGGCGATATCGCCGGCCGTGCTTTTGTTCGTGCCGACGCCGACGACTTTGATTCCGAGCTCTTGAAGCGCCGAGATGACCGACCAGCTTTTGACGCCGCCGGTGTACAGCACGGCCCGCTTGCCTTTAAGCTTTGTGCGATAGGGGGCCAAATCGCGTTGCACCCGCGTCTCTTCATGCTCCACCAGGCGATCGACGCGGCGCTCCACCTCCCGTTGATTCAGCAGATACGCCAACTGCCGCAGGGAATAGCTCGTTTCCTTGGCTCCGTAAAAAGAACCTTCAAAATAGGGAATGCCGTATTTTCGCTCCATTTTGACGCCGAGACCCAGCAACGCGCGGCTGCATACGATCATATTGGCTTTAGCCCGGTGAGCTCCGGCAATTTCATGAAACCGGCCATCTCCGGTGATTTTGGCGTGAAGGCGTATGCCCGCCTGATTCAGCAGCTTTTCGATATCCCAAAGCTCGCCGGCGATATTGTATTCGCCGATCAGATTTACCGCGGAATCCGAGACATCGGCCGGTTCCACCGTCCCGATCACATGTTGAAACAGCGCCTCCCCGGCTAGGCGGGTGCCCAGGTTCTTGCTGCCGACGAACCCCGGGCTATTGACGGGCACGCACGCCAAACCGAGCTCCTCGGTCGCCCGTTTGCAGACCGCATCGATATCCTCGCCCGTAAGCGCCGAGACGCAGGTGGCATAGACGAAGATCGCCGGGGGCGAAAACCGCTTCGCGATATATTCGAGCGCTTCGCGCAGCTTTTTTTCCCCGCCGAAAATAATGTCCTGCTCGCTCAAATCGGTCGTAAAGCCGTACGACGCCAGCCGGGGACCGCTCGACAGGCTGCCCCTCGTTTCCCAGCTGTTTCCCGCGCATGCGCCGGGACCGTGAACCAGATGGGCCGCGTCCGCGATCGGCAGCAGCGCGATTTGCGCGCCGTCGAACGAACAGCCCCCCGCAGCGGCGCCCGGTTTCGGCCGCGGGCAGGGTTTGCTTTGCGGTGCCTCCTTGCCGCAGGATTCCTGAGCTCCTGCATAACCCGTTATTCTGATCGCTTCCATCCGTTCTGATCCCTCCCGCTTTCCGAAGTCGCTATTCCCGTCGTATAACCGTTTGACCCTGTACGATTAACGCACAAGGTCAAAGCTATGGGCCGGAGCCTGCCCGTCGAGCTGCTCCAACACCGTATTGACGAACATCGTAAGCAAGTTCAGCGCTCCTTGATAGCCGATGACCGGATAACGCTGCAGGTGATGCCGGTCAAAAATTGGAAAACCTATCCGCAGCAAAGGCACCCCGGCTTCCTTCGCGGCATATTTCAAATGGCTGCTGCCGACGGCAAGATCCACCGGCTCATTGAACAGCAGGGAGCGCATATGCCAAAGATCGCGGCCGACATGCACCTTCGCTTCGGCCCCGTAAGGACTCGCGTCCAGCAGCAGCCGCGCCTCCTGCTCAAATTCCGAATCTCCGTTCGAGCAGACGATGTGGACCGGCTCCATGCCGAGCTCCAGGCAGAAGCCGATCAAGCCGAGCAGCAGGTCGGGGTCGCCGGCCATCGCCACCCGTTTGCCGTGCAGGTAATTATGGGAATCGGTCAACGCATCGACGGTCCGCGCCCGCTCCGCCAATAGGCTCTGCGGAATCGGTTTGCCCGTCAGCCCGGCGATCGCTTCAAGCAGCCGGTCGGTGGCCCCGATGCCTAGCGGCGTGTGCATCGCCTGTATCCTTTGCCCCCAAGCTTCCTCCATGTAGGCGATCGTTTTGCGCAAGCTGTATTTTTGCAGCGCCAGCGATCCCTTCGCCTTCGCCGCCGTCGGCACGTCGGCCAGCCGGGTGCCGCCGTAATAGTAGGCGTACGACCCGTCCGCGCCGGAGTCGAAGTTTTCGCTATGGTCCCCGAGCACGGTGTACTCCGCGCCAAACAGCTCCAATAGGCGTTTCAGTTCGGCAAAATTGCCCGTATAGGGCTCAAATCCGAGCAATACGTTCAGTTGCTTCCCGCCTGCGGCCGCTATGCTCCGCTCATCGGAGCGTTCGTATAAATAGCCGAGAATCGCCTTCAGCATATTGTCGTAGCCGGTAATATGGGAGCCGGAGAAACTTGGCGTATTGGCGAATGGAATCGGCATGCCTTCCGGCAGGACGCCCTCCTTGCGGGCGTTTCCGATAAAGGCCGACAAGTCGTCGCCGATAACTTCGGCCATGCAGGTGGTACTCATGGCGATCATGGCCGGCTTGTAAAGGGCGATGCTCGTTTCCAGTCCGTCGATCAGATTGCGCATGCCGCCGAATACCGCCCCGTCCTCGGTCATCGACGAGGAGACCGCAGGCACGGGTTCCTTGAAATGCCGGGCGAAATGGCTGCGGAAATAAGCGGCGCACCCCTGCGAGCCGTGGATAAACGGCAGCGTCTTCTCGAACCCCAGCGCCGCCATCACCGCCCCGAGCGGTTGGCAGGCCTTGGCCGGATTGACGACGACCGCTTGCCGCTCGAAGTTTTTGTCCAAATACTCCCTGGACCGGGTATACGCCGCGGTTTGCAGTACCTCTTCCTCCGGGCATGCGTTTTCGAACTCCCGTTTTCGCTCCCGCTGCCAGACGTATTTGTCATCCTCGAACAGCTTGTTATGATCCAAAATCGTTCCGTTTTTGCTCATGCCGTCACCTCCTCCCGCCACGGCGTTTTAACCAGATTCCATACCGGGCTGTTGACGGCCATATCCATGTCGCGGGCAAACACCTTAAACCCGTCGAAACCGTGGTAGGGCCCGCTGTAATCCCAGGAGTGCATTTGCCGGAACGGGATGCCCATTTTGTGGTAGACGTATTTCTCTTTGACCCCGGCCCCCATCAAATCGATATTCAGCCGCTGCGCCAGCTCCTCCAGCTCGTAAGCCCCGGGGTCGTCCATCAGGATCGTCGCTTGGCGCAGCTCGGGTATCGTTTTAAAATAGTCGTCCTTATGGGCGAACTCGTAACCGGTGGCCACGATCTCCATGCCCAAGTCCTCGTAAGCGCCGATCGTATGACGGGCCCGCAGGCCGCCGATCAGCAGCATCACCTTTTTCCCTTCCAGCCGGGGACGGTATTTGGCGATGATCTTCTCCATATCCCCTTGGTAGCGGGCGATTACGTTCTCGCAGTTGGCCTGGATCGTTTCGTCGAAGCAGGCGGCGATAGCCCGCAGGCTTTCGATCGTTTTGGTCGGCCCGAAAAAGTTGTATTCCATGGACGGGATGCCGTACTCCCGTTCCATCACTTCACACATATAGTTCATGGAGCGGAAACAGTGGATCAAATTCAGCTTGGCTTTATGCGCGGTCATGATTTCCTGGAGCGTGCCGTCGCCGGACCACTGCCCGATGACCCGCAGCCCCATTTCCTCAAGCAGGATCCGCGAGGCCCAGGCATCGCCGCCGATGTTGTAATCGCCGATGATGTTGACGTCGTAAGGGCCGCATTCCTTGAGTTCCGCCCGGCCCATGAGAAAATCGCGGATGGCGTCGTTGGCGATATGGTGGCCCAGCGACTGGCTGACGCCTCTGAAGCCCTCGCAGCGAACCGGCACGATCGGGATGCCGAGCTCCTTGCTCATCTTCTTGGCGACCGCCTCGATATCGTCGCCGATCAGGCCGACCGGGCACTCCGACTGAATCGTAATCCCTTTCGCCAAAGGAAACATTTCCTTGATCTCGCGGCAAATGACCTCCAGCTTTTTGTCTCCGCCGAACACGATGTCCGTTTCCTGAAAATCGCTGGTCACCTGCATTGCCGTAAAATTGTCGATCCCGAGCAGGCCGTTCGCGTAATTCCGTCTCGTCCCCCAACTGTATTGGCCGCAACCGATCGGACCGTGGCTGATGTGAACCATATCCTTGATCGGCCCCCAAACCACACCTTTGGAGCCGGCATAGGCGCAGCCGCGGATCGTCATCACGCCCGGACGCGACTTGACGTTGGATTTGATCGCGCATTTCCCGCAATCCTGCTTGTAGTCCTCTTCCATAACCTCATAGTGCCGTTTGCGCTCTTTTTTGGCTTTTTCCGGGAAGATGTCCAGCATCTCCTCGACGTGTTGCCTGTTTTGGATCACGTCCGTCGTTCCCATTCTCCAACCTCCCGCTCCCCGTTTTCTATTTGATAAAGCACCTTGCCGACTGCGTTATCCGCTTACCCCGCCGCGCTTTACAGCGCGGCTTTCATAGGGGCGGAGGCGGTTTCTTCGTTTTCGATAACCCCGAACTCCATGAGCAGATCCTCCAGCTCCTCCATGCTGATCGGCGTCGGAATCGTCAACATATCGTTATGCAGGATTTTCTCGGCCAACCGCTCATATTCCGTGGCTTGGGCATGGGCCGCGTTGTATTGGGTAACGGTCATGCGCCGAAGCTCGGCATGCTGGACGACGTTGTCCCGCGGGACGAAATGAATCATTTGCGTATTCAAGCGGCGGGCCAGCTCGGTGATGAGCTCATCCTCGCGGTCCGTGTTTCGGCTGTTGCAGATCAAACCGCCGAGCCGAACCCCGCCGCTGTTGGCATATTTCAAAATCCCGCGGGCAATGTTGTTGGCCGCGTACATCGCCATCATTTCACCGGAACACACGATGTAGATTTCCTCCGCTTTTTTCTCGCGGATCGGCATGGCGAAACCGCCGCAAACAACGTCGCCCAACACGTCGTACGATACGAAATCCAGTCCCTCATACGCGCCCTCTTCCTCCAGAAAGTTAATGGCTGTTATGATGCCGCGACCCGCGCATCCAACGCCCGGTTCCGGACCGCCGCATTCCACGCATTGGATGCCGCCGAATCCTTCCTGAACCACGTCCGCCAGCTCTAAATCCTCGACGGATCCCCTCTCTGCGGCCAAATGCAGCACGGTTTGCTGCGCCTTTGTGTTGAGGATGAGCCGGGTAGAGTCCGCCTTGGGATCGCAGCCGACGATCATGATTTTTTGATTGAACTTTTTGGCCAGTTGAGCCAGCGTATTCTGCGAAGTCGTGGATTTTCCGATACCGCCTTTTCCGTAAAACGCGATTTGTCTCATCGATAATACCTCCATTTTTTGTGAATTAGATATTGGCTAACCTTCGCTTTGGCTTACGAGCCCGCCCGCTGGCGGCCCGTCTCTCCGGGTAACGGCGAAAGCAGATAACGTTCGTATTTGGCATGCTCCAGGAGCAACTCCTCGACGGCACCGGGTTTGACCACCGGAATGATCCCCGCCGCCCTCAGCTTGGCTTCCGGCACTTTGCCGATGCCGGCGGAGAATAGCGCGGAACAATCGCTTAAGCCGGCAATGATTTCCCGCAGCGTGGCCGCCTTGTCCCCGTTGCAGTTGGCCCGCCCTTGGCAATAGGCCTGCACCTTGCGAATGCCGAGGAAGGATACAATTTCGCCGTCGGTTTCATACACCATAAATTCTTTGGCATGGCCGAAATGCAGGTTCACCCGGCCCTCTCCGCGGGAGGCGACCGCCACACGCAGCCGGTAACCCGCGCCGCTTACTTCATCAGGTGGTGTCTCGGCGCTCGCACAAGCACAGTCGGCCGTCTTCGCCATTTTCCCTGCGGCAATCCGGGCCGCTTTGCGCCCCTCCAATTGCCTGACCTTCTCCTCCAGATCACTTTGCATTTGCCGGCGCGCTTCCAAATCAAGCATGGGAGCGGAATCCAGCTTCTCCCGGGTGAAATCTTCGCTACGATCTTCCCCCAGCAACCCGATCGCATCCGCTCGGCACTGCCGGCAATGCCGCATAATCCGTGAGCCTTCCTCCCCGCAAGCCGCTTGCACAGCATGCAACAGCCGGGGAGTCGGCGCCAGTCGCCCTTCCTGCTCGTAACGGCTGCCGGGCGCGATGATCAGCGGCATAATGTTATGCATGAATGCGCCCAATTCCTTCACCGTCCGCGAGACAACCGCCAGATGCCCGTCGTTGACGCCCGGGATCAGTACGGAATTCACCTTGACCAGCACGCCTTTGTCGCTCAACGCCTTCAGTCCCATCAGCTGCCGCGAAATCAACAGACTTGCCGCTTCCCTCCCCTCGTATTTGCGGTTTTCTTCTTCATCGTACACCCATCCATAAATTTGGCTGCCGATATCCGGATCCACCGCGTTGATCGTAATCGTGACATGCGCGATGCCCAGCTCCACGATTTCCCCGATATGCTTCATCAGAGTCAGGCCGTTGGTGCTCAAGCAAAGCGTGACATCAGGTACGGCTCCCCGAACCCCGCGGAACGTGCGGAACGTCTGTCCGGCATTGGCGAGAGGATCGCCCGGACCGGCGATGCCGACGACGGATAACTGAAGGAGTTGGGCCGCCACGCCCTCCACCTTTCGGGTCGCTTCCTCCGGGGATAGCAGTTCGCTGACCACGCCGGGACGGCTCTCGTTGGCGCAGTCGAATTTCCGATTGCAATAATGGCATTGGATGTTGCAAGCCGGAGCCACCGGAACATGCATCCGCGCAAAATAGCGGTGCGCTTCCTCGCTGTAACACGGATGTTTGGTGATATCTCCGCTTACGGTTGGACAGGCGGCTTCGCTAGCCAAGTTCATACGCTTCTCCCCTTTCTTTCAGCTACGGTGATGTCAGCTTACCAAAGCTACAGGCCTGCTTTCTTTGAATAAACTGTAAAAATTTATCTTAATCATAGGTTTGTGTAAATGTAACGTCAATTAACATGTCATCTAATTTCAGCTTTTTTCGGGTCAGTTAACAAATGAGCCATAATTAACGTCAGTTTTAATAACATATTAGTAACATGGATTCGTTTACATTTTGCATTCTCAATCAACCAACGCAAAAAATCCCCTCCGGTGAGTCGTGCATTTCTGCACGATTCATCGGAGGGGATTTCATTTGGTTTTGCAATGAAGGGATTTCCCCCCGCTTTAACCGACGACTTCCGCCGTTTCCGTCGGAAGCAGGATTTCAAATACCTTGCCATGCTGCAGAATCGTGATGCCTCTCGTTTTGTCCTTCATCACGACGACTTCAGGTTTCACGGACATCCGTTCCAAATAATGCTCTGGCACTTCGCCGGAATCGCTGACAACCAAGCCTTCGACTTCACGTTCGTCGTTTTCGCCCAATTTCAAATCGATGACTTGCTCAAATACGTCCGAGAACTGCTCAAAGTTATCGGTATACACAGAAATGCATCTCATGGGGTCTCTCATCCTCACCTATTCGTTATCTTTCTTTGCCGCATTTTTCTTATTTTTTCTGTTTTGCGGCGTTTTCATACGTTTCTTGCCTTCCCTGCATACGTCAAGCAACGGGCAGACTTCGCATTTCGGGTTTTGCGCCTTGCAGTGGTACCTTCCGAAAAAGATCAAGCGATGGTGCGTTAACGTCCACTCGTCCCGGGGAACCCGCTTCATCAGCTTCTTCTCCACTTCAAGCACGGAGTCATTCCATCCGGCCAAACCCAACCGTTTGCTGACGCGCTCCACATGCGTATCGACGGCGATGGCCGGAACGTCAAAAGCGTTGGATACCACGACGTTAGCCGTCTTTCGCCCAACCCCGGGAAGTTCGACCAGTCGCTCGTGTTCCCGCGGCACCTCACCGCCATAACGCTCCAGCAAAATATGGCACAGATTTTGAATGTGCTTCGCTTTGCTGCGGAATAAGCCGATTTTGCGGATATCCTGCTCCAGCTCCTCGATCGGAACCGAAACATAATCCTCGGGCCTTTTATACTTCCGGAACAAATCGGCCGTGACTTTATTGACGGTTGCGTCGGTGCACTGCGCGGACAGGAGTACGGCAATCGTAAGCTCAAAGGCGTTCTCGTGGTTTAACTCGCAGCGCGCATCCGGAAACATGGCACCGATGGTGTCTAAAATATGGCGGACATCAGCCGCGTTCATGTCTCCACCCCTTTCCTGGAGGCCCGGCTGGCAGCTCGGATTTATCCGCGAAAAAACCGCCTTGATCCGGAAACATCCCGCATCAAGACGGTTGATCTCACGAAAAATGATTATTGCTTTTCGATTTCAACCAGCTTGTCTCCGTTGAAATACAAAACAATTTTATCATTTTCCTTCAGCGATTGCACGGATAATGTCGTGTCGCCTTGGTGAATAAACGTGTCCGCCGTTACCGCAAAGCGGTAATTCGTATCATTTAACGAGGCGCGGAGCACGATAATTTCTTTACTTACCCCGTCATAACGGGAAAACTTGCGTTCCTGCGGGGTTAACACTTTGATGACGACCGCCCCGTTCGTGTCCTTGCGAACTTCGACATGATCGTTGGTCGTCACGGATGTCGTGCTGGTGCTCACCTCGGTACCGCGTTGGACTTTTACGCCGCTAGCCAAGGAATAGGTTTCTACATTGCCGGCAAAAGACTTCACCGTCAACGTCGTACCGTTGACGCTTTGAACTTTGCCCAACGTCAGCTTCACGACTTGCAACGATACGGCCGTCTGTCCGTTGAACGTGACGTTGATCGTTTGTCCAGCCTTGAGGTCGCTGACCTTGATCGCTCCGCCGTTTTCGCCGAGCAATACGGCCTGATCGACATAGAACTCGGTGGAAACGCCGCCTGCCGTCGCCCGAATGCGGCTGTTCGACGTATTCACCGAAGCGATTTCGAACTGGATGGAAGTCTTCACCGCCAACGTTTGCACGGCATCCTGGTTCGCCGCCAGCATGGCGGTTACCGGGTCCCCGGCTTTAATATCGGCCAGCGTGGCGCCAGCTTTGCCATAGAGGCTGATCGAAGGCGTTGTCCCCTGATATGGGAGTTCAACGGTTTTTCCGTTGCCCAGCAGGATCGTGATTTTCTTCGTTGCGGTATTCGCCGAAACGTAAGTGCCTTCGTATTTGTAGGTCACGTCAACATTCACCACACGCGAACCTACAATCGTCAGATCGACTTTGCGTCCCTTGGACAGCAACGCTTCCAAGCCGGACAAGGTTGGCGCCGTCGTGTTATAGGAGTATTTCGTTTTATCGTCGATCACGAAGACATACGGTTTTTCAGCGGCATCCATGACGGTGAGAGCTTTGGTTTTCGCGTCATAATTGATGACGGTCGCGTTGGCCAACTGCTCGGATTGACGCCCGGTGACAACGATTTTCGTCACTTCGTCGTCGGGGTTCAAGGTCATTTCGACCTTGTCTCCGCCTTTAGTGTCGGTGATCAGATCGTCCAGGCTCGCGTCCGCGATCCCGTTGATTTGCACGGTAACGTTCTTCGCCAACCGCTTGATTTCGTCGCGTCCGCCGGCATTTGTGTAGCTGAGCAGCGTATCGCCTACGAGATCCAACAAGGTGCCGGTGACCGTACGTTCCGTCGCTTGGGTGACTTCAAGCGAAGTCAGGACGCTGTCCTTCACGGTAAAGGTGACGGAGGCTCCTTCATTCACTTCGCCCATCGCATTAAGTCGTTGATTCTGGTACAGCAAAATCGTGTTGTTATCGAATTTATACGTCTCTTCCGCCCCATTTGCGGCTTTGATCGTTACGGTTTTCGCGGTCAGATCCACTTTCGATACCGTACCGCTGCTTGTTTTGTCCACCAAAGCAGATTTCACTTGAACGATAACCGGCTTCTTCTCAGCCGTATACGTTTCCCGCTGTACGACCACCGTACTTTCCGGCGTAAGGTCGCTTGCTTTGATGGCATTGCCGTTTTGGTCAAGGAAGCTGGTATTAGCATCGTAGGTATAAGTCACCGAATCGTTATTCACGAGCAGAAGCAGACGGTTATTCGCCAGCACCCGCAGCAGGGTTCCTTCCACGCTCTCCAGCTGCTGGTTCGGATCGGTTACTTCCACATAAGCGGCCGAGCCGACCTTATCCACCACCAGAACTTTGGTATAGAGCTTCAAAGCGCTTTGCGTCGTTCTGGCTTCGGAATCCTTCGTAAAATAGACGGAACGGTTGTCCAGCGTAAAGCTCTTCAGCTGACCGTTCGTATACAACGCCAACTTGCCGTCCGTCAACTGGGTGACGATCCCCTCGTAGGCATTCGCATAACCCGGATTTACGTATTCCCCGCCGCGGCTGAAGAAGGTGGCGATTTGGGCCCGCGTGACTTTGCCAAGCGGATCAAAACGGTTGCCTTCCACCCCTTTGGTCAGGTTTAGCTGAACCGCGACATTGACATATCCACGCGCGTTAGCGGTAATGCTCGATTGATCGGCAAAGCCGGTCGACATCGAGGCCGAGGCTTTGGCTTCAGCGTCCTTCCCAAGGGAACGCACGAGAATTTTGGCGACCCATTCCCGCGAAGCCTTCTTCTCGCCCCAAGCTTCGCCTTCCTTCGTGGCCGCGATCTCTTCGTTTTTGTCAATCAATTTCTTGGACAGCGCCAGCTCCAGATAAGGTTTAAAATAAGTGCCTACTTTAAGGTCTGCCGGTGCACCGGCACCGTTGCCCAATTGTGAATCCAGATTCATGAACCGGATGGCCATCGTAATCGCTTCTTGCTGGGTAACGTTATCCCCCGGCCGGAATTTGCCGGCATCGCCAAGCAAAATGCCTTCGGCCGCCAGTTTGTAAATATGCTTCTCCGCCCAAAATCCGCTTTGTACGTCGCTGAACAAAGAGACAGCGGCAACGTTCTGCGAGGTGCTTACGTTTGGCGTTTCCTCGGCAAATGCCGCCGTTGCACCGCCCAAACAGAGGGCCGTGACCAGCATGGCCGAAACCGCTTTTTGGGTACTGCGTCTAAACGTGCGTTTATATGATGCCATCAAATTCTTCCTTTCTACAAAAAGATCTCTCTACCCATTCGACGGCAGGCAGGGGAGTTCCTCCCCGATTCCTTAATTTCTTGACATCGGATGCGTCAGTTCGACATGGCCCATCAAGGTATCTACGGGAGTCCCGTCGACCAGCAAATCGATCGCCTTTACCTCGTCGAATTGGAACAAAGTGTTTTTCAGGGCATCGAGCGCCAGCGCCTCCCCGCCCGCACCAAGTCTTGCTTCATCAGGCAGCGACAAATCCACGGTGACCGTTCCGTCCTTCAAAACGGCGGAACGAAATTCCGCTTTGCCCCAAAGCGAGAACTGCTTGGCGTCACTCGGGGTTTGCAGCGTTTTTAAGGCTGCCAAATATTTGTCTTCCTCCGCCTGATAAGTGATCTCGCGGCTGACTTGGGTTAATTCCAGCATCTGATCGTCGGTAAAATACGTCTCGATCTTTTCCGTACTCAGCTGCGGTTGGTTCATCCCTCCAGCTCCCTGCGACGAATCCGCATCCGGCGGCGTTGTCGCGTTCGGCGCTTGTACGTCCTCTTGAGTTTCCTCGGCGTTCCCTGCTCCGGCGTTTGGAGCGGCCTGCGGTTTCTGCCCACAGCCGCTGCTCAAGGCGAGCAGAAGAACCAAAACTCCCAAAATATAGCTTTTTCTGTTCACGGTTGCTTCCTCCTTCGCCCGGCAATCACTGAAGGCCGAGGTATTCTTTGATGCCGTCTACGATGCCTTGGGCGACTTTACTGCGGTACTCGTCGGTCGCCAACAGCGCATCATCGTTCTTGTTGCTTAAGTACCCGCATTCCAGCAGCACGGCCGGCATGGTGGTCTCCCGGGTCACGTGCAGGCTCTGCGTGCGGACTTTGCGATCGGCCAAGCCGGAGGCTTCAACCAGATGCCTATGCATGACTTTAGCCAGATCCAGGCTGGCCGCGCGGGTATAGTAGGTCTCCACGCCGCTGGCCGAGGCGGAACCGGAATTCGCGTGTACGGAAATGAAGATATCCGCGTTCACGTTTTCGGCGATTTTCACTCGGTCCGGCAATGTCGGATAAGTATCGCTTTCGCGCGTTAACACCAGGTTGATGTTAGGGTCGTTCTGCAGGAGCTGCTGCACCTTTAGTACTACCGCCAGGTTAAAGTCCTTTTCCTTCTTCTTCGTTACGCTGATTGCGCCCGGATCGCTTCCTCCATGGCCGGCATCCAGTACGACCGTCTTCTTCCCGTCGCCGCCGGAAGCTCCGCCCTGGCTCGGGTCCATGTTCAAATTAACGAGGATCAAGCCGTCGTTTTCGTTGACGAGCTGGTAACTCACCTTATAGTTCAAATCCAGTACGACCCGTACGGTCGATGGGCTGCTGCTGAACAACGCGTATCTGACCTTGGATACATCGGGATAATCCGTCACTTCGATAGAACCGCTTTGGTTTGCGTCGAGCGGTGCGCCATTAGCCAACGTTTCAGCAAATTGCGCTTGCGGTAGATCGATCACCAGCCGTTCCGGGCCGTTCATCGTAAAAATATTTGGCGTCACGTTATTATCGACCGCAATCATCAAGCTGTTATTGCTGAACCCGATCCCGGTTACTTTGGCCAGCTTGGAGGTATCCACCGGCGGCACAACCGTTCCCGGTTGCTGTTCGCCCGTGCCCGTGCCGGAGCCTGATCCGGCATTGCCGGCACTCCCGCTGCCGCTGCCGGAGCTTGGCGTCGTCAGATAAGCCGCTTTCGCCGCATTGTCCCAAGACACCTTCAACCCCATCTGCTCCCCGACGAAACGCATCGGCACGAGCGTCGTGTCCTCGGCAAGCTTCGGCGCGATCGTCAGTTTGATTTCGCTGCCGTTGACGGAAGCAGTTGTTTTATTGACATTGAGAATTAGCGTTGTACCCGATTGCTTTATGGTTACCGTGCGCGTCTTTTTCTCATAGTTGACGTCAAAACCCAGCTCCTCCGCGACGACACGAATTGGAATCATCACATTTCCGTTCACATTTTGGACTTGTCCATTTTCGGGCAAAGCGAGCGCTTTCCCATCCAGATAAATACTCGTACTGCCTGACGCGGCATGTCCTGTTTGCGCCATCACGAACAGCAGCATCCAGGCGAACATGAGCGCCGCCAAACCTTTTTTCTTCATCCGTCACCCCTACCATCCTAGAATTTTTGCCTCATGATGACCGATGAGTTTTTGCTTGCGTTTCGACATCACCAGACGACATATTAGACGCCAGAAGCCATGAAAAGTTGCGAAATTATGGCATTTTTCTGCTTAACTTTTGCCAGAGCTTCCTATGAAAATCCTGGGTTTCCTTAAAACGGTAGAGGCCTATGAGCGAAAAAATAGCCCGGCATATCGCAAACGCGATTTGCCGGACTGAACTCACTTTA
>NZ_JAKSXN010000010.1 GCF_022427145.1 Paenibacillus timonensis
AAGGTCGAAAGTGTGTTGGAGGTCGTGAGTTGGCGTAGTGTAGCGGGTTGAACTAAATTCGGCGTTGATGTGGCAGCAAGTAGAAAGCAGTGTGCGGAGTGCTGGGAGTGGGGGCGGGTGACGAGTAGCGAAGGGTGAGTGGCGGTGGCGAGCGAAGGGTACAGGGTGGCCATTGGCATTGGCGGACGCCTAACGGAACGTAAAGCCGTTATTTGCCCATTTCCCGACTATTTCCCGCTGTAACGGAACTCAGAGACCTTATTTGGCGGATCTAGCAGAGAAAACACTGCATTTGGCCGAAATAAGGTCTCCTGGTTCCGTTAGAATTCGAGACCCTCGCGAAACCGACGAATAGCGGCTCTGGGTTCCGTTAGAAGGCCGAAAGTGTGTTGGAGGTCGCGGAGCATAGTCGGTTGAACTAGAGTTTGGCGTTGGGAGCTACGTCAGTGGGCGGAAGGCTCGGCTGAATTCAAGATTCGACGTCGGTTAGGCTGCTTTGCGAGAGCATCGTGATCGAAGGATCACTTTTGATTTACCGGTATAAATGAAGAATCAAAAGTTAGGTTTGGAGCACCAAGAAGGTTGGATGAAGCTAGAGACTGAGTAGCGGAGCGTAGCTGGAAGCTACGTGAGCAACGGAAGGCTCGGCTGAATTCAAGATTCGACGTCGATTAGGCTGCTAAGTGAGGGCATCGTGATCCAAGGATCACTTTTGATTTACCGGTACAAATGAAGAATCAAAAGTTAGGTTTGGAGCACCAAGAAGGTTGGATGAAGCTAGAGACTGAGTAGCGGAGCGTAGCTGGAAGCTACGAGAGCAACGGAAGGCTCGGCTGAATTCAAGATTCGACGTCGGTTAGGCTGCTTTGCGAGAGCATCGTGATCCAAGGATCACTTTTGATTTACCGATATAGGGGAGGGTTAGGGTGATGGCGAAACCATTGAAAGTCGACGAAATCTGGCTGGAACGGATCGCGGAACAACTGGGCGGCATGGAATTCGGTTCGCTGAACATCGTCGTCCATGAAGGCCAAATCGTGCAAATGGAACGCACGGAACGCAAGCGTTACGAGCTGAATCCGGGCAGCGCCTCCAGGGCTTCCGGTGCTTCCCGTCATGCGGCCAAACCTTTGCGCGAATCCGGACAGCGGTAAACCGCTCACCGGAATCCATCATCATAAAAACAACCCCGATTCCCGGGCGGTCAGGCAGCAATGCCTGCCCCGCCCGCGAGGAATCGGGGTTGTTTGCGCTTATTGCGGCGTTTCGCCTTCTCCCAGGCGGCCTTGCGCTTGAACGGCAACGGGGGCGGTGGCTTCTCCGGCTTCCGGCGTCATCGGCAGTGGGTCGTGGCCGACGTACGGGCGTGCCTTTCGCGGCTTGCGGCGGTTCAGGCGGAAACCGCCGAGAAACAGAAGCAGCTGGGCGCCCCAAATATAGGGGGCAAACCGGCTGCCAGCCAAATGGCCCGCGGCCAACAAAGCGATCAGGGTGGCGAGCAGCCGGGCTGGAACCGCGTTGACATGGCGATTCCGTCCCCCCATGACCGCCAGATAAAGCAGCAGCAAAGCAAACCAGCACGAGGTTAATCGCATCCAGCCGGCGGCCAGATCCCAAACCGTTTCCGTCTCATCGAAGAGACTCGTACCTAGCAAGCGCCACAACCAAAGCAGCGTCAAAAAGAAAGCGGCGGCGAACAACGCCGGTAAAACGGGCCGAAAAACGCGCCAGAGCCAGCTTCCCCAGCCGGGCCGTTCCATCTGGCGAAACAGCTTGTCCCGTTCGGCGATGAGGGACTCGCTTTCCCGCTCGATCGTTCTAAGCAGCAGGGGCAAGCGGGAGGCGTCGCCGTCCTCGGCAAATGCGGAGATTTGCGCCAGCAGATTCTCGCTGGTATACGGCGCGGCTCGGCAGGCCAGGAGCTTGTCCCGCAGGCCCCTTTGGACGACGGGGTCCAAGTGAGACTGCGACGGAAGTTCCATGGCGGACATCAACGATCCGGCCGCCGCGGCGTAACGATCCAAGGTGGAGTTGACGTATTCCAGCCGGCTTTGTTCATCCCGGGCGATTTTGCGGCGCGTCGCGCCGTACAGCGCGAGGAACGCAGACAACGCCAGGAAGGCGGCTAACGCGGAATGTTCAGGCAACTGCAGCCAAGCAACCCATTCCGACAGTGACACGGCGATCACCCTTTCCATATTCCTCCTTCAACTATTGCACACGTGCCGTTCGGATTCAAGCTTGGTTCAAGAGATTCATAAATATGGTATACTTGAAAACTGGTGAAAACTTGCGAGAAAATCGGCAGGCGGAGGGATCCACATGAATGAACGGCAAACCGGGGCTGGGGTGAAAATCATCCGCGAGGCGCCCGGGGTGAGCGACTACCTGAAGCTTCGCGACCTAGCCGGAATGAGCCCGCGCAGCGAAGAAGGTGCAGCGATTGGCCTAGCTAACTCCTTATTCGCCGTCTCCTTGTATGATGAGAAAGGATTGGCGGGGATGGGGAGGATTATCGGGGACGGCGGCTGTTTTATGCAGGTGGTCGACATCGTCGTGCGTCCGGACCTTCAGGGAAGAGGCTTAGGCAAAACGATCATGGGCGAAATCATGGGGTTTCTGGAGAGGCACGCGCCGCCTCTAACCTACGTCAGCCTGATCGCCGATGTACCGGCGGACAAGCTGTACCGCCAATTCGGCTTCGAGTATGCCGCACCAGGCGGCCACGGGATGTTCTGGAGAAAGCACTGACAAGGAGGCGTCCGAAGCAGGTCAGCTACCAGGTAAGCATTAAGTACAGGGCAAAGGAGATGCCATCGGATTGACTTCCACAGTAATCGAAATTTTCATGATCGCCATTCTGGCGGGAATCGTCGGCTCCGTTCTCGGATTGGGCGGGGGAATCATCGTCACGCCGGCGCTGACGCTGCTGTTTGGCGTTGACATCAACCACGCCATTGGGGCAAGCATCATCTCCGTCATCGCAACCTCAAGCGGTTCGGCGGTGGCGTATATCCGCGACCGGATCACCAATTTGCGCGTCGGCATGTTTCTGGAGATCGCCACGACCGTCGGGGCGATTACCGGTGCATTTATTGGGGCATTGATCGCCCCGCGGATACTATATATCATTTTTGCGTTACTTTTGCTGTACTCCGCATATGCCATGATCAAGAAAGGCAAGCAGGAAGTGCCGGAGAATGTCCCGTTGCATCCGGTTGCTCAGAAGCTCGGTCTGCAGGGAGAATATTACGACAAAGCGCTTGGCAAAACCGTCGCCTATAACGTAGACCGCGTTTACGAGGGGTTCGGAGTCATGTACGGCGCAGGCGTCATCTCCGGGCTGCTGGGCATTGGCAGCGGCAGCTTCAAAGTGATGGCCATGGACGTATTTATGAAAATGCCACTAAAGGTGTCGAGCGCCACCAGCAATTTTATGATGGGCGTAACGGCGGCGGCCAGTGCAGGCATTTATCTGCTTCGCGGCGACATTATTCCGATTATCTCGGCGCCGGTGGCACTGGGCGTATTGATCGGAGCTACCGTAGGGTCGCGCCTCATGCAGCGGATGAAGAGCAAAACGATCCGTAAGCTTTTTATCCCGGTGATGGTGTACGTGGCATTCCAAATGATCTATCAAGGATGGAGGGGCTGACATGGGCGACAATAACGAAGCGGCGCAGGCGCAAAGCCGCAGCTTCGAGGTCGAGACGGCCATCAGCAAAATGCTGCGGATCGGCGTTATCCTCGCCGCGATTGTCATCGTAGCTGGGCTTGTCCAGTTCTTAGTGACCGGAGACAGCGGGTATCCGGGGGATACGTATCCGACCAGCTTCGGCGCTATCGTGTCCGGGCTGCTGGCCTTTAAGGCGGCCGCGGTCATCCAGACCGGCCTGTTGCTGCTGATCCTGACGCCGGTACTGCGTGTTTTCGTCTCGTTATTCCTGTTCTGGGCGGAACGGGACTACCGGTATGTCATCATCACCGCGATCGTGTTCGTGATTTTGATCCTGAGCTTCGCGTTAGGAAAAGCGGGGTAAACGGTAAGGGCTTAGGGGCGGTATAGAACGGCTGAACGAACGCATAAATGTTGCAAAACCTGCAACATATCTAAAATGCAACAATCGATCTTCGATAGGTGACTTGGGGTTTCTCTGGCTGCATGGCAGCGGGGAAGCCCTGTTTGTTTTGGACTTGCCGGGGCAGGATGTTTATAATGAGAACAGCAAAACTTGGGAATACCATCCAACTGCGAAGAAGGGGCGAAGCGATAGATGAAGATCGTATTGTTTGGCGCGACGGGCTCGATCGGAAAAAGAATAGCGGCGGAAGCGCTGCACCGCGGACATGAAGTGACGGCAGCGGTTAGAGACCGGGCGAGAGCCGACGAGATGGGGCTGCCTCAACTCGTCCCGGCGGACTCCAAAAAGGCCGGAAGCCTGGTCATGGCCGAAGGGGACATCCTGGTCCCGGATTCGATCGCCAGGCTGGTGCAGGGGCAGGACCTCGTGATCAGCGCGTACGGGCCGCGTTTTGGGGAAGAGGACGAAATGCAGGAGGCGACGCGCTCGCTGATCGAAGGCGCTAAACGCGGCGGCGTCCGGCGGTTGATCGCCGTCGGCGGCGCAGGAGGGCTGGAGGTCGCTCCGGGCGTACGGTTGATGGATACGCCGGAATTCCCCGAGGAAGTGCGGCCGCTGGCCCGGGCCCATGAAGAGGCGCTAAGCCTATACCGGACGTTGGAGCTGGAATGGACCGTGCTGAGCCCTCCGGCGCTCATCGAGCCGGGCAAGCGCACGGGCGTGTTCCGGCTGGGTCTGGACCGCCTGGTCGTCGACGAGCGGGAGAACAGCCGGATTACGGCGGAGGACTACGCGGCAGCCTTGCTGGACGAGGCGGAAGATCCGTATTATATCGGTGCCCGATTCACGGTGGGGTACTAAGCAGGAGCAAGAGCGGGGGAGGGGAACCAATGAAATTTGTGACGTCGGAGCAAATGCGCGCCGTGGACCGCTACGCGATCGAGCGGGTCGGGATTCCGGCGGTTGCCTTGATGGAGAACGCCGGGCGCGCGATCGCCGAGGAGGTGCTGGCTTTGTGCCGGGGGCGGCGGGAAGGCCGGCTGCCGGAGCACCCGGGGGAGACGATCCGGGAGCGCCAAGCCGGAGCGTACGGGTTGGACCGGGATCATGTCGACCCCGGTCCATGCCTTGACGGCGGAGCGGGAGAGGCCGCACCGCTCCGGGACAGCGGTCAGCCGCCTTTGCCGGCGGAGCATTGGCTGATCCTCGTCGGCAAGGGGAACAACGGCGGCGACGGCTTGGTGTGCGCCCGCCATTTGGCGGATGCGGGCGTGCAGGTGAGCCTGCTGTACGCCGAGGAGCCGGAGCGACTCGGCGGCGAAGCGCTGCTGCAGCATGCCATCGCTGCAGCGCTGGGGCTACCGGGCGAGACGTATACGCCCGGCGCGGTGGCGGCGGCCCGATCCCGCGGGGTGACGGGGATCGTGGACGCCTTGCTGGGCACCGGGGCGAAGGGCGCGCCCCGGGGAGCCTACGCCTCCCTCATCCGGGAGGCGAACGAAAGCCGGCTGCCGATCGTGGCAGCCGACATCCCCAGCGGGCTGGACGCCGATACCGGCGCAGTCCACGACCCGTGCATCCAGGCCCGGATCACCGTGTGCCTCGCCCTCCTGAAGGCGGGGCTAACGCAATATCCGGGCGCGAGGGCCGCAGGGGACGTGGTCGTCCGCTATATCGGCATCCCCCGCGCGCTTCCGCCGGGCATCGCGGCGGAAGCGGGGGTGCTGCTCGCCGAGTCGTCGCTGCGCGGCGAGCTCGGGGTGGACCCGGCCCGGCGGCGCGAGGCCGACGGCCACAAGGGCACGTACGGGCACGTGCTGCTCGCGGCGGGCAGCCTCACGATGAGCGGCGCCGGCCTGCTGGCCGCCAAAGCCGCGCTCCGCGCCGGCAGCGGCCTCGTCACGTGGGCGCTGCCGGAGGCGTTGCTGCCGCATGTGCTCGGGGCCGTGCCCGAGTTGATGCTCGCGCCGGCCGGCGGCGAAGCCGGCGCGTGGAACGCCGCAGCGTCGTCCGAGCTGCTGCGGCTGCTGGAGGCGCGCGACGTGCTCGCCGTCGGCCCGGGGCTGGGCCGCTTCCCGGGCGAGGACGGCTTCTTGCGCGCCGTATGGGAGGGCGCCCCGCGTCCCCTCGTGGTGGACGCGGACGCCCTGAACATCCTCGCCGCCGCGAACGGCCTCTCGGCGTGGCGGCACCGGGATGCGGCGACAATCCTGACGCCGCATCCCGGCGAGATGGCCCGGCTGGCCGGCCTGTCCACGGCCGAGGTGCAACGGGACCGCATCGGCTTGGCGCGGCGCTTCGCGATCCAGCACGGCGTAACGCTCGTGCTGAAGGGCGCGCGCACCGTGGTGGCGGCCCCGGACGGCCGCGTGTTCGTCAACGTCACCGGGCACCCCGGCATGGCGACCGGGGGCTCAGGGGACGTGTTGACCGGCCTGATCGCCGGGCTGCTGGCCCAGGGCCTGGACGCCGTGCAAGCCGCGGCGTTCGGCGTCTACCTGCACGGCCAAGCCGGCGAGCGCGCGGCCGCAGCCCGCAGGGGCAACCCGGCGTCGCTGCTCGCCGGGGATATCATCGAAGCGCTGTAACAAACGCGCGTGCTTAACGCTCCCATCGGTTGAACGTGACGATAGCGGGTGCCCAGACGGACGCCCCGTCTGGATTGACTTTTCAGGCAAATCTTGATAGCATCGTTTTAAAATTTAGGGAATTCGTCGGGATTCGCGGGAAGACGAACAAACTCTAATAGAAAAGGGGAGAATCCGAGATGAAGGTTACAGTCATTAACGGCAGTCCAACGCCGGGATCCCGGCTTGGGGCAGTGATTGCGCTGACGGAGGAGCTGCTGCGCGGCGAAGGCTTCGAAGTCAGCCATTTGAACGTGGGGGAGCTGCCGCCGGAGGATTTGATCCATACTAAATTCGAAAGCGAAGCGATCGTGAAAGCGAATGCGCTGGTAGCCGGAGCGGATGCGATCATTGTAGCCAGCCCCGTTTATCAAGCGTCGTATACCGGCGTGCTGAAGACGTTTCTGGATCTGGTGCCGCAAAAGGGCCTGGCCGGCAAAGTGGTGCTGCCGCTCTTTATCGGGGGCAGTCTCGCGCACCTGCTTACGATCGATTACGCGCTGAAGCCGGTCCTGTCCGTGCTGGGCGCACGTTATATTTTAGGCGGCGTCTATACCGTGGATGCCCAAGTGGCACGTACCGAGGCCGGCGGTTTCGAAATCGCCGAGGAGCTGCGCAGCCGGCTCGAGGAGAACGTCAAGGAGCTCGTCCGGGAAACGCGGCTGCGGCAGGGGCAGCAGTCCTAAGTAATCTGTGCGGATCGCGGTGGATGGGCTTGAATCGCCGGTTTCCGGGAAACTTCCCGGGCCGGTTTTTTTTCTTATGGCGACGGCCAACGGCGCAATCGGACGAAAAATGGTACAATAGGACAAAATACATAACTGCTCGCAATTGCCGAAGGAGGATACTTTGACATCATGTTGAAATTGGTCTTTTTCGTAGGGGTCGCCGGTACGGGGAAAACGACGGTAGCCCGCAAGCTGGCTGGACGGATGCCGGCGGCTTTTTTGGACCGCGATACGGTGGGGGGCCGTTTTGTGGAGAAAATCCTGGAGATGAACGGCTTGGATGTGAACGACCGCGACTCCGAGTTTTACAAGAAGCACCTGCGTGACCTGGAGTACGATACGACGCGCGACATCTGCATCGAGAATTTGGCGGCCGGCCAAAACGTCTTTATGATTTCCCCGTTCACGGCGGAACTGAAAAGCAAGGACTGGCTCGAAACGCTCCTTCAAGAAGCTGGGTTGTCCAAGCGGGAAGTGGACGTCAAGGTCGTCGTCGTCACGTTGAAGGACATGGAAACCCAAAAGGAAAGAATCATCGACCGTTGCACGGACCGCGATACCTGGAAGCTGGAGCATTGGGACGATTTCAAGCACCGCGTGCAGTTCGTGCCGGAGGTAAACTGGGAGATCCCGGCCTCATCCATCCTCGAATTCGACAACAGCGGCGAGTTGACGGAGGAGAAGGCGGACAGGGTTTACCGCTTTGTCTTAGGAGAAGAAGGACAAGCTTAAATAACGAAGAGAAGCCCTTTCCGCGGCCGGTCCGCAGGAAGGGCTTCTTGATTTTTAGCAGGCATGCCGTAATTCCCTATGGATGGGTTGCCAACGCCTCCGATGAGCCGTCGATGACGGTACGGCCGGTGTCGGTAAAGGCGGGAACCTGCTCGCCGCGGGCCAGCCGAAGCAGTTGGCCGACCAGCAGACCGCCCCAGCCCTCCTCATTTTGCGAAAGCACGGAAGTAATTTGTCCGTTGCGCAGACCTTCCTTCATTTCCGGCGTCATATGAAAAGCGACGGCATAGCGGTTGAGCCCCATCGCTTTCCAGACGAGCACCGAGGCGGAGCTGGAGGTGAGATCGGTCGAGATGAAGGCGTCGAAGTGGGGATGGGCATCGATCATGGCCTCCAGATCGGCCAGCGCTTTGCCGTCGTCTCCCTCGTCATGGCGCACCTCTAACACCTGGATATTCGTTTCGCCATGCAAGAAATTCAGCAAACCCTGCAGACGGTCCTGGTTCTGGCTCATCGACTGAACGCCGGACGCGACGAGGACCATGCCCTTGTTTTTCATCTTTTTCTTGATCACGCGGCCCATTTCCGCTCCGGCTTCCACGTTGTCCGTGCCGATATAAGCCGAACGCCGGCTGTCCGGGGCGTCCGATTCAAAGCAGATGACGGGAATTCCGGCGTCTACCGCCTTGTTGATGACCGGAGTGAGCGCGCCGGAGTCGATCGGGGAAATCGCGATTCCATCGACCTGCTGTTGAATCATCGTCTCCATCATATGGATTTGTTGTTCCGCGCTTACGGTTTCGGGAGCTTTAACGACAAGCCTCACGTTCTCGGGAGAGCCCGCCTCCTCCGCGAGCCGCGTGATTTCCTCATAAAAGGGATGCGCCATCGGATAGATGATGCCGAAGATGAATTTCGGCGCCTGGAGCTGCGGGGGAGCCGTAGGCGTATGGACTGTGGAGGGTGCGGTGGTCGATGCTGTTTCGATTGCGCCTCCACCTTCCGTCGCGGGGGACGACGCCCCATGGCATCCCGTGAGCGACAGAACCAACAGCGAACCTAAAACTGGCCAAAAGGCATGTGCGTTCACCAGCCCCCCTAACCAAGCGATCCCTTTCGAAAGATTATTCCATCGACCCTGAGACGGCACGATCATGCGATTCCCCCCTTGCAATGCGAACGCTGGTCCGGGCGGAGGACATTGCGCCATGCTTGCGGAATTCGGTCGTCGTCATCCCGGTCACCCGCTTGAACAGGTTCGAGAAATAATGCGGATCGCTATATCCGACCTGACAAGCGATTTCATACGTTTTGCACTGCGTCGACTGCAGCAGCTCCATCGCTTTACGAATCCTCGTTTCCGTCAAAAATTCAATAAAGGTCTGACCGGTTTCCTGACTGAAAATTTTGCTAAGATGGCTCGGGCTCATGTTGACGTGCTCGGCGGCATGCTGCAAGGAAATATAACTTTTGTCATGATTGGCCGTGATATATTCCTTGACCCGATGAAGCAGGTCAGCGTAACGATCGGCGGATCTTGCGCGCCACAGCCAGAACTGTTCCACCAGGTGGGTCAAATAAACGCAGGCTTCCTCCCAGCAGCGCACCGCTTCGATCCGTCCCTGAAACGCGCGAAGGCTTTGTTCGGAGTCGCCGGCTCCCCGGACGGACTCTTCGGCAACCTTGAACACTTCCAACGTCAGATCGTTCAGGATATAGTAACCGGTTAGGGTTGCATCCCAATCGATCGGTTGAAGCACGGCGGCGAATTCGGGGATGAAGGAGGACAGCTCCCGGGAGGTTCCGATCTTGAGAAACCGAATGAAGGCCTGCCGGTCCAATAAAATGTTGTGCTGAATGGAGCTGCGCGTCACCTCCAGCAGGTTTTGCCGGTTTTGCCGCGTAAGCCGCTGCCAGTGCAACGATTCCTCCGCTTCAAGAAAGGAGAGATGAATGCCCTGGATGCGTTCATGGCCCGATCCGATTCCAAGGGAGAGCGGGAAACGGCAGGCCGTCTCTTCGAGGAGGGCCAGCATTCGGCGAAAGGGGTCCAAAACCTGCTTGGCCGCACTTTCCGTATCCCCTTTGACAATATATACCGTCTTGGTGCGGCTGGCCGGATACTGCAGCATTTGACCACGGGCGCACTCCAGCCGAACGTGCTCCAGCAGATCCATCCATTCCATGCCGCCTGCGGCATCCATGACTTCGGACGGTTCCATAGGACGCATATCGGTAATGGCTACGGCGTACCAGCGGGCGACAAGCGGAACCGACAAATGCTCGGCCGATTGAATAGCCTCGGGCGCCGACAATAGTCCGCCGCATAAATCGCTTAACAATTTATGCTGTGAATTGCCGGCTTTCTCCAGCTCTCGGCGCATCAATTCGGCGAGCCGGTCCTTTTCGTTTCGCTCCTGATCGATTTTGTCGCTTACCCCGCGAAGCAGACCAACCAGATCCGAGGCGCTGATCGGCTTCAGGCAATACTCCTCGACTCCGAGGCTGAGCGCCTTTCTGGCATAATCGAATTCTCCGTGTCCGCTCAGAATAATGATTTTGATCTGAGGGAATTTGGAACGCACCACGTCACATAACTCGAGGCCGTTCATGAACGGCATTTTGATGTCCGTGATCAAGATATCGGGCTGCAGCTGCTCGATCATCGGCAGAGCGAGCTCCCCGTCGGAGGCGTCGCCGAGATAATGGAAGCCTTCCCGTTCCCACGGAACGCAATCCCGAATGTTCTCTCTGACGAGAATTTCATCATCGACGAGCAGCACTTTCTTCATCGGTCCTTCCTCCTTGCCCTTTTGGAATGGTTATCGTTACGGTCGTTCCTTCCCCGGCAACGCTGTCGATCCGAACCCCGTAGGATTCTCCGTAAAAAAGCTTGATCCGCTGATGGACGTTATGAAGGCCAAATCCGCCTGACACTTCTTCGCCGGTTTCCACGGGCAGGCGTCCGTTCAACAAATCGCGGCGCAGCCGCTCAAGCTTATCGGAAGGCATTCCGCATCCGTTGTCCCGTACCGTAAGCTGGAGCTCGCATGCCGCGGTTTCCTGGGCCGACACCGTGATCATCCCTTTGCCCCGTTTATTTTTGATGCCGTGATACAGCGCATTTTCCACGATCGGCTGGAGTGTCATTTTGAGAACGGGGCAGGGGAGAAGATACGGCTCTACCTCGATCCGGTATTCCAAAATATCGCGATACCTCATCTGTTGGATAATCAGGTAGCTGTGGACGTGCTCGATTTCTTTCTCCAGGGGAATCCAGTCGCGCCCTCGGTTTAAACTGATGCGGAAGAGGCGGGAGAGCGATTGCACCAACGTGATGACCCGGTCGTTTTTGCCGGCTTCCGCCATCCACAAGATCGAATCGAGCGTATTGTACAGGAAGTGGGGGTTAATCTGAGCTTGCAAGGCGCGCAATTCGGCTTTCTTCATCTCTTCCTGCTCCCGGATGCTTTGCTCGAGCAGGGTCTTGATTTTTCCCAGCATGATGTTATAGCTGCGTCCCAACTCGGCGACTTCATCGTTGCCTGCGGGCGTGACCTTTGATTCCAGAAAGCCGGACGCGGCAAGCTTCATCTTGTTTTTCAGCAGCTTGAGCGGGCGTGTAAGCCGGGAGGAGATGAAGAAGTGCAATGAAACGGCGAATAAAATGCTCAGCGCCACGCTGACGATAATCAATTGCCGAATCGAATCGGCCTCTTTGACGATTTCGCGCAAGTGGACCTGGCCGATGATTTTCCAGCCTGCGGCCTGGGGGGAGGAGGCGAAAATAAATTTCGGCCCGCCGTCCGATTTGTCCACATAGCTGCTTAAAGCGCCGGTAGCCATGCGGGCCAAGACGTCCCGCTCCGGCAGGACTTGATCCGGGACGAGCCCCGAGGGCATGAAGATCGGACGCCCGCTGGCGTCGACGATATAAAAAAATCCCGTCTTTCCCACCTTGACCTCGTCGCAAAACCGGCTTACGGCAGACGCATCCACCTCGATGACGATGAAACCGATCGTTTCGTGCGTGATCCGCTGCTTGACGGCGGCCATGATCGAAATGGCGGGTTTTTCCCGAAGACCGTCGGGATGATCCAGTGCCAAGGCGTCGAGCGGAGGGACGGTGAGCACGACGTCGGGGTTGTCGATTAAATAGGCAAAATGGGGATTGCGCAGCGGGTTTTTATCCAGCACAAAAACGCCACGCCGCTCGCTGATGCCCCTTCCGTACAAGTTGATCATGGTGATGTTCAGGACGCTTTCGTATTTGTAGGTTTGACGGTAGGAATCGATCGTCCGCAGGATCTCTTTGGCATCTTCATACGCGTCGTTTTGCGAGTAGAGAAAATGCAGCACCTGGGAATGGTTGCCGAGTTCGAGCAATTTGCTGCTGTCGGTGAACAACGTCCCCAGGCTTCGCGCCAGTTGATCCGCCGTGAGCACAGCGCTGGCTTTGCTGTTTTCGTAAACCGTGTTGTAGGATTTCTGATAAGCGACCAGCCCGATTCCGATGAGCGGAATGACGGTCAGGCACAGGAACATCAGGAGAAGTTTCGCGCGCAGGCTGGAGGAGATCCAATTGATCAGCTTCATGGGAGGCCTGCCTTTCAAGAAGGGCTCTTTTGATCCCATATTATGAAGCAACCCCCTTGAAAACGCAATCATTCATAAAAAATCAAAAGATCGCCGCAAAAAAACAAACCGGACCGGCGTCAGCGCGGCAAAGAAACGAAAGAAAACGCAAACGACCGCGATCATCCTCCGTATCCTGCAGAAATGAAAGCGTTTTATAATCAGGGCACGCCAGACAATGGTGATCCAAAAAGGGGAGGAATTTGATCATGGTTTCATTCAAAAAATCCGGATTGATTGTAGCGGCTTCTTTATTGCTGCTCTTTGCTTCCGCTTGCGGCGGCAGCGGCTCAGGCGCGAATGCCAAGGAGCCGGCGAATAACGGCGGCAAACCGGCGGAGCAAACCAATTCGACAAACAGCGCAACGACGGAGAATGCGAAGGACACAACCACGGAGAGCAAACAAATCGTGCTCGGATTTTCGCAGGTCGGAGCGGAGAGCGGGTGGAGAACGGCGAACACGAAATCGATCCAGGAATCGGCCAAAGAAGCCGGCATCGATCTGAAATTCTCTGACGCCCAGCAGAAGCAGGAAAACCAGATTAAAGCGATTCGTACCTTCATCCAGCAGAAGGTGGATGTCATCGCCTTTTCGCCGGTGGTGGAGTCGGGCTGGGATACCGTGCTGAAGGAGGCCAAGGATGCCGGGATTCCGGTGATTCTGACCGACAGAGCGGTCGATTCGCCTGACGACACGCTGTATAAGACGTTCATCGGTTCCGACTTCGTGGAAGAGGGACGCCGGGCTGGACAATGGCTGCTCGACCAATACAAGGACTCGACCGAGGAGGTCAATATCGTGGAGCTCCAGGGAACGACCGGTTCCGCGCCGGCGATTGACCGCCAGAAGGGCTTCGCGGAAGTGATTGCGTCGAATCCCAATCTGAAGGTGATCGCTTCGCAAACGGGTGACTTTACCCGGGCGAAAGGGAAAGAAGTCATGCAGTCCTTCCTGAAGGCGAACAAGAAGATCGATGTGCTGTACGCCCACAACGACGATATGGGGCTTGGCGCCATCCAGGCCATTGAAGCGGCCGGTTTGAAACCGGGCAAGGATATCATCATTATCACGGTGGACGGCGTCAAGGACGGGTTCGTCGCGGCGAGCGAAGGCAAGATCAATTTTATCGTGGAATGTAACCCGTTGCTGGGACCCCAGCTGATGCAAGCCGTTCAGGATGTCGTCGCCGGCAAGGAAATCGAGAAGCGGATCGTGACCGAAGAGGGTGTGTTTACGTCCGAAGACGCCAAACGCGAGCTGCCTAACCGGAAGTATTAAGCGAGATGACGGATATGGAACTTATGGAACCGATTCTGCACATGTCGGGGATCCATAAAACGTTTCCCGGCGTAAAAGCATTGAAAAACGTGGATTTCCGGCTGTTTCCCGGTGAGGTGCATGCGCTGATGGGCGAGAATGGTGCCGGCAAATCGACCTTGATCAAGGTGCTGACCGGGGTTTATGCCGCGGACCATGGGCTTGTGGAGATGGAAGGGAAGCCGGTCAGGGTGCATAGTCCCCAGGAGGCGCAGCTTGCAGGCATCAGCACCGTGTACCAGGAGATCAACCTTTGCCCGAACTTGTCCGTTGCGGAAAACATGTATATCGGTCACGAACCGTACCGGTTCGGCCGGGTCCGTTGGAAAGAAATGAACCTGAACGCGGAGCGTCTGCTTAAGGAAAGGCTGAACTTGGACATCGACGTGACCCGTCCGCTCGAATTTTATTCGGTCGCGGTTCAGCAGTTGATTGCCATTGCGCGGGCGCTCAGCATTTCCGCCAAAGTGTTGATCCTGGACGAACCGACCTCCAGCTTGGACGAGAGCGAGGTCCAGCAGTTATTTGCCATTATGCGGAAGCTGAAGCGGGAAGGGCTGGCGATCTTGTTCGTCACGCATTTTCTGGATCAGGTCTACGAAATCTCCGACCGGATTACGATCCTTCGCGGCGGGGAGTTCATGGGGGAATCCCTTGTGAGCGAGCTTCCCCGGATCGAGTTGGTCTCGAAGATGATCGGCAAGGAACTGGAGTTGCTGGAGGAGTTCCCCAACTCTGCGGAGGACGGCGGCAAGCCGGAGGGGAAATGGCTGCTTAACGCGGTGGGATTGGGGAAGCAAGGTTCGATTGAGCCCTTTGATTTGCAGATTCACCAGGGAGAGATTGTCGGATTGGCCGGGTTGCTTGGCTCCGGCCGGACCGAGATGGCCCGGCTCCTCTTCGGGGCGGACCGGCGCGATCAGGGAAGCCTCGAAACGGCCGGCGGCGGGAGTATCCACTCCCCCCGTCAGGCCATCGACGAAGGCATCGCCTTTTGCTCCGAGAATCGGAAAAAGGAAGGTATTATCGATGATTTGACCGTCCGGGAAAACATCGTATTGGCGCTTCAGGCGGCCAAGGGATGGTTCCGCGCGATTCCGCGCAAGCGACAGGAAGAAATCGCGGAGGAGTACATCCGCCTGCTGAATATTCACCCGCCCGATTCGGAGCAATTGATCCGCAACCTGAGCGGGGGGAACCAGCAGAAGGTTCTGCTGGCCCGCTGGCTGGTGACCGAGCCCAAGCTGCTCATTCTGGATGAGCCTACACGCGGAATCGACATCGGCGCCAAGACGGAAATTCAGAAACTGGTATTGACGCTGGCAGAGAAGGGGATGAGCGTGTTGTTCATCTCCTCCGAGCTGGAGGAAGTGCTTCGGGTGAGCGATCGGATTGCCGTGCTCCGCGACCGCCGAAAGGTGAAAGAGATGAGGGGCGCCGAAATGAATCAACAGCAGGTGATGCAGGCGATCGCTGGAGGGGAGAAGGGAAAATGAAGCATCGTTTGGTATGGCCTTTGTTGGTGCTCGCCTTGCTGCTGCTCTTTAATCTGATTTATTCGCCGGACTTCTTCTCGATCAAGGTGCGGGACGGCCATCTGTACGGCAGTCTGATCGATATCTTGAATTTTGGTTCCCCGCTGATTCTCGTGGCGATCGGGATGACCTTGGTCATCGCCACCGGCGGCATCGATCTCTCCGTGGGCTCGGTCGTGGCGATTGCGGGAGCGATGGCCTGTTTGCAGATTAGCCAGTCGGTGGACCCGAACAGCTTGATCTCCGTGCTGGCCGCGGCCGGCCTTGCGCTCGTTCTGTCCATCATGCTTGGCCTCTGGAACGGATTTCTCGTTTCCCGGATCGGCATTCAGCCCATCATCGCCACCTTGGTCTTGATGGTCGCCGGACGTGGCATCGCCCAGTTGATCACAAACGGCCAGATCATCACGGTACAGAGCCCGAAGTATCAGTATCTGGGGGCGGGTTTTTTGTTCTCGCTGCCGTTTTCGATCTTTGTCGTAGCGGTGGTGTTCGCGGCCGCATCCCTGCTGACCCGCAAAACCGCGCTGGGCCTGTTTATCGAGGCGGTCGGCTGCAAGCCGACCGCCAGCCGGTTGGCAGGCGTCCGGTCACGGACGGTTACTTTGGCCGTGTATTCGTTCTGCGGCTTATGCGCGGGGATGGCCGGCCTGCTGCTCAGCTCCAACGTTTCGAGCGCCGACGGGAACAATGCCGGGCAATGGTACGAGCTGGACGCGATTTTGGCCGTCGTTATCGGTGGTACCTCGCTGAACGGCGGCCGCTTCCACTTGGCGGGAACGCTGGTGGGGGCGCTTATTATCCAGACGCTGACGACGACGATTTACATGGTGGGCGTGCCGCCGGAAATCACCTTAGTGGTTAAGGCCGTTGTGGTGCTCGCGGTTTGTTTGATTCAGTCGGATCAATTCCGGGCTGCCCTGGGCGGGAAACGGAAACCAGGAACGCCGGCCGCAGCGAAACCGGGGGTGAAGCCGCATGCTTAAGCGTAATTATATTCCGTTAGGGGTGACGATCGGCCTCTTCCTGTTGATGTTTATCGCCGGTTCGTTCCGGTATACGGGGTTCTTCTCCGGGCAGGTGCTGCTCAATCTGCTGATCGACAACGCTTTTCTGCTCATTACTGCGGTCGGCATGACCTTCGTGATCGTGTCCGGCGGGATCGATTTGTCCGTCGGCTCGGTGATCGCCTTGACGACGATGGTTTCCGCGAGCTTGCTGCAGCAGGGGTGGCCGCCTGCGCTTGTGATCTTGCTTGTTCTGACCATGGGCATCGTATTCGGAACGGCGATGGGGGCGGCGATCCATTATTTCAACATCCAGCCGTTTATCGTCACGCTGGCGGGGATGTTCCTGGCCCGCGGCCTGTGCTACGTCATCAGCATTAACACGATTACGATCGATAATGCCTTCTATACGGCGGTGGCCCAGACGAAGATCAAATTGCCGGGCGATCATTTCGTATCGATTAGCGTCATCATCGCCCTGGTGGTAGTTGCCCTTGGCATTTACCTGGCCCACTACACGAAATTCGGGCGTAACACGTACGCCATCGGCGGAAGCGAGGCTTCTTCCTTGCTGATGGGGTTGCCGGTAGCCCGTACGAAAATAATGGTGTACGGCTTTAGCGGTTTATGCTCCGCGTTGGCCGGCGTCGTATTCACGTTCTATATGCTGTCCGGATACGGGCTTCACGCGAACGGAATGGAGCTCGATGTGATCGCTGCGGTGGTCATCGGCGGTACCTTGCTGACCGGCGGCGTTGGGTATGTGGTCGGCACCTTCTTCGGGGTTCTGATCCAGGGCGTCATTCAGACCATCATCAGCTTTGAAGGGACGCTCAGCTCCTGGTGGACGCGGATTGTCATCGGCATCCTGCTTCTGCTGTTCATTTTGTTGCAGCGGCTGCTAGGCGAGCGGCGCTTCGCCGAGCGAGGGTAAGGAGAATGAGGGGGATGCGCACGAAAAAAACCTGAGGCGAAACGCTCAGGTTTTTTTCGCTCTTTTCCAAAGAAATCGCTTGTGATAAGCTTCCGGTTAATAGGGATGTCACGAAATAGGGGGAGACGAGTCATGCAAAGGCGTTATCGCTCATATCTATTGAAACCTCCGCCACTTCTGGTCCTGTTTGCGCTTCTGTTCATCTTCTCCGGCTGTCAGGCCGGAACCGCAGAGGAAGCTTGGGTCCCTGCCGAAACGGATCAAACGACCACGACTTATGTTACCTCAAGCCCGGAGCTTTCGTCCGGAGAACCGGCTTCGGCGAAACACCGCATCGTGCTGGGGTTCTCCCAGCTAGGTTCGGAGAGCGACTGGCGGAACGCGAATAGCCAATCGATCAAAACTGCGGCCAAAGAGGCGGGCATCGAGCTGCTGTTTGAAAATGCCGAGCAATCCCAGGAGAAGCAGTTTGAGGCGGTTCGCAGCTTTATCTCGCAAAAGGTTGACGTGATCGCGATCGCTCCGGTCATTCAGACCGGATGGGAACCGATTCTGGACGAGGCGGAGGAGGCGGGAATCCCGGTCATCATCGTCGACAGGGCGGTCGATGCGTCCAATTACGTGACCTTGATCGGCTCCGATTTGTACGAAGAGGGGAAGAAGGCGGGCAAATTTTTGCTGGACAAAATGGTCGGCCGCCCCGGGCCAATCGGAATCGTCGAATTAAAAGGGACGGAGGGTTCGACGCCTTCGATTGATCGCGGCCGGGGATTTGCCGATACGGTCCTCGGGGACGAGCGATTCAAAGTGCTGGCAAGCGAGCATGCCGATTTTACGCTGGAACAAGGAGAGAAGGTCATGCGCTCTTTTTTGCAGAGCCATGGCGGGGAGATTGCCGTGCTCTACGCTCATAATGACGACATGGCGCTAGGCGCCATCGACGCCATCGAGGCTTACGGGCTCAGGCCGGGGAAGGATATCGTGATCCTATCCGTCGACGGGACGCGCAGGGCGCTGAAAAGCATGGCCGAAGGCAAAATCAACGCGGTGGTGGAATGCAACCCGCTGCTCGGGCCGAATCTGATGCAGGCGGTGAGGGAACTGACGGAAGGAAGAACGTTGCCCAAAAGGATTGTCACCCCCGAAACGGTCTTTACCGAGGTGACCGCTGAGTTGGAGGCGGATAACCGAAAATACTAGTTCGGGCGAGGATCGTGAAATGAGAGCCTCCTCCTTAGAGGCTTCCTGTTCTGGTGGCCAAGGCCTGTCGCCAAATACACAAGCTCCCCCAACTGTTTTATAATAAAACAGCATAGTTTACCAAATTGGCGATTCTTACGGAATCACCCGGACTGGAGGAATCAGGATGTCCGTCATGACCGCTATTTTCAAAAAATACCGGGTCGCCGCCATTTCGGCGATCGTCATGCTGCTGATCGAGCTGGCGGTGGAGCTGATTCAGCCGCTGATCATCTCGCGGATTATCGACCACGGGATTCGGCAGCACGACGTGTCCGTGGCCTGGATCTGGGGCGGGGTGCTGATGGCGAGCGCTTTGGCCGCGTTTCTCGCCGGGATTACGAGCTCGTTTTTTGCCTCGCATGCGAGCCAAGGTTTCGGTTACGACCTGCGCGACAAGCTGTACGAGAAGGTGCAGTCTTTTTCGTACGAGGTGTTTAACCGGTTCGCCGCTTCGTCGTTGATCACCCGGTTGACCGGGGATATCACGGTGCTGCAAGACGTGATTTTCATGTGTTTGCGTTTTGCCTCACGGGTGCCGCTGGTTGTCATCGGGAGCGTCGTGATGGCTCTGGTCGTGCATGTGAAGCTAGGGCTGCTGCTGACGATCACCGTGCCCGTCCTGCTGGGGTTCGTGCTTTGGATGATCCGGAAAGCGTCCGCATTATTTCGCACGGTGCAGCGGCGCACGGATCATGTCAACGGCCTGATCCAGGAGAATTTGACCGGCATGCGGCTCATCCGCGTGTTCGTCCGGATGTCGCATGAGATCGGGCGCTTCGAGCAGCGCAACCGGGATTTGCGTCAGGGCACGGTCGCCGCGCTGAAGCTGACGGAGACGACGATGCCGTTCCTGCTGTTCCTCATGAACGCCGGAATCATAGCGGTGCTGTGGTTCGGCCGAATCGAAATTGCGGACGGGGGCGCCAGCGTGGGCGAAGTCGTCGCCGTCATCAACTATTCGCTGCGCACGATCGGTGCGTTGTCCGCGTTGTCCTGGATCATGAGCTCCCTGTCGCGGGGAGCGGCGTCCGCCGGGCGGGTGCGCGAAGTGCTGGAGGAGGACGATCCGGCCGGCGAGCGCGAAGGCCGCGCGGCAGAGGCTCGCGGTGAGAAGACGGAGGAAGAGACGGCGGTTGCGCCGATCCAAGGCCGCATCGAATTCCGCGACGTCTCGTTCCGCTACCCGGGCCGCGACGTCATGGCTTTGGAGCGGGTTTCGTTTACGGCGGAGCCGGGGCAGCGGATCGCCATCCTGGGCGCGACCGGCTCGGGGAAATCGTCGCTGGTGCAACTGATCCCGGGCATGTATGAGCCGACGAAAGGTACGATCCGCATCGACGGGTCGGACATCCGCCAGCTGGACCGGAAACGGCTGCGCCGCGCCATCGGTTATGTGCCGCAGGAAGTGATGTTATTCTCCGGCACGATCCGGGAGAACATCGCTTGGGGGCGCGAGGATGCTACGCTGGAGCAAATCCAGACCGCGGCTCGGCAGGCGCAGATCCACGAGACGATCGAACGGCAGCCGCACGGCTACGAGACGCGGCTCGGACAACGCGGCGTCAATCTGTCCGGCGGACAGAAGCAGCGGCTGTCGATCGCCCGGGCGCTGGTGCGCCAGCCGGCCATCCTGATCCTGGACGACAGCACAAGCGCGCTGGACGTCCGTACGGAGGCGGCCTTGCTGGAGGAAGTCTCGCGCCTTTCCTGCACGACGCTGCTCATTACGCAGAAGATCAGCTCCACGATCACGGCGGATCTGATTCTTCTCATGGATGACGGGCGGCTGATCGCCAGCGGCAAGCATGAGGAATTGCTGCTGCGTTCCGAATTGTACCGGCGGATTTGCGAATCCCAGCAAGGAAAGGAGGCGGAACCCCATGCCGTTCAAGACCTTCACTGAACCGTTTCGCCATCCGTACCCGAAGCTGGGGGCGTCATCGCAGGCACCGCAAGGCGGAGGGGAACGTCAGGACGCATCGGCTGCTGCGGCGGCTGCGCCGCGCCGGCCCGGTCACGGCGGCGGACCCGGCGGCGTAAGGCCCAAGGTGCGGGCCAAGAATTGGTCCGGCACACTGGGCCGGATTTGGAGCTATCTGTCTGCCCATAAAGCCCGGCTGGCCGCCGTCCTGCTGATGGTCGTCTTCAGCTCTGGGCTGGCGCTGCTGGGCCCTTATCTGGTCGGGATGGCGGTGGACGATTACCTGGAGAGCGGCGGCGGCCGGCCGTGGGCGATGTTCCTCGTCGGATTAACGCTGGTATTTGCAGGCTCTTCGCTCACCTCCTGGCTGCAAAACATCTGGATGATCGGAATCGCCCAGGAGACGGTGTACCGTATGCGTTCCGAGCTGTTCGCCCAACTGCACCGGCTGCCGATCCCGTATTACGGCAAACGGCAGCAAGGCGAAATCATGAGCCGGCTGACCAATGATATGGACAACGTCAGCTCGACGCTCAACAGCTCGGCGATCCAGATTTTCTCCAGCGTGCTGACGCTGGTCGGAACGCTGGCCGTGATGCTGTACCTCAGCCCGCTGCTGACGGTGCTGACGTTCCTCGTGGTGCCGCTGATGATGGCCGGGATGCGCTGGATCACGAAGCGGACGGGACCGCTGTACAAGCGGCGCCAACAGGATCTCGGCAGCCTGAACGGCTACATTGAGGAGACGTTGTCGGGGCAGCGGATCATTAAGGCTTTCTCTCAAGAGCAGCGGGTGCTGCAAGGCTTCCGCGAGCGGAACGAGGCGATTCGCAGCTCCAGCTTCTGGGCGCAGACGATCTCCGGCTTCATCCCGAAGCTGATGAACGGGCTGAACAACCTCAGCTTCGCCATCGTCGCCGGAATCGGCGGGGTGCTGGCCGTGCGCGGAAGTGCCGGAGTGACGGTCGGGGTGATCGTCGTGTTCGTCGAATACGCGCGGCAGTTTACCCGGCCGCTGAACGACCTGGCGAACCAGTGGAATACGCTGCTGTCGGCGATCGCCGGCGCGGAGCGGGTGTTCGAGGTGCTGGACGAGGAGGTTGAAGCCAGCGACGAAGAAGAGGCGGTGGAGCTGTCGTCCGTGCGGGGCGAGGTTGTCTTTTCGGGCGTCTATTTTTCTTATGAGGAACATGGAAACGAGGACGGCGATACGTTAGAGGAGATCAGCTTTACGGCGAACCCGGGCGAGACGATCGCCTTGGTCGGGCCGACGGGCGCCGGCAAAACGACGCTGATCCAGCTGCTGTCGCGCTTCTACGAGCCGTCCCGGGGGACGATTACGGTCGACGGCCGCGATATCCGGACGATCCGGCGCGACAGCCTGCGCTCGCAGATGGCGTTCGTGCTGCAGGATTCGTTCCTGTTCCAGGGCACGATCCGCGACAATATCCGCTTCGGGCGGTTGGATGCGACCGATGCGGAGGTGGAAGAGGCCGCCAAGCTGGCGAATGCGCATTCCTTCATCGTGCGGATGCCTGGCGGCTACGATAAGGTGCTCGGCGCGGACGGCGGCGGCATCAGCCAAGGACAACGACAGCTGCTGGCCATCGCGCGGGCGATTCTGGCCGATCCCTCGATCCTCGTGCTGGACGAGGCGACCAGCAGCATCGATACCGTCACGGAGATCAAAATCCAAGAGGGTCTGCAACGGCTTATGCAAGGAAGAACTAGCTTCGTGATCGCCCACCGGTTGAATACGATTCGCCAGGCCGACAAGATTCTCGTCCTGAAGGAAGGACGCTTGATCGAGCAGGGCTCGCACGAGGAGCTGTTGCGGCGGCACGGGTTCTATCATAGCTTGTACCACAGCGGCTTGGATGCGGAAAGGGGCGACGTCTGATGGAGTTGAGTGCCTATCTGCGGGGGATTACGCTGCAGCGGAACGAAGTGCCGACGTTTGACGACTATCCTTTCCATCTGCCGGCAGTCTCTTCGCTGGGACAGCTGGAGTTCCATCCGAAAGTCACGTACATCATCGGCGAAAACGGCATGGGCAAATCCACGCTGCTGGAGGGGATCGCCGTCGCTTTGGGGTTTAACCCGGAAGGCGGCACGATGAATTTCAGCTTCGCAACGGCCGATACCCACTCCGAGCTGCATCGTTATCTCCGTACCGTAAGAGGGCCAGTGCGGCCGCGGGACGGGTTCTTTTTCCGGGCGGAGAGCTATTATAACCTGGCGACGGAGATCGATAATTTGGATCGGGAAAATCATGCGTGGGTCAGTCCGCCGCGGGTTGTTGAGTCTTACGGCGGGAAATCGTTGCATACGATGTCGCATGGCGAGTCGTTTTTCGCCGCGTTCATGAACCGCTTCAGCGGGCGCGGCCTGTACATCCTGGACGAACCGGAGGCGGCGTTGTCTCCGTATCGGCAGATGGCGATGCTGGCGCGGATTCACGAGCTGGTCGGACGGCACTCGCAGTTCATCATCTCCACGCATTCGCCGATTCTGATGGCTTATCCGGATAGCCTTATGTATCAACTCACGCCGGACGGGATCGAGAAGACCACGCTGGAAGAAACCGATCATTACCTCATCATGAAGGAGTTCGTCAATCATCGGGAGGGTATGCTAAGGGAACTGCTGAGGGAGGACTAAACAGGGAGAGCTCGATCAGCCGATGACCCCTAGGTTCCCGGGAAAGAAGTCTTTGACTTATCGATTGAGTGTAACTATAATGGTTACAGGTAAACATTAGACTTCATGGCAACCCATTTGATAAGGAGGATTCCAAGATGAAGATAGTAGTGACAGGGGCGACGGGGCAGCTCGGCGCCAAAGTGGTTGAGGCTCTGCTGGCAAAGGTACCGGCAGAGCAGTTGGCGGTTAGCGTGCGCGATCCGGAGAAGGCCAGCGCATTCCGCGCGCGCGGCGTGGACGTGCGCCGCGGAGATTTCGAGGATCCGGCCTCGCTGGAAACGGCATTTGCCGGCGTGGAGCGGCTCCTGATCGTATCGACGCAAGGCGATAACGACACGCGGATCCGCCAGCATTTGGCGGCCGTCGCTGCGGCGGAGCGTGCAGGGGTTCAGCTCATCGCATATACGAGCGTGGTGAACGCACCCGATAATTCGCTGGAGTTGGCGCCCGTTCACAAAGAGACCGAGGAAGCGATCACGAAAACGGGAATTCCTTATGTATTCCTGCGTAACAACTGGTACATCGAGAATGAAATCGGCACGATCCAGGGCATTTTGGCCGGAGCGCCGCTCGTGACTTCTGCCGGAGAAGGCAAGGTCGGCTGGGCTACGCGCGAGGACTACGCCCAAGCGGCAGCGGCGGTGCTGACTGGCGACGTCCACGGGAACAAGGCCTATGAGCTGTCGGGCATGCCGATCCCCCATGCCGATCTGGCCCGGATCATCGGCGAGGCCTTGGGCCGCGAAGTTCCGGTCCAACACGTCGACGATGCGGCATATGCTGAAGTGATGCGCGGTGCGGGCGTGCCGGAACCGGTGGTTCCGTTCCTCGTCTCCATTCAGCGCTCGATCCGTGAAGGCGCTTTGGACGTTCCTAGCGGCGACCTGGAAGCGTTGCTGGGCCGGCCGTCCACTCCGCTCGTTGACGCGGTCCGCGGCATCGTGAAAGAACTGCAAGCCTAACCACGAAAGAACAACGAAAAGCCCTGTTCCGGTTATGCCGCGAAACAGGGCCTTTTTTTGCGTTTGCTAGCCTTCCCCTCCAGCCGCCAACTGCAAAAGTGCATTTGAATCCGGGGTGTATCCGGGAGAAGAGGCAATTTACCGGATGTAGACTGCATTTTTGCATTTGATCACCCGATTCGAACCGAATTGGCGAAAAAGAACTGCACTTTTGCATTTCGTGCGCGACTACCTGATGCCTTTCCCGCCAACCGGGCGGATCGGTATCGATTCCACGCCGGCGATCAACGGCATCGCCCGCTGAATCATCGCTCGCGTAGCTTCTTCTTGGAGCGAGGCGTCATGGGCTTCCGCGCTGCCCCATACCTCCGTGACCCACACGGTGTCGGGTTCCGTCTCCGAAACGTTCACCACATACAACTCGCAGTCTGGAGCCGCCCCGGCTCCGGCGGCAGCTTCCAACAAGATGTCGACCAGTCGGTCGCGCTCCCCGGGTTTCGCCTTGAATTTGGCGTACATGCCGAACTTGTCCATCTGCATCCTCCTCATCTGTTTACCTGCAACTTCAACTCCGCTTAGGAGCATTATCGCCTAACCTCGACCTTCAGGCAACAATCCATTGGAAAAATCATCCTCCGACCCATGGTATAATAAAACAAAATATCAGGATAAAGGAGTGGATTGCATGCCGAAAGTGGTTTTGGCCGGGGGCACCGGGTTTGTCGGACAGGCGTTTGCGCGCCGGTTCGGGGAACTGGGGGCTGAGGTCAAGGTGATTTCCAGACAAGCTTCCCATATCCCCTGGGAGAACCGGAGAGCCATTGTGGAGGCGCTGGAAGGGGCGGATTTGCTGATCAATTTGGCAGGCAGATCGGTGAATTGCCGCTATACGCCGGAAAATCGACGACTCATCCTGGACTCCCGGACGGAAACGACGCGCCTGCTTGGGGAGAGCGTCCTTGCCTGCAGCCGTCCGCCGGCGTTATGGATTAACTCCAGTACGGCGACGATCTACCGGCATGCGGAAGATCGGCCGATGACGGAGGAAGGCGGAGAAATCGGCACGGGGTTTTCGGTCGACGTCGCGAAGGCGTGGGAGGCGGCCTTTTTTGCTTTCGACCTCCCGGCTACGCGGCAAGTTGCCTTGCGTATCGCGATCGTGCTGGACGACGGTGGGGTGATGGCACCCTTGCGCAATCTGGTCCGCTTCGGGCTGGGCGGGGCTCAGGGGTCCGGCCGCCAGCAGTTCAGCTGGATTCATATGGAGGACCTGTTCCGGATCGTCAGGTTCCTGCAGGAGCATCCTGAGCTGCACGGCGTGTTTAACGCTTCCGCCCCGCATCCGGTCACGAACCGGGAGCTGATGGCAAGACTGCGCCGGGCAATGGGCGTTCCGGTGGGACTGCCTGCGCCGCGCTGGCTGCTGGAACTCGGGGCACGCCTCATTCGAACGGAAACCGAGCTCGTGCTGAAGAGTCGCTGGGTGTTGCCGGAACGGCTGAAACGGGCGGGATTTAGTTTCCGTTATGATACGCTGGAGAAAGCGCTGAATGAAATCGTGGAGCGGAATTAGTACACGGGAGGGTGGATGCTATGGATCGAAACGAACTGAAGAAGCGATGGGAAGCGGAGGAAGTTAAGGTCTTTCAGGGTTGGGACTTTTCCGCGCTGAACGGGCGATTGGAGGAAGAGGAGCTGCCGTGGGATTATCGGACCCTGGTTCAGCAGGAGATGAACGAGAATACGGTGATGCTTGATATGGGAACCGGCGGAGGCGAGTTCCTGCTGTCGTTGTCGCCGCCGCCGGGCCGCACCTATGCGACGGAGGCCTATTTGCCAAATTATGAGCTATGCCGCGCCAAGCTGCCTGCCTACGGCATCGAAGTGGCAAAGGTGGAAGAGGATGATCGGCTGCCGTACGAAGATGAATTTTTCAATCTGGTTATCAACCGTCACGAATCGTTTTCGGCCAAGGAGGTCTACCGGATTCTGAAGCCGGGCGGGGTGTTTATCACCCAGCAGGTCGGAGGGCAGAACAACCGGGAATTGTCGCGGTATTTGCTTGGCGAAGGAGCGATGGAGACGCCGGCTGATTTCGATTTAGCCTACACGGTCCAAGACCTCCTAGAAGCGGGATTCGATGTTGAGGTTCAGCGGGAGTTTTTTCCCGAGGTGAAGTTTCGCGATGTGGGTGCGCTCGTCTACTTTGCCAAAATCATTGAATGGGAGTTTGCCGGTTTTTCCGTGGATCGTTGTTTCGATAAGTTATGCGAGCTACAGAACAAGGTAGAGCAAACTGGGCATGTGTCCAGCCGGGAGCATCGGTTTGTGATCCTAGCGCGGAGGGGGAGATCTTAATGATATTTGTGGATGTTGCGCTTTTGACGGATCAGGTGGTAGCGATGACCCGATTTTATGAAACGATCCTGCAAACGACGGCGGTGGGGGACGAGATTCACGTTGAAGTGAAGACCCAGGGCACCGGACTCGCGATTTACTCGCGCCGGGCGGCGGAAACGGACATGGGGTTTGATTTCTCGACCTATTGGGGATCGGGGAACTTCACTTTGGGGTTTAATGTTGAGGACGTCGATGCGGAATATGAGCGGTTGAAGGCGCTTGGCGTGGAATTCGTGGCGCCTCCGACGACGTATCCTTGGGGTGCCAGATCGATGCATTTCCGCGATCCGGACGGCAATATCGTCTGCTTTCGAAGCAGGGTTCAGCAGTAGAAGCGCTAGGGCGTGACGGACGGGGCAGGAGCCGCGCCGCTCGCGTAACGGAACGAGAAGGCCTTATTTCGGCAAAAAACGCCGGAATTCAAATCTAACGGAACGTAAAGACGCTATTGGGCTGTTTCTTGCCTGATCCGAGGCAAATTCATCCCAATAGCGTCATCTGGTTTTCGCCGAATAAGCGCGCTACGTTCCGTTACGCTCGCGCAGCGCCCCGCACTGCTCCCCGTACGGGGCGCCCCGCGCTTGCGCCTTGCCCCGGCGCCTTATCGCGCCAAAAGGCGGCCCCACATCCCGAAACGGATGTGAGGCCGCCTTAATGCTTTGAGCTATTCCTCGTGCTCGTAGAGGGTGATGCTTTCGATCTGGTTGATCGTGCGGCGCAGCTCCCGGGCTTGCTCCCGGTGGATGTCGCCATTTTCGAACATGCGGCTGATTTCCGCTCGCTCGGCGTCCATGACCAAGAGTCGCAGCTCTTCCTTCTGCGCTTCAGACTTCTCGTTAAAGTGAGCCGATGCGCCCTTCACCCGGGCTATCGCGCGTTTGTAATCCAGGATGACGAATTGGAGGAGGGTATCCGACTCGTCTCCTTTCTTCAGCCCCTGCAAATGCTCGAGCGCCGCTTGCAGCGCCCGGAGCTGGATGTCCCGGCCCTCGGCTTTCCTGGCGTACTCCTTGTATTTGCGCTTCGCGCGCCGGAAGTCCCGCACGGCACTGCCAACCAGGAAGAAGAAGCGGGCGCGGCCGCTTTGCGACAGCTTCTCTTCCCGGAGATCCAGCGCCTTCTCGAAGGCTTCGAACATGTCTTTGTCCAAGCCGCCGTCCTGCATGGCCTGTTGAATATAGCCGCGTTCCACCTTCAGCGCGGTCCGGCGCAGCTCGGTGATTTTACTCAGCATGGCCGGCCGGTCCAACTGCTGGGCTCCCCATTGATCCAAGGCGGGTTGAAGCAACCGGCTGTACTCGTCCATGAGCTGGTAGGCCGCCGCCTTGTTATCCTCATTCATTTCCTCTTTGATCTTGTTCAGCGCAACCCGCAGCACGCGGGCCCGGGCTTCATCCATATTGAGGAACTCATCGGCTTCTTCGCCGGGCGCGCCGCCCTTGCTTAGCATCGGCAAAAAGATCGTGGCTACAATCAACGTAAACAAGATTACGCCTGCCGCCAAAAACAAAATCAACGACCGTTCCGGAAACGGCCCGCCGCTGGCAACCACATAGGGGATGGACAAAACCCCGGCCATCGTGACCGCGCCGCGGACCCCGGTGAGGGTCAGCAGCAGGCTGGATTTTACCGTAGGTTTGTCTACCTCACCACCTCTGGCTTTCCGGTATTCATAAAGGGCAAAGAAATGCGACCAGATGAAGCGAATCACCAAAATTCCAACCCCGACGACAAGCACGTAACCGATCGCCAGCACATTGCTAATATTCGGGTTTTCGACGGTAGCCTGCATCGACGACGGGATGTTCAGCCCGAGCAGCAGGAAGACGATCCCGTTCAGGATGAACAGCACGGTGGACCAGATATTTTCCGTCAACACCTGTTCCTCGGCCAGCATCGTTTCCGTCCGCTCCCGAAGCAGCGAATGCACGATACCGCCCACAACAACGGCAATAACGCCGGAAGCATGCAGGAAGTCCTCCGTGATGATAAAGATCAGGAACGGCGTCAGAATTTGCAGCAGCGAATGCAGCGTGGCGTCCTTAATCCCTTGTTTGAGCAGGGAGAACCGGATCCAAGTCATGACCAAGCTGAGCACCAGACCCAGTAGGGCCCCGGTTACGAACATATAGGAGAAATCAAACAAGGCTTCCCGCAGCGAAAAATACCCCGTCACGACCGCGGCAACCGCGTAGTTGAAAGCCACCAGGCCCGAGGCGTCGTTGATCAACGACTCCCCGCGGACGAGATTCAGCACCTTCTCTGGGAGATGAATCCGCTTGGCGATCCCGTTGACGGCCACCGGGTCGGTAGGGGACAGGATGGCGGCTAACGCAAAGGCCGCAACCAGCGGAATGTCGGGAATCACCGCATGGATGAGGTAACCGCCCCCCAGCGTAGTCAACACCACCAGAATGATCGCGTTCCCGAGAATCGCCCCGCGCATATTCCACAGCTGGTCGCGGGGGAAATACCTCCCGTCATTGTACAACAGGGGGGCAACGAACAGCAGCAAGAACCATTCCGTCTCAAGCTCCAACGAAAACCCGTTGAAGACCAGCGCGATGACGATCCCGAGGGCGATTTGGGTAAGCGCCGTTGGGATCAGCGGGATATAGTGGCTGATGATGTTCGAGGCCACCAGACAGATGAGCAGCATAATAACGGTGATCAGTAAATCCATGGAGGCAAACCGTCCTTCCGAGAGTCGAGGCGCTGGGCCGATTTGGTAGTTGATATTAGCATAACCCGTTTTTTTAAACCGAAGTTAAATGGGATCCATTTTTTTGCGAAAAAATGCCCTTCCGCAGCGAATGCGGAAGAGCCGCCAGGTTGAAATCGTATCTACTTACAGGTCGTCGAACCCGTTGTCGTCGCCAACCTTGCCGTAATTGCGGGATTTGGCTTCGAAAAAGTCCGTTTTCGTCGCGTTCAGCGCCTCGTCGGAGAACGGTTTGATCCACGGCATGCAGTTGATATCGACGCCTTGGTACGCTTTGTCCAGGCCCATCAACGTCAAGCGTTTGTTGGCGATGTATTTGATGTAATCGGACAACTCGTTCAAGTCGATGCCTTGGACGTCTTTCAGCGTATAATGCGCCCAGTTCGTTTCCAGCTCCACCGCCCGGTTGATCGTGCGGTAGGCGTAGTCGATATTTTCTTTCGTGTTCAACTCCGGATAATCGATCAGCAACTGCTTGAACACTTCGGCAAAGAAGTAGCAGTGCTGGTTCTCATCCCGCTGGATATACGAAATCATTTGGCTCGTGCCCATCATTTTCTGATCGCGCGCCAGGTTATAGAAGAATGCAAACGTGCTGTAGAAGAAAATCCCTTCAAGAATGAGGTCGGCGACCAACGCTTCGAAAAACGACTGCGGCGTCGGATCATTGCGGAAGTTTTGATAGATGTCGGAGATGAACTTGTTGCGGTCCAGCAGCACCGGGTCGTGCTTCCAGTATTCGAAAATCTCTTTCTGCTCCTGCTCGGACACGATCGAAGAGAGCACATACGAGTAGGACTGGTTATGTACCACTTCCTGCTGCCCGATGATCGCCGATATCGCCTCCAGCGAAGAGTCGGTGAAGTAACGCTTCACGTCCCCGACGAACATCGTTTGCATCGAGTCGAGCACCGCCAGCAGCGAGATGTTGATTTTGAACGTACGCTGCTCTTCCGAGTCGAGCAGGGCGAATTGCTGCGCGTCTTTGGCCATCGGGATCTCGTCCGCGATCCAGTGGTTCAGCAGCAGCACCTTGTACAGCTTGTACATATGCGGCATGCGGATGTCGTTCCAGTTCAGGATGCCCGAGCATTCGCCGCCGATGATCCGCGTCGATTTGTTCGGTGCTTCCGTATTAAAAATCGTTTGAAGTTGCATGGGATTTCGCTCCTTAATTGTAGTGAATCATGCGGGAGGGGGCCGCCGGTTGAAATGTTCTTACGGAATCATTTCACCCTCTGGTCCATTCCCCGCATGTATATAGGCTCAAACGCGAGCGCATCCCCGCAGGGGACAGCGCCTCTAGCACGCAGTGGCATTTCAACCGCCCCTGCCGCTACTTCGTCCTTTAACTAACTAATCTTTGCACTAAAAGTAAGTGCATCCCCGAAGGGGACAACGAGGGTTACGCACGCTGCAGCACCATTTACCGCCACAGTCGCAGTCCCCGCCCCGCAAGAGCGCCACAGTAGAGCGGGCCCGAAGGGCGAGAAGCGGCTCCCATCGCCCGCGTCACCCGGGTGCACCGAAAGCAGCAGTCATGAGCAGCACGGTTTACCAGGTGACCCGGGGGCACCCAAAGTAAGACGTACCCGAAGGGGGAAAAGCGCTCCACGAGCCAACCTAAGCGTATCCCCGCAGGGGAGAGCGTGCAGGAGCGCCTCAGTCACTCCCACGTTCCCCCAGTTTGCGGGAGCCCAGAGGGCAGCGGGCCCTCGGGCGCCCTCCCTTACGGTAAGGGAGGGGTGGGGAGGGTTGAGCAACTCATGATGCGCACGACTCGCACTCCTCAATCGTGAGCGCCCGGCTGCGCACATAATACGTCGACTTTAGCCCGGCCTTCCAGGCATGCAGGTGCAACTCCAGGAACTCGGTGGCTTTAATGTCCGGCCGCACGTACAGGTTGAAGCTTTGCCCCTGGTCGACGTGGCGCTGGCGGGCGCCGGCCATGTCGATCGACCAGTGTTGGTCGATCAGGAACGCCGTTTTGTAGTACCAGATCGTTTTTTCGGACAGGTCCGGCGCTGGGTTGGCGATCTTGTAGGTCGTCTTCTCCTCATAGGAGAGCAGCTCGTATAACGGATCGATACTGGCGGTGGAGCCGGCGATGATCGAAGTCGATCCGTTTGGCGCGATCGCGAACATCCAGGCATTGCGCACGCCGTTCTCGCGGACTTCCTGCTGCAGCTCACGCCATTGCTCGGTCGTCACGTATTTGCCTTCACGCGTGCCGTCCGTGTAGTTCCGGGCTTCGAAGTAATGCCCCGTTTCCCAGTCGGAGCCGGCGAACTTCGGATATTTGCCTTTTTCCTTGGCGAGCTCCATGCTGGATTTGACCAGCAGGTAGTTGATTTTTTCGTAAAGCGCATCGTTATACTCCACGGCCTCCTTGGATTCCCAGCGGATCCCTTCGAGAGCGAGCAGATGGTGCAAGCCAAACGTGCCCAGTCCAATTGCCCGATACTGGCTGTTGGTATATTGCGCCTGCAATACTTCGATATTGTTGATATCGATGACGTTGTCGAGCATCCGCGTCTGGATCGGCACCAGCCGTTCCAGCACGCCGGCCGGCACCGCGCGGGCCAGGTGAATCGAGTTCAGGTTGCAGACGACGAAGTCGCCCGGGATTTTGGACACGACGATGCGGGTTTGCCCGTCCTTCGTCACCAGTTCCTCTTGCTCGACGACCGTCGGCGATTGGTTCTGCATAATTTCCGTACACAGGTTGGACGAGTAAACCATCCCGTGCGCGCGGTTCGGGTTAGCGCGGTTCACTGTATCCCGGTAGAACATGTAAGGCGTACCGGTCTCGAGCTGCGATTTCAGAATCCGCTTCATGATATCGATCGCCGGCATCGTAATGCGAGAGAGAGTAGGGTGGGCGACGGCCTCGGCGTATTTTTCGCGGAAACTGCCTTTCCCGAACTCCTCATCATAGAAATCCTCCAGACCCAGCGCGCGCCCATTCTCATCCTTCCAGCCCATCGTTTTCTTCACTTCATGCGGGCAGAACAGGTTCCATTCGCCGCGAGACTCCACCGCTTCCATGAACAGATCGGGCAGGCAGACGCCGTGGAAAACGTCATGCGCCCGCATCCGCTCGTCCCCGTTGTTCAGCTTCAGGTCGAGGAAGGCGAGAATATCCTTGTGGAAAACGTCCAAATATACCGCGATCGCGCCTTTCCGCGTTCCAAGCTGATCGACGCTGACGGCGGTGTTGTTCAGCTGGCGGATCCAGGGGATGACGCCGGAGCTGGTGTTCTTGTGACCGCGGATATCGGAGCCGCGGGCCCGAACCTTGCCGAGGTAAACGCCGATGCCGCCGCCCATTTTGCTCAGTCGGGCTACGTCGGTGTTGGAGTCGAAGATGCCCTCAAGCGAGTCGTCCACCGTATCGATAAAGCAGCTGGACAGCTGGCCGGCTACTTTTTTGCCGGCATTGGACATCGTTGGCGTCGCCGCGGTCATATAAATGTTGCTCATCGCCCAATACGCTTCCTTCACCAGCTCCAGGCGTTTCTCTTCCGGCTCTTTATGCATCAGGTACATGGCGATGACCATGTAGCGTTCCTGCGGCAGCTCCATCGTCCGTCCGTCGAAGTCGGTGGCGAGGTAACGTTCGGTGAGCGTCAGCAGGCCGATATAGTCGAACAAGAGATCGCAGGAAGGGTCGATCGTCCGGCCCAGCTCTTCGATTTGTTCTTTCGTGTAGCACTCGAGCAGTTCTTCGCGGTAAATGCCCAGCTTGCAGAGCTCGGAGATCAGATGGTAAAACGAGCCGTACGGCTCCTCCGGGTAAGCTTTGTAACGGCGGTTGACCGCCGCTTTTTTATATAAGGAAGTAAGCAGGGAGCGGGCCGCCGCGAATTTCCACTCCGGTTCGTCCTTGCTGACGAGCTCCAGAGCGGACATTGTAAACGCATTGCTGATTTCTTCGCCCGTCACATCCTCGCGGCGGAGCTTCGCATTCACGCCGCGCAGCAGGCGCTCCTTATCGAGGTTATGTAATCCTTGCAAAATACGGTCGGCATACACGCCAAGGCGCTCGCCGTCAAACGCAAGCTGTCGGTTATTAGGTTTCGTCACTAGAGTGGGCATTAGATGAATCCTCGCTTTCCGTGAATTAAGGTTGGATGAATGCGGCAAACCGCCGGCGTTACCGCAAATCTTGAATTTTTAAATTGCAGATAACGGGTGAAAAAAGGGGGCGCAAACTCGTTTGCGCTCCGTGATGAATATTGTCGTCCTGTGACAAAGGTCACAGGCTTTTAATTATACCAGAAACTTCTATCCTTCGTGATCAAAAGATGACTTTTTGAACTGCCTATTTATAAGCTAGAAAGAGAACATGGACTCCCATAATATGGCCTGTCCATGCCGCAGGCTTTGCTGAATATCGATCAACCGCTGGTTGGAGCTCCCGCGATAGAGCAGGGAAGGGTCGCGAAGCTCCTCGATGAATCTTCCGTCGACCAGCACCTCGCAACGCCGCAGCAGCTCATATTCGGGTGAGCCAGGACGTTCTATTAATTCCTCGAAAGTATAGCCGCTGTATATCCAGATCGATGCCGGTCCCGTCTCCGCAACCAGCCGGTCGATAAACCCGCTGACCTCGGCGGCGGAGAAGAAGGGGTCCCCGCCAAGGATCGATAGACCGCTTAGCAAGGGATTGCTTTTAATGTCATGAATGATTTCGGCCTCGCGCTCCAAGGTGAACGGTTCGCCGTAATCGAAGTTCCAGGTTTTTGGGCTGAAGCAGCCCTTGCAATAATGACGGCAGCCGCTGATGAATACGGCGGCCCTTAAGCCTTCGCCTTCATTAATGGATTCCGGGTAGTAGCCGCAAAGATTCATACGTCGTGTTTGACCCGGTCGCGCACTTCCGCTTGTTTGGCGGCGTTAAACCGCGTTTGGAAGTCGCCGGTCAAGTACCCGGTGACCCGGCGCAAGCGGCGGATATGCACGTCGTTCTCATGGCTCCCGCAGGAAGGGCAGGTCGCCCCGATGATTCCTTCGAAGCCGCAAGCCGAGCAGCGGTCGATCGGGTGGTTGATGCTGAAGTAGCTGACCTGCTGCTGCAGGGCGTATTGCACGATCTTCAGGAACGCCGCCGGGTTGCTGCGGGCATTGCCGTTCAGCTCGATGTAGGAGATCGCTCCCGCGTTGCACAGCCCGTGGAACTTGGCTTCCAGCTCGATTTTTCGCGCGGCGCTAAGGTTGTAGTACACCGGAATATGGAACGAATTCGTGTAATATTCGCGATCCACCACGCCCGGAATGTTGCCATACGTTGCAAGGTCGCGTTTGGTGAACTTGCCGGACAGCCCCTCCGCCGGGGTGGCGAACAACGTGATGTTCAGGTTGTGGATTTCGCTTTGGCGGTCGCAATAATCGCGCAGGTAGGCGATCAGATTGTACGCTTTTTGATACACCGTTTCGTCTTCGCCGTGGTGCTTCCCGTACATCGCCTTCATGCATTCGGCCAGCCCGATGAATCCGATGGACAAGCTGCCGTGCTTGAGCAGGTCGCCAACCGCGTCGTCCGGCGCGAGCGCTTCGCCGCCTTCCCAGACGCCTTCGCGCATCATGAAATCGGAAGCCTTCGCTTTTTGCGAGGCCTGGATGTTGAAGCGGTGCAGCAGCCCCTCCAGCGCGATATCCATATAATGCGTCAGCTCGCGGTAGAATCCGCGCTCGTCAGCCTCTTTGCGGTGTCCCAGCGCGATGCCGTGCTCCAGCCCCAGCTTGACCAAATTCAGCGTATTAAAGGAAAGATTGCCTTTGCCGGACAGATGATTGCGGCCAAACCGGTCGGCCAGCACGCGAGTGCGGCAGCCCATGGTGGCGAATTCCGTATCCGGATTCGACGGATCGTAATACATCAGGTTGAGCGGAGCGTCCAGATTGGCGAAATTCGGATACAGCCGTTTGGCCGAGCATTCCGCCGCTTTTAGGAACAGGGAGTAGTTCGGTTCCCCCGGATTCTGATTGACGCCTTGTTTGCATTTGAAAATCTGAATCGGGAAAATCGGCGTTTCTCCGCTGCCCAGCCCGCGCATCGTTGCGGTGAGCAGCGAGCTGATCACCAGTTGCCCTTCCGGTGAGGTGCACGTGCCGTAGTTGATGCTGGTGAACGGAATTTGCCCGCCGGCCCGGCTCGACATCGTGTTCAGGTTATGGATCAGGCTTTCGGCTGCCTGCAGCGTTTCGCTTTCGGTTTCCTTCAACGCGTATTTAAAGGACTTCGGGTATCCGTCCCGCAGATCGCTGCGGCTCATCGCGATGTCGCCTAAATCAACGCTTGCGTCACCTTCCTCGAAATAATCCAGCCCTTTGCGAAAATACTTGGCGAACGATTTGGCGACGTAGGGGGCGAGATCAAAGTCCAGTTTGTTCGCGGATACGCCGCCGTATTGGGAGTTTTGCTGAGATTGGAAAATGATCGCCACGAGCGCCATCGCCGTCATGATCGAGGTCGGAGGGCGAACGCTGCCGTTCCCGGTGTTGAAGCCTTCCCGCAGCAGCTTTTCGAACGGGATAAAGATGCAGTTGGTCGTGCCGATGGCGTATTGGTCCAGGTCGTGGACATAAACGATGTTGTCCTGAATCGCCTGCACCAAGCGGGCCGGCATGACGAAATGGCTTGCGTACCATTTGGCATACTCGCTGCCGAATTTACTCATCTTGCCGGAGAAGCTCTCCCCGTTCAAATTGGCGTTCTCGCGCAGCACCTCAAGATTGCGGCTGTGCACGATTTCCTCGCCTAATTGAATGACTTCATCCAGCAAGGTGTCCCGGCCGGTATACTTCTGGTTTAGCAGTGCCATAACAAAGTTCTCCTCCCATTAAACTAAGCTTTTGTTCCATATAAAAGGGCATGTCCGACCCTACGAGGGTGGACATGCCCGAATGCGCTGCATCATAACGATAACGTTGGGCATAGAAACAGAAGCCCTAGGGTTCAGCGGCAAGCGGACACCATCCCTGTTCCTCGCAGGTTTTCCGTCGGTGTCTTCCAAACGGGCAGGTCTCCTGGCTTTCGGGTCGTTGCTGACGCCTTCCCGCAGCTGATGGATCAAGCCGCAGTGGCATACATGTCAGTCGAACGGCTGGGCCTTAATGACGATGCGACGAAACGCTTCGTCTCAAGCACCTAGCTACCGATTACAGTGGCGGGACCGCAGCGGATTTGCACCGCACTTCCCTTTTAAGGTCCGGCGGCTTGTCCGCCGGATCACCCGTTCACACTATATTTTGTTGCGTTGTTCTAAGGATAGCCCAAGATATTGTGTTTGTAAACCGAATTTTTACCATGTAAATGATTTGAAAACGTCGTGAAAGTCTCCAGTCCTTATAACGATGCGGAGAGTGGGAGACGAGGGCGAATTGTGAACATTTATGAATGGGACCGGGGAACTAGGAGGATAGTTGGGGAGGTTGCGCTTGAACGGGAACGGTGTTGGCTAACGGAATCTAGAGCCGCTATTTGTCCGTATTGCAGATGTTTCTATTTATAACGGAACCAGGAGCCCCTATTCCGGACAAATGCGGTTGAATCTCCACCAATTGAGGCAAATAAGGTCTCTGAGTTCTGTTACAGCGGGAAATAGCCGGGAAATGAGTGAATAAGGGCGCTACGTTCCGTTAGAAGTTTGGCCTCTGTAACAAACTCCATCACACGGTTGATCTTCAAGAGCAAGGATGGGTAGAATGGAGGTAGATTGAATAATAAGCTCGTGATTGAAAACAAAACCACTACCAGGAAAGAAGGGACCGCATTATGGCTATCGCCGAAGTTACCGTCATTCCGATCGGAACGGGAAGTACCAGCCTGAGCGCTTATGTTGCCGAGTTGCATCGGGTACTGGAGAAGCAGACGGGGATCACCTTTACCCTCACCTCGATGAGCACGATTATTGAAGGGCCGCTGGACGACGTTTTCGCCGCCATTCGTGCCATCCATGAGGCTCCGTTCCAGTCGGGCGCCGGCCGCGTGTCGACGTCGATCAAGATCGACGACCGCCGCGACAAAGCCAGCTCCTCGGAGCAGAAGCTGCGCTCCGTTCGCGAGAAATTGTGACCTGCAAATTTCCAAACATTTACGCTTGCATTATTTTTAAATCGGGGTATAATAAATTTTGTTCGCTAAAAACGAACTTGCTGGTGTAGCTCAGCTGGTAGAGCAACGCATTCGTAATGCGTAGGTCGGGGGTTCGAATCCCTTCACCAGCATCTTAATGCAAGCCAAGCGCGCCCTCCGAGGTTTTCGGAGGGCGCGCTTTTTGTTTCAGCAAGTAGGAATCTCCTGTGGATTACTCCTCCCATTTGGAATGAAGGACATGATGGCAAAAATTAGGCCGTTGATAGCCCGGAAGAAACATTTCGCACACGTCGGCGTTCATCGTGCCGTACGTCGTTTCCGGTTTATGCTTGAAGCCTTCCCAGAAGGCGTGCAAGATGTCGTGTTTGAACTGGTTGCGGGGAAAAGCTTCGACGACTTGCTTCCGCACTTCTCCCGGAATGAGATCAAAGTTCTTCCCGACGACGTCATAACCGACGCCGAAGTTCATCAGCGCCGCCTCGGTTTCCATATATTCGACGATTCCGACGGTGGTATGCAAGGCAACTGCATTCCATACCAGCCGAACGGAATCTTCCGGAATGCCGTGGCTTCTTAGAAAATCTCGGGCCGCATTCGCCCCGTCAACCTCAAAGCGTTTGTCCGGGCTCCGGAATGCGGGAGTCAGGCCGAGATCGTGGAAGAGCGAGCTGATATAAAGCAACTCGGCATCGTATTTGATTTGACTCAGATTCCCCTTCATCGCCGCAAACAGAAATACACGGTTCGAGTGGTTCCATAGAAGATCGTCGCCGTGCTCGCGCAACAATTCGGCTGCTTCAACGGCCAGCTTGCTATCTGGAATTTTGATATCCGCGATGTAATTCGTCATTTAGTACTTCCCCCTTCTTCATTTAAGTGCGAGTTTTAAGGCCGCTTCTTCGGTCGGTATATTTGAAGGTTTCCCTAGCAATCATGATATTATCCATATAATCTTTCAACTTTGACGGAATGTTAAAGTTATACAAAGGGTATGAAATGACATCTTTATGAGCGCTTTTGAATTGCTGCAAGACCTTGTCCATATGCCCGGTAACTTCCTGCTCTTCGCGAGTTAATGCTTCTCCGTTCTTTTATTTTCTCCATGCGCTTAGAACCGTTTGGTCCACCATGGGAACGACGTCGTCGTACAAGTTAATTTGCTCTATGACCTCGTCATTGGAATGACCTCTTTATAGGTAGTAGTAGAATTCACTTCCGGGTGTGCGTTGATGATGAGTAGTTTGCTCATAGATGGCTCCTCCAGTGTTTTTTTGTTAGTACATCATTAAGACAACTGAAGGAACGGGTTTGTGACATAGCAGAAAAAAATCGGGAGGTTTCGCAAACCTCCCGATCTCTCGTAAAACTAAACTCAGCCTTCCTCCATTGCATCCCTCTTTGTCTGATGTACCGTACCGTACGGATGCTGGGGCGGCGCGTAAATGACGTAGACCTTAAGCGGGCTGCTGCCGGTATTAGTGATATTGTGCCATTTTCCGGCGGGGATGAAGACGGCGTCGTCATCGCGAACATTTTGCACGAAATCCAATTTCTCACGAAGATCGCCCATTTGCGTAACCCCTTGGCCTTCCTCGATCCGAACGAATTGATCCGTGTGAGGGTGGACCTCCAACCCGATATCTTCCCCCACGGGAATGCTCATTAAGGTGACCTGAAAATGTTTGCCGGTCCACAATGCCGTGCGAAACGTCTCGTTTTGTTTTGCGGCCCGGTTGATGTTCAGAACCAACGGCTGTTGTCCGTAATCATGAAGCGGCAGCTCGCCCCAGGAGGCCAATCGTGAAGGATAGGGATCAATCCCTGGGTAGTATCCCGGGGGGATGAACGGCGGCGCTGTGTTCACGCCGTATGGATAAGCATGGGGGGGCAGGAGAGGGACGGCATACGCAGGGTAAGGGTACGGTCCGGGATAAACATTCATTGAACATGACCTCCAAGGTTTATTACCCATCATATGCCCATCTTCCGGTCGCGTGATTAGCTGCAAAATTGAGTCAATTCTACTGATACAATCATCTAAGAATCTTAAATCTCCCTGACATAGAATAGAGCATACCTTAGTAAAGGGGAGAAGATGGTATGGCAAAAACGCTTTTGGATTACAACTCTACCGTAGTGACACCGGTGACGAACGGCGTGAACATTCCGATTCCGGTCGTCGGCGGCGTGCAAATTGCGGCGGTTTCCGTGTTCATCGATCCGGCCGACCCCGCATCCTTGACCAACCGTGTCGAATTGAAGGCGACGATCGGTGTTGAAGCGCTGGCCGATACGCCGAATGTGTTGGTGCGCATCTGGAGAGCGGGCACCGAAATCTTCTATGGTTTGGTAGAGTTGGAGAATGTCTTCAACGACTGGGGTCTCATCAGTGTGCATATGGTAGAACACGCACCGCTAGGAGTGCAAAACTATCAGCTGATCGTAGAAAATCAAGATAACAATAGTTCGGCGAGAGTCGTAGGACCGATTGTGTTCTCGGCAACGGCAATTGGTGGCTAATTCGATCTCTTGATCCCATATCGAGTGTGTCCCCCTCCGGTACCCGGAGGGGGATTTTCCGTAACTTAGCTTAATTAAATCCACCATTGACGCGAAGGGTCTGACCCGTAATCCAACGGGCTTTGTCGCTGACAAGGAGCTCGATCGCGTTAGCGATATCCTCCGGTTCGCCCAGACGTCCGAACGCATTCATGCGACGATAGGAGTCAATGGTTTCCTCGGTTTTGCCGTTAAGAAACAAATCGGTAGCGACTTGCCCAGGTGCTACGCAGTTGATGACGATATCCCGCGGGCCGAATTCTTTAGCCAATTGGCGGGTTAGTTGCTCCACCGCGCCTTTGGTTGCGGCATACACGCTGTACGTCGGCAGCATGGCTCCCGAGATGGAAGTCGACAGGTTGATGATCGTCCCGCCGGCAGCCATGTATTTCATGGCTTGCTGACAAGCGAAATAGGTCCCCTTGACATTAATGGCAAAATGCCGATCGAACAATTCCTCCGTCACGTCCTGAATGGCGGTATATTCCAAGATACCGGCATTGTTGACCAGAATGTCCACGCGTCCGAAGAGTTTAAGCGTTTCTACAAATAAGGCTTCTACCTCGCTGACCTTGCTGACATCGGCGCGGATGGATGCTGCCGTGCCGCCGGCTTGCTCGATCGTCTTGACCACTTCATCGGCTTTCTCCCGATTCGCGGCGTAATTGACGATCACCTTGGCACCGTTTTGCGCTAATTGGATGGCGATTTGTCGGCCGATGCCCCGCGACGCTCCGGTAACAATGGCAACTTTTTCGTGTAATTTCATATTCGTTCGCTCCTTAGGTCCGAATTGGGCTGACGCTTTCGGCTTCTTGATCAGCCTTGCTTCTACATCATAAGGGAGGAACGGCTCAGCCCGTTAGATCGTAACTGTTCAATTCTTGCCTAATTCTCTTCGGCGTGGTTATGATAAAGGAAATGCTAGGATTGCGCGAAAGGAGAAGACGCCATATGAACGAATCGAGGCAACTGAACCCATCCATGCAACAATTGGCCAACCTCATCCAGCGTCATGCCCCGGCGGACGGCACGTATTCCACGCCCGTGCCCGCCTTAACTTTGCGGCATGCCACCAAGACGTCGGAACCGATGGAATCGGTGCACCAACCCTCTGTTTACATTGTGGCTCAAGGGGCGAAAACGGTCACCTTGGCGGACGAATCCTACCGGTATGATCCAACGACTTACCTGGTCGTGTCCGTGGAGTTGCCGATGATCGGCCGAATTGTCGAGGCTTCGCCGGAGGTGCCTTATCTAGCGTCAAAGCTTAGCTTCGACACGGATGTCGTTCTGGACATCGTCAAAGAGATGGGCGAGCCTTGCCAGCAGGACAGGGCAGAGGCAAGCCGGGGGCTTGCGGTCAATCGGGTATCGCCGGCCTTGCTCCAAGCCGTTGTGCGACTCCTGGAGCTGTTGGACACGCCTGAGGACATCCCGATTCTATCGCCGCTCGTGATCCGAGAAATCCTGTACCGCGTGCTTCAAGGCGAACAAGGCGCGCTCGTTCGCCAATTCGCGATGATCGGAAGCCATGCGCAAAGGATTGCCAAGGCCATTCAACGAATCAACCGGGAGTACGACTGCCCGCTGGCAGTCGATCAGCTCGCGGAGTCTGTTCATATGAGTACTTCGGCGTTTCATAAACACTTCAAACGGGTCACTTCCCTGAGTCCGTTGCAATACCAGAAAACGGTGCGCTTGCAGGAAGCGCGTCGGTTCATGCTGACCGAAGGGATGCTGGCCGCCGACGCGGCCTTCCGCGTAGGCTACGAGAGCCCGTCCCAATTCAGCCGGGAATACGCCCGGATGTACGGCCGGCCCCCTATGCTGGATATTCGGGAGCTTCGCGAGACGATTGCCGAAGTACCGCGCTGAGCCCTATCTGATGTGCTCATCCCTGACGGTTTTCAGATTGCCTTCGTTTTGTATTGTTGTTTTAACTTCCAAGTCCATTTTCAGACGGGGAAGATAATCGGTTCGCCAGTGGGCTAGCTTGTCCCTCGGGATCTTGGTGCGAAAATATTGACCCACGCCAAGGATGTCCGCCTCGTGCTCTTGAATGGACTTGAACATCTTGTTGAAACGCTCTGTCAACAGTTTCTCCAGCTCATCTTTAATCGTATCCACAGAAGGATCGCCCCTTGTCTCCAGGACGGACACTTTCAGGTTGATCTGGCTGCGCATATACGGGGCTCCGTCCTTCAGTGCGACGTGGTGTTTCGTGGAATTGCTGACGATCAACACGCTGGCGTGATTCATGACTTCGATTTTGCCATGCGCGCTTTCCTCGTCAAAGGCGTTCATCAGGAGGGTTTCATCCTCGGTAATCCGTCCGACCATCCGGCCGTTCCTGATAATGGCCGCTCCAACGTTCTCAATCACCGTGCTTGTTCCTGATTTAATGATCGGAATGGCGATATCCCGGGTATACGAATGGATGCTGCGAAAAATTTCCCAGGTTCGCGTTACCGCGACCGAGGGGCTCCAACCTGCGTTTTTTTCGAAAAAATTGTAAAGCACCGTTTGATTCGTGGATGAGTTTTCCTGCAGCTTGTTAAAAAACGTGCCCAGATCCTCGTCGCAAATGGCGACCATCGCTTTGGCCGAAATCTCGCGGGAACGCATGAAACTGGAGATGCTGTCCATCAGCCCTTCCTCGGCATATTTCCGTTCGAAGATGATCACTTTCAAATGCAGCAGGTCGACGCGGCTCTCCAAATTCGAGCTGATTTCGTCGACCACTTCCGTAATTGTCTGCCCGGTTCGCGTCACGAGCATGGAACGGGTCCCGTCTTGGCTGGATTGCGGAATGTCGAGAAATACCTTGTATTTAGAATCTTCCCGGGAAATCCCCATGACGATCGGCAGGGAACGGTGGTTGATGTCCCGGTTATCCCAGCAGCCGCCGAGGGCCAGGGTACAGCAGGCGACCAACGTGATTTTTAGTAGAAGGGGAAGGAGATTCATGTGGCAGCCGCTGCCTTTCGTCGGGAGAGTCTTCCCAAAACAAACACGGAAGAGGGAATCGTGATGTATACGTATATTCGCAACAAAGCGTTCAATCCAAATAGGGAGTCGACGTCCCGCCAATCGGGAATGTGAATGCCTCCGATAAAGGTCAGCAGAGACAACCCGATGACGATATAGGATGTTCGGATCGATTTGGGCACGCAGCGTCTCAAGATCTCCACATTGACCCAAGCCGTCAAAGCCGTAAACAACATCACGAACGTGACGGTGCAAAGCAGAAAAAACATCGTGATGCGGTCAAACATCAGCCAGGTGATGTCAATCGTATCGACCGCGACGATAAATGGAAAATGGTACTGAGAGGCCGTATCTTCCCCAAAGGTGAGGACCGGAATGTAGACGGCCAGAAGAAAGAACGGAAGTAGCGCGAGGCTCCACCAAACGATTTTTTTTCGGTTATAGGGGACTTTCGGCTGGATGAATCCCAGGTACATAAACCCGCCAAAAAACGCAAATGAGCTTTCCAGGTAATTCGGGTCGGAGAGAAACGAAAAACGGCTGTCCCATAAGGGGAAAATATAGTGCCAATCGATGTTTTGAAACGACATGCACAGGACGAAGGCGATCAACGGAAAGAAGATCAGGGCCATTAACACGCCGGTCCGAAAAAGGGCCTGCACACCCAGGGAGGTAATATACGTCGAAATGAGCAAGGTCAACAGCATGATTGCCCATAACGGCGTGTTGGATAGAAACACGAGGGAGATCGTTTCCGCATACGCCCGAATCGTTACCGTGGTCACCATAAACAAATAAACGAACAGCGGCAGCAGAAAAATCACGGCGACGGGCTTGCCGAATTGAATGTAAATGTCCAGTAGATTCTTGTTCTCGAACCGACTTAAACCTTTGGTATATAAAGCGACGAGGGTCCAGTGCAGCAGGAAGCCGAGCAGGATCGGTATCCAATGGGCGGCGTTGGCGCTGTCGATAATGTTCGTCGGAAAGATAAAAAAAATAAGCCCGATGTGGATCAAGATATGGACAACCACGACCTGCAGGCTTTTATCCATTCGAATCATCCTTTGGTTTGATGAAGTGCAAATAGGGGATGCCGTAGGTCGTCACGCTGGCCAAATAAGCGCAGATAATGACCAGACCGGACATGACGCCAAGAACGCCGTAAAGGGAAGCCAAAACCAGCGTGAGATATTTGAACAGGCGGATAGGCAGCGAATTTTGAAATCCGACCACGGCCGAGTTGGCAATGCTGGTGGCCGCCAGAATAATGATGAGCAAGCTGCTGACCAGCTTGGCTTCTACGACCGCTTGTCCTAATATAATCCCCCCGACCACGGTTAGCGTCGGTCCGACGCTTTTTGGCAGCCGGACGCTGGCGACGATGATGAGCTCGAGCACGATCAGCAGCAGCAGCGTCTCTATGAAAGCCGGGTACGGTACGCCGGAACGGCTCTCGGCGATGGTAAGCGCCAGCTCGATCCGGAGAACCTCCGGATTCACAGAGACGAGCGCCACGTAGAGGCCCGGCATGATGAGGTTGATCAAGATGCCGGCAATACGCAGCCCCCGAATCAGGTGCATGAACAGGATCGGGTAATTCCGATCGTTCTCCATCATGAACATATCGCCGATAAGTGCCGGAAGAATCATGGCGAATGGAAACCGATCGAGAAAGAGGACGACGCGGCCCTGACGAAGCGCATGGGCGGCCTCCATCGGCAGTTCGGTCGTGTAAAGTTTGGGTACGGCTTTCCAGGGCTGGAAGCCCAGCGCTTTGCATAGCCGCTGCAGGTTATAGAGATCCCAGCTCTTCTTGGCCTCAAGGCGTTCCGAAACCTCTTGGAGCAGAGCGGGTTCAACCTGGCCTTCCAAATACAATAAGGCCAGTTTACGGGGAGAGTTATTCCCGGCGAGGTAAACTTGGGTGCGTAACGACGCGGTGTTCAGCTCCCTTTTCAACAGGCCGATATTCGTTGCGAGATCATCGTTGAAGGCGCTGGCCGAGCCCTGCAGCACGTTTTCGTTTAAGGGTTGTTCGATGCTGCGAGTCAAGGTGATGGGGATCGGCACGACATCCAGATAGGTTTCGGGATCTTCATAGCAGATAATCAGATCTCCAGCCGTTAGTGCGGCGAGCAGGCGGGATTCGTCGGGCTCGGAAATCTTTTGGCCAAGCTTGTTTAGCACGGTTAACGCCGAAGCCGGGGACGAATGCGTATCCGAAGCGATATCGGGGTCCGCCTCCTGAACGCGGGACTGCAGATTCGCCCACGTTTTCGGCAGATCAACCAACGACTTAAACCCCATAATCCGGACAGGCGGTTCAGCCAAAATATGACCTTCGATAAAAAAATCGCCGTCCTGCTCAAAACGGTTGCGAATTTGGTCTGGAAGCTTCATAGGCGAATCCTCTTTCTCTATATGATTAACCCCATTATTTGTTGGAAGCATTGGGAATATGTATGTGTCACGCAAAAAGAACCCGGAAGCTTATGCTCCCGGGGCGTCCGTCTTCCAAACGGATGGCTAACGGTGCTCGATGAGGTCGATCGTCCCTAGCACGATATGGGCCAAACCGAATCCAAGCGCGCCGGTAGCGGCAAGCTTATACTTGCTTCCAAGCAGTGATGCGGCCGAAGCGGATACTACAGCTCCAAGAACGGTAGGAATTAATCCTTCGCGCATTTCACACACCCCTTTGGTTGGTTTGGAAAGACAACGTTATTCTAAGCAAAACAGGCATCGGCTATTCGCGCCAATGCCCGCTTCGTATTGTTATCCAAGCCTTCATGTACACGTGAAGACCGGCCTGTGTTCCTGCTTCGACTACAACAAACTGCCTGTTTCTAAAACAACAAAAGCCCTACCTCTCATTTGTCCTTGCGGCTCCGATGACCGCGCCAGTGTGAATCAGAAAAACGTCAAAATTCTTACTTTTATTGGGTCATTCAAATAGGAATTTCATACCGGAATGGTATAAGGAGAGTTATAATCTTTTGAGGAACTGCAACGTGGTCATAACAACTAATATATTATTATACTTTGAATTATTAAAAAATGCAATACTTATCCATAAAATCCCTTCTAAAGTGATGATTTTGTGAAACCCCGGGAAATCCACATCGGGTGAGACAATTGTCACACTGGAGTAGGGAAGGCACCATGTATAATGAGTTCATCTAAGATTTATATAATCAAAAAATAAGGGAGTTTGCCATGAAACGCGGAGATATCCTGTTGATCGGGCTCATCGTCGCCATCGCGTTGGTGTTCTTGGTGCCGAGATGGCTTGGCGATTCAAGTGAAAACAATCACAACAATGTGGACCGGGTAGCGAGAATCACGGTTGACGGGAAGCTGTTCAAAACGGTTCAGTTAACCGGGGAAGAACAGACCGTGGACATCCAAACGGAGTACGGTTACAACATTTTGAAGGTGCATGATTACGGCATTGAGATGATCGACGCCGACTGCCCGGACAAATTGTGCCTGACCTTCGGGTTTATCGACCGGAACGGCGGGACGATCGTATGCCTACCACATAAATTAATGGTCGAAGTGGTATCCTCGGGAGAAGGAGACGATGTCGATGCGCTCGTTAAATGAACAATCCAATCTCATGTTAAAAAGAACGGTGATCGTGGCGATTTTCGCGGCGGTGGCGGTCGTGCTCAGCCTGGTGGAATCCGTCATTCCGGTGAACATGAGCGTGCCGGGGGCAAAGCTGGGGTTAGCCAATATTATGGTGCTGACTTGCCTCTATTTTCTGCGGGCTCGCGACGCCTTGATGATGGTGCTGCTGAAGACGCTGCTGACCGCATTTATTTTCGGGACTTTTTCCAGCTTCCTATTCAGTATTATGGGGGCGTTGTTCAGCTTTGCAGCGATGTGGTTCCTGCTGTTGGTCGGCCGGAAGCGGCTGAGTGTGATCGGGATCAGCATCGTGGGGGGGATTGCCCATAATATCGGGCAATTGACGGCGGCGGCACTGTACTTCAACACGTCGAAAATTTTCTATTACTTGCCGATGCTGTTGATTATGGGGGTCCTTACCGGGATTGCGGTCGGGATTGCCGTGAGATATTTGATTCCGTCGCTGTCGAAGCTGTCTTTATTTGAAGGTTTTCTGGCGGAAACGGCTTAAGCCGGGGGAGGCCCCGCGCTTCATTCCTGAGGGGGTAGAGAGAAATGGGCGAAACCGGATGGGCTTATGAGCTTCGGGAGGTTTCCTTCGCGTATCACCCGGCGCATCCCGTACTTCATGAAATCACGCTGAGCATCCCTTCGGGCAGTTGGGTATCGCTGGTGGGGCCAAACGGCTGCGGCAAATCGACGTTGGCCAAATTACTGGGCGGACTACTGGCCGTTAACGGCGGCACCATTGTCGTGGAAGGAACCCGGCTGGACCGGGATACGGTTTCGCAGCTGCGTCCGCGGATCGGGATGGTGTTTCAAAATCCGGATAATCAATTTATCGGTGCCACCGTTGAAGAGGATATCGCCTTTGGCTTGGAGGGGCGGAACTTGCCGCGGGAGGAAATGGTGAGCCGCGTGCGGGAATATGCGGATAAATTGCAAATCGGCCATCTGCTGTCCAAACATCCCGCCGAGCTGTCGGGGGGGCAAAAACAGCGGGTGGCCGTCGCTTCGATATTGGCGATGGAACCGGGCATCGTGATCTTCGACGAGGCTTCTTCGATGCTGGACGAGAAAGCTCGCGGAGAGCTGCTAGCTATCCTGCGGGACATGAAACAAAGCGGCCGTTACACGATGGTATCGATCACCCATGATGCCGATGAGATCCTGGCGTCCGACCGGGCAATCGTGCTGGGCGGCGGGGCGGTAGCCGCCGACCTGACGCCGGGCGAGCTATTTCGCGATGAGGTGCTGCTTTCCGCTTGTCGATTGATCGCCCCATATCGGATTAGACTGCAGCAGGAGCTGGAGCGGCGGGGAGTGCCGTTTCCAGCCGGCTTCGGACTGGACGGCGAAGAGGAGGCGGATCTCTGATGGCCATTGAGTTCGAGCAAGTCAGCTTTGCCTATGACGAGCGCAGCCTATGGCGCCACAGCGCATTGGAAGAGGTCGACTTGCGCTTGGGGGACGGCGTGTTTGCCGGGATTGCCGGCGCCTCCGGATCGGGCAAATCCACGTTGCTGCAGCATTTTAACGGCATCCTGAAGCCGACGGGCGGCAAGGTGCGCGTCCTGGACGTGACGATGGAGGCCGGCGGCAAGATGCCGCCGATGCGGGAGCTGCGGCGCCGGGTCGGACTCGTCTTCCAGTTCCCCGAGCAGCAACTCTTCGAGGACACGGTGGAGAAGGATCTATGCTTTGGGCCGCTCAATTTCGGTTGTTCTTTAGATGAAGCGAAGGGGCGAGCCAGCCGCGCGTTGGCGCAGGTCGGGCTGGATGATACGTTCCTCAGCCGAAACCCGTTCCACCTCAGCGGAGGCCAGATGCGCAAAGTGGCGATCGCTTCAGTGCTGGCGATGGAGCCGGACGTGATCGCCCTCGACGAACCGACGGCAACGCTGGACCCGCAAAGCCGGGCCGAATTGGCCGAAATGCTGTCGCGGCTGCACCGCGAAGCGGGAAAAACGGTGATCGTGGTGACGCACCGGATGGAGGAAATGCTTCCGTACGCGGAGCAGTGGATCGTGATGAAAGAAGGGCGCAAATCGTTTCAGGGCAGCGCGGCGGAGCTGGCACGAGAGGCATCGCGCCTGGAGGCCGAAGGACTGGCGATTCCGGCATGCATCCGCTACTGGAACAAGGCGGCGGAGCAATACGGCTTGACGGGCGAGCCGCCATGCCTGACGGCGGAGGCGCTGGCCGAGCGGTTGGCACGGCTGTCGGAGGACCGGCGGACGGCAACCGCCCAGGCGGAAGAGGCGGTCCCGGCCGGAGCTCCCGGGGAAGGAGGCGGTGGACATGCGCAATAAACTGTTGTTCGGTCGCAGCATCGATACCGGCTCCTGGGTGCATGCCGTTGACCCGCGGGCCAAGCTGACCGGGATGGTGCTGTATTTGGTCGCGATCGTGGCGGTGGGCTCCTGGCCCGCTTTGGCTGTGGCTGCCGCATTTTCGATCTGCTATATGCTGTCGACCAAGATCCCGCTGAAGTATTATCTGAAGGCGGCCAAACCGCTGTGGGTCCTGATGGTATTCATCTTCGTCGTTCAATGCTTGACGGTCGAGTCGGGGGCGGCGCTCTGGCGCATCGGCTCCTGGACCCTGTACAGCGGAGGGGTCAGCAGCGGGCTGATCGCCGCTTTCCGCATGGGGCTGCTGGTGTCTTTCACCGCGATCCTGACGTTTACGACGACGCCGGGGCTGTTGAATCAGGGTCTCAGCGGCGTGTTGAAGCCGCTGCGGCGGGTCGGCATTTCGTCCGAACGCCTAACGCTGATGATGAGCATTGCGCTGCGCTTCATTCCGACGATTCTGGACGAAACGCACAAAATCCTGAAAGCGCAGGCCGCCCGCGGCGCGGACCTGAAGGAGCTGCCTTGGAAGGAGAAGGGGCGCATGCTGGTATCGCTGCTCGTTCCGGTCACGGTCAGCGCTTTCCGCCGGGCAGAAGAACTCGTCTTGTCCATGGAGTCCCGCGGCTATACGATCGGCGCGCCGCGCTCGGAATACCACCTGCTGGCCTGGAAGGGACGGGACACCTGGTTTGTGGTGTCCTATGTGATTCTAGCGGCGGCAGCCGTGGTTTACCGTTTGATTTGAACTGGTGCCTGGGCTTTGCAATGCGCGGTGTGCGCCTGCATGGCACTCTGCACCTAGGTTTACAGCTTGTGCACTAGGGTTGCGCCTTGCGCCCCTTTGCAACACCCAGCACCCAGGCTTGCTTGCCTTCCTCTGCGCGGATTGTTGTATGAAATACAACATTTGGGGTGGGCAAGCAACGAAAGTCGGCGGAATGTTGTATTTCATACAACATTTTTACGGAAAACACTCGCAGGGGCGCTGAAATGCTGTAGTTTCTGCAACATTTTTGCTAAAAACGCTCGGGAAGCCACTGAAATGTTGCAGTTTTTACAACATTTTGGCCCAACCCACCGGAATAGCCGTGAAAATGTTGTACAAAATGCAAGGTTCTCCGCAAATGAAAGATGCAGATAGAGTTGGATGGGATAGGTTGATAGGTTGATAGGTTGATAGGTTGGCCATTTAATCATGTGAGGGGGAAACGACTGTGGCACGTTTTTTTAATGGGAAAGAAGTCGAGCTGCTTGCGCCCACGGGGACGTTTGAAATTTTCAAAGAAGTGATTGGAGAGAACTGCGACGCGGTTTATTTCGGGGGGCCCAGCCTGAATATGCGCTTGATGCGCAAAGGCTTCAACTTCAGCCTGGAGGAAATTACGGAGGCGGTCAAAATCGCGCACGGCCTTGGCAAAAAAGTGTACGTCACCGTCAACAATCTATTAAACGAAGGCGAGTTGGACGAAGCGCGGGCGTATTTGCGTTTCTTGGAATCGGCGGGTCCGGATGCGATTATCGTGCAGGACTTCGCCGTTTTGTCGTTGATCCGGGAAATGGGACTTAACATTAAGGTGCATTCCTCCGTCATGATGAACGTGCATAACGTGGAAATGGTTCGCGCTTTGCAAGAGATGGGAGTGACCCGCGTCGTCACGTCGCGAGAGATGGATCTGATGACGACCCGCTATCTGCAACAAGCAACCGGCATGGAGCTGGAATACTTCGTACATGGGGATATGTGCTCGGTGCATGGGGCGAACTGTTACTTTAGCTCCATGGTGTTCGGCATGAGCAGCAACCGGGGCAAATGCCTGAAGCCATGCCGCTGGGATTACCGCGTGAAAAAAGACGGCAACGTCTATCCGGCGGAATACCCTCTGGCCGTCAAAGACATGTTCATGTACGAGCATATCCCGGAGCTGATCCACGGCGGCATCACCTCCTTCAAAATCGAAGGACGCATGCGCGACGCCGCGTTCGTCGTCATGCTCGTGAAAGCCTACGGAGACGCGATCGACCGTTATATTAACGATCCGGTCGGCTTCGACCGCAGCCGCGACACGAAGCTGCTGTACGAAAATCGCAAACGCGATTTCTCGACCGGGTACGCGTTTGGCCGGCCGGGATTGTCCAACATCAACCGGCGGTATGAAGGTACGGGCAAGTTCTACAGCACGGGCAAAGTCTTCAGCACCCCGACGGAAGAGCGGGAGCTTGGCGAGAAGCGCGTAGAAGCAATCCGCCAGGCGCTTGTGGCCGTCGGCGACGAGAAGGGCATGACGGGGAACAATGGCGCTCCGGTTGGCGTATCCGTGCATGTCAACAACATGGCGCAAGCCAAAGCCGCGCTGGAAGCGGGTGCCGACCATCTCTATCTGTCGGGCGACGTGTTCGAGCCGGATCGTCCGTTTACGAAGGAAGACGTGAAGGAGCTGGCGGCGTTGAAAGGGAACGCCAAGCTCTATCTCGGTTTGCCGCGGATGATGACGGAGCAGCATTTCGACCTCTATGAAGGGCTGTTGTTCGGCGAGCGCCTGCCGATTGACGGCCTGATGGTCACGAATCTCGGTGCCATCCGCAAGTTTGCCGGCAAAGGCTACCCGGTGGTGGGGGATTTCAATCTGAACGTGTACAACCGGCTGTCGGCCGAATTTTACCGTGGTCTTGGCGTTGGACGGTTGACTGCGTCGATGGAGCTTCCTCTGAAGGATCTGACGGGGCTGCTGGCTCATGCGCCGGGACCAATTGAGGCCATCGTGCACGGTTCGCCGGCGATCATGTATATGGAGCATGACCTGTACGAGAACGCGGAGGTGTACCAAGCCATCGCCGAGGAAGATAATCACTACGTCGACAACAGCATTTTGGTGCTGAAAACGGATAAAGGCGAAAACCCGGTTTATCGGGACGTCCATGGCCGCAACCATTTGATGATGGCCAAGGAATTGTGCTTGATGCCGGTCGTAAAAGAGCTGCTAGCGGCAGGCTTGTCCGTGTTCCGTATCGAAGGTGCCACCTACAAGCCGGCGCAGTTGGCCGAGATCGTGCGTGCCTACAAAGCGGCGCTGGCCGATCCGGAATCGGCCGGGGAACAGTTTGCCCGGTTGACGCCGGTGTATGCCGGATACACGCTGGGCGCGCTGCAGTTTGACGGCGGCAGCGCCAGCGGGGCAGCAGGCGCTGGAGCTAGCGAAGCGGGAAATGCGGCGGAAGAGGATGCCGCTGCCGGCGCGCAAGCGGAAGTCGCGGCAAGCCAAGCCTAACGGCGGAAAGGAAGCGAAGGGACATGCAGAGCTATATCGGACCGGAACAAGTGTTGAAGAAGCGGGAGCAGTATTTTTATCCATGCACCAGCCACTTTTATCGGAATCCGCCGCAGCTGGTGAAGGGGGGAATGCAGTATTTGTTCGGGCATGACGGCAAGCGGTACACCGACTTTTTTGCCGGCGTGTCGGTGGTGGCCAGCGGCCACTGCAACCCGGAAATCGCCGAGCGGACGGCCGAGCAGCTGCGAACGCTGCAGCATACGTGCACAATCTATTTGACGCAGCCCAACGTGGATTTGGCGGAGCGGCTGGCCGGCGTACTGCCGGGCGGACTGCGCCGGACATTCTTCGTCAACAGCGGCTCGGAGGCGAATGAAGGCGCCCTGCTGCTGGCCCGCATGCATACGGGGCGGCGGGGCTTCCTGGCGCTGGAGCAGGGGCTTCACGGCCGGACGTACCTGACGATGAGCGTGACCGGTCTCCAAATGTGGCGGACTGATCCACAGTTGGCCCAGGACACGGACGTCACATTTATTCCCCGGCCGTACGAGCGGGGCCTTAGCGCCGATGAGGCGGCACGCCGCTCCCTCGCGGCCCTGGAGGCGGCGCTGGCGGAGAAAGGCGATACCATCGCCGCGATGATCGCCGAGCCGATCCAGGGCAATGCCGGCATCGTCGCGCCGGCGGACTGGTATTTCGCTGAAGTGAAGCGCCTGCTGGAGCAGCACGGCGTGCTGCTCATCGCCGATGAAATTCAGACCGGGTTCGGCCGGACGGGCCGGATGTTCGCCATGGACCGGTACGGCGTCACGCCGGACATCCTGACGATGGCCAAAGCGCTCGGCAGCGGCATCCCGGTGGCGGGCTTCGCCACCACCGATGAGATCGCGGCCAGCCTGAACCGGCCATCCGCCTCCACGTTCGGCGGCAACCCCGTCTCGTCCGTGACCGCGCTCGCGGTCCTGGACTACATCGAGGCGCATCGCCTGCCCGAGCGGGCCGAGCGCCTCGGCGAGCTGCTGCGCGGCGGCTTGACGCGCCTCGCCGCGCGGTTCCCGCAGCACGTCTCCGAAGTGCGCGGCGCGGGGCTGATGCTCGGCGCGGAGCTCTGCGCCGAGGAGCCCGAGCGCGGCGCGAAGCTCACCGACGACGTGCTGGAGGCGATGCTGGACCGCGGCTATATCATCGGCAAGAACGGCGTGAACCGCAACGTTCTGGCCTTCCAGCCGCCGCTGGTCATCGCCGAGGACGACGTGCGCGGCATGCTGGACGCGCTCGAGGCCGTGCTGGCGGAGTTGGCGTAACGGCGCCAGCCCGGCAGCCAGCTTCAGCCCCAGCCACAGGCTGAAATAGCGGTAAATAATACCCTTATTTCACCGCTCCCGGCCTCCGGTCGCCCAAATAGCGGTAAAAAGTACCCTTATTTGCCGCCGATGCCGGGAAAACCCGCCGTTGGGCGCGAAATAAGGGTAGAAAATACCGCTAATTCAGCCAAACCGGCGGTTAACTGGATAAATAGCGGTATATTTTACCGCTATCTGGATGGCGGCGACGGTGTAGGGGCGGGGGAACTGAGGCTTCATGCAGAATGCTTTTGAAGGAGAGTGACCATCCCATGGAAGTAGCCCGTAAAATCGGCACCAAAATCCGGTTGTACAGCGAATTGGTGATGTTTTCGCATACGTTGTTTTCGCTGCCCTTCGCCATCATCTCGATGATCTGGGCAGCGGAGGGATTCCCGTCGTGGCGCGTGATGCTGTGGGGGCTGATCGCCTTAATCGGCGCGCGAAACGGCGCAAACGCCTTTAACCGCGTGGTGGACCGCGTCTTTGATGCGCAAAACCCGCGCACCGCGCATCGCCACCTGCCGCGGAAGCTGTTGGAGTCGAAGGAGGTGCTGGCGTTCGTCGCGGTCAACTATGCGATCTTTATTTTTGCCGCGGGGATGTTGAATGCGCTGTGCCTGATCCTGTCGCCGGTCGCCATCTTCCTGATTTCATCCTACTCATATACCAAGCGGTTTACGTATCTCAGCCATTTGTACCTGGGCTTTACGATCGCTTCGGCTCCGATCGGCGCTTGGTTCGCCGTCACCGGCCAGTTCGCGTTTACGCCGTTTATTCTCGGCACGATCGTCATGCTGTGGATTGCCGGGTTTGACATCATCTACGGCTCGCAGGACATCGACTTTGACCGCAGCCACGGCCTTTGGTCCATTCCCAGCGCGTTTGGACTGAAGAACGGCTTGCGCATCGCGGCCGGCTTGCATTTCATCATGGTCCTGCTGCTGATCGCGTTAATCCCGATCCGCCAGCTGGGGTGGCTTTATATCACGGGAATCATCCTGGCCATCCTGCTGCTGATGACGGAACACAAAATCATCAAGCCGTCGAACCGAAAACGCATGAACGTGGCCTCCTACAATTTAAACCAGGTCATCAGCATGGTCATCCTGTTCTTTGCCCTTGCCGATTACTTCCTGTTGTAAACCGGCTGCGTGCCGTATAGACGTCAGACCCCCGCCCAGACATGCATGGGCGGGGGTGTTCGCGTACAACGAAAAAATCCCTTCGCGCGACCAAGCCGGCAAGGGATTGAAAAATTAAGAACTTATGTTCGATTTATGGCACATCGCAAATAGGAGGGCCCTTATTCGATTTTCATATTATTAGTATAAAACAGCCGCGAAGATAAGTCTATATTTTCCTATCGCGATCCCTTATAGTGGGGTTACCCGGCCGGGAACACGTTCACGAAATGAAGGAGGAGCACGTGCAGTTACGTATCTGGGATGCCAATTTGAAAATCAGATTAGTGGGAGAGGCGCTCTTTAACCTGCTGTTCTGGATGTACTTCCCGTTTATCGCCGTCTATTTCGGATCCGCGTTGGGAAATCGCATGGCCGGTCTATTAATGGCTGTGCCCCCGCTCTTTAGCATGCTCGGCAACCTGGTGGGAGGGGCGCTTTCGGACCGGATCGGACGCCGTCCGGTGATGCTGGCCGGCGCCTTGATTCAGGCGCTGATGTTCGTCCTGTTTGCGGTTTCTTCCTCCCATTGGCTCGAATACCTCGCTTACATCGGCATCGGGCTGGGAGGCGCGGCCTACAGGCCGGCTAGCTCAGCGATGGTGGCCGATCTGGTTCCTGCCGAACACCGCAGGCAGGTGTTTGCGACGTTTACGACGGCGAACAATTTGGGGGCGGTACTCGGACCTGCCCTGGGAGCCGTATTCTTTTTCCGATATCGGCAAGAGCTGTTGTGGACCTGTGCGGGGATCCTGCTGCTTTACTATATCGCGATCTATATGATGGTTCGAGAGACGAGGCCGCTTGCAACCGGGGGGGAGCAGGCGCAGTCCGTGTCTCTTCCCCGGTTGTTGAAAGAGCAGTGGGAAGGATACGGCGTCATTCTCCGCGATCGGGTGTTTCTCGTCTATCTGCTGGCCGGAGTCTTTGCCCTCGTGCCGATCATGCAGCTGGATTTATATTTGGCGGTCTATTTATCCAATGACGTACCGGCCCAGGCGTTGTTTCATTGGAACGGGGGCGGCTTGACGTTGTCGGGGAAGGAGATTTACGGCTGGATCCTCGGGTTTAACGGACTCTTGTTCGTCTTGTTCGTTCTCCCGATCACCAAATGGCTTCGTCATTGGAAGGAACGGGATATATTTGTGATGTCCGCACTGCTCTCCGGAGGAGGTACCTTTGCCGTCGGACTGAATCCGCAGATCTGGTACCTGTTTACGGTAACCGTTTTGTTTACCTTCGGAGAAATGGTCAGGATGCCGGTTACGCAAAGCTTTATTAGCCGTTATGCGCCGGAGCGGGCGAGGGGGCAGTATATGGGGGCGGACAACCTGCAATATACCTTTGGCCGGATGCTGGCGCCGGTGACCATCACCCTGTCGGCCTGGCTGCCCCCTATGGGCGTGTTTACGGTCATCTTGGCCTTCGCCCTCGTCAGTGTTGCGTTTTATCTTCAGCTCTACCGCATGTCTCCCGAGCCCGAAGCCCCTTCTTCGGGAACCTCTTAGTCGCTTATAGACGCAAAAAAAGCGTGAACCGCAAGGGCATTCCTCCCTGAGGTTCGCGCTTTTTCGTATGGATTACTTCTCCCGGCCGCCAAAATAATTCAGCAGCGCCTGCAGATCGCGGTGCGCCGGATAATGGCCCAGACGATCGATGATGTCTTGCGCCTCGCTCAGGTACCGGCGGCTCAACTCCTCGGTTTGTTCAAGCGCGCCGCTCGCTTGGATTGCCGCTACAACGGCGTCAACTTCGTCTATGGGGCTGTCTGCCGTAATCGCCCGGATCGATGGCGCAAGTGCCACATCCTGCAGGGCATAGAGGACGGGGAGCGTGACCTGGCCGCTGCGCAGGTCGCTGCCGGCCGGCTTGCCCAGCTTCTCTGCGGATTGGGTGAAGTCGAGCACGTCGTCGCGAATTTGGAACGACATGCCAAGCTTTTCGCCGAAGGTGTACAGCAGTTCCGCCGTCTCCGCGTCCGCACCGGCGGCTTTCGCGCCGATCTGCAGGCAGGTCGCCATGAGTTGGGCGGTTTTGTTCTTCGACTTCTCCAAGTACTCCGAAATCGTCACGTCGTAATCAAACAAATGAGAGAGCTGTTGATATTCGCCCAAGCATAACTTCGTTGTCGCCATGGAGGAGAGATCGTAAACGAATTTCTCCCGTTCCGCGGAATACACGGAGATCAGCTCGATGACTCTGGCGGACATATAGTTGCCGACATGCAACGCGCCGCTGACGCCCAGCTTGATATGCATCGCCTTCTGGCCGCGCCGCATCGGCGAATCGTCGATGATGTCGTCATGGATGAGGGACGCGGCGTGAATGAATTCCGCGGCGGCTGCAAGCCGCCATACCTTCTTCGGATCGGGTTCGGGGCCGAAGCGGCTGCCAACGATGACCATTAGGGGACGAACCCGTTTGCCGCCCGAACGGACCAATTCCACGATGCTCTTGGCAAGCTGGGAGGATCGGGGGACGTCACGGTCGTATTTCACCATATTCTCAATTTCCCGATCGACCGTTTTCAACGAGATGTTCAACGATTCCTCAAGCTTCATGGCGATCCCTCCTGGATATGGGTTAGCGGAATTCGGATTTGTAACGGATTGCGAGCCTTCCGTCGCGGAGCTACGCTACGCGCCCCTAGGTTTTACATCGCCTTGGTGGCGGTGCTGCGGTTGTTCTCCAACTGCAGGAACAGTTCCCAGGCTTTGAGCAAGCGTTCGTCCTCGGAGCGTCCCTCGACGCGTTTGATTTGCAGTTGCTTGATGATCGGAGCAAGATGCGTAAGCAAGTCGAACTCCTCCCATTTCAGGCATAGCTCAACGTAAAAACTGTATAGGTAGTCGCCGTCCAACACCTTGCGGGTCAGCGTTTCGCCGGGAGCGAGGGAGCTGCATTCGCTGTGGCGTTGAAGAGCGAGCTTGATTGCGATGTAAATGGATAAACGTTGGCACTGGCGTAACGCCGACAAGTCGTATTGCTCCAGCAGAATTGCCAGCGGGATAACTTCCTCTTGCGGTAAATCTAACTTAATGCCGGCCTCGGGCGATAGTTCGCCCTGCAATAAGCGATAAGCGTCTTGGATGAGCACATCAATCACACTCCTTAAAGAGGTAGTTCAAAAAGTCATCTTTCGATCACGAAGCAAGAACAGGTAGCGTATCCGGCAGCGAATCTTGAATTCAGCCGGGCCAAAGCTTATGCTTCCGAAGCATGTTTCCGACGGAAACATTTCAGCTGTTCACGTACCCCAATCGTACGCTCCGCTACTCAGCCCCTAGCTTCATCCAACCTTCTTGGTGCTCAACTCCTGACTTTTTGAACTTGCACCTTAAAAGCAGGTAGGCTTGCAGGGACCCTGACACCGATTTCGGCAAAGGAGAAAAAGGAGAGTAATGTGCGCCAGGCGCACATTACTCCGGTTCAAGGTTTCATAAAGAGCTGTTCTATTCGGTATAGAGATACCATCTTCGCACAAGCGGGATTCGTTTCCATTGTTTCTTGAGCCAAGGAAGTACGTAGTAATCCAAGCCAAACGTGCTGCCCGATCCGCCGATCAGGGCGACGCCTGCGGTCATGTACCACAGCATTTCCGTCGAAGCCATGCTGGAGGACCAGATCATGACGCCAAGCGCGACGGTGGCTGCCGATGCGATGGCGGTGAAGAGACCTACGATGATCATGACGCCAAGCGCGATTTCCGCAAAGACCATGAAGAACTGGAATACGGTAGCCAGAGCGGTGTAACCGCCGTCCGAAGTGTAGAAGAACACATCCATGAACCAGCCAACGATCGATTTGATGAATCCAGGCACCGGTAAGGCGGTAACCGCCGTCGAGGCGCTTTCTACAGCCGAAGCTGCCGCTTGGGCATCTACGGTCTTCGTCACTTCGCCGGCTGCTTCACTGGCCGCCGAGATGACGTCGGCATTTGGAGAAGCCGGAATCAAGAAGATGTTCGATGGATCTTTCCAAACCTTCGGAAGCTTGTCGAGGCCTTCCTCCAGCCATTTGTAGCCGACGAAGATCCGAAGCGGCAGGAGCCAGAAGTTCGGCGAACGTTTTGCAAAGTGACCGCCAACGAAGCTTCTGCGATTGTTCACGTGGAAGAATTCGTGCATCATATAAGTCCATACTTTGGCAAAACCAGCCACGGTGAACAGGTAGTACATGTTGATCAAGTGCTTGCTGAACATGGCCATGAAGCCGCTCAGCATAAACATTTTGTTCGGCAGACCGACATTCGCTACGCCGTAGCGGCTGCCGATACAAACCATGGTTCCGTGGAAGCCCGGTTTATAAGACTTCTTCGGTTTGCCGTGAATGTCCGCATGAATGTTGTGCGCGATAAGCGGACCGGCTTGCTCGGCATTTTCAACCATCTGGGGTACCGGACGGGTCTCGCCTTCCGGAATGAAGAAGATGTTGTCGCCGACGATATAAACGTTCTCGTGATCGATGCTTTGCAGCTTATCGTTCGTTACGATCCGTTTGCGGCCTTCCTGCTTCACATCGAGCTTGCCGACGAGTTCGGAGCCTTCGACGCCGGCCGTCCAAACGATCGTGTCGGCTTCCAGCTCTTTGCCTTCGCCAAGCTGTACGCTGGTCGGCGTTACGCCGGTGATCTTGGCGCTCGTAATGATTTCTACGTTCATCTTGTGCAGTCGTTTCGCAGCTTTTTCGATCAATTTGTCGGGCAGGATCGGCAGGATTTTCGGAGCCATATCGGCAACGACCAGGCGAACCTCGCTCGGATCGATAAAGAACTCTTTGCACAGCTCGTCGCGGAATTCGGCCAATTCGCCAACCAATTCCACACCGGTAAAGCCGGCGCCTACTACGACGAAGGACAACATTTTGCGGCGTTTGGCCGCATTGCGAACCTTCGCTGCCTCGCTGAATTTGTTGCGTACTTGCTCTTTCAAGCGTACGGCGTCTTCATAGGACCATAGCGTCAGCGCATGTTCCTCGGCGCCCGGGATCCCGAAGAAGGTCGGTTTGCAGCCGGTACCGATAACGAGGTAATCGTATTTATAAGTCGTTTGCTCGGAACGAAGTTCTTTGGCGTTAAAATCAATGTTATCGATGGAATCCAGAACCACGTCGACTTTTTGTCCGGCAAAAATCTTTTTCAGTTCGATTTTGACCGAATCTTCCGGTGCCCGATTGGCTGCGACTTCATGCAATTCCGTCAACAGTGTGTGGTAGGGGTTCCGGTCAATCAGCTTGATCTCCACGTCTTTATCTTTTTTGAACAGTTTGGCCAGATGCTTGGAAGTAACTACACCGCCATAACCGCCGCCCAAAACTACGATTTTCTTCAAGAGATTCACCTTCTCATTTTAGGGTGGGTGGTAATATGCGATTATTTCGCTTGTTCAAGTGCCTTGGTCACGAGTTCGAAATAAGATTGCAGCGAGATCGTAGCACCGGAGATGGCGTCGGTTTTGCCTTCTTCGTTAAACGTCACGGCTGCCGGATCTTGCTTTTCAACCAGGAAAGCTTCGGCTTTAGCGGCTTCTTCGTGCCATTCGGCTTGCGCGCCGCCGGCTTTCATGCCGTATTTGCCGTCGATCGATGTTTGTTTCTTGTCTTCCCCTTTTTCGTTCACGCCGCTGAGGTTAACTTTAACGATCTTGCCTGCCGCAACAACGACGTCAACGGTATCTTTCCAACCGGATTTCTCGTCGAAGGCTGCTCCTTCGGCATGGTAGGTGCCGTCTTTGTAAGGACCGACTTCAACCGGACCGGCGGCCAGCGCTTGATCAGCCAAGTTAAAGAATTCACTTACATGGACGGAAACGCCGGCAATTGCATCGGTTTTGCCTTCTTCATTCAAAGTCACCGCTTTAGGATCCTGTTTCTCGATCAGGAACTGCTCGACTTTCTCGGCTTGTTCATGCCATTCGGAAGAAGCGCCGCCGGCTTTCATGCCGTATTTGCCTTCTTTGGAGTAAGTCACTTTATCGACAGGAGCCTTTTCGCTCAGTCCGTTCCACTTGGCTTCCGTGATCTTGCCGCCGGAAACCGTCAGAGTTACGTAGGACTGCCAACCCGATTCCGCATCCACTTCACCTTGAGCATAGTACACGCCGTCTTGATACTTGCCTTGCTCTGCAGCAGCGTTGTTGCCGCCGGCATTTGTTGCGTTGGTGGCAGCAGCGTTGTTTGCCGGTTCTGCCGTGTTCGCGCTGTTCGCGTCATTGTTCGACCCGCAGCCGGCCAATACACCGAGCAGCAGGGCACTGCTAAGGATAATTGAAGCTTTTTTCATGATAGAGACCTCCAGTGAATGAAATATATATATTAAAATGTGAAGACATTTTAATAACGGGAATCGGGTGGGGAAAACCTTGAAAAAGGCTGGTTTTATGAGGGGTTCGGGAGTCCCAAAACCTTTGTTCGATGGAATTTTAGCATATTAAAATAGGTGTTAATGTGAAATTAATCACATGAGGTGTGATATAAAACAACTCCCCAGAACGGCAGAAGCGGCGTCCCATAAGGGATTGAACAGTTGAAAACGATTACCTAAATTTTAAATATTTATTTTTTTAAGATGGTGTGGTTTCGGGGGCGGGGAGAAGTTCTTATATGGGGATCCGCTCGCGTTCATTTGGTTCTTCACCGGGATCGGTAACCTGCTGCCCGGAGCGATAGACCAATTACCTATCCAGAATAGGCTTAAAAGCCCATACTCCAGGAACGTGCAGGCCGTTTAGTCATCCGAAAAGAGGGCTTATAAACAAAAAGTTCCAAACGGCTTATGAAAATAGTCATGACAACTGCCGATATAAATAGAAGCGGGCAAGCCCGAAAATATCGCGAGACGGAAAGAAGGCATCCTCTTTGACGGTGTACAGGACGTTTATTTCGCGCCTTTTACTTAATTACGCAGCCGGCTCCTTGCTTGCGGTCGTCGCGATCGCGAGTCTCATCGCTGCCGCGCCTTTGGATATATCCCCATCGGAATATGCCTGGCTGATCGGTATTCTGGGCCTTTCGCTATGCTGCATGCTGGGGTTGGAATGGATCGTGTTCGCCCGGCAAATCAAGCCGATCCGCAGCGTATTCATGGAGGAAGTCGGCAGCTACCAGACGCTTCAAAATGTATACATACGCACGCACCGCTTGCCCTCTCTCGCCGTCAAGCGGATTCTCGGGCCCCATCTATTCGGCCTGGTCGTTCCGGGCGCGGGCTTAACGTTGGGGCTGATCCAAGCCGGCCGCCTGTCGATTCCGCCTTACTATGTGCTGCTCGCCGCTCTGGGCGGCATACTGGTCAGCGGCATGCATGCATTGGTTGAATATTACTTAACCTCCTATGCGATCCGGCCGGTATTGGAGGAGCTCATCGCCTGGAGCCGCAAGATGTTTGGCAAGGAATTATCGCTACATGGAAGGGTTATCGTCCCTGTATCGCGAAAGTTAATATGGAGTTTTTTCTTGATGAGCATGACACCGTTGCTGTTGTACAGCTTATCGATGCAGTTCCGGCTTGAGAACTACGGGCATGGCGCCTATGCCTATTGGCAATGGGCCGGGTACATATTAGCCGTGAGCATCGTATTTGCGTTTATCGGTTCCCGGCTGCTGGCACGCGAAATTATGCTGCCGATTCAGCATTTATATGAACGGATGGCCGAAGTGAAATCCGGGAGCATCCGAACCGGGGCCAGCGATTTGTTTTCTGACGAGTTTTCCCGTCTGGTGACGGGATTTAATCATATGCTGCGAGGGCTGCAAACCCAAGCATCCCGCAACAGCCTGCTGGTGGACAGCTATTTCGGTACCCTGGCAGCGGCGCTGGACGCCCGCGATCCGTATACGGCCGGCCATTCGCTGCGGGTCGCGGAATACGCGGTCAAAATCGGCGAGCTGGCTGGTTTGCCCGAAGAGCGCATCGATGAACTGCGCAAGGCCGCGCTGCTCCACGATATCGGCAAGATCGGCATTCGCGATGCGGTTCTTCTGAAGGAAGGCCGGTTGACCGAAGAGGAATGGGAGCAAGTTAAGCAGCACCCCGCGCTCGGGGAGGCGATTTTAAAGCAGGTGGAGCCTGCGGACGCAATGGCCCCTTATTTGCCGGGGGTCCGGTCTCATCATGAACGCTATGATGGAGGGGGCTATCCGGACGGCTTGTCCGGGGAAGAGATCCCGCTGTTCGGACGGATTATCGCCGTGGCGGACGCCTTTGACGCCATGACCTCCGATCGGCCTTACCGCAAAGGCTTGGACCGGGACCAAGCGATCGAGATTCTGGAGCAGGGCCGCGGAACCCAGTGGGATCCGTATTTCGCCGAATTGTTCGTACAGCATTACCGGCGGGACAACCAAAGCAAAGAATCCGGCTGATCTGCGGAACAAGCCGATTCATCAATCAGGAGTGAGGATATGGGGATCGGTAATACCTTCGTGCTGAATCTGAGCTTGTTGATCACGGTGGCCTATTTGGCCAATATCCTATATAAATACGGTTTAAGGAAAATGTCGCAGAACACCCTCTACATCCTGTCCGTTCTGTTGATGATCTTATCGGGCTGGATCTGCATGAAGTTTGGATTCCGGCTTAAAGATGACGCCTTGTTCGACCTGCGCCTGGTGCCGCTGATTATAGCGGCTTTTGTGTATACGCAACCGTTGACGATGGTGTTGATCGGGGTGGGTATCGGCTTGGCCCGGCTGACGTTCGGCTACAGCGAAGCGGCGATGGTCGGTTTGCTGAACCTGACGCTGCTCGGATTTGTTTGTGCCGGCTTGAACTTCTGGATGCGGCGCACCCGGCATCACGTTGCCTTCAAAGGCATCGTTACGATCCTGGTCGTGAATGGGGTAAACAGCCTGAATATCGCCCTTTTCGGAGTGATACCGATGCGGCGCTACTTGCTTGATATCATGCCGGTCGCGCTGCCGATGAGCATTCTGCTCAGCCTGGGGTTTGCCCTGATCCTTCGCGACTTCCAGCTTGGAGCGAGACAAAACCTGGAGCTGAAATACGCCAACGAGCTGCTTCGCAAACAGACCGACGAGCTTCATAAAGCCAAGATCGGATTGGAAGACCGGGCCAAGCAGCTGGCTCAGGCTTCCAACTATAAATCGGAGTTCCTGGCGACGATGTCGCACGAGCTGCGGACGCCGTTGAACAGCATCATTAATCTAGCTGAAATGATCGGCGAGTCGGAGGAAGCCGGCGAGGATATCACGGAATACGGACGAATTATCCATAAATCCGGACATGAGCTGCTGCAGATCATCAACGACATTCTGGACCTGTCCAAAGTCGAGGCGGGGCGTCTGGAGATTACGAACGAGGAAGTGGTGTTGGCGGAGATCCCCGTCTGGATGCAGGTACAGTTCGAGCGGACTGCCGCCCAGAAGAATATCGAATTCGTTATCCGGCAGGAGCCGGGCTTGCCGGCTTCGGTCATCTCCGACCCGCAGCGGATCGTCCAGATCCTGCGGAATCTGCTGTCCAACGCGTTTAAATTTACGCACGAGGGGCGCGTGGAGCTGGACATTCGCAGAGCACCGGCGGACGATACGTCGACCGGGGAATGGTTGGTCTTCACCGTATCGGATACTGGCATCGGCGTAGCGGAGGAGAAGCAGTCGTCCGTGTTCGAGGCATTCCATCAGGCTGACGGGTCGATTAGCCGGAGATACGGGGGGACCGGTTTGGGCCTTTCAATTAGCAGCAACCTGGCCCGGCTGCTCGGCGGATATATTCGCATGACCAGTAAGGAGGGGCAGGGCAGCGAGTTTTCTTTCTATTTGCCCATGAGACCGGCTCGGGAGCATCACGAAGAGTGAAGTTCGTTCACCAAGTTGCCGTGATGGACCGATTATCGTTAAAATGGGGAGAAGAAAGGATGGGATGACAGGATATGGAGAAGCAAGTGATTTCCACGACGGCCGCGCCGGGTGCGATCGGCCCGTATTCTCAGGGGATTCAACTGGGAGATCTGATCTTTACCTCGGGCCAGCTGGGGCTGGTACCGGAAACCGGACAGCTGGCTGAAGGGGTCGAAGCGCAAGCCGCGCAGGCCCTGAGAAATGTTCAGGCCGTTCTGGCTGCTGCCGGGAGCGGATTGGACAAGGTCATCAAGACGACCGTATTTCTAAAGGACATGAATGATTTCGCCAAGGTCAACGAAGTGTACGGTTCGTTTTTCGCAGAGCCGTATCCTGCGCGCAGCGCCGTCGAAGTGGCGCGCTTGCCGAAGGACGGCCTGGTAGAAATCGAGGTTATCGCGATCAAATAAGAAGGCTTAAGGCCGGCTCGGTGAGCCGGGAAGCTGCCGGAGGCGAAAGCCTTTCGGCGGCTTTTTTCTGTGAGGAAAGGGACGATGCCATGTCTAGGATGACTAATCCCGTTCATAGGAGCGCAGGAAGGAGATCCATAACGCGTAAACGATCAAGGCAAGAGCCCCGGCGCCGGAGACGACGGTTACGACGCGGTACAGTTGAGGTCCGGCTGCAATGGCGCCATACCCCCAAGCGAACGTGAGCGGAACGATGGCGTCCCGCCATCGGAATCCAACCAGGCAGGCGCCGGCAAGCCCGACGGCGAGGAGCACGAGGGTGAGTCCGGGTTGCCATGGGCCGAAATGGGGGATTTCGGATAGACGGGTATGAACAAGCAAGGCGTCAAGGCTGGCCAGCGCAGTAACGGAAATCCACCCGAAATACAAGCTGAACGGCAGGCGCACGAACCAGATTTCTGCGGCAGCCGGACGGAGAATTTGCCGGGTGCTCCGGTACATGGAAGCCGCCACAATCACCAGCAGGAGCAATGCCGTCAGTGAAATCAGGGGATGACGATCGCCCAGCGTGACCCAGAGGATGGAGAGCAAGCAGGAGAGCAGGAACCGAACCGGCATAGGCGTAACGGAGAACGGCTCGCGGGTTGGCTGCAGCAGCGGATAAAGAACCCAGCCCGTCAACAAACCGTAAATGAGCAGCCAGATCGAGAAGGTATAGCCTGCCGGCGTGAGGAGCGCGTGCAAACCGTCCGAGAGTTCTTCTGGCTGGCGGTCGCCAAACGGAAGAGACGCTGCCGCTAGGTTTGCCGCCATCAGCGCCGCAAACGAAGCGAGATTGCACCAATAACTTGCCCGGCTACGCATCATGGGAATCGACCTCCTTCGATCGTCATGCTACCATGCAATATTCCCCATTTTTCCTTAAAAGATAAGAGTGGGATTGCCGAAGAAGATAGGGTGGGAAGGAAGGCGGTTTTAACAACCGCGGTTTTCGTATAAGATGTTAGTAATGAATTTTGGGTAGGAATCAGGATAACCGACGGGAGATCATCATGAATCAACGTCTTTACGGAATATGGCTGGGCGATGTGTTGTTTTGCTTCTCCGGAGAAGTATCGGAGTCGAAGGTGGATGCCTGGACCGCAGTGCTCCGGCGCAAGGAGCTGGAGCCGGGAGTCCGGCCTTTTCAGCATGCCGTGCTGCGGCTGGCGGAGGTCAGGTATCCGGTCTCTTCCGTGCGAAGGTCCTATAAGAACGGGGATCGGCGGAGTCTGATCGGCCGGTCGCTCGAGGGGTTGGCTCTGCCTGTGTCCGAAGCATGGCGTCTGCTGCTGCAGTGGGACGAATCGGTTTGGGAGGAGCAGGGCATCAAGCCGGGGGCGGAAATGAGCTATTGGAGCAAGGCGGCCCGGTTTGCCCTGGAACTGCTGCTGCGCGGCCGGGTTGCGCCGTCCATACGTCCGGTGGCAGCCACCGGACGACGCCGCGGCGCACAGGGGCAAATGCGGTCGGCCTGGGGGCCGCTGTTGACGGATCCGGACGACGCGGCGCGGTTTCAGCGGCTGGCCGGCGCGATGCCGCCGATCTGTCTGGCCGCGGTGCAAACAGGAGCGGGAGCATCCTCCGAGGACGAGGGACTGCTTGAGGACCGGCAGATGGCGGTGCTGCATTCTTTCCTGATCGCGATGATCGACCACGAAACGCGCGGGGCCGTTAAGGATCTGGGGCGGAAGCTGAATGCCAGCCGGGCGGACTACCACCGGGGTTCGTCGCCGCTCGCCGAGCTGTGGTGGAACGGTTTGCTGACCGGCGGGCAACCTGCGGATATCCAGGGCAGCGCGGCGGAGTTGGACCAACTGAGCGCAGACATTGCTGCTGCCGGGGGCGGCCGTCCCCGGGCGGAGGATCCCGAAGCCGGCGGTCTGGCAACGGGGAGCCTGCGCCTCTGTCTGCGCGTGGAGCCTTATCAAGAAGGCGGGGTAGGGGGGGCCGCAGCGGTCTCGGCTTGGCGGTTAAGCTTCTGGGCTGAAGGAGCCGAGGATACGCGCGTTCTGCTACCTGCAGGGCTCATCTGGAGCTACCCTGAGCCGGACATGGAGATTCACGGTCTGCTATACCGTAACGTACAGGAGAATTTCCTGTTGCGGCTGAGCAAAGCGGCTGGCGTATCCCGGGAAGTGGCTGCTGCCCTCCAAGCCCCGCGGCCGCAGGAATTGCTCCTGGAGCCGGAAGAGCTGTTTGCGTTCTTGAGCAAGTCGGTACCGCCTCTGCGCAAGCATGGGGTGACCGTACAAATGCCGAGCCGCTGGACCCGTGAGGGGAAACGCCCTGCCGGGATCCGCATCAAAACGCGCGGATTCGTGAACGGAATGCCGAATGGCGGGGAGGCCGGAATGCCGAAGCTAGGCGTAGACCAGTTGGTCGCCTTTGAAGCGGAGGCGCTGCTAGGCGGGCGCGAGCTTACCCGGGAGGAACTGGCCGAGCTGGCGTCGGCGAAGCTGCCGCTCGTTTTTTTTCGCGGCGAATGGATTGAAGTGGACGTGAAGGAAATCCGTCAGGTGCTGAAGTTCATGAAGCGCCATGAGAACGGGACCCTGACCTTTCGGGAATTGATGCACTTGGCTTCCGGCGAGGAGGACGTGCAACTTGAGGGCGTGGATATCGCCGGCATCGAAACAACGGGGATGTTATCGATGCTGATGGCCGGCGGAGCGGTTCGCCAGCCAGCCCCGAGGCCGGTGCCTTCCGGGCTAAACGGAACGCTGCGCCCGTATCAGGAACGGGGGTACCAGTGGCTGGTCACGATGCGCGAGCTCGGGTTCGGCGCGCTGCTGGCCGATGATATGGGCTTGGGGAAAACGGTGCAGGTGATCTCCGTGCTGTTGGATGGCGCCCGGCAGACGGAGGGCAAAAGCCTGATCATCTGTCCGACCTCCCTTCTGGGCAACTGGCAGCGGGAATTCTCCCGCTTTGCTCCGGGGCTGCGCTTGTACGTGCACCATGGGAGCGACCGTTATCGCGAGGACCGCTTCCTGCAGGAGTACCGGGCATGCGACATTATTCTGACGACGTATCAGTTGGCCGGCCGCGATGCCAAGGAGCTGCGTGCGGCGGAATGGACGACGGTGGTGCTGGACGAAGCCCAGTACATCAAAAATTACGGAACCAAGCAGGCGCAAAGCGTGATGAAGCTCAGCTCGCCGCACCGGATCGCCATGACGGGCACGCCGGTCGAAAACCGGCTGAGCGAGTTGTGGTCGATATTTCAGTTTCTGAATCCCGGATACCTAGGCACGCATGCATCGTTTCGGACGCGGTACGCCGGTGCCGCGGGCGAGCAGCAAGCGGGCGAGCTGCAGAAGCTGCGGAAACTGGTAGCGCCCTTCCTGCTGCGCCGCCTCAAGAGCGATCCGGATATCCGCAAGGACTTGCCGGAGAAAATCGAGCTGAAATCCTACTGCGCGCTGACCGTTGAGCAAGCCCGCCTGTACCAATCCGTGACGACGGAACTGCTTGGCCGAATCGGCAACCACAACGGCATCGCCCGCAAAGGTTTGGTGTTATCCTCGTTGACCCGGCTGAAGCAAATCTGCGATCATCCGGAGCTGGTTCAGGGAACCCGGTCGCCGGAGCAGGCCGCTTTTGGGCGCTCGGGTAAGATGGAGCGGTTGGGCGAACTGCTCGACATGATTATGGACAGCGGGGAAGCGGCGCTGATTTTCACCCAATACGTACGGATGGGTGAGCTGCTGCAGGCACGTTTGACGGAGCGTTACGGTATCCGGCCGTTTTTTCTTCACGGCGGCGTGCCGAAAGCCGACCGGGACGCGATGGTCCGGGCGTTTCAGGACGGCGAGGGCTCGCCGATCTTCGTGTTATCGCTGAAGGCGGGCGGCGTCGGCCTTAACCTGACTCGTGCGAACCACGTCGTCCACTATGACCGATGGTGGAACCCGGCGGTGGAGAACCAAGCTACCGACCGGGTGTTCCGGATCGGACAGCAGAAGAACGTCGAGGTGCACAAACTGATCTGCCAAGGGACGCTGGAAGAGCGGATCGACGAATTGATCGAACGAAAAAAATCGCTGTCCGAGCAGGTGGTCGGCTCCGGCGAGCAATGGCTGACGGAAATGAGCGACGAGGAGCTGCGAAGCCTGATCATGCTGCAGGAAGGCGGGCTTTTCCCGGAAGGGGCGCTCGGCTGAACAAACTTACGCCGGGTTCGGTTCGGATGCGGGAATGGGCAGAATGGTGCGGGCGATGTGTGCCGGTTCGAAACCGAAAAGCGCATTGGAGATGAAAAAGCTGCGAGGAGGAATACGCATGACCAGGACCAAGACGATAGCACAGGAGCCCGGCGAGCCGAAGGTCCGTTATGAAGCGGACGGGCTGCGGGTAGAGTTGGAACCGGATCATGCGGTGCTGATCCCGGTGTCGCCGCCGGCGGAGCGGGAGAAGCAAGCGCTGCTGCGGCGGCTGGCGGAACGGCCGCGCCTGGCGGCGGCGCTGGCCGAGCACGGGGCCGCCGGCATCGCGAAGCTGCTGCCGGCGGAGCGCGCACCGTGGCCGCTCGGCGAGGGCGAAGCGGCGGACAACGCCGCAAGCGCGAAGGCAGCGGCAGAGGCAGAGGCGGGCGGCCGCGATCGCATCGGTCGCGGGCCGGGCAGCGGCGGCGAAGGCCGGGAGAGCGGCGCTGCTGCCGCGCCGAGCCCCGGCGAGGACCGCGAGGCCTCGGGCGCGTGGGGCGGCCTGCGCTGCGCGTGCGGCGACCCGGGCTGCGCCCGGCTGGCGCCGGCGCTGACCGCCGCCCGGGCGGCCTGGGCGGCCGACGCCGAGCTGCGGCTGCGCCGGCTCGGCTGGACGCGCGAGGCGCTGCTCGCCGCCGTCTGGGCGGCCTGGGCCGCCGAGGCGCCGCTGGCGGACGCCGAAGCGGCGCTGCGCCGTGCCGCCGGGCCGCGCGAAGGCGCGCGGCGCGAGGCCGCCGGCCCGGGCGGCCAGCCGCTGGCCGAGCGGCTGGCGGAAGCAGCCGAGCAAGGCCGGCTGCACCAGCCCGGGCCGGAGTTCCACGACGTCGACGTGGAACTCGGCCCCGCGGGCCCGGCCGCGGCGGCAGGCGCACAGCCGCCGGGGCCGGACCCGGCGCCGTGGGCTGCGCTGCTGCCCGGCGTGCGTGGTGCGGCGACGGGGCTGTCGCTCGTCGCCGAGCGGGTCATGCAGCGGGCGGAGGAACTCGCCGCCCCGCTGCGCAGCCGACCGCGCTGACCTGTCGTACACGGTCAGCGCGGCCTGGTCCAGCGCGGTGGCCCCGTCCGCTCATCGGGGCCGTCCGTTGCATCACGTCACCGGACTGTCTCCCAAGCAACAGACGTACCGCCCCGCACCAGACCACACTCACGCAACAGACGTACCGCCCCGCACCAGACCACACTCACGCAACAGACGTGCCGCCCCGCACCAGACCACACTCAAGCAACAGACGTACCGCCCCGCGCCAGACCACACTCACGTAACAAACGTACCGCCCCCGTACTAAGCTACACTCCCACCCAAGCGGTCTCAAAAGATCCCATGCTCCCTAAACAAGCGCGCTTCTCTTAGCTTGATGCATCCGTAACAGACTTATTTTGCGCACTGCGCGGTCTACGCTCCAAGTTCGCCCAAGCAGACCGGCGTTAAATTCTCGGTCGTCCACATTTCCCTCCGTTTTGAGAGAACTTTTTCTCGGTTATTCCTTCTCGCCTCCTCCTGCCGGGCGACGGACCGCATCCCTGGGTTTAGGTCCGGCCCTTTGCACCGAATGTTGCATTTTCTGCAACATTTGAAGCCCATTCGCCCCTTAAATAGCGAAAATGTTGTATTTCCTGCAACATTTTGGCCGTATTACCCGCCCCTACGGGCAAAAATGTTGTACAATCTGCAACATTTCCCGTGCTAGTCTGGTGGAACTCGGTCATATGTTGTACTAATTGCAACATTTGTCCTGGACGTAGGCCGAACTCCGGCGCAAGTGAGGGCGCTAGCGTGTTCTCCGACGTGGGGGAAGACCGAAGAGGCCGCGTCCTGAGTCGCGGGACGGTTTCACGGGGGGGCAAAATCTGGTATGATAATGAATATTTCGCGGGGAGGAATCACGTCATGAATATTTTACAACGGTTGAAAGACAGTGCGGGCAAGGTTACCGATCGCGCGCAAAATGTCGTGGAGATCGGTAAACTGAACACCCAAATTTCAAATATCGAACGCGAACTCGGTTTATATTTTCAAAAAATGGGCGAAGTGTTCTACGAGGCTTACCGGAAAAAGGATATGGCCGATGCGGAGAAAGAGATGCTCGAGCTGGCCAAGACCTGTGATCTGCTGACGGAAGAACGCGACGAAATTCGGTTGAAAATCGCCGAGCTCAAAAATGAACGCCTTTGCGGCGCCTGCGGCCGGAACGTGACGGAGGACGCCTTGTTCTGCCAATATTGCGGCCATAAGCTGGTCAAAGCCAAGCAAGCCGTTCCGGCGGAACTGCTGAAGCCTGCCCCGGAACCGGTGCAGCCTCCGGTGGCTCGCGAGGCGGCGGTCAGCTCCGAGCCGCCCGTCATGGAGCCGGCAGCGATCAGCGAGATGGATACGCTGGTGCTTGCCGCTTCCCTGGTTCGCGAGAAGACGGAGCCTCGGGAACCTGCGCAGGCACCCGAGGCGGCGGAGCCGGCCGATCCCGAGGAAGAGGAGCGGCGCCAGCGCGAGCTGGAACGGGAACGCAAACGCCAGGAAGAGCTGGATCGGCGCATTCGCAGCTGGTCCCAGAACGCCGCCGCGCCGCAAGCGGAGAGTCCTGAAGTGGTGATCGGCGGCGTGGCCACCGTCAAATGCCAAATCTGTTCCTCTACGCTGGTGAAAGGCACGAAATGGTGCCCGCACTGCGGCTCGGAACAAATTTGACGCCACGCCGCGGCTGAGCAAAGTTCATCAGGTTGTCATAAAGTCAACGGCCGCGACAGAGCATTCATTCGTAGTAATAGATAAGCATGCGGTATTCGCCGGTACGGCGGCCCAGGAGCAAAGCGAGAAGAGCGGCTCCGCAGCTGCCGTGCCGGCTTCGCTTTTACGGCGCCCTCGTTGGGCTGTCCCCCCGCTTTGGCGGATGCTCCCGCCTTCGGCGGGGGATGCTATACCGCATAATCCAGTGATTAGGAGCGTGAAGCGCGTGGAATGCATCGTACATTTTGACGTCGTACATAAGGATGAGGTGAAGAGCTTGCGCGGGCTGCTTTTCCTCGATCCCGGGAAGTCTCCGTCCGAAAGCGACTTTCTGCAAATGTTCGAAGAGATGGGATATAAGCTGCGTCTGGAGGATCGGCAAAACCTCGTGTTCAAGCCGACGGAAGCCGGCGCGGATTACAGCGAGATCCGGGTACGCCACCTCGACACGGGCGAGAAATCCTCCAAGGAAGACGGCGAATTGAAATCGCTGCTCACCAACCTTTTGCCGCGGGAGCCTAAACCGCTTTAACCCGGTGTTCATCGCCATTCACCCCGCGACAATCTTGCGAGGCTTTGCAAAGTTTTCACGAAACCCTCGAAATTCCTCTTCCTCTTCCCGGGCGGGATGCGTTATACTTCTAACATTGTGTGCTCATCCATGAATTTTCCGTATAAGTGCAGGAATCGGCCTGCATGTCTCTACCTGATCACCGGAATGATCGGACTACGGAAAGTAACGCTGCGCATAAGCCCGGGAAGCGGAGGCTTCAGGTTGGTTATCGCCTGATGGCCTGGTTTCGCTTTTTTCTTCGGGCTCGCACCGTGTGCTTTCTGTCTACATGTCCATTTCCGTTCAGGGAATGGGCTTTTTTGCGTTTGGCTGCTATTTAGAAAATCATCGATGTGGAGAGGGGACAACAGGAATGAAGTTGCTGAAGGACAAGGTGATGGCAGAAGGAATCGTACTGGGGAACCAGGTATTGAAGGTGGATTCGTTTCTCAATCATCAAATGGATCCGGTACTGATGAAGGAAGTGGGGGCCGAGTTCGCCCGGCGGTTTGGCGGTGAAGGCATTACGAAGGTGTTGACGATCGAATCTTCGGGGATCGCCCCGGCGATCATGACGGCGTTGGAGCTGGGCGTCCCGATGATCTTTGCGCGCAAGCATCAGTCGCTGACGTTGAAGGATAACATTTATGTGGAAAAAGTATACTCGTTCACCAAGCGGGAGACGAACGAGATCACGGTGTCGAAAAAGTTTCTGCGTGCGGACGACCGGGTGTTGATCGTAGACGATTTCTTGGCAAACGGCGAGGCTGCCTTCGGACTGGCTCGCGTTGTGGAGAAAGCCGGGGCCGCCGTCGCCGGCATCGGGATTGTCATCGAGAAGTCGTTCCAACCGGGGGCGCGGCTGCTTACGGAAGCGGGGTACCGCGTTGAATCGCTCGTTCGGATTGCCTCGCTGGAAGACGGCGCGGTGGCTTTCGTCGAGGATGCACCTAATCATTCATGCGATTAACTATCAACCCGAGGAGGAACTTGAACCATATGGAACGCGAACGTATTTTTCAAAAACACCGTCATCCGCTCAAAACTTTATCGCTTGGCTTGCAGCACGTGCTGGCAATGTATGCCGGGGCTGTGATCGTACCGCTGATCGTTGGGGGAGCGCTGAATTTCACGGCGCAGCAGCTGACCTATCTGATCGCCATTGACCTGCTGGCTTGCGGCGTTGCTACGCTGCTTCAGGTGTGGGGGAACCGTCTGTTCGGCATCGGCCTCCCGGTCATGCTCGGCTGCGCTTTTCAGGCCGTGTCGCCGATGATTGCCATCGGACTGACGGACGGCGCGGGGGTCTCCGCCATTTACGGCGCGATCATTGCTTCCGGGCTGTTTGTCTTTCTGTTCGCCGGCTTGTTCGGCAAGCTGATCGCTTTGTTTCCGCCGGTCGTCACCGGCTCCGTCGTCACGATCATCGGCGTTACGTTGATCCCGGTGGCGATTTCGGATCTTGGCGGCGGCAGTCCGGGCGAAAATCCCGACTTCGGAAGCCCGCTTAACCTCGCGCTTGGCTTCGGGGTATTGCTGTTCGTCATTCTGATGAACCGCTTTGCCAAAGGCTTTCCGCGTTCGATCTCCGTATTGCTGGGACTGATTGCCGGGACGCTGGTGGCGGCGCTCGCCGGCAAAGTGGACTTGACGCCGCTCCAGGAAGCCAGCTGGTTTCATGCGGTACAGCCGTTTTATTTTGGTAAACCGACGTTTCACGCCTCGGCGATTCTGACGATGATTCTGGTGGCGATCGTTAGCGTAGCGGAGTCGACCGGCGTATTCATGGCGCTTGGCAAAATCGTGGATAAAGAGATTACCGATAAGGATTTGACGAGAGGGTACCGGGCGGAAGGGCTTGCGATCATGCTCGGGGGGATTTTCAACTCGTTTCCGTATACGACGTATTCGCAAAATGTCGGGCTTGTCCAAATGAGCCGGGTGAAAACCCGCGACGTGATCGTGGTGGCCGGCGCGCTGCTCATCCTGATCGGCTTCGTGCCAAAGATCGCCGCCCTGACGCAGCTGGTACCGACGTCGGTGCTCGGCGGAGCGATGATCGCGTTGTTCGGACTCGTCTTGTCCTCCGGGATCCGGATGCTGGGCGACCAGGTTGATTTGAACCGGCATGAGAACCTGCTGATCATCGCTTGTTCCGTCGGCATGGGACTGGGTGTGACCGTGATGCCCGAGCTGTTCGACCGGTTGCCGGCCGCGCTGCGGATTTTGGTGGACAACGGAATCGTCGCCGGCAGCTTTACGGCCATCGTGATGAACCTGCTATTCAACGGCTGGAGGGGAAACCGCAAGTCTGCTTTGGCGGAAAGATCGTCCGAATCCAACGAAACCGCCAGAGCTACGGCATAAAGCAGCGCGGTCCGATCGAAAGACTACATCCGCTGCAGCTGTTTCTCCGCCAGTTCGCCGATCCAAGGCAGCTTCAGCCATTTGCCTTGGAGCGTGGCCAGCATGAGCACCAACCAAAGCGTTACGCCCAGCAGGGTTAGCAGCAGATTGACGACCAGGCCGATGACCGGAAGGAAGCCGGACAAGGCGTGGGCCAGCATCAGGCCGCCAAACAGCATGACCGACTGCAGGGCGTGGAACAGCACGAATCGGCTGCGCCGCTCCAGGGCGAGGAAAGCGACGCCGCCGACAAAAGCGAACAGGTAACACAGGAAGCCGGCGACGTTTTCGTAGAGGCCGGTGGATGATTTGAAAGGGGACATAAGGACGATACCTTCTTTCGGGAGAGGATTGTCTTACCCTAAATGTATGACGAGCCCTCTCACGTAAGAACCAGCTCGGCCCGCTCGGGCGCGAACCACTGCTGTAAAATATCGTTTGCAATCACCTCCGCGGCTTCGGGCCGACGGAGGTTTTCGATTTTTTGGCGAATTTCGGCCAGGCGATGCGCGTCCCCGAAGAGGGCATCGATTTCCTCGGTCAGCTCCGCAGGGGTACGGGCGATGCAGGCGACGCCTTTTTGCGCAAGGTAGCGCGCGTTATTTAACTCTTGCCCGGGAACGGGGCGGTACACGAACATTGGCAAGCGGCAGGCCAGCGCTTCGGACAACGTAATGCCGCCCGGTTTGGTTACGATGCAATCGCTAATCCGCATGAGGGCGGCTACCTGCTCGACGTATCCCAGAAGATGTACGTCCGGATGGGGAGGCAACTGGTCCTGAAGCGCGCGGTAAAGCTCGCGGTTTCGTCCGCATACGGCTATGATTCGGTAACGTTCCAAGGCGGCCAACCGTTCGATAACCTCGCGAACCCCTTGCATGGAACCGTAAGCTCCCGCTATCAGCAGGACGGTGGTTTTACCGGAGGAATCCCCCGGAAGCAGCCCTTGGAGGGGGGGAGGAAGCGCCTCGCCTTCGGGTTGTGGGCGGCGGGCGAATTCCGGCTTAACCGGGATGCCGCTCACCTGAATCCGATCTCCGGGAATCCCGCGGTTGATCATTTCTTCCTTCATGTCGTCGGTCGCGACGTAGTAGCGGTCGACCCCGGAGTGAATCCAACGTCCGTGCAGGTCAAAGTCGGTGACGATGTTGGCGAGCGGCAGCGACTGACCGGTCCGTTTCAAGAGCCGGGGCATCGCGAGTTGGGGGAAGGTATGGATGATGAGATCCGGACGGGCCTCCCTTAGGGTTTGCTGCAGCTTACCGACTCCAAACGAATTGATGACTTCGAGCAGCGGCGCTTCTTGCGGCATCTGCTTGGTGGCGTTATAGATCCAGCCGTAGAGGCCGGGGATCGTTTTGAAGCTTTGCAAATACACGAACTTGGTTAGCCCGTTAATCAGCGGGTGCGCCTCGGCCATCAGGTCGAGCAACGTGACGTCGGTCAGGCCCTTGCTCCGCAAGCCGGCTTCGACCGCTTTGGAGGCTTGGTAATGCCCATCCCCGTAACTGGCATATAAAATGATGATTTTCGGAGGTCGGGTAATCATGGCTGGTTCACTCCTCTTCATGTCCAGGCAATGGCAATAAAGTTGCTTGTAGTTTGCCCCCGCATCGCGTTTATAAATAATATTAGGGAAAGCGGATAAAAAATGTACGTTTGGAAGAAAGCTGAAACCTGATCCTGAATATGTTACAATAAGGGAATAGGAGGTCATTCCATACAACTGAATAGCCGGCACGACTTCATGAATGTGAACCTACACTTTTCGGCAGCATTTACCTTAAGCGTTCTGGGAGGGAATCATTATGGCAACGAAAGGTCATGACGAAGTGAAAGAAAGTTTACGGGAAATGACCCGAATCTTCAAACCGAAGGATCCGAAGAAGTTCGTGAAAGAATATGTCCGCAAGTATCGTATTATGGGCGGCTATGAAGAGGAATTGACCCACCTTGTTGAGCATGAGCTCGGGAAATTGGACTCGTCCGTTTCCTGAACCATTTAAATGGATGCATATCGCCGTTCCGTCGCCTTAGGCGTTCGGGACGGTTTTTTTCGTCCGTTCCCACATATATTAAATTGACGGGAACGCACGAAATGAATCGTCGTACGGCAGCGGGAGGAGAATCAGGACGTGAAGGTACGTATAAAAACCAAAGAGGAAATCGAGCGGATCCGCGAGGCGGGACGGATATTGGCCGAATGCCACCGCGAAATCGCCAAAATGATTGGGCCGGGAATGACCACCTTGGAGATCGACGCCTTCGTGGAGTCGTTTTTGGAGAAACGGGGAGCTACGGCGGAGCAAAAGGGGTACCACGGCTTCCCGTTTGCGACCTGCGCATCGATCAATGACGTGGTTTGCCACGGGTTCCCGGGTAACCGCAAGCTGGCGGCCGGAGACATCGTCACGATCGACATCGTCGTAGGGAAAAACGGCTGGATGGCCGACTCCGGCTGGTCCTACCGGATCGGACAGGTGAGCGATGAGGCGGAAAAGCTGCTCACGACCACCGAGCAGGCCTTGCTGGCCGGAATCGCGCAGGCCGTCCCCGGCAAGAAGATCGGGGACATCGGGTATGCGGTGCAGCGCGTGGCGCAAGCGGCGAACATCGGCATCGTCAAGCCGCTGATCGGCCACGGCATCGGCCGGGCCATGCACGAAGCGCCGGACGTGCCGAACTTCGGCCGGCCGCGCAGCGGGGTATTGCTGCAGCCGGGCATGGTCATCACGATCGAGCCGATCTTCACCGGCGGGGATACCGGCGCCGTGTTGTGGGAGGACGACGGCTGGACGATCCGCACCGCGGACGGCAGTCTGGGAGCGCATTACGAACACACGCTGGCGATCACGGAAGACGGACCGCTGGTGCTGACGAACGGGGAATAGGGTGATTTAAAAGAGAGAGCGAATGCTCTCTTTTTTTCTTTAATAAGGTTGCTCCGAAACCTAAGGTTTCGATCGGTTATTTAAGGGGAGCACGCCGTATCCATTTCGCACCGTTACGTTCTGCCTACGTCCGGCCTATGCCGCTTGTGTCCGCCTACGTCCGCCTACGTTCCGTCGCCGCAATGCCTTCTTTCTGCACTCTAACGGAACTCAGAGCCGTTATTCATCGGATTTGGTAATGTCCCGATCTCTAACGGAACCAGGAGACCTTATTTAGGATAAACAAGGCGAAATCCTGGTGATCTAAGCCCAATAAGGGCTCTGGGTTCCGTTACAGCGGGAAATGGCCGGGAAATGATTAAATAAGGTCATTACGTTCCGCTAGAGTTACTTCTAGAAAGTTAGTTAGCAATAAGATACGTCCATTAGATGCCCGGTTCATCTGGCCCCATGCCACTCCATGTTACTTCAACGCACCTAGGTCACAACGAACTCAAGTTTCCTCGCATCCACCCGCCCCATGCCACTCCAGTTACTTCACCGCACCTAAGGCAACAAGCCCCGCGCTATCTCCGCCGTTACTCGGCGCTAGGCTCTCTCCACCAGCCCGTCAGCCCACCGTCCAACACCAACTCAACTTTGACAGCATCCCGAGCATTTCGCGCCCTCTGTGGATCCACGGAGGTGCCGTTTGCGATGGAATGTCCCTCCTGAAGTCCGTATCTCCAAGCAGAAAAAGGGGGCTTTTTCTTCAATTAAATGAAATAAAGTTTGAAGAAATGTCAAAAATGAAGCAGAGCAAAAAAACGTCACAATTCGCCGGGAAATGTTCAAAAATGGCAGCCTTTTCAGGCGGTGTCGAAACGGGGAAAACGTTAACAAAACCTTTCGTGGTGCGGCTTTTCGGATTTTTGAACAATTTGTGAACTGCCCCTGAATCATTGACAAACGAGGGGTTCGATCATATATTTAATAGGTGATTGTTGTAATTGACAGGAATGTAGTATCCGTGATAGACAGGTAGATTTTTAAGTGGTTTAAGCTGGAAATCTCTGTGATGCTGCGGAAGAAAACGTAAGAAGTGGGGTAGATCAATGATGAAACCGTGGAAGGCTGTTAAGCGGCTGGCACCTTTGTTTGCCATGCTGGCGCTCCTCTTGTCCGCATGCGGCCGCGAAGACCTGTCCGTGCTTAGACCGCAGGGTCCGGTAGCCGAGGGTCAGCTCGGACTAATTAAACTGTCGATTACGATCATGGTAGTCGTCATGCTGATCGTATTCGGGATTGCCGCTTACGTGTGGGTTAAGTACCGCCGCAAGCCGGGTCAAACAGATATTCCGAAGCAAGTTGAAGGCAACCACAAGCTGGAGATCATCTGGACGGCCATTCCGCTGGTCCTGGTGCTGATCTTGGCGGTTGCTACCGTGCAGAAGGTATTTGCTTTTGGCGAGGACTATTCGAAGGATGCGAATGCGGTGAAGGTGAAAGTCACCTCGCATTTGTTCTGGTGGGAGTTCACTTATCCGGAATACGGAATCACGACGGCCCAGGACTTGATTATTCCTACGGGCAAGAAAATCGCGCTTGAGCTGAAGACGGCTGACGTGCTGCACTCCTTCTGGGTGCCTTCGCTCGGCGGCAAAACGGATACGAATACGGACGGAACGATCAACAAAGCTTGGCTGGAAGCCACGAACGAAGGGGTTTACCTCGGGAAGTGTGCCGAGCTGTGCGGGAAATCCCACGCGTTCATGGAATTCAAAGTCAAGGCGGTTAGCCAGGAGTCCTTCGACCGTTGGGTTGAAGCGATGAAAGCGCCGGTACAGACGATTCAAGATCCGGCCGTAGCCGAAGTATTTAAAACGCAATGCTTGAGCTGCCACGCCGTTGGCGATCAAGGCGGACCGATCGGGCCTAACCTGACGGGCATCGGCAGCAGAGAGACGGTAGCGAGCATTTTACATAATGCGGAAGCGTCCGGCAAACCGATCGACGGCAAACCGGTCAAGGATAATTTGGTGGAATGGCTGACGGATCCGCAGAAGGTGAAACCGGGCAACAAGATGCCTAGTCCGAAGGAAGACCTCGGTCTGACGGATGCGGAAATCGAAGCGATCGCCGACTACTTGGCAAACAGCAAATTATCTTATTAATCTTGCGTGCCTCAAAGGACGGCATGGATGGATAGGAATTAAAAGAGGGGGTACAAACCTTGGCTCATGCTCACACTGTCAAGCGGCACAAGGGGTTAATGGACTGGTTGACGACGGTCGATCACAAGAAAATCGCCATTTTGTATTTGGTGGCGGGCGGCTTCTTTTTTGGGATCGGCGGCATCGAAGCATTGCTGATCCGCGTGCAGCTGGCGAAACCGATGAATGATTTCGTGACGGCGCAGCAATTTAACGAATTAATCACGATGCATGGCACGACGATGATTTTCCTTGGCGTCATGCCGGTCATCTTCGCCCTGATGAATGCGGTGATTCCGCTGCAGATCGGGGCCCGGGACGTGGCGTTTCCGTTCCTGAACGCCCTCGGGTTTTGGACGTTCCTGTTCGGCGGCTTGCTGCTGAACCTTAGCTGGATTATGGGCGGCGCGCCGGATGCCGGCTGGACCTCATATACGCCGCTGTCATCCTCGGCTTACAGCCTGACGCACGGGGTCGACTTCTATACGATCGGCTTGCAGATCGCCGGTCTCGGGACGCTGATCGGGGGCATTAACTTCCTGGCGACGATCATCACGATGCGCGCGCCGGGCATGTCCTTTATGCGGATGCCGATGTTCACCTGGACGTCGTTCGTCACGTCGGCGATGATCCTGTTCGCTTTTCCGGCGATCACGGTTGGGCTTGTATTGCTGACGTTCGACCGGATTCTCGGCGCTAACTTTTTTAACGTGGAAAGCGGCGGTAACCCGGTGTTATGGCAGCATATTTTCTGGATTTTCGGTCACCCCGAGGTTTACATTTTGATTCTGCCGGCATTTGGAGTTATCTCCGAAGTGGTAAGTACGTTCTCGCGCAAGCGGTTGTTCGGTTATAGCTCGATGGTGTTCGCCACGATCCTGATCGCCTTCCTTGGCTTCATGGTTTGGGCGCACCACATGTTTACGACAGGGATGGGGCCGGTGGCCAACGCGCTGTTCTCCATCGCTACGATGCTGATCGCCGTTCCGACGGGGATCAAAATCTTCAACTGGCTGTTCACGATGTGGGGCGGGCAAATCCGCTTTACGACGGCGAACCTGTTTGCTTCCGGATTTATCCCGACGTTCGTCATGGGCGGCGTTACGGGGGTCATGCTGGCTTCGGCGCCGGCGGACTACCAGTATCATGATACTTATTTCGTTGTAGCGCATTTCCACTACGTTATCGTCGGCGGTCTAGTGCTTGGGCTGTTTGCCGGTCTGCATTACTGGTGGCCGAAAATGTTCGGCCGCATCCTGGATGAAAGATTGGGGAAATGGGAGTTCTGGTTCTTTATTATCGGCTTCCACCTGACATTCTTCGTGCAGCATTTCCTTGGGCTTATCGGGATGCAACGCCGCGTCTTTACGTACCTGCCGAATCAAGGCTTCGACCTGTTGAACCTGGTTAGTACGATCGGCGCGTTCCTGATGGGCGTTGGCGTGATTTTGTTCCTGGTCAATATCGGCATTACGGCGAGAAAGCCAAAAGGCGTTGCGGGCGATGCTTGGGAAGATGGCCGTACGCTGGAATGGGCGATTGCCTCTCCGCCGGAAGAATATAACTTCAAGCAAATTCCGCTGGTGCGCGGCATCGATGCCTTCTGGAAAGAGAAAATGGCCGGGAACAAGGAAATGACCCCGGCGGAGCCGGTTGGACCGATTCATATGCCGTCGCCGACGATTCTTCCTTTCGTCATGTCGGTAGGCTTGTTCATCGCCGGTCTGGGCTTTATGTTCACCAACGATGACTTCGGCAACGGTTTAATGAACTTCCTGTTCAACAACTATATCGTCGTTGGCATCGGTCTGGCGATCACGTTCCTGTGCATGCTGCTTCGTTCCTTGTTTGACGATCATGGCTGGCACATCGAACCGGACGAATTGAATGGGAAGGGGGTCAAAGCATGAGCACGCCAAACACATCGCATGTAACGGGTACGCTGCCGCATGAACCGGAGAAGGCGACGCTGGAAGGACGCAACAAAATTCTGGGCTTCTGGTTGTTTCTCGGCGGCGAGGCCGTCCTGTTTGGTACTTTGTTTGCGACCTTCCTGACGTTGCGGAACCAAATCGCCGACGGCCCGGCGGCCAGCGAGCTGTTTAACTTACCGATGACGGCAGCCGCGACTTTTATCCTCTTGGTCAGCAGTTTAACGAGCGTTTTCGCCATCCAGGCGATGCATCGCGGCGACAAAGGGAAGCTGGCGGGTTGGTTAGGCGTAACCGTGCTGCTCGGCCTCGCATTCCTTGTGCTGGAGATTTATGAGTTTGCCGAGTACGTACTTCATGAAGAGTACGGGATGACGACAAGTGCGTTCAGTTCGGCGTTCTACACGTTAGTCGGCTTCCACGGCGCGCACGTGTTGTTCGGGATTTTGTGGATTTCCCTGCTCATCGGGCAACTCTTTAAAAAAGGCCTGACCGTCGTTACGGCGCCGAAGATTTACGTGTCGGCCATTTACTGGCACTTCATCGACGTTGTCTGGGTGTTCATTTTCACGGTTGTCTACCTGCTCGGAAAGGTGGTCTAACGGATGGTTAATCAGGAATCAAACGGCTCGCCGACGGTGAAGCACCGCCAGCGGCATGAAGGTCCGGAGAAGCATATCATCGCGTTTATTTTCTCCATCGTCCTGACCCTGATCGCCTTTGCGGCGGTTGCGGCCGGTGGGGTAAACACCGGGTTCACCGTCATATTGCTTCTGGTGATGGCGGTACTGCAGGTGCTGGTTCAACTGGGTTACTGGATGCACATGAAGGATAAAGGTCATTTGATCCCGATCATCTTCATGGCCGGCGGATTTTTCGTGGCATTTACCGCGATTATCGCCGCTTTATATTGGATGTGGTGGTAAACGGAAAGAGGCGGGTTTCGCTGGACGGCGGGCCCCCTCTTTTGCGGGTTAAACCGCAAGATTTCATAATAGGCTTGGCACAGAAACGGTACCGTCCCTCGGGGACGCTGTCACCGTTTTTGTCGTATTTGCGGGCTTGTTCACAATTTGGACAGAACTAACATCGCTGCGGAAGGAGGGTTTGCCGTGCTGGGATTAGAATATTTTAATTTTACGGCGGTTTGGAGTCCGGTGTTTTTAGCCTTTATGCTGCTGGCGACGGCCGGGTACTTTGTGCTAATTGGGCCGGGCGGCGACAAATGGGCAGAGGGGGATTCCCGCGTTTCACCCGGACGGAAGCTATTGTTCGTAACCGGAATGCTGCTGCTTTACCTGGCTCAAGGCGGGCCGGTGGAGCTGCTGGGACATATGATGTTCAGCTTCCATATGCTCAGCATGGCGCTTTCCTATCTGTTGGCGCCGCCGCTGTTGATGCTGGGACTGCCGCCTTGGGTCTGGCGGCGAGTGACCGCTTATCTGGCTGCCAGCCCGCTGAAAAGGCTGAAGGTGTTGGCCCGTCCGGTGGTGGCGGCTGTGGTGTTTAACGGGTTATTTTCGTTTTACCATTTGCCGGTTGTTCATGATTACGTCATGCTGCATTTCGGCATCCACCGGCTGTATTACTTCATCTTGTTCCTAGCGGCCGGCCTGATGTGGTGGACGCTGGTGAATCCGCTGCCGGAACGAGCCGGAGTCCAGGGACTGAAGAAAATGGGCTTCATTTTCCTCAACATGGTGTTGTTAACGCCGGCTTGCGGATTGATCATCTTCGCGGACGAGCCGCTTTACGCAACTTACAGCGATCCCGCGATCTGGGCACGGGCGATGGGCTATTGCGTTGCTGGCGATCCCGCGCTGCTGCTTCGCCAATTCGGCGGTCCGCAGTTCTTTGGTTACCTCGAGCCGGATATTGATCAGCAGGTGGGCGGCATTCTGATGAAATTCATTCAGGAATTCATCTTTGCGTCGATGCTCGCCTATGTTTTCTTCCAATGGTACAAGCAAGAGAACCGGGAGAACGCCGAGGAAGAGGAGATGCTGGGAAGGACGCATCCGCAGGAGCCGTTGAATCCGCCGCTGCCCCCTCAAACCGGACCGTGACGATACGGGGGAGACACGAGCGGACAGCCGCGCGCCAGTGCAGCCCCGCAAGGGGAATTGCTTTTTTCGGACCAGCGGCAGCTCAACGGGACCGGGATACCTACTCACCAAATGAGGTCTATATTTAGGAGGATGCAAATTGGATCTGTTCACGTTATTTCCGACGCTAAGCACATCGTTTATCGTCATCAGCGCAGTGCTGGTAGCGATCGGCTGGGGGCTGATCATCAAAGGGAAACGGGAAGCCCACAAAAAAACGATGATCGCTGCGGCTGCCGCTGCGCTACTATTCTTCGTCATCTACATGTCTCGGACCGTATTTATCGGCAATACGTCCTGGGGCGGTCCGGACAGCCTGAAGGGGTATTATCAAACCTTCCTTGTCTTCCATATCGTCCTGGCGACCGTAGCAGCCGTATTCGGCATCACAACGCTGGTGCTCGGCTTCAAGGCGAAATACGCCAAACACCGCAAATGGGGCCGGGTGACCTCGGTCATCTGGTTCTGCACGGCGATTACCGGCGTAGCCGTATACGTACTGTTATACCTGATGTATCCGGGTGGTCATACGAAACCGGTATGGGAAGTCATCTTGGGTGCGTAGGATACCGGTGGAATAAGATAAACATGCGAAGCGCCAATGGCGGATTCTTGTAGAATCGCGCTGTTGGCGTTTTTTTTGTGTGGGTTAAGGAAAATGTTGACATGGAAATGAGCACAGATTATACTGTGTATAAAGATATAAACAGTAAGCACAGTGATTATCAAACCCGGTCGACGAGCGCAAATCACGAACTGAAGGCGATAGGGTTGAAAAGAGGTTGATGGACTTGGACAGTTGGAAAGACGCTTGGGTTATTTTCAAAAAGGATTTGCGAAACGATCGCCTGTTTCTGATCTGGAACGTCATCTTCATGCTGTACGTCACGCTGATGCTCGGCTCCCTGGTGGGGGCTCGGGAAGAGACCCATTACGTGATGAATCCGATGAGCGACTTCCTGATGCTGATGATGGTTCCGTTTACGGGATTCTTTTTCACGCGGCGATCATTTAACTACATTAAGGAAGATTCATATACCCAAATGCTTCGTTTTTACCACGTGTTGCCGATTCCTTTGAAAACGGTGATCCGAAGCAGGTTGATCCAGTTGGGGGCAGCGATGCTGCTGAACGGCATTTTGTTCTACGGCGGCTTTTATCTCGTAACGTACCTGATGAATGGCAGCGCGCTCGAGGCTGGAGCCTTTATCGCGTTTTGCTTCACCTGGGTCGGTTACGGGTTACTGATCAACGGGTTATTCATCTACTGCGAGCTTCTGATGAAAGGCACCGTTTATTTATGGTTAACGTTCCTGCTCATGCTGGTGCTTGGGGTGGTTGCATTCGTTACGAATTGGTTCGGCGGCAACCTAATGTCATTCACCCTGGATAACTCCCGGCGTTACGTCCTCCTGTCGCCTTTGATGTGGGGGTCCTTAGCCGGAGGCAGTCTGGGATTGGCCTTACTGTGCTCGGTGACGTTGCGAAAACTGACGAAGCGGGATTTGGCCTAAATGTGGCACGGAATTACGGGAGTAAGGCGGAGGTGAGCAAGAAAGGTGTGGATTCCCATTCAAATTAACGAAAATAGCGCCGCGCCGCTGTATCATCAGATCGAGTCGCAGCTCAAGGCGCTGATCGTCAGCGGGCAAATCGAAGAAGGAACGTTGCTGCCTTCGATCCGGGAATTCGCCGGCGCTTTAAACTGCAGCGTGATTACGGTACGGCGGGTCTATCAAGACTTGGAGACCGAGGGTCTCCTTCGGACCAAGCAGGGAACGGGCACGTTCGTCGCCAAGGTCGGCGCGGGCGAACGCGACGAATACCGCACCGCGGTGGTAAAGGAAGCGCTCGAAAAAGCCGTCGATACCGGACAATCGCTGCAATACGGGGCGGAGGAGCTTAAGCAGCTGTTTTTGCAAATCGTGAAGCAGAAATATGATTCGTCGCAAAGCAAGGGGGAAACGGACTAATGGAACAACCTATGGCAATCGAGCTGATCGGGGCACTCAAACAGGGGCGCCGCAAGACGATCGGACCGCTGCATCTGCAAGTGCCGAAGGGGTATATCGTCGCTTTGGTCGGACCTAACGGTTCGGGAAAAAGTACGATGATGCAAATGATCCAGCAGACGCTTAAGCCGGATGAAGGTGAAATCCGCTGGTTTGGGCAAGGATTCTCCGGCATGATTCCGATCGAACTGCGCCAGCAAATCGGATATGTCCCCGAAGCGCCCGAACCGGAAGAGAATTTTATGACGGCGGAGCGGGCAGCCCGGTTCCGGTCGCATTGGTATCCGACGTGGGACGACAAGCTCTTTGAGGAATTAATGAACCGGTTCGAGGTCCCGAGGCGAGAGCGATTGAATCGGATGTCTAAAGGGGAGCGGCGTAAATTCGAAATCGCGGCAGCGTTAGCCGCCCGGCCGAAGCTGCTGTTGCTCGACGAACCATCTTCAGGTCTGGATCCCTTCGCCTGGAAGTGCATGATCGATGAACTTCGGGATTTCATGGCCGGCGAGGACATGACGATTTTGATCGCGACCCATGTCGTCGAGGAAGTGAAACGACTAGCCGACTACATCGCATTGATGCACCAGGGACAGGTGTTAGGGATGGCTGAGAAGGACCATTTATTCAGCAGTTGGAAGGAAATTTGGATCCGCAGCGGCGGATGCTCGCCGGGGGATTTGCCGGAAGGAACGATTCTCTGCGTGGATGGCCCATCGGTAACCAAGCTGGTCGTGCAGGAGCAGCATGAAGGGGAACTGCAGCGAAGCCTTGAGGCCAAAGGTTTGCAGGTGATGCAAACCCGCAGCCTGGAACTGGACGAAATTTTGCAGTTATGGATTCAAGGTCATCCGCCGGTGAAGCCGGCACCGGAAGCGGCAATAGTTTAATGGCATAAATGATTCCATATAGAAGAAGGAGAGGGAATATGGCGAATCCATTGGTTTTAGACAACGTAATGAAGCAATTTGGCGAGAAAACGGCCGTCAACAACATTTCGCTGCAAGTGGAGGAAGGCGAGATTTACGGCTTGCTGGGCGCAAACGGCGCCGGCAAAACGACGACGATGCGAATGGTGTTGGGATTGATCTATCCGGATGGCGGTAAGATCTTGTACAACGGCAAGCCTTACGGCCGGGAGCTGCAAGCGCAAATGGGTTATTTGCCGGAAGAGCGCGGTTTGTATCCGAAGGTGAAAGTCAGCGACCAGATCATTTACCTGGCACGCCTGCGCGGCATGTCTTCGGCGGAAGCCGACAAGAGCTTGAAGTACTGGCTCGATCGATTTGAAGTGCCGGAATATTACGACAAGAAAATCGAGGAGTTGTCCAAGGGCAACCAGCAAAAAATGGGCTTTATCGCCGCGGTCGTCCATAAACCGAAAATCGTCATCATGGACGAAGCGTTCAGCGGGCTGGATCCGGTTAACGTCGAATTGCTGAAAGCGACAGTGAAAGAGCTACGCGACCAAGGCACCAGCATCCTGTTCTCCACCCACCGGATGGAGCATGTGGAGGAGCTGTGCCGAAACATCACGATTCTGCACCGTTCGAACACCGTATTGCAGGGCAATTTGCGGGAGATCAAAAAACGTTATCCCCGCGAAGAGGTGCTCTTGCATACCGCCGGAGAGGTGTCGGGGCTTGAGCGTATCGCGGGCGTGGAGAGGGTCGAGCGGAAAGAACGCGGCTATCTGGTGCGGATCTCGCAGGTATCGGCAGCGCAGGAGATTTTGCGTAAAGCGATGGAGGTCAGCGAAGTGGAACATTTCGAGATCAAGGAGCCCACGCTGAATCAGATCTTTATTAAAGAGGTAGGTGAGTCGAATGAATAAAATGGGGACGGTCGTCGGCTTTACTTTTATGAATAAAGTCAGAACGAAATCATTTATCATTACTACGCTCGTGTTGGCTCTGCTCGTGACGATCGGGCTGCACGTACCTTATTTTATCGATAAGTTTACCGGCGGGGACGATCAACCGTCCAAGATCGGGCTGGTTTACGAAGGGCAGCCAGAGCTAGCCAAGTCGCTGGAGGCCTATACGGAGAAGCAGCAGGCGGCAGGCTACACGCTGGTTCCATACGAACAAGCGGACAAGGCGAAGCTGCAAGCGGCGATCGATGCCGGGGAGATCGATGGTTATCTGCAATTTGCCGAAGGCGACGACGGCGTTTTCCCGGCCGTGACCTATACCTCCAAGAAAGACAGCTTGGGCATGGGACTGCAAACCGCGCTGCAGGCCGCATTGCAGAACGTTAAGGCGGGGTATTTGACCAAAGGCATGCTGACCGATGAACAGATCGCCGCGCTGAGCGCGCCGGTGCAAATCGATGCGGTGAAAGCTTCGCCGGAATCGGGCGGAAGCGAAACCGGGAACAAATCGGAGGAGACCGGCGCGATTAACTTCGTGATCGTGTACGTGCTGATCATCCTGTTCTTCATGACGATCATGATGACGGGCAATATGATCTCCGCCGAGGTTACCGCGGAGAAAAGCTCGCGCATCATGGAGATTCTCATTACCAGCGTGTCGCCGCTGGCGCAGATGTTCGGCAAGATTCTCGGCATGTTCTTCATTGGATTGCTGCAGATTGCCATCTTCGCCGGCGTGATCGCGATCAACATTTCGCTGCCGTATAATCAACCCGTATTAGCGGATTTCAACCTCCATCTGTCCGACATCCGCGTGGAAGTGTTAGTACTCGGCCTGGTCTTCTATGTCCTTGGCTACTTCCTGTATGCCACGCTGTTCGCCGCGATCGGCTCGCTGGTCAGCCGGACCGAAGAGCTGGGGCAAGCGGTCATGCCGATCACGATGCTGTCGCTGGCGGCGTTCTATATCGGGATCTTCAGCCTGAGCACGCCAAACTCGCTGCTCATGAAGGTAAGCTCCTTCATCCCGTTCGTCTCTCCGGTATCGATGATCGTGCGGGTTGGCATCGGGGAGCCGCCAATCTGGGAAATCGCGGTTTCGCTGGTCGTCCTGGCCATTGCGATCTTCCTGTTCGGCTGGTTGTCCGCGAAGATTTATCGCACCGGCGTCCTGCTGTACGGGAAACGTCCAACCTTCAAAGAGCTGAGTAAAGCGATGAAGGCGTATAAGATTTAAGGAAGGGCTGTCCACAGCGCATCCTGATTTGAGAGTGGGAGGCTTTCCGCGATAAGCGGAAGGCCTCTTTTTTTCTTGGTCACCCCAAGTTCACGCGGCGGACACATCGCTTTGCTATACTTGGTTTTGCAAGGAGGAATGGAGGTGCGGCCCGAATTCATAGAAGTGTAGTGGGAAGGCCAGAATACGAGCATAGGTGATGCCGGGATGAAACGAAGCATATTGCTGGTGGAAGACGACGCGTTGATGCGCGAGTTTATCACCGATTATTTTAGAAAAGAGCAATGGGAAGTGCATGAAGCGGAAAACGGCCGGATTGCGCTCGAAATGTTCGAGCAAACCGCCGTCGATCTGGTCGTGCTGGATATCATGATGCCCGAGATGGACGGTTGGTCCGTGTGCCGTCGGATTCGCGGCAAATCGGATGTGCCGATCATCATCATGACGGCCCGGGCCGAAGACGACGATCAACTGCTCGGATTCGAGCTGGGAGCCGACGAATACGTGACGAAGCCGCTGAGCCCGAGAGTGCTCGTTGCACGGGCCACCGCTTTGATGAAAAGAAAGGAAGGCACGGTTGGCCGGGACAGCGAAACGCAAGTTTTCGACGATCTAGCGATCAACCGGGAGGCGCATGTCGTTACCGTTAAGGGCGAGTCGGTGAATTTAACGCCCAAGGAATATGAGTTGCTGATCTTTTTGGTCAAGCATGCCGGCAAGGTGCTGAGCCGGGAGGCCATTTTGGATGCGGTTTGGGGTTACGATTATTTGGGGGATTCTCGTACGGTGGATACCCATATCAAAAAATTAAGAGCCAAGCTGGGAGACGAAGGCCGGTACATCGCTACTGTGATCCGGTCAGGCTATAAATTCGATACAAATCCATGAGAAGGCACAGCGTCGTTTTTAAATTGTTCATCGTCACCTCGGCGCTGGTCCTGCTTGCCTTTTTGGTCGTAATGGCGGCAGAGGGCTTGTTCTTCGAGCGGTTCTACCGGGGAACTAAAATTAGCAGTCTGGCGGGGAGCATGGGGAGCTTTGCCGAGGCATATGGCGAGCATCCGGACGATGAGCGGCGAGTGTCCCGGCTGCTGGGCGAATTCATGAACCGGCATGACGCCAGCATCGCGATTCTGGGTCGGGAGTTTGCCCAGCTCCATTATGAACCCTATTCCATTGATTTGCGGACGCCGGGCGGGAAGCTGATCAAAGTCGTGATTCCGAGCGAAGGAACGACAAGGGAGTCGATCCCGCAGGTAAAGATTGGCGATCGACTGTCGGTCGACGGGATGTTTATGGATGAACGGGACATGATCATGAATCCCGTCGACATCCATTTATCGGCGGAGGCGAGCGTTGAGCCCGATTCGGGATTGGTGCGGGCGGAGGGCGAAGTGACGGATCTCCTGTTGCCGGAGTTAAACTCCCGTTCCTATAATCCCTTTTACCAGGATACGCTGATCGATGATGCAGTCCAAGCTTGGAGGGCGCAACCCCCCGACGGTTCGTCCTCCGAAACCCGGCTGCTCCAAGGGGAACCCGTTCGATTCGAATGGCGGGACTCGTGGAGCGGCGTCGAATACGCCGTGCTGCTGCAGCCGCTCGCAAACGAAGGCCGGACCGGCCCGCATTACATGGTTGCGTTAAGCTCGCTGCAGCCGGTCGGCGAGGCCGTGAACATTCTCCGGCGGTATGTGATTGTGCTGGCCCCCCTGATCGTCGTGCTGGTGGTGCTGCTGTCCTTGATCTTCTCGCGGATCGTTTCCCGTCCGCTGCTCGCTCTGAATCGCGCGGCGGCCCGGCTGGCGGAGCTGGATTTCTCCGCGGTGCCGGAGGTCCGGTCAAAGGATGAGTTCGGCGAGTTGTCCCGTCATCTGGCGCGGTTGTCGCGCAATTTGGATCAGGCGTTGAAGGAGCTGACCCGTGCAAACCGTCAATTGCAGCAAGACGTGGAGGAGAAGCGGAAAGCGGAAGAGCTGCGCAAAGAGCTGATCGCCAATATTTCGCATGAGCTGAAGACGCCGCTAGGCATCGTCAAGGGGTTTGCGGAAGGCCTTCAGGATGGCGTAGCGGACGACAAGAAGGAGCGTTATCTGGCCTTGATCGTCAGCGAAACCGACCGCATGAACGCCCTGATTATGGATATGCTGGAGTTGTCCAAATTTGAGGTGAAGAAGGTGCAGCTGTCCCCCCGTAGTTTCTCCCTGACCGGCCTCGTTCAGCGGGTAAGCGAGTCCTTCAACCCGCAGTTGGAAGCGAAGGGGCTTCGAATCGAACTGACGCAGAGCAGCGGGGAAGGTGAACTGCACTATGGTCAGAGCGAGGTTACGGCTTGGGCCGATCCGCGGCGGATCGAGCAGGTGCTCCTGAATTTATTAAGCAACGCCGTTCGCCATGCCCGGGAGCAGAGTACGATTCACATCGCGCTGCACCGGGACGATGGGGGAACAATTACAACAACGATTGAAAATGCCGGCCCATCCATTGCCGAGGCGGATCTGGCCCGGATTTGGGACCATTTCTACCGGGCGGAACGTTCGCGGGACCGCAAGTCCGGCGGGACCGGACTGGGGCTGGCAATCGTCAAGCATATCCTGGAGCTGCATGGCAGTGAATATGGAGCGTTGAATACCAAGCAAGGTGTAGCTTTCTATTTTACCTTATCAGATAAAGAAACCTTTAACGGAGGAGAAACTCATGATGAAACGTAAAACAAGGATACTTTTGACGTCAGCCCTGGCGGCGGTGCTGATGCTGAGCGCCTGCGGCAATGAATCTGCGGGGCAGAACCAGAATGCGCCATCGAATACGGCTGGGGTCAACGCCCCAACTCCGGCCAAACCCGATTCGGGGGATAACTCAGCAACTTCGGGCAATGAGACGGCTACGGGCAACAATCAAGGGGATACGAACGATAACCCAGCCGATGCGAACGGTGCCGCGAACGGGGATATCCTGATCGTCATCGACCAGACGCCCAAACCGCTTGCGGAAGGGGGAGGCTTTGACTTCACCGTCAAAAAAGCGCCGGAGGGTTATATGCTGAAGGAGATTCATTGGACATCCGGGAAAAACGACATCGTCAATACGCTGGAGGAAGCGATCCAGCACGGGCAAAACGGCGGAGACGGATTCTATATCAGCGGGGACGGGCAGTTTATGGGATTTCTGTATCCCGATGAAATGAAAGGCGAAGAAGGGAAGGTGACTTTCGTATTCGGCAATGAGCAGGGCCAGGAATTGACCTGGGAGAAAGAGATTACGTTGAAATAAAAGGAATTAATAAAGCACTTTTTGATAAGATAGTCAGCCAGGACGGTTTACACCTGGCCGACTATTTTTCTTTGTTGGGTTAGTTGCAAGCTCAGATCCCGCTAAAGTAATTGAAAGTCATCCACGGGAAGTCGATAATATTGTAGGAGAGATTCGTTTATGGAAAAAAAGGCAGAACGCCATTGCAATACTTCAACTATTCAAGAGGGGTGATTGCATGAGAATAGCGGAGGATTATTTGAGCCTTCGGAATGTGTTTTCGGAGTATGCTGAAGGTGAATCCTTCCATGTCTCGATGGGAGACTTGGCGAAAATATGGTATTGTACGCCGCGGAACGCGAAGCTGATTGTGACTAAGATGAGAGAGTTGGAATGGATTCGTTTCGTCTCAGGGAGGGGGAGGGGGAATACCTCCGAACTTACGTTGTTGCTTCCTTTCGATCAATTGCTGCTTCATACCGCAGAAGACTTGGTGAAGCAGGGGAATGTCCCTGGTGCGTTCGACTGGTTAAAGACACACGAAGGGGCAGCTGAGGTGCGAACGCAATTTCTTCAGTGGTTAACGGGGTATTTCGGTTATAGCACCGAAAACCGTAACGGCGACCGGATTATGGAGACGTTGCGGTTGCCGATATACCGGGAGATTGTAACGTTGGACCCGGCGAGTGCGATGTTTTCGCTCGATACGCACATCATCTCGCAGATCTGCAGTCGGCTCGTCGAATACGAACCCAAGACCGGTGCGATTCGTCCGGGTGTTGCCCATCATTGGGAAACGAATGAAGACGGGACAGAGTGGACGTTTTTTTTACATAAAGGGTTCTGGTTTCACAATGGGCGGGAAGTCACGGCCGAGGAGGTGAGGTCCTCCTTACTCCGTTTACGGGAACCTTCCTGCAGTCATCGTTGGCTGGCTAACGATATTGCAAGGATTGACATTGATGGACGCTATAAAGTGAAGATCACACTTTGCAAACCCAATCGGCGTTTTCTATGGTTTATGAGCCACACCGCAGCTTCGATTGTTCTGGGGGAAAACTCCTTCGATCTGAAAGCAAAGTACGTTCCGGTAGGATCAGGTCCTTATCAAATCGTCGAGTTCCACTCCGGTAAGTGCGTGCTGGAGGTATTCCCTTCTTACCACGGACAGCGCGGGATGATGGACCGGATCGAAATCATCATTGTGCCAGCCAACGAAGCGGAAGCTTGTTTTGGAACGAGCCCGGGGGTGTTGTCCGTGGTGACCGGGGAGTTCCATGTCCCGTCTACGGCGATGCCGCAGCAGGAAACGATGACCGGTGTATTGATGTTGACGTTGAATATGAAGAAAGAGGGTTGGTTGCGGGATTGGCCGGTGCGGAAAGCAATCGTTCATAGCATTGATCGCATACGGATGATAGAAGAACTTCCCGAACCTTGGGGTTATCCTGTGAAAGGCTTCTCTTTGAAGCATGAAATGGACCCAAAGGACTTATTATATCGACCGAACGAGGCGAGGTTAGCATTAAGCAATTCAGGATACGACGGGCAACCGTTACGGTTGTTGACCTATGGTCGACATGCAACTGCCGCCGCTTGGCTGAAACAACAATATGAAGCGATTGGTATTCGAATTGAAGTCAATATTCTGCCATGGAGCGAGATGATGGAACCTTCAACGATCGCTCAAGCGGATTTGCTGCTGTTCGAAGCCGTGTTAAGCGAGGGACCGCTGCGTTTGCTTGAATATTTTCTGTCGGAGGGGAGCTTTCTACGGAGCTCGTTAAGTAACGAAATTTGCGAAAACATCGATAACCGCACGTTCGCCATGCTTGCAGATCCAGAGGTGGTAGCCGAAGAAAAGTGGCTTCAAGAAACCGAAGAGGAATTACATCGGGCATCGGCTTGTGTCTTTCTCACATCCAAATCAGTTACGACTCTATATGACTCTACGCTGCAAAATGTCAAAGTGAACCCGAAAGGGTGGGTAGACTTTTCATCTATCTGGTACAAACCGAAAAAGTAGAAATGATGAGCAGAGCCTTTACCCTTTTTGGATATCCGTTCACTCCCTACAATGGAACCATCACCTATCACTGATCGGTAATTGTTAAAGGGGGTATGACCTATGCAAGAGAAGTATTCCATCTTTAAATCGGCAAGAGGGGAGCGGAAGTTTCGCGAAGTCTACGAACAAAGCTTGAAGTTGTGGGCTGTCCCCTACGAGAGCAGGCTCGTAAATACCACATATGGGAAAACGCATGTGTTGGTTAGCGGCCCCGAGAACGGGGAGCCGATGATCTTGCTTCACGGAATGACATTTAATTCAACCATGTGGGTGCAGAATATATCCGCCCTTTCAAAGCGGTACAGGACGTTTTGCATTGATACAATGGGCGATTATGGAAGAAGCGTCGTCAAGGAACCATTGAAGACCAGGCAGGATTGTAACAAGTGGTTAAGCGAAGTGATGGATTCGCTTGGATTGGAACAGGCAATCTATGTAGGCCATTCCATGGGGGGATGGCTAAGCTTGAATTTGGCTCTGACTAGCCCTGAGAGGGTGGTCAAGCTTGTGCTATTGGCGCCTATTGCTTCGATTATACGATTGCCTATCGTCTTCATGTTGAAGGTTTATCCGGTAATGCTCCGGCCTACTCGGGAGAGGATTTTGCGACTATGGAAGTGGTTTTTAGCCAGAGGTTCGCGGCTTCACCCTTGGATCGAGGAGATGGTGGTTCAGGGGTGGATGAATTGTACTCCGCAACTGAGAGTCGTTCCTCATGTTTTTAAAAAGCACGAACTGTCATCTTTAAAACCGAAAACCTTGTTCCTCGTCGGTGATGAGGAGGTTGTGTACAACGCATCTCGTGCGATTAAGCGTGCTTTGCGGCTACTGCCGGGAGTGAAGGCGGAGGGGATTCCGAAGGCAAGCCATTGCTTTGTGGCGGAGCAGCCCGAGCTCGTAAACCAAAAAATTCTCCGATTCCTAGACAAGGGGGAATAAGAGGATGGCCTTCTTAGAGACTGTTACCGTGAGCGTTGATCTGACTATTCTGATCTGGTTGATTCCCGTCGTTTTTTTCATCCATGACGGGGAAGAAGTTCTGATGGTCCGCAGATGGCTGCGTCGTCACCAATCCCAACCGAGCATCGTGAAGGCAACCCGGTTTCTAGCTTCGGATAAATATGTCACAGGTCAGTTTGCGATTGCAATATTCCTATTGGGAGTTTCACTGCTTATCGTAACTTATACTGCCGCAGTTCAATACCATAACCAAGGGCGATTAAGCGGATTGTACGCCGGTATCCTTGTAGCTTTGGTGATCGATGGTCTTAAGCATATTGGCATGTGGATCCGTTTGAAACACTATACACCCGGCGTAATTACTGCGATCGTGGTCGAAATACCCGTTGCATCCTATGCAATCTACCGCTTTTATTCATCAGGTGTCGCGAATTTTCAGACCTTTATATGGGGGTTCATCATTGCGTTGCCGTTTGTTTGGTTTGTGGTAGTCGGGGGACTAATCGTTGGCAAAGTAATGGCACCTCGCATCGGTTTCCGTAAACCATCACAGTAAGTGGATTGACATCATCGCATTTTCTCACTAAAATAATACCCATGGGGGTATTATTTGACTGCCGTGTTCTTTGAAGGAGGAATGAGCGATGGCGGAAACTTATATGTATTCGGATGACGTAAAACGGCGCATGAAACGAATAGAAGGCCAGGTACGCGGCGTGCTTCGCATGATGGAGGAAGGGAAGCCCTGCAAGGAAGTCGTGAGCCAGCTGTCCGCCGTGCGAAGCGCGGCAGATAAAGCGATGGCACAAATCGTTGCGGATAACCTGCAGCAGTGTATTTTGGAGGAACAGGCCAAAGGGGGCGACACCGGGCATCTGGTGAAGGAAGCCGTCGAACTGTTGGTCAAGAGTCGTTAATAAGAGGAAGGAGACGATGAATATGGCGTTTCAGCCAGAGAAGGAAATCACCCCGGCCGAATTGGCCGCGCGGATGAGACGGGGCGAACCGGTCAATGTGTTGGACGTGCGCGAGCCGCTCGAATGGGCGGAAGGCCATATTCCGGGAGCTCGGCATATCCCGCTGGGACAATTGCCGGAACGGCACGTGGAGTTGGATCCTAAGGAAGAGCTGATCGTCGTCTGTCGCAGTGGAGGACGTAGCAGCCTGGCGTGCGAGTTACTAGGCGAACGAGGCTATAACGTCGTCAACATGGTCGGCGGGATGTTGGCCTGGCAGGATGACGTGGAATGATAACCGTGCTGGCCATGGCTGGAGGGATCTGGATTGCCGTCGCGGTAAGCGGATATTTGCTGCGGTTGGTATGGCCTATCCCGGGCATGAAGTTCGTGGAGGCCGGAGCCATATGCGGGGACGACCTTCCGCCGCAGACGAAAAAGCTGGACATCCGGGACGCGTCTTATTATGAGGAGTGCCATCTGGACGGGACGATCAACATTTCGTTGGGGCGGCTGCCGTTCGTATGGAATAAGGAGCTCTCGCCTGCTGACCCCGTCCTGATCTTGGCGGATAGCCGGTATGCGGCGTTAAAGGCTGCCCGGATTCTTAGAAGACGTGGTTTCCGGCAATTGTATGCCTTGCGCGGAGAGGTATGCCGGATAAGAGCGGCGTTGAAGCCTTGCTTGGAGAAGAAACCCGCCTGCTGATGCAGGCGGGTTTTAACTGTGTTACGATAGAAAATGCAGTGTTATTTGAATTCGTTTCGGGTTTCGTTGTAAACGACGGTGACGCCCAGGGAAAGATACGTTTCTTCCTTATAGCGGCATTGCGGACAGGTCTTCAAAGAACGATCGGCGTCCCGTTCGGATACCAGCGGCTGGCTGCAATTGGGGCAGCGGCTTTCGAACAGTTTCTTCAAAGCGGCTCGCAAGGATCATCACCTTTTTCTGATAAGTTTACTTGGTATTTATTATAACGGTTACTCGCCCGGAAGTACAGAGGAACGATGGGAGAACGGCACGGGGGCTATTAGACGGGAGTCGAGTGGGAGCATGGATATTTTGCTGTTTGCGGTGATGTTTGTTTTGGGGCTGGTGGGGTCCTTTTTCTCCGGACTATTCGGAATCGGCGGAGCGATTATCAATTATCCGCTGCTCCTGTTCGTTCCTGCGGCGCTGGGGGCGGCCCATTTCAGCGGTCAGGAGGTTTCCTCGATCAGCATGTTCCAGGTATTGTTCGCTTCCTTGTCCGGTGTGTTGGCCTTCCGTCGGAGAACCACGCAAACCGGCGGCATCCATCAGGGGCTCGTCTGGTATATGGGGGGCAGCACCTTGGTCGGCAGCCTGCTCGGCGGGCTGGTCTCCGGCTATCTGGCGGGCGAGGTCATCAACCTCGTATACGGCATTCTCGCGACCGTTGCCGTCGTGCTGATGCTGATCCCGAACCGCGCGGCGCCGGAAACCGGGGGGGAGGCGATCTCCTTCAACCGAATGGTTGCGATGGCGGCGGCGTTTGTGATTGGTCTCGTTTCCGGAGTTGTTGGTGCCGGAGGGGCCTTTATGCTGATCCCCGTGATGTTGACGATTCTGAAAATCCGGCCTCGTACCGCGATCGCCTCATCGCTCGCCATCGTCTTGTTCTCCGCCATCGGAGGCGTGGTCGGTAAAGTGGCAACGATGCCGATCCCCTTGGAGCCGGTGCTGTACACCGTTCTTGGCAGTTTGGCCGGAGCCCCGCTAGGCGCCCGAATCGGAGCCAGAATCAGCGTAAAATATCTCCGCTACGGATTGGTGGCGATCATCGCCTTCACCGCCGTGAAGATTTGGTGGTCGCTTCTTTGAGGATTAGGCCCGCGATCGTTGGTGCGATTGCGGGCCTTCTCCGTGGTGATGAAACTTTCGGACTAGAGTGAACGTTAAATGTACAGCAAGTTATATTAGAGAGCAAGGGGAGAGACCATCATCATGCCAACGCCTACATTACCCAGCCGCTCGTCGGTGAAGAGGGGAACGGGTGCCAAGAAACGCACGTCCGTCAAGAAACGGCGGAAGCGCGGATTTTTCTTTCTGTTTTCCCGGTTTTTGATTACGATGATGCTGATCGGGACGGCAGCCTTGATCTGGCTGTTCTTCACCCCGTCCGGCAACAATATGCGATATTTGATGGCCGACACGCTGATTACGACGCAACATCGCCATTGGGCGAAATATATCATCGGGCAAGCGGAGCTGGACAAGCGGGTAGCCGCTTATCAGGCGCGGTTCGAGCAGATGGGAACGGAGAAGGACACCCATACGATCGATTTATCGAATACAGATAAGGAAGATACCCAGGTGGAGAAGCCGCTTATCGAAATCGAAGAGGTTTCGGGCAATGGCTACCACGGGTACGTGATGACCGTCAACGATCCGACCAAAATCCGTTTGGGCGTACCGGCGAAACGAGGCAAAGGGGAGAAGGTGTCCAGCATGGTGGAGCGGACCGGAGCTCTGGCCGGCGTCAACGGCGGCGGATTTGCCGATCCGAACTGGAAAGGCAACGGCTTCAAGCCGATCGGGGTCGTCATTTCGCAAGGGAAGCTGTACTACAACGGTATCAGCTCGGGAGCGGCGACGCAAATCGTTGGGCTGGACAAGCAAGGCAAGATGATTGCCGGCAAATACACGCTCGAGGAACTGGACAAGCTGGGCATCCAGGAGGCGGTGACGTTTCAGCCGAGAATTATCGTGAACGGCAAAGGGCAGATCCGCAGTCAAAAAGAAGGCTGGGGCATCGCGCCACGGACGGCCATGGGGCAGCGTGAAGACGGCGCCATCCTGTTCGTCGTCATCGACGGACGCCAGCCGGGCTACAGCATCGGCGCCAGCCTGTACGATGTCCAGCAGATCATGCTGGAGCACGGCGCGGTGATCGCCGCCAATCTGGACGGCGGGTCGTCTACCGTATTGGTGAAGGAAGGCGGCGATATCGTCAACAAGCCTTCGTCCGAATACGGAGAGCGTTATTTGCCGACGGCTTTTCTCGTCTTTGATGATCCGTCCAAAGTAAACATCCCGAACATTTGGGAAGGACTCCGCCCGCAGGATATCGATCCGGGGAAAAAGTGATATAGGTCATTTGGATTATGTACATTTTGTTACAAAGAGGACTTTCAGACTAGGTTTTTATTAAAAACCAGGATGAAAGTCTTCATTTCTTATTTGACCCTGTCGAAATAGATATTGGATACTTAATTGCATATTCTCATGGAAAAAGGCAAACTTGCCGAAAGGCAAGGACGCAAAGCTATAGGGACTAAAATTCTAGGATCATGTCAGCCAGCTCCCCGGACGGTTATATATACAGACCCACCCGGCATAGGGGAAGTCTGTTTTTTTGTCGATTCCATGAAAGAAAATGTATATTAAACCATGATCTAACAGTCTGTTCCCCGATACGAGATCTTCCCAAGCATGCTCATGACGATAAGGCTATCGACATCCTGAAGGTATTAATGACAACTTGCGGCCTTGAAGCATGT
>NZ_JAKSXN010000100.1 GCF_022427145.1 Paenibacillus timonensis
TTTTTTTGATTAAACGCGCCGCCGGAGAGGACGAGGCGATGCCGGGATCGGACGCAGAGCTTTGACTAGTTTGGCGGGAAGCGGCCGGATGCACATATATTTGCCGTTTTTGCCTCTTTGGGGCCGAAGCAGCCGACCTTTAGCCGGTTTAGCCACGCGGGCGCCGAATACCTGCATAAACCATTCAATGGGATAAGAGATGGACAGCATTCCGTTCTCCGATCCGGCAAAATTGACCGCAGCCGCGAGATTGCCTTTCCTCGTCAGCCAAACGGAACCGGAATCGCCTTCCAAGGAGACCGGACGTTTGCCGCGGATGACGCTTTGATCCTTGAAGGTGATCGTCCCTAAATTGCCGTAATCCCCGTAATCGACCTGAACGTCGGTATGAATCGATTCCACCGTACCGTTCACGACCCCTGTCGTGCGGCCGACCTTCTTGAGCCGGTCCCCGACTTTATAGCAGCGGACATGGCCGGGAACGATGCCGAAGACCGCGTAAGCCGGTTTCAGTAAAGAGCGTCTTAAAGGTTTGGCGGTGGCGGCATCCAGATAATTCGGACGTTTACGACTCAGCTTGGTGACGCGTTCCAACTGACCGATCCGGTCTTTGGCGATAGTGCCCCCATCGGCGCCGCCGGGCTGGAGCGTCGCTGAGAAGCGCGCGGTATTGTTATCGGCGAGGACGTGGTTGTTGCTCAGGATCAGGCGGCTGCACCCGTTAACATCACTGCTGACGATGAGGCCGGCCGGATTCGGCGGGTGAACCTGCCGCTTCGTTTGCAGAAGCGGGGGGAACGGACGATGCGAAACGGCACGCCGGCCCGGGGCTTCAGGTAACGAGGCAAAGCCGTGGTGCGCTTTGATTTTGCTTTTTTTTTGGAGGCGGCGGTGGTTGAAAGGGCATCGGCATATACGATGATCGCCGCTCCCCGTTTGGGGCGTTTGGGGTCCCGCAGGCCAACGCCTACGCCATGGACTCCGTTCTGCTTCAGCATGTTTCCGGCAATACGCTGTTTCAGCAAATAAGCTTTACGAAAACTGGCCAAAAGAAATCACCTTTTCTCGCTTGTTCGCGGATTTGCTGTATTGTATGCAAACGCCGGTACGCTTGATCGCCATAAGGGCGTTTGCCTCCCCATGGGGCGGCTTCCCTCCTATGAAACGAGCCAGCCGCCTAACCAAGCGAAAACCACGCCAAGCAACGCCGAGGTAAGGATATAAACGGCAGCTTGGATTTTATAACCTTTGCTAATTAGCGTCACCGTTTCGTAACCAAAGGTAGAGAAAGTTGTATACGCACCGCAGAATCCGGTCCCGAGCATCAACCAGCTCCAGTCAGGCAGGGAGTGCCGAGCATGCAGTCCGGCTAGGACGCCAAGCAGCAGGGAACCGCTGAGATTAATGATCCAGGTTCCCCAAGGGAATGATGATCCGCTGCGGGTCGTCCGGGATGAAACCCATTGTCCCAAAAAATAACGCAGGAGCGTGCCGATGATTCCGCCAAGTCCAATGAGGCCGATCATACGGGTTCACCTGCCTTAGGAGACCGCATTTTTTGGCCCAAAGACACCCCGGCCCAAGCCATCAGCAAACCGCCGATCAAGCTGGCCAGGAAATAGGCGAGCGCTACAGCAACATGTCCGGTATGTATGGCGTCAACGGTTTGCACCGTGAAGGTGGAGAACGTCGTGAACGCACCGGTAAAACCCGTACCTGCGCCAATACGCACGCTAGGGGGGAGCTTCCGGATAGTGGCGATGGTAAACAGCCAGCCGAGAAACAGGCATCCGGCCCAATTGATGATCAGGATCGGAAGGGGGAAAGCTCCGGCTGCCGGAATCCAGAGGGAAAGCCCATAACGAAGGAGCGTCCCAAGTAAGCCGCCAAGGATTAAAGCAAGGATGTTCAATGCAATCAACCTCCTGAAAATAGACAGACTCCTACCAGAAACTCTGGTAGGAGTCATCAGCTCGATCGAGCGGTTCAGGCGAACTCCATCGCCTTGTTGCGTTGGCACCATTTTATGCGATGGGAGGACAGCTCGTCAATATGCGATTACGTGATGATCGTGATCGTTGGCGCGGAAATCGTGGGCTGTGTCGTAATTGTCGATGCGACGCCTCCAAAGTTACCGACTTCTAGCTGGATAGGGATACCGGCCGTCAGGTCAACGGTATCCAGTACCAGGCTGGCTGTTGACAAAGTCGACAACGAGGCCTGCTGAATGACGCCGTTGATATACACGTTAAAGTAATCGCTGCCGGTGAGCGCCGGCAAATCCGTAATCGCGGCATCGGCGTCGTCCACGAAACTTGCCGCCGGAATGGTCGTATCGGTAGCTCCGATCATTCCCGCCGTCAAAGTGGCAAAGTAACGGGTGACCGTTGGCGTCACCGTTGTCGTGATCGCGCCTCCGGAGGATACCGGGGCCGAAGCCACCGCTGTAATAACGGGTTTAATGACAGGCATAATAAATCCACCTCCTAATCTTTGATGGTATCGAAAGATTCGATACAACACATCTAATGTCGCGAATGCGTTAATAGAAACGGCGTAACGCCTCCGTTGAACATGGAATTTAAGGGATGGGCTTCGAGAGATTTGCCCATGCGTTCCGGGCTGGCCGATCATAAGATACGAAAGTAAGGTCGGGAGGAACCTAGGTCAGCCAGGGGGAAGAAGCAGATGGGAATGGGAAATGGCGTGTTACGCGGAAAGATCCGCGTTCGTAAACGGCAAGCTTCGGCCATAAGGAAAAAGAAATGCGTAGCAAGAGGACGCCGACGGCGCAGGAAGGGAAGGGTATCCCCTCTGCGGAGGCAGCTCCGGCGAGCGGTGCGGCAGCTGGAGCGATATCGCCAGGAGCTGCGGCGGATCGAGCGCCTGGAGCGCGTGGAGGGACCTGTGACGGCCCCGGCTTGGGGGGCGGCGTTACCGGCCGAAACGCGCGGAGCGACCGGGCCGTTGGGGCCCGCGGGCCCACGAGGCGAGCCGGGAGCGGCCGGGCCAGTGGGGCCGGTGGGCTCGCAAGGCGAGCCGGGAGCGACCGGGCCGTTGGGGCTCGTGGGCCCACGAGGCGAGCCGGGAGCGATCGGGCCAGTGGGGCCGGTGGGCCCGCAAGGCGAGCCGGGAGCGACCGGGCCAGCGGGGCTGGTGGGCCCACGAGGCGAGCCGGGAGCGGTCGGGCCAGTGGGGCCGGTGGGCCCGCAAGGCGAGCCGGGAGCGATCGGGCCAGCGGGTCCGGCAGGGCCGCAAGGGGAGCCGGGGGCGACCGGGCCAGCGGGGCCCGAGGGACCTCAAGGGCTGCCGGGGGCGACCGGACCAGCGGGGCCAGCAGGGCCGCAAGGGGAGCCGGGGGCGATCGGGCCAGCGGGGCTGGTGGGCCCGCAAGGCGAGCCGGGATCGACCGGGCCAGCGGGGCCAGCAGGGCCGCAAGGCGGGCCGGGGGCGACCGGACCAGCGGGTCCGGCAGGGCCGCAAGGGGAGCCGGGGGCGACCGGGCCAGCGGGGCCCGAGGGACCTCAAGCGCCGCCGGGACCGCCGGTAGGCGAAATCCTTGTCACCTCCGCCGTGTTTCGCTACTTTTATGCGCCGCCTGCCGATCTGACCGGGACAGTTAACATACCCGCCGATCAATTTACGGATGACGAGGGGAACACGCCTTTGGCTTTTGACGGGACCGGCGCAGGCTCTTATACCAACATATTCATCAACGGCATGCCGCAGGAAGGCAGGCTGTACACGCTGGAGCCGGAGGCTTTGACGTTGGAGCTTGGTCAGGATATGATAGGGGCAGGCACGCCGATCATCGTGGAAAACGTGCGGATTACCGCCCAAGCCACGGCTTGAACGCGGAAGGCGTGAAGCGAACAAAAAAAGCTTTTCGTGACAGGGCGCTCCGCCTTGTCACGTTCATTTTGGCAGAGTAGAGGGGAGTTTCGGATGAAAGTTAACGGCATTAATCACTTCTGTTTTTCCGTATCCGACTTGGATCGGTCCATGGCGTTTTATGAGCAGGTCTTTGGAGCGACTCCCCTAGTCAAAGGCCGAAAGCTGGCCTATTTCGATTTGGACGGGCTGTGGATCGCCTTGAATCAGGAAGAGGTTCCCCGTGACAAGCAGCACGGTACCTATACGCACATCGCTTTTACGATTGATGAGGGAGATTTCGAGGCTTTTTTGAACCGTCTTCGGGAATTGAACGTCGAAGTGCGGCCGGGACGTGAAAGAGATCTTCGGGATAAGAAGTCGATTTATTTTCTGGATCCGGACGGGCATATGTTCGAATTCCACACGGGCACTTTAAGGGACCGGCTGGATTACTATAAAGCGGACAAGGACCACATGATCTTTTACTGAACGCGATTAATTGATAGAATAGGACATAAACTAAAAATTTTAACGAAGTAGGTCAACATGAAAAAGTTCAAAAAGTTCTATATCGAAACGACCAGTATCTGCAACCTGGCCTGCAGTTTCTGCCCGCCGACCCATCGTCAGGCGCAGTTTATTAAAATCGAGGATTTCCGCAAGATCCTGGACGATATCAAACCGCATACGGACTATATTTATTTTCACGTAAAGGGCGAGCCGCTGCTGCATCCCAAGATCGACCAGTTGCTCGACATCAGCCACGAAAAAGGATTCAAAGTCAACATCACGACCAACGGGACGCTGCTTCCCAAAATGCGTCATAAGCTGCTCGGCAAGCCGGCGCTGCGTCAGATGAATTTCTCGCTGCACAGCTTTGACGGACATGAAGGTTCGACCGACCGGGAAGGTTATTTGAGAAACGTGTTGTCCTTCGTTCGTGAGGCGGTAGCTTCGTCCGATCTGATCGTCTCGTTCCGCTTGTGGAATTTGACCCGGGACAATGAGACGAACCTGCAGCGCATGCGGAACCGGGCAACCCTGGAGATCATTGAACAGGAATTCAACCTTGATTACCGTATCGAGGAAAAGGTCGTGCCCGGCAGCGGCGTCAAGTTAGCCGAGCGCATTTATTTGAACCAGGATCATGAATTCGAGTGGCCGGATTTACGGGCTCCGGAAGACGATGGAAAGGGCTTCTGCCATGCGCTCCGCAACCAGGCCGGAATTCTCGTGGACGGCACGGTCATTCCTTGCTGTCTGGATGGGGAAGGCGTTATTAATCTGGGGAACGTGTATCAAACGCCATTCTCGGAGATTGTGGAAGGAAAGCGGGCGAACCGCTTGTACGAAGGTTTTTCCCGGCGCGAAGCCGTAGAGGAGCTATGCCGGAAGTGCGGGTATCGCAAACGGTTCGGCGGCGGGGCGTAAGGTTGGACCAACCAAAGAAGGAGCCGAGATCGGCTCCTTCTTTGGTTACTCTGGATTAACTCCAGTTAAGGTGAAAGGGTAACGCTATTTGCGCTAAATTCAGATTTCGTCGAAAAATAGAGTGATGAAATCATCCTATTGGCCCGGAAAAGGGTGGATTTCAATAGAAATCTAGCAAATAAGGTGATGAAACATCGCTATATTGCGCATAAGTCAGCCGAATCCATAAATAGCGTTACTTAATCACGCTATTCCTGAAGGGCAGGAACTTCATGCTTACCAACTTGCTCTCAGTTTGGCCGGATCGATCATCGGCACCAAACCTTCGGCAGCCGCCCGATCCAGCAGGCCGCGAATCGCCGCGTAGCCGTCGTCGCCTAAGTCCGCCGTGTACGGGTTAACGTACAATCCGATATGCGCCTGGGTGACTTCCGGCGACATTTCCTGCGCATGGCTCATGACATAATCGGCTGAAGCGTCCGGATGTGCCCAGGCGTATTCCACGGATTCCCGTGTCCATCGGGCAATCGACGCAAGATCCAGTGAACGGCGGGCAATGATGGCGCCTAGGGGGATCGGCAAGCCCGTGTCGGACTCCCACCAGTTCCCCAGGTCTTGCAGCAGGTTCAGTCCGTAGTTCTGATACGTGAAGCGGGCTTCGTGGATCACCAGGCCAGCATCGAGATCGCCGCGCTTGACGGCCGGCATGATCTCGTCGAAAGGCATGACCACGATCTCGCCGACGCCGCCGGGCACGTGCTTAGCCGCCCACAGCCGGAAGAGCAAATAGGCGGTGGAACGCTCGCTTGGGACCGCGACGCGGCGACCCGACAAGTCGGAAGGCGAGGCCGAGTCCGCCGTTAATACCAATGGTCCGCACCCACGGCCCAGCGCTCCGCCGCACGGAAGAAGCGCGTACTCGTCCAGTACCCAAGGCAGGGCAGCATAGGAGATTTTCAGCACCTCAGGTCCGGTGCCGGACGCCGCCCACCCGTTCGTGATATCAATATCCGCATAGGTGACCTCCAGCTCAGGAGCACCCGGGATCAAGCCATGAACCCAGGCGTGAAATACAAAGGTATCGTTAGGGCAGGGGGAGAAAGCGATTTTCATGATTGCAGCACCTCCGGTAGTTTAGCGCAGGCTTGTTCCAAAGCCTGCAGGGCATCGCCGATCTTCCACAATTCCCGCTGTCGCGGGCCCACAGCGTTGGAGATGGCGCGCAGCTCCAGCACGGGAACGCCGAATTGGCGGGCAGCTTCGGCAACGCCGAAGCCTTCCATCGCTTCGGCGCCGGCTCCGGGATAACGCTCGGTCAGCGAGCGTGCGGTTTCCGCCGTGCCTGTGACGGTGGATAACGTCAGGATCGGGCCATAGTGGACCGGCAGCCCGGCCTCCCGCAGCGCCGCCGTCCAGCGGACCGCCAGCTCGTCCGCCACGACGATTCGGGACGAGCCGAAGCCGAGCTCGTCCACCCCGGCGAAGCCGTCCGGCGTCTCTGCGCCAAGATCGGCGGCGATGATTTCGCTCGCGACCACAAGCGAGCCGACGCCGGCGACCTCGGCGAATCCGCCGCCGATCCCGGCGCTGACGACGAGGCTGTACGCGCCGCCTTCGGTTTGGCCGGCACGGGCGAGCGCGGTTGCCGTTGCCGCTGCCGCCGAAGCCGGACCGACGCCGGCCAACTGCACATCGGCGCGCTCGTATCCGCCGAGACCGCGCAGGACGGCCTGTTGCTCGGCTTCCACCGCCGTCATGATCAGAATTTTGGGATGAGGACGATTACTCATATATCAAGAACAACTCCTTGGTCCGTGGACAAATTCACTCTTCAAATTATAAAACTCTGTTGAAGGAAAACCAAGTCAGGTTTTGACAATGACCGGCCATAAAGAGCCGCAGCGTGACCGGCAAGCAAAAGGACCCGCGTTCGCAAAACGCGAAAACGGGTCCAAACGCCAGTCATCTATTAGGCTCTTTGGTACTGAACCGGGCGCTCCAACGTCGTACGCAGTGTTTGTGCGGCATCGAATGCCCAATAAGGGTTGCGCAGCAGCTCGCGGCCCAGAAGCACCAGATCCGCCCGTCCGTTGCCGAGGATTTCTTCCGCATGGGTCGGATCGTTGATCAGGCCGACGGCACCAGTGGCGATTTCCGCCTGGCGGCGGATTTGTTCGGACAGGTTCACTTGGTATCCCGGAAACGCGTGAATTTGCGCCGGAATCAGCCCGCCAGAGCTGCAATCGATCAAATCGACGCCTTGCGCATTCATGCGGCGGGCATAATCGATGTACTGTTCCAGGGAATTGCCCTCTGAATCATATTCGTTCGCGGATATCCGTACGAACAGCGGGCCGGTCCAAACCGAATTTACCGCCTCGATGACTTCGCTCAGCAGCCGGTAACGGCCGTCGGCGGTTCCGCCATATTCGTCCTCCCGATGGTTGGTCAGCGGCGAAAGGAATTCGTTCAGCAAATAGCCATGGGCTCCATGGATTTCAATGACGTCAAAACCGGCCTCTTTCGCACGTCGTGCCCCGTCGCGGAAGCCCTCGACGATACGCCGGATATCCCCGGCGTCGGCGGCCTTCGGCGTTTTCTTCTCCGGGAACGGAATCGCAGACGGCGCGATAATCGTTTCCTCGAGCTCCGCTTTCCGTCCGGCATGGGCCAGTTGGATGCCGATTTTGGCGCCGTTGCGGTGCGCAAGGTCGACGAGCTCCTTCAGTCCAGCCACGTGCTCGTCGCTCCAAATGCCGAGATCTCTATACGTGATCCGGCCTTCCGGCACGACGGCCGTCGCTTCGACAAGGATCAAGCCGACGCCGCCGACGGCGCGGGACGCGTAATGGACCCGGTGCCAATCGTCGATTTTTCCGTCCCGGTTGGGGGAAGAATATTGGCACATGGGGGACATGACAATGCGGTTTTTCAACGTTACCTGTTTGATCGTATACGGGGTAAATAGTTGGGCGCTCATCTCGCTCACTCCTTATCTGGCTTTACATCATGGATGAAATAACCTAAGACAATATCCATGTTAGTCGATCGGATTTCAACTTACAAGTACGCACAAATTTGTTGTATAGTATAGTTTTTTATACCTAGAAGCATCGGCTCTTCTTGACCCCGCACCGGGAATCGGTTAAGATAGCTATCGAATCGTTGCCTAGGGTTCCGCGGCGGATGAAACTGCCGGACTGGTCCAAGAGGGAACGCGCGGCAGCCGAAAAGTGCCGTGGACACGGAGGGACAAAAGCCCGGGAGATATCGCTTTTTGATATCTTTCGGGCTTTATTTTTTTTCATGAAGGAGTGGGTTATGCAGCATGAAGCGCGATTGGGGATTCGTCGGCGTTGCCGGCCTATTTGAGATCGGATGGGTGATCGGCTTGAAACATGCCGGGGATGTGCCGAGCTGGGGAGGGACGGTAGTCTGTATCGTGATGAGCATGTACCTGCTGATTCTGTCCGGACGCCGGCTACCGATCGGCACGGTCTATGCCGTGTTTACGGGGATCGGCACCGCCGGAACGGTGATTGCGGAAATGGCGCTGTTTGGGGAACCCTTCCGCTGGACCAAGCTGCTGCTTATTATGCTGCTGCTTGTTGGCGTCATCGGCCTGAAGCTGGTGACCGACGGAGAGACGCGGACGGAAGGGGAGGCTTAGGCGATGGATTGGATTCTGCTTGTAGTGGCCGGATTTGGCGAAGTGCTGGGCGTGATCGGGATTAACAAAATCAACGCCCGAAAGAGCATGGGAGCATATGCCTGGATGGCCGGCGGTTTTCTGCTGAGCTTCTTGTTCCTGACCTTGGCGATGCGAACCATCTCCATGGGGACGGCTTATGCGGTGTGGACGGGAATCGGCACGGCAGGGAGCGCCGTTGCCGGGATGATCCTTTACGGGGAATCCCGCGAGTGGCGGCGATTGCTGTGCATTGCATTGATATTAGGGGCAGCGATGGGATTAAAGCTAATTAGCGAGTAAATGGAAGCGGCTCCGGGGCTGTTTGGTTTTTCGTCCGTTGGGACACATTAAGAGAGGTTCCATTCACATTAATCCAGAAACGGAGCGAACAGAACAAATGAGCGATTTTTGGAATGCCGTCAAAACGAGAAGAAGCATATATGCCATAGGCAAAGACCTTCCGATTGCTGAAGACCGGGTCGAGGAGATCGTGAAAAACGCGGTGCTTTACTCGCCATCCTCCTTTAACTCCCAAAGCGCCAGAGCTGTCGTATTGTTCGGAGAACAACATGATAGACTATGGGACCTCACGAAAGAGACGCTGCGCAAAGTCGTTCCGGCGGACAGCTTCGGCCCGACGGAAGAGAAGATGGCTTCCTTCCGCAGCGGCCGGGGCACCGTGTTGTTCTTTGAGGATAAGACGGTGATCGAAGGGCTTCAGAAGCAATTCGCCCTTTACGCCGACAACTTCCCGGTCTGGGCGGAGCAATCCAACGGCATCCTGCAGTATGTGGTTTGGACGGCCCTGGCAGATGAAGGCGTAGGCGCGTCCCTGCAGCATTATAATCCGTTAATCGATGATGAGGTACGGAAGGAATGGGGCGTCCCGGAAACCTGGAAGCTGATCGCGCAGATGCCGTTCGGCAAGATCGAAGCTCCGGCGGGCGACAAGGAGTTTGCGCCGATCGACAGCCGGATGAAGGTGTTCAAATAGAACAAAGCGTTTGGCCCAACGGCCAAACGCTTTTTTTTGTT
>NZ_JAKSXN010000101.1 GCF_022427145.1 Paenibacillus timonensis
GGGCTAACCCCGGGGGTCTTCAGGCAACTTCGGCTCCCTGACAGCGTGAATTGCCTACATCCGTATGATGTTTGCTGCCGGAAGCAGTGTTTGGACGCGCCGAACGACATGCTCATGGCAGGTCATCATGATGATCTGCTGGCGGTCGGCAACCGTCCGCAATACCGACAAAGCCCGTTCGAGGCGACCTTCGTCGAAATTGACGAACAGGTCGTCTAGTAATAGCGGCAGCGGTGCATGCCCCGATACCGCTTCGGACAAGGCCAACCGCATCGCCAGGTACAGCTGCTCCGCTGTTCCCCGGCTTAGAAGCGTGCTTTCAAGCGGCCCAAGCTCCGAATGTTCCGCCATCAGCTCTTGGGTACCCATTTTCATGACGATGCGCCGGTAGGTGCCGTCGGTCATTTCCGCGAAGTACCCCGAGGCCGCCTGCAGCACCGCCGGCTGCCGTTCTTCTTCATAAACCTTACGCGCACGGCCGATCAATTCATGGCATACGGCCATGACCGCATACTGATCGAGACGATCGCCAAGGGCCGCCCGCTGTTCCTCCAGTTGCTGCACTAGATCGTCCCTCCGGCAACGGGCCGCTAAATTTTCCTGCTCCTGCAGCAGGCGTCCCCGTTTCTCCTGCAGTTGCCCCAGCAGCGTTTCCGCTTGCCGCAAATCCTGCTCCGACTTCTCCAGGCGTTGCCGCAGCTCCGACTCCTCCGTCGTCTGCAAAAGCTGCTCCAATTCGTCCCGCTTGCCTTCATCCAGCCCAGCGAACAACATCAGCTCTACTTGCCGCAGGTCACGCTCCAAAGCCTCCCGCCGCTCCCGCACTGCGTCCAGGCGCAGAAACTCCTCTCCGTCTGCAGCGCCGGCTTCGGCGAGCAGCGCTTGCTCCGATTCAAGCACCTGCCGCAGGCGGTCGTCCAAACGCTGTCCTTCCTCCTCCAAGGGCAGCAGCTTGGCGGACAGATGGTCCTGCCGAGTTTTCACTTCGAGCGCACCGTCCAGCTGGATCAACGCCTCGCGCAGAACTTCGGCTGCCTGCCCTGGCTTTGCATCAACCTCTCCATAAGCCAAGCATTCCTGCTCAAACCGCTCATTCTCCGCTCGCAGCCCGGCCATCTTGGCCGCCAGGCCATCGATGCGGGCCAGCCAGTCCCGACCTTGCTCCGCGAGCCGGAACACGTCCGACGCCGCCTCCGGGGACAGATCGGCGGACAAGCTCCGCTCGGCCAGCCAGGCTTCCCATTCCCCGGCTAGCTCGTCAAAAGCCCCTTCGCGCCGGGACAATTCGCGCTCGGTGGCCGCAAGCTCGTCCCGGACGGCGGATGCCTGGTTCAGGGCGGCGTCTGCCTCGCCCTCAAGCGCGGCGTGGCGCTGATCCCACAGCAGCCACGCCTCCATCAGCCGGCGCAGCTGCCGCTCCTCTTCGTCCCAGTCCATCGGACCGGGCGAAGGGGCGGCCCCGCTGCGCGACCGGGAAGCGGCCGCGGCGCTTTGGGGATGGCGGACGAGCCGGGACAGCAGCGCGCCAAGGCGCGCTTCCGGGCCGGCGTCCTCCCCGGCGCCGAACGCGGCCGAGCCGCGGCGTTGCCGCCGTGAGCCGGCAGGCGACGCGCTGTGGAAGGCGGCCAGCGCCAACGCGGCGTCCAGGCCGAGCAGCACGGCTGCCGCGGCCACGGCGCCCCAAGGCGCGTCCGCCGTGAGCCACAGGATGACGGGCAGCGCCACCGTCAGCGCGCCGCTCCCGGCGAGCAGCTTGCGGTACAGCGCCCGCATCTGGGCCGCGGCCAGCGCCTTGGCGTCAGCCGCCCGCTGCTCGGACGCCTGCCGGCCCTGGCCTTCCCGCCAGCGGTCCAGCTCGCCGCGCAGCTCGGTCCAGAGCGCGCGAATTTCGCTCGGTTGCTGCGGGACCAGCATGGCGAACTGCCGCCGCCCTTCCGCCGCGCTGTTCTCGACCCGCGCGACCATCGCCGCGGCAGTTTTCTCCGCGGTTGCCGCGGCCCGCTCCAGCTTGGCGCGCTCGCTCCGCAGCAGCTCCATCTCCTTGTCGTACGCGGCGAACCGCGACGCAAACCGGCGAACGCTCTCCCGTTCGCCAACCGTCCCGGCAAAAGCGCGCAGCTCCTCCGCGCCCCATGCCGGGTTGATGCTGCGCAGGCACTCGGCCAGCCGCCCCTCAAGCTGGAGCGCTTCCGCCGCCAGCTCCGCGAGTTCGTCCTGCCGGGCCTCGTAACCCGGCAGGCGGCCGGCCAGCTGCCGCAGCGCCGGCTCCTGCGCCAGCATCGCCGCGTCCGGGCGATGCCGCGCCAGCTCTGCCTGCAGCGCCTCGCGCCGCCGGGCCCACTCGCCGCGCTCCAGCTCCAGGCGCTCGCGCTCCGCCTGCAGCGTTTGCCAGCGCGCCGTCCCCTGCGCGGGGAAGCGGGCGACCGGCGGCAGCGCCGCCAGCTCCGCGCGGAGCGCCTCGCGCTGCAGCCAATCGGCCCGGCTGGCCGCCGCCTTCTGCAGCCGGGCCGTCTCCCGGCCCTGCGCCGCGCGGGCCGCTTCGGCTTCCGCCAACTGCGCGGCCAGCCGATCCAGCTCCTCCAACACGTCGTTGTACCGCGGCAGCAGCGCTTTGGCCGCCTCGGCCTCGCGCTCCAGCCGCTCCACCGCCTGAAGGAGCTGGGCGATCTCCTGCGTTCGCCCGCGCGGCCGGTACAGCTTGTCCATGTCCTGGACCAATCGTTTCTCCCCGCGCAGCACCGCGGCCCCGCCGCCGATGCCGGCGTGGAACAGGTAGCGGCTGAGCTCCTCCGACTGCAAAGCGCCCACTTCCTGCAGCTCCGTCAACGACACGGCGAAGAGCTGCTTGAACATCGCTTTGGACATGCCGCCGAGCAGCTCCCGCTGCATCTCCTCCTGCGTCGCCTCCCGCACTTCGCCGCGCTCGTCGCTGCGCGTGATTCGCAGCCGGTCGCCGCGCGTGCCGGGCAAATTCCGCCCTTCCGGCGGCTGCGCGTAACGCTCGATCATCCAGCGCGCCCCGTCGTCGCCCTGGATCGTCAACGCCCCGCCGTGCGCTCCGCCCCGCAGCGGCTCATACCGCTCGGCGGCCACCGCCCGGGAGGGGATGCCGAACAGCATCGCCCGGACGAAGCCAAGCAGCGTGCTTTTTCCCGCCTCATTGGGACCGTGCAGCACCGTAACCTGGCCGGGCAGCTCCACGTCCAGCCCATTGAGGCGGCCAAAGCCGCTGATCTGCATCCGTTCCAGCTTCATGAAGCTCCTCTCCCTTCCCGCGGCGGTTGCGAATCCTCGTTCAGCAGGGCCGCCGCCAGCTCCTCGGCCCGGCGCAACAGATCCTGCCTAGCCTCCGAGTCCAGCTCCTGCAGCAAACGCCGCAGCTGGCGGTTGTCCGAGAGCGGGGCCAGCGCAGTGCCGATTAATTCAGCCACGCTTTCGGGCTCCGCCGCCGTCCGGTCACCCAGTCGAAACAACTCGCCGAGGAAGCTGTCCTCCTCCAGCAGCCCCTCGCGGTCCAGCTCCATACCCGTCTCCAGCTTAAAACCTGCCGGCCAGACGATCCCTTCGCCCGGCAGTAAGCCCTCTGCATCCGCCGCAGAGAAACCGGCTTCCTCCAGCCGCGCGCTCTCCTTGCGCCGCAGCTCCTGAAGCAGCTCGGACGCTTCGGGTCCGGATTGAAGGAGCCCGTGCAACGGCCCCCGTCCGCTGAACGTAAGCCGGACCACCGTGATTCGGCCGGGTTCGGCTTCCCTCAGCTCGTCCAGCCGTTCCTCCACGCTGGCCTTCCACGCTTCTTCCGTGGCCAGCCCGTCGATCGCCAGGCGGCTCTCCAGCCACAGCACCTGATCGAGCCTCCGAAACGTTAACCGGGTTTCCCCACTCTCCGCCACCTCGACGAGATAGCAGCCCTTCGGGCCGGCTTCCTTCAAGCTGCGGCCCTGAATGTTGCCGGGATAGACGACCCACGGCGACTCGCTGAGAATCTGCCGCTTATGGATATGGCCGAGCGCCCAATAGTCATATCCCGAGGTCTGCAGATCGCGGAGCGAGCACGGCGCGTAAGCGTCATGCCCCTCTTGGCCGTCCACGTTGCCATGCAGCAGCCCGATGTGGTAGAGCGCCGAGCCCGGCTCGCGCCGGTACTGCAAAGCCAAATTGTCATGCACCGCCGGGGTCGGATAAGAGATCCCGGTCAGCAGCGCTACGGGCTCCCCGTCGCTTCGCCGTACGGCAGTCACGTTTTCCACTCGGGGGCCAAACTCCGTCACATGTTCGGGCAGCGCCAACCGGAGCTTCCGTCCGGACAAGGGATCATGGTTGCCCCGGATCAGATAAACCGGGATGCCGTACTCCCCCAGCTTGTCCCAGCCTTCGCGCAAACGCAGCTGCGCACGCAGCGAGGAGTCCGACGCGTCGTAAATGTCTCCGCTGATCACAACGAAATCAACGGCTTCCTCGATGGCGAGCCGGACCAGCCGGTCAAATGCGGCGAAGGTCGATTCCCGCAATAACCCGCGCAGCCGATCCGGCACGCCGGACATTCCCGAAAAGGGGGTATCCAGATGCAAATCGGCCGCGTGAAGAAAACGAAAGGCTTTCATTCGTGCAACAACTCTTTCCTTATTTGAATTGCAGGTACAGCTTCTTCAGCTCATGCACGACCCGGTTCAGCGAGTATTGGGCTTTGGCCTTTTCCGACCCGCTGCGGGCCAACTGGTAACGGTAATCCGGGTCAACGATGACTTTCTCCAGCGCTTCGGCTAAGGCCTTGGCATCTTCCGGCGGCACCAGGAGGCCGTTCACGCCGTCTTCGATTTGCTCGGCAATCCCGCCGATCCGGGTTCCAACCAGCGCCAGGCTGCAAAGCGCGGCTTCGGCAAACACGGAACCGAACGCTTCCGCCCGGGACGGCAACACAAATATGTCGAAGAACGGCATAAATTCCTCCGGATGCAGCGTGTACCCGTAAAATATCGTCTCGTCATATATCCCCAACCGCTGCGCCAACTGCTCCAGCTCCTGGCGGATCGGACCGTCGCCGATGATGTGCAGCACGTAGTTATGGCCGCGCTTCTTCAGCTCCGCGCAGGCATGCAGCAACGTATCCAGCCCTTTGGCCGGCACGAGGCGGCAGACGGTGACCAGCTGGGCGACTTCATTATCATGGGGAATCGGCTTAAACCGCTTCTCGTCAAACCCGTTCGGAATTACGCCGATGGCCGCGGGATCCTCCACGTACGGCGCCAAATAATCGGCAAACGATTGCGATACGGTATACAGCCGGTCGGCGCGATGCTCCAGCTCGCGATACAGCGACGTAAGGAACCGGTGCTCGGGCCCGTTTTCCCGGATGCGGCCGTTTAAAATGAGTTCTTTTTCGTAACTCGAGTGAATGCTTTGGATGACCGGGGTTTGCGGAAACACTTCCTTCATCGCCAGCCCCGCGATCGGATGGTGGGAATGGATCACATCGTATGGCTGCTTCAACCGCAGCTTGGTCCACCACAAGTAATCGCGATAGGTTTGCACGTATTTTTGCACGATCGGGCTGTCCCCGTACTGCTGCCAATCAAAGGTATGAAAAATAACGGGATCGCTCCCTTTCGAACGGATCCGTTTCGGCAGGGAAAACAACTCCATCTCCCAATGGGGAGGATTAAACCGATCTTGCAGGTACGGAATCATCGACGATACGCCCCCGGGCTGTTCCGGCGGAAAAAATAAAGCCTGCAGCAGTTTCATTGAGGTTCTCCTTTGCATGTCGTTTACGATTTTGCGATAAAGTCCGCTTCTTGTTCCATTATGCCATAGGCAGGAAGGAACATCCATTCCCCTTTTGAGAATAAAAAGCGATATGATAAACTGCTGAAGTATAGATCATCCGGCCTCCGATGGCCTTTTTCTTATTCGGAAGGAGCAGCAACCATGACCATTCCATCCCTGCCGTCCGCTTACCTTGAAGCGGTGGCGGCCGTGCTCGGCCCGGCCGAGACGGAGGCGTTTCTGGCAAGCTATGCCGCGCCCCGCACCTACGGACTGAGACTGAATACGCTGAAAATCGACCCGGCCTCTCCGGCAGCAGACAAGCTGGCGGAGTTGTTTGCCTTGCATCCGGTACCTTGGTGCGGCACGGGCTATTATTACGAGGAATCGACCCGGCCGGGGAAGCATCCCTACCACGCTGCCGGTCTCTATTATATTCAAGAGCCGTCGGCAATGTCCGCCGTGGAGCTGCTGGATCCGCAGCCCGGCCATACGGTGCTGGATCTGGCCGCCGCGCCGGGTGGCAAAACGACCCAAATCGCCGGAAAAATGGCCGGACAAGGCCTGCTGATCAGCAACGAGATCCACCCGCAGCGCGCGCGCATTCTGGCGGAGAACGTGGAGCGGCTCGGCATCCGGAACGCCGTCGTGACGCAGGCGGCGCCGCCGGCACTGTCGGGCCGCTTCCCGCTTGCTTTCGACCGAATCATGCTGGACGCCCCTTGCTCGGGCGAAGGCATGTTCCGCAAGGACCCCGAGGCGATCCGCGAATGGTCGCCGGAGGCGGTGGAGCTCTGCGCCGCCCGGCAGTGGGACATCCTGCAGGACGCGGTGGCGATGCTGAAGCCCGGCGGCCGCCTCGCTTACTCGACCTGCACGTTTAACCGCCGGGAAAACGAGGACACCATAGCCCGCCTGCTGGCGGAATATCCGTTCCTGCGGCTGATCGCCGAGAAGCGGATCTGGCCGCACCGCGAGCAGGGCGAAGGCCATTACGTCGCGCTGATTGAACGGGATCATGAGGAAAAGGGCGGCGCGATAGCTTCCGACAGCATAGGGCGCGTCGGTGCCGGCGCGGACGCCGTTCGCCGCGGCGGACGCGAGCGGGAACGCGGGCGCGGAGGCCGCTCCGGCCCGGCGGAGCGCAGCGTTGCCGCGGCCTGGGACAGCTTCCGCGCTTGGTCGGCGGACGAGCTGCCGGCCTTCGCGCCTCCCGCCGGCGGCACCCCGCTTCTGTTCGGCGAGGCGCTGTACCTGCTGCCGGCTAGCGGCGGCTTGGCGCTGACGCCGGAACACCTGACCGGCCTGAAAGTCCCGCGCGCCGGGCTGCACCTCGGCGACGTCCGCAAAGGCCGGTTCGAGCCCGCCCACGCGCTGGCCATGGCGCTTGGCGCAGCCGAAGCCGCCCCGCGCGTATGGACGCTGGGCGAGGATTCGCCCCTCGCCGCCGCTTACTTGCGCGGCGAGACGCTGGAGGTGCCCGCCTCCTTGCGCGGCTGGCACCTCGTGACTCTCGCCTGCGGCGACGGCCAATACCCGCTGGGCTGGGGCAAAGCCAGCGGCGGGCAGTTGAAGAACCACCTGCCCAAGGGCCTGCGGCATTAAGCCCTTTTGATCCCCAATCAGGGCGTTAGTCCAGACAAGGACGCCACCGGCAGCATAGAATGTACTATCTCGTGATCAAACGGGAACCCTATCCTGACGCAAGGGAGGAATAACAATGGGTGAAATCTACGGAGGAGGCTTCACTTCGACGGGAGCTATTCTGGTGCTGTTCATCTTGCTCGTTATCGTTTCCCGTACCCTTCTGGTTTAATGTCGTGACTTTACCTATAACAGCGGTGAGATCCCAAGTGGATTTCGCCGTATTTTTTTGTTCTCCCTTGACAAAAAGCACCCGCGCATGGAATAATACGGTCATCTAATTATATAAGTATCGAATTAGTGAGGGATGAAGATGCAGCTAGACCGGTTGGTCAATTTCCATAAAGCGGTGGGGGATGTAACCCGCATCCGCATTATCGCGTTGCTTCAGAGCGGCCCTTTGCATGGTCAGGCGCTTGCTGGGAAGCTTGGCGTCACGCCACCGACGATCACGCATCACATGACCAAGCTGCGGGAAGCGGATTTGGTTTACGAGCGCCGCGACAAGAATACGATCTATTTTTACTTGAACGAGAAAAGCCTCACCCTTCAGGCTCAAGCGATTTTGAAAATCGGCAAGGCACTTCCTGCGGCCGAGGACAAGCACGAAGAAGCAGCGCGCAAAGCCGCGGTCCTGGAGAACTTCTTCAATAAGGACGGCACCTTGAAACATCTGCCGGCCCAACGCAAGAAGAAGCTGATCGTGCTCGAGCGCCTCGTCAAGGGCCTGAAGCCGCACCGCAAATATGCGGAAAAGGAGATCAACGAATACATCCGGAGCTATCACGAGGATTACGCCACGATCCGCCGCGAGTTTATCATGAACCATTTCATGTACCGGGAAAATGACATTTACGAGCTGAACCCGCCGGAACTCTGGGGCAAGAGCTCATCCTAATCGCAGCGGGTTGAACCCGCCGAGCAACGAGGCATCGCCTTTGGCCTTGTTGCCTTTTTTTGCCCTATTAATTAGATGTTCATTTAATTAGATAGGTATAACATTCATTGTTCAATAAAAGGAGTGGCCACATCCCATGAATTCCTTACGAATCCTGCGCCAGGAACCTTCCTACCGCCGTCTGTTTGCGGCCGGACTGGTCAACGGCATCGGCGACCGGTTCAGTCAAGTCGCCGTCCTCGGCTTGCTTTTATCCCTGACCGGATCGGGGCTGGCTATCGGCATCACCTTTGCGGTCCGCCTGTTTCCATACCTTGTCTTCGGACCGCTTGGCGGGTGGCTCGCCGACCGTTTTTCCAAAAAAACGATCATGATCTTCACCGATGCCGTTCGGCTCCTCTTTGCGTTGACTCCGCTCCTGGTCCACGATTCCGGAGACGTCTGGATCATTTACGTCAGCTCGTTTGCTTTGTCCGCCGGCGAAGCCATCTACGCCCCAGCCCGCATGTCGCTGATTCCCCGGCTCGTACGCCGCGATCATCTGCTGGCGGTGAATAGCCTGGAGCAGGCCATGGTCGGGTTCGTGCTGATCGGCGGCTCCGTCACGGGCGGCATCCTCGCAGCTGCGATAGGCGGGCAGGTATCTTTTGCGCTGAACGCCGCGTCCTTCCTGGTCTCCGGCCTGCTGCTCCTTCGACTGGATCCAGCCGGGCAACCTTCAGCAGCAGAACCGAGTGCCGTCAAGTCGAAGCCAAAGCCCACGACTCACTGGACCCTCGATATCCGTCGGCTGGTAAGCCAGTCCTTCTTTTTGCGGATCATGCTGATCGTCTTTGCCGTTTGGCCGATCGGGGACGGGATATTTAACGTGCTGATCAGCGTCTACGCCGCCGAAGTGTTCCATATGGGGGACATCGGCATCGGGCTGCTCTATGGGGCACTGGGGGCCGGGATGTTGATCGGCTCCGGGCTCGCCGGCAGAATGGCCCGCCATATGCGGACGGTCGCTGTCCTGGCACTATCGCTCGAGGGGGTTTTTCAAGTGATGGGCAGCCAATCGCCTTCGTTTCTCCTGCTCCTTTTGCTGCTGGCCATCTCGGCGGTCATCACGAGCGTGGGCAACGCCTGTAACGAAACGGTCCTGATGCAGCTGGTTCCAAACGAATGGCAGGGCCGATTCTTCGGCGGCTTGGCTACTTTGCAAAATACCGTGATGGGCGTAACCATGCTCGCTTCCGGTTTCCTGCTGGAGGCGATGACGCCTAGAACCTTGGGTCTTGCCGGAGGAACGTTTCTTGCCTTGCTAGGTTTCGGCCTTAGCCTTGCCTGGCTGCTACGCCGCCCCAAAACTGCTCGCGCCCTGTCTGACGCCGAGCAGCCCCGAACCTCCCTGGATTGAACCTTACGCGAACGCAAAAAAAGCCGCCCCTTTCCGG
>NZ_JAKSXN010000102.1 GCF_022427145.1 Paenibacillus timonensis
ATATACCTGAAGGCGAATATTTTATATCCTATAAACCATTGACAAAGAAAACATCGTCTAGCTTTCCGTCAGGATCCATTTGGTATGATGATCAAGGTAAAGAAATTATTAGAGTAAATTTAAGTAAAGACTTTATATTGTGAGTAGTCCATTGATGCCAGTCCCTTCGTATAACACCGTATTCACGCATCGGAGCAATCGCCCCTCGGTTGTCAAGATGTATAATCATGGAAGAAGCTCAGACAACAAACGCCCCAGCCTAAGATAAGAGCTATCTAAGGCTGGGGCGTTTCGTGAATACAACAACGTTAATTACGAAGCAAAACAAATGAAAAACCTAACACTTAAAGGAAGAGGTGTGTAATGCCAAGACAAGTAACATTAGCTGACGGTAGGACAGTAGAGGTAGAGTGTCTTAGCTGTGCTCTAACTAGTGGGCTTATTGAACCTACTGGAGGAGTTATATATGAATCAAGACATTTTCATGTACACCAAGATGTCGCCTATCCTATTAGAGGCTTGGTTATTATTGCCTCCAAAAGACATTTTTACTGTATGGATGAATTGACCTCAGAGGAACAACTAGATTTCATATCAATTATTCATAAGGTAAGAAGCGAGCAGCGGAATAGCCTTGGGATTGATAAGGTGTACTATTTCTATAATGAGGATACAACACATCATTTTCATCTTTGGATGGTTCCTAGATACGAATGGATGTATAGTTTCGGAAACTCAGTAGAATCATTAAGACCGGTTCTAGTACATGCAAGAAATAATATGAACACAGAATCCAATATGTTAGAGGTTCTGAATGGGATAAACACTCTGAGACTCGGATTAGAGGGTTTTGTAAGTAATTCAGGGTAACTTCACCTAACACCGCATTCACACATCGTTTTCTTCGAGACCCTCGGTCGCCAGGGGAAATTGCAAAGAAGAGGATCAGGCGACAACCTTGCACTACCTAACCGCATAGCGGCCGGATCTACGAGCCTTAGTGAGGGTTCGTGATTACAACAACGTTATCCGAAATTCATGCATGGTGTTTAAAAACTAAAAAGACAATATTTGAGAAAAGGGGGCGTAGCTATGACTAGATTTACTTTAAATGCTGCAATGGAGTACGCTGTAAATCATGATATTGAAACATGGATTCATCTTTTTTTAAATGGCGAAGGAGACAATGTTGGATTATCAGAAGGACTAAAAATGAAAAGACGATATTGGTTAGGGCCAATTGAAATCGATATTAGTTATCTGGATAGAGTTGTTGGTCCTGAATCAAATATGGAATATGTAGAAGATGAAGATTGGTGGAATTATAACATTAGTCAAATCTCTAACCGTATAGAAGTCGGATGGGATATGCCCCCTTTAATTGCTGAAAATAGAGAAGGCTCTTTAAGTATAAGGGATGGTAATCATCGACTTGGCGCTCTTCAAAAGTTAAAAAAAGAAAAGTGCTTTGTCGTTATTTGGGATGATAGCAGTGTGGAAAATATATTAAAAGCTATACAAAAGAAAAAATAAATAGTAGTATTTGGAAGATTTTCAAGAAGGCGTGAGCATCGGATAACAAAGTATTTACGCGGCGGAACGGCTGACGTCGTCCCTTGGTCCGCCTGAGGCATTTTCGAGGAAGTAGATCCAGCTTGGACGACCCTGCGAACCTAACCGCATCGTGGCCACTCCTGACGGGGCTCAAGGTTCTCGGGCTCGTGAATACAACAACGTTATACGAAAGTCCACTAAGATAATAATATGGGGTGATTACAATGAAGTTTAAGACGCCGCAAATAAATATTTATGTTGATGATTTAGAAGCATCAAGAACATTTTACGAGAAGCTTGGGTTCACCCTTACATTCACAGCTGAGATTGAAGGAAAGGCAGTTCATCATGAATTAATGTTAGAGGGGTTTAAGTTAGGTATTGCTACAAAAGAATCCACTCTCGAAATACACGGAATTAAACCAGGGAGTAACTCAGGATGTGAAATTGTTTTTTGGACAGAAGACACGGATTCAGCTTTTCATTACTTATTAGAAAATGGGGCAAAAATGTTATCAAAACCTCATGATTTTTTAAACAATAAATTGAGAGCAGGATGGGTAGAAGATCCAGATGGAAACCCAATTCAAATTGTTTGCAAGCGAAACTAAGACGATTGATTATTTAGCAATTCGGGGAGAATGGGACCTTCGTATAACACCGTATTCACGCATCGGTCGGCATTCGCCGCCCCTTGGTCCGCCCGAGGCATTTCGAGGGAGCGGATCCAAGCGGACAACCCTGCGAACCTAACCGCGTCGCGGCCACCCCGTTGGGGCTTAAGGTTCTCGGGTTCGTGAATGCAATGATGTTATGCGTAATACCCTAAATGCTATAAGATCAAAGAGCGGAGATGACAATCTTGGATATTGAAAAAGCAATATCGATAGCTTTAGAAGCTCATAGAGGTCAAAAAGATAAAGGTGGAAATCCATACATATTGCATCCGCTAGCAGTGATGAACAGAGTAGCAACAATAGAAGAGAAAATTGTAGCAGTATTGCATGATGTAGTTGAAGATACTGAAATTACCTTAGATCATTTGAGAGGGAGTGGTTTCACTGAAGAGATAGTTGGGGCGATTAGGTTACTTACGAGATCTGAAGAGGATAGTTATGAAGAGTTCATTTTAAAAGCGGCTCAAAACACTATATCAAGAAATGTCAAAATAGCAGATATCGAAGAGAATATGAATTTAACAAGAATAAAAGAACCAACTGAAAAGGACTATAAAAGGCTAGAAAAATATAAAAGAGCATTAAAAATGTTAAAGGGCTGAGAGACTATTCAAGAAGAGGGTTCAACGCTAACACAGTATTCACGCAGTGGGACATCCCCTCTGTCCGACAGAAGTTAGAAGCAGATCGAAGGCATTTCAGTACCAGGGAAGTAGAATCAGCCGGACACATTCGCACCGACTAACCGTATCGCGGCCGGCTTCTGACGGAGCCTTAAGTCGGTGAGACGTCGTGAATACAAGAACGTTATAGGAAATTAGCGCAAACCCCAAATATCAATCTTTTTTTGGCAGACATTAAACGGAAAGTGAATAGGAAGTGTTTCATGATTAGAAAATTCTTAATTTCGCTACTTAGCATTTGCTTGCTAGTGACTACTCAGCTTTTTTTAGGAGTTGCATCTGCTGACAAACCGATTCAATTGTATGTGAATAATGTAAAAACTGCAGGAGTCCATCCGATCATAATGTCGGGTGTTATGTACGTGCCTTACCGGCCATTTTTTTCTGCTTTGGAATCTAAAGTTGCATATGATCCTGAAACTCAAAAAATCTCAGGAGTTATTAGAGGCGCTGAAATTCAATTCTGGGTTGGTGAGGACATTATTGAGTACGATGGCGAGACTTACTATTTAGACAATGCGATTCCGGTTATTAATGGACAGGTATATCTCCCACTTCGTTTGGTTAGTAACCTATTGGAATATTCTGTTAAGTATGATAAATCTAATTCAACTATTAGCTTGAAGTCTTACGGATTTGGTGAAGAAGCTGCTATAAAAGATCTACTTACGAAGTACTACGAAACGTTTAGTCCACGGTTATATTCGTCTGACAATCTTAAAATGGGTTATATGAATCTCGAGTATGAGTACGAAGCCAATCAACAAGTCAGTGAGATCAAAGTTCGAGACTATAAGGTGGCAATAGATTGGATTAAGTATACTTCTACCACTGAAGCACGACTTCAAGTAACGTATATCAAGAATACAGAAGTATTAAATCTATCCGATGTGTATCTCTTTGACATTCGTTATGAGCGGGGACAATGGAAGATCGCAAATGAAGCATTGATTTTTAAAAGTTTGGATATACCGGAGGATATCGATACACAGGCTACTTCTATCATAGAAAATCGTTATGGAGAGCAAACCGCGGTCTTATCAGACCTGAGAACCTATTATAAAGCGTTAAACGAGGAAAACTTAGAACTCACGGTTCAATATACGGATCCTTCATTTATTGAACAATGGAATGGTGAAGTATTCGGTTCTGTAACTTGGAACAGTTCAATGAAGGAGCAATTTGCTGATTCCGACTATAGGTATAATTTATTTGACGAACGAGTCGTCTTTCTTGGAGATAAGGAAGCTGTCGTCCAAGGCAAGATTGATTTTAGTATGCGAAAAGATGATGAAGGGGCAGATAATTACGTATATGAAGCCCTTATTTATTTGAAACATGCTAATGGTCATTGGACATATAGTGAGGACATTGATCTTGACCAGGACTTCGATGAACGAGTTGATGCTGCGGGCAATCCAGCCAAGTTAAGCGGGTGGTGACAGAGCCAATTCGTGCTAATCAAGGAGGCATATTCAATGAAGTTGAACTATCAATACTCTGAAAGAGAATTTATAACCGCAATGAATCAAAACCTAAATTTGAAGAGACTTGCATTTGATGTCGTTTTAGCAGTGGGTTTGCTGGTTTATGGTTTCTATTTGATATCAATTAATTTAGCAGTATTACTTGCAGCCTTTTTGGTCGCGCTCTCAGTTCTTTTTGTTTTTATGATCTTAGTAAGAATAATTGTTGTACCCAGAGTAGTTTTTAGACGAGAACCTAAATATAGAGAAGAATATGAATTGGTTTTCCAAGAAGATGAAATTTTATTTACTGCAGGTGGTCTGGATTCAATAATTAAATGGGATTTTTATAAAAGTATCAGAGAAACTAAGGATTTTATATATCTTATATATTCTAAGAACGGATGTTCAATAATTCCCAAAAGAGCATTTCAAAATAATGAAGAGCAAGAAATCTTTATTAAATTCGTTCGATCGAAAATATGTAAATAATATTGAAAGTATTTCAAGAAGGCAGTAGCAGCATATAACACAATGTTCATGCATCGGGCATTCGCCCTCGTGAATACAAAAACGTTATTTGAAAGGGATGCAAGATAAATCCAAAAACAAAATGAGAACGCTTGTACGTAGATGTAAATAAAGGTAAAATATAACTACAATTGAATCTTGGGTGGGCATGGTTTCCCTTCGAAAGGAGGTGAAGCCATGGCAGTGAAAGATGCATTAACGATCATGTTCCTCTTTGGAACGTTCATTCTTGCTCTTTTAACATACATCAATAATAGCAACAAGAGAAAGTAAAAACCCACCCAAAGGTTGAGGCCAGAGGTGGGTTTTGTTCCTATACGACCTAGAAGGGATAAACCATCCAAGCCAATTGTACTGACCAAGTGTTCGCAGCACTTGGTCTTTATTACATATATCATAACACAAAGAAAAAATGTATCAAAGCGAGAAATTAAAATTTGCTAAGTCCGTCGGACCCGGTGTTGGCGCCTTTTAGCCAGTGAGGGTTCGTGAATACAAGAACGTTATATGAAACTGGTGAAAGCCATAAAAAACGAAAAAGAGGAGAGAAGTGAATGAGTGAATTCAGTGAGAGTTACTATCTTTTTTCTTTAGATCAGAATGATGGTATAAAGCTATTGAAGAAAGCTTGGTTGCGAGGATTTGTTTATCCCTCAAGTTACAACTGGGTAACTATTGTTCCAAGTGGTCGCAGTTTTCAGCCTAATAAGAGATTAATCAATAAAAACAAAGGAGTATTAGTGCACTTAATAAACGCAGAAGATCATGGATGGTCAATTAGTATTTATGATGGAAGGAAACGCACATTCCACTATGAGTGTAATTGGGAAGAAGAAATTGAAATCAATCAAGATGAGTATAATAGAGAACGTTTTGTTGATTTGGTAAACAGCAATCCAAATAAACAAAACACAGTAACCCCATTAGATATAACAAAGGTATTCTATGTTTCCGATTTTGAAGAATTATTTGAAAGAAATCCGGTCCAGCAAGTTGCAGAGTTATTGGGATTTGAGAATTATGAGTGGATTTCCTACGAGTATAGCCTAAGAGAGGCTAAAGAAAATCCTGAAGGGTTCAAGAACAAAGGAATCAAAACAGTAAATAGTATTTTCACTTTTTAATTTGTTGATTTTAAGGAGTGAACTTATTGAGAATCTTTGATTTTGATAAAGAAACCGGTAGAGAAATAACTCAATTCAATAGTAAAAATTCTAACTTCTCAAAAATCATTCAACATAACAATCAAATACATATAATTCTTTAATAGGTGTTACTCGAGGAAGCGCTTGAACATCGCCTAACACGGTATCACGCATCGGGGCTACCGCCCCTTGGTTGTCAGATGTATAATCATGGAAGAAGCTCAGACAACAAACGACCCAGCCTAAGATAAGAGCGATCTAAGGCTGGGTCGTTTCGTGATACGAGAACGTTATAGGAAATACCTGCAAAATTATAGAAAGAGAGATGATTCGGTGAGGATCGCATTAGTTTTATTCAACGGAGTTACATTTCTTGATTTTGTCGGGTTCTATGACGTTATCTATCGTTTAAACCTATTTGACAAGACAAAAGGAACGACATGGGATATTTGTGGTTTAGTCGAGGAAGTTACGGATGAACTTGGGATGAAGGTAAAGGTAAATGTCATTAAGCCGGATTTATCTGCGTATGATCTTGTTTTTATTCCAGGAGGAATGGGAACAAGAAAGCTTAAAGATGATGCAGTCTTCATTGACTGGATCAAGACTGCTGAGCTGGCTAAGTATAAAATATCGGTATGTACAGGTTCATTGTTGTGGGGAGCTGCGGGATTTTTGAAAGATAAGAAAGCAACTACTCACCCCAATGTATATGACCTACTAGAACCTTATTGTTTAGAGGTAATGAAATCCCGGATTGTGAAGGATGGTAACATCATAACAGCTGGAGGAGTAGCAACATCAATTGATTTAGGACTATTTATTATTGAATTGTTTGCTGGAGCGGAAGCAGCCAATGTTGTGAAGAAGCAGCTTGATTATCCATATACTGCAGTTGGAATCGTAGAAGTGTAGGCAATTCAAGTAGGTAGGTAAAACGATGAAGGGAAGTGCAAATAATGAGTTTAGGTCATGTCATTCCAATGTTTCGAATGTTTGACGAGGACAAAGCTAAAGAATTTTATTTGGATTATTTAGATTTTAGATTGGATTGGGAACATCGATTTGAAGATGATTTACCTTTATATATGCAAGTGTCAAAAGACCATTTTATACTACATTTAACCGAACATCATGGGGATTGCAGTCCTGGAAGTGCGATTAGGATAGCTATTGAAGAACTTGAAGAATTTCATCAAGTATTACTTGGGAAGAAATATAAAAACTTACGACCTGGAATTGAAGTGACGGAATGGGATACGAAAGAAATGTGTCTGCTAGATCCTTTTGGAAATAAGCTGATATTTTATGAAGAGATATAGAACTCATTAAAGTAACTCGAAGAAGGCAATGATTTCATCTAACACCGTGATTCACGGGGCAGCTCAGACAACAAACGACCCAGTCTAAGATAGGAGCTATCTAAGGCTGGGTCGTTGCATAGAACGGAGGGAATGATTAATATGAGCAAACTTCAAAATATGCGAGGTTAGTACAAGAGCATATCTATGAGCCTACGGACTTTTTATGGCATGAGGGCGATAAAGAAACATGGGGGTGTGGGCAAAATGTTTTTATATCAGCCATCAAGGATGAAGTTACTCAAGCGGACGTTGACCCATACGAAATTATTGAGTTTCCAGGGGGGATGTTCTTAGTTGCCACAGGAGATGAAAACAACAAGGATGACCTAAACGAAACTGTTAATTATATGATGCAATGGATAGAAAATAGCGACATTTTTGAATATGGCGACTTTCCTATAAGTGGAATGTGCAATATGCCAAACCCTGGTGGTGCTTTTGATAAGGCGCTTGGTATTGCCCAACAGCAAATATACTTACCGTTAAAAGTCCGTTCAAAATAAGTGGTTCTTTATGGGAAATAAACGGGGAAAAGGTTCGAGAAGACAGAACATTTGTTCTTCAATTTATTGGTAAATGATGGTACAATAGGAAAAACAATTGATTCCGGGAGGAAAAGAGAAATGGCCGAGGTTCTTATATTTCACCACGCACTCGGGCTTACCAAGGGCATTCACATTTTCGCCGACAAGCTTAGAGAAGAGGGGCACACTGTACACATTCCTGACCTTTTCGATGGTTACTCATTTACTTCTATCGAGGAAGGCATGGCCTATGTCAAAGAAATTGGATTCGAAGAGATCATAAAGCGTAGTACATGTGCGGCTAGCGGACTTCCGCGTTCGATTGTCTATATGGGATTTTCGCTCGGTGTCGTACCGGCTCAGAAGCTCGCCCAGACCCGTGAAGGCGCCCGTGGCGCGTTGTTCTTTTACTCTTGCGTTCCAAGCTCCATGTTCGGGACCCCCTGGCCAGCGGATCTACCGGTGCAGATTCACGGCATGGACGCAGATCCCTATTTCGTTGAAGAGGGCGACCTTGAGGCAGCGCGCGAGCTTGTGGCATCGGCCAATCATGCCGATCTTTATTTGTACCCAGGCGATCAACACTACTTTGCAGATAGTAGTTTGTCATCGTACGACGCTGACGCAACGGCATTGCTGATGCAACGTGTACTTGAATTCCTCCGGCATTTGGATAAATGAGCATTTGTCTGTTTCGTTACCTTAGTAAGAGAAGCAGTTAGTTATATTAATGAAGAAGGGCTGGGTCGTTTCGGGAATGCAAAAACGTTTTGGAGAAGGCAAGAACAACTACAGACAAGGAAAGGAAGTTTATCATGGTAACCTTCAACCAAGAACCGATTGTAAGATCTGAAATGCTTATTAGAAAACCAGTGGAAGAAGTATTTGAAGCCTTTATCAACCCAGAGATCACAACGAAGTTTTGGTTCACGAAAAGTAGTGATCGGCTAGAAGCTGGAAAGCGAATTCTTTGGGAATGGGAGATGTATGGCGTCTCCGATGAAATCTACGTGAAAGAGATCGAGAAAAACAAACGGATTCTTGTTGAATCATCGGATGGAACTCATATCGAATGGCTGTTTACCCCAAGAGATAATAATGAGACTTTTGTTTCTATTGAAAACTATGGATTCGCAGGAAATCCTGATGAGATCTTAAACCAATGTATGGACTCAATGGGAGGGTATACGATAGTACTGTGCGGACTTAAAGCTTACT
>NZ_JAKSXN010000103.1 GCF_022427145.1 Paenibacillus timonensis
TAGATACAAACAATAGTTATGCCGTCTAAAAATTTATTAGCCTTTAAGTATAACCTAAGAAGAGGATAAGTTAATCTCTATTAGGGCAAGACGTTATTCATTATATAAAGTCCGTTAACTTTAAAATAAAAGACCACAATTCTGCGTAAAGAATCGATACATTTTGATAAAAGTTCACTCCTTATCAACCTAGTGGTAAAGTAATCTGAACCTTTGTCCATTTCCCATACACACTATCGATTTCTAAAGTTCCTTGATAAATATCCAGTATCCTTTTTGCAATCGATAGTCCTAGCCCATTCCCACCATGTTTTCTACTTCTTGCTTTATCCACACGATAAAAGCGATTGAGTACAAAAGGTAACTCTTCTTTCGGGATACCTACTCCATAATCTTTTACCTCAATCGTCAATTCCTTGTCCGTATGTCTTACATTAATCTGTATGACCTTTTCATCTGTTGAATATTTAGTGGCATTGTCTAATAAAATGATCATGATTTGTTCAAGGTGGCTCTTCAGTATTTTTATAGTAAAATCCGTATCAATATCTATAGTGGAGGATATTTTAAAATCATTATTTATTGTTTGAAAGTTTTCAACAATATCTTGCATAATTTCCTTCATTTTGACTTCTTCCAATGAGTTCATATTTGTAGTGGATTCTTCTGCTCTTGAGAGAGTCAATAATTCCGAAACTAGGTGAATAAGTCTGTTGGTTTCATTTAAACTTAAATCAATTGAGCGTTCCAAAACTTTTGGATTATCCTTCCCCCAACGATTGATAAGCGATAAATGTCCATGTATGATGGACAACGGTGTTTTTAATTCATGAGAGGCATCCTCTACAAATTGTTGTTGCTGCTGAAATGACTTTTCTAAGTTATCCATTAATTCATTAAACATAATTCCTAACTCTGTCATTTCATCTCGTTGCTTGTTAATTAGAACCCTTTCATTCAGCCCAGTCTCTTTTATTCTTTTCATTGTTTTTATCATTGAATTAATAGGTTTTAGTAGTTGAAAGGAAATAAGTCTGCCGCCGATTAAACTAAGGAGAATAGCAGCGAATCCTGTTACGATAACTAACATAAATATTTGGTTAATCAAACTATCAAAGTTCTCTAAATTACGCACTATTTCTACTGTTCCTTTAAAGTCGTTTACTTCGATTGGCCTCCTATATATCAACAAACGATCACCTTTTGGCGAAAATTCCACTAGTTCTTCTTTTGTCACATTTTTCGGAGATACCCACCCTTGTGGAACCTCGTCTGATATCGTAAATAATGGAGAATTGTTTTCCCTCACGATCCTTATCAGTTGATACTTTTCATTCAGAACGTCTAAATAGTGTTCACTCTCCGAAACATTCCCTCTAAAATTTGAATCTTGAATGTACGCGGTTACTTCATTCATCTTTTTTTGAATGGTTCGTGTTTCTTGATCAACTACCCAGTTCTGAATGATAAAATACTGTAAAATATTATAAGAAAGAAATAAAATAAGCATTAAAAGGGCAGCCCATAAAGTTAATTTCCATTTTATATTAATGCTTTTGGGAATTAAATCCTTTAATTTCCTCATTCTCTCATCACATACCCCATCCCTCTCATCGTTTGAATATAACTTTCTTTATCTACAGAATCTAGTTTATTTCGAAGGTGTCTTACATAAACATCGACTACATTTGTTTCAATTTCTGCATCATATCCCCAAATATTTTCTAGAAGAACCTCCCTTGTTAAGACTCGGTTAATATTTTTCATAAACATAAACAATAAGTCATATTCCTTTTTTGTTAATTCGATCAATTGCTCGCCTTTTTTTAATAACCTTGATTCAATATTTAACTCTAAATCTTTAAATGTTAAAAGTAGGGTAGGCAAATCTTTTCGTTTTTCTTCTCTTCTCACAATTACTCTAATTCTCGCCAGTAATTCTTCAATCGCAAATGGCTTTGGGATATAATCATCAGCGCCACTATCCAGCCCTAATACCCGGTCCATCACACTGTCCCTTGCTGTTATCATAATAATCGGAATATCCTTCACTGCTTTTAGTCTTCGGCAAACCTCGATACCGTTTAACTTTGGTAGCATTAAATCCAAAAGGATAACATCCCAATTTTTTTCTAATGCAAGTTCAAGCCCCTCTCTTCCATCATATGCAGCACTTACATTGTAGCCTTCATGCGTTAACTCAAGTACTATAAATTCCGATAATGCTTCTTCATCTTCAATCACTAAAATATCCAAATTTATGACCTCCAAATGATCCCTTATCTATTTTGTAATACTTTCAGGATTTAATTAAAATGACAGTATTATCTTAAACCAAAAATAAATGTTATGATACAAAATACATTTAATTGAAAGTAGTACACTTGCTTGTATGAAATGAATAGGTCCTACTTGCACAAGCAAGTAGGACCCTATTTTGAATTTACTTAATTACTCTTGTTCACTATTACTTTCTGAATCATTTTCATCATCTACGTCAACTTTTAAGACTTTACCTGTTTTGGCGTCTACTTTTACATCGTGTTTCTTTCCTTGAGCGTCTGTTATTTCAACACCATAAACAACCGTTCCATCTTCATCTTCAAGTTCAGTATCTGTTACTTGACCGTTTACTTCTTTTAATGCAATAGTTTTACTTTCTTCAGCCGAAATTTTGGCTTCCTTTTCTAATTGTTGTTGCTCCTGCTTATCGGAAACTTCACTATCTTTATCTTCTTTTTCTTCCTTATTAGCCTTTTCATTTTCGTCATCGGCCTCTACTTTTAAAACCTTTCCTGTTTTGGCGTCTACTTTTACATCATGGTTCTTTCCTTGATCGTCAGTAACCTCTACACCATAAACAATCGTCCCATCTTCATCCTCAAGTTCTGTCTTCGCTGCTTTTCCTGCAACCTCTTTTAACGCTGCTGAAATGGCTTCTTCCTTAGTGATTGTTGCTTCTTTTGCCAATTGTTGCTGCTCTTGTTGATCCGTTACCTCTACTTTACTATTACTACTATCTGCACTTGCTGCAAATACCGAGGTATTTAGAGCAGTCCCTGCTATTCCTCCTCCAATAATTGCTGCTGCCAATGCTGGTACTATAAACTTTTTCTTCATTTGTCTTCCTCCTCATATTATTAACTGTGGTACATCCTTATCTTAAGTCTCTACCATGAAGTAAATCTGAATTGAATTTAAAATTTGGTTAACCTTTACATGAAAAAATTTTCATTTTAATAGGTTTATTATGTGAATACCTTTTCCGTAATTACTTGATTGATTATTATATCCAATTTTTGACCCATGGCACTTGACTTCATTATCTTTTAAGAAAGGTTGGGATAGTGGAAAAATAGTAACATACAACCAACATTCATTTACAGGACTTCAAATAGTATCATTCCGATTTCTACGCTCAATTCCTCTTATTATTGCTCTCATTCTTGCCAATAGTTCCTCAAAATGAAAAACACTTGGTAAAAGATAATCCACACCACTATCTAACGCTATAATTTGATCTATTGCATTATCTTGTGAATTAATCATTATAATGGGAGTATTACTTTCGGCACGAATTTGCTTACACACTTCAATTCCTTTTAAACTTGGAAGCATTAAAAAAATAAGGTTAGTATTTTCATCTAAAGCCTTTGTCAAGCCATCTCTACCCTCCACGGTAACTTCAACCTCATATTTTTCACTTTCTAATGTTAGTCGTATATCTTCAGATGAATTTATCTCATCCGCTATAATTAGAATCTTTTTCATTGCCATTTCCTCAACAAATCTCCCAATTATCATAATGTCAAAAGGAAATAATACCTTCTCCATGTTGTTAAGTAATTAATCATTCTGAATTAACTCTTAATAGAATTTAAAATTAAATTAACCATTACATGGAAAAATTTTCATTTAAACAACTTTATTATTTGAATGATTTCTCTTCATTACTTGATTGATCATTATGTCCAACTCTTGACTAATAAACAATGCCTCTTTACTTCTTAATCCATATTTCAACACTATATTATTTAACTCTTGTTGTTTTTCTGCCATCAATTTTTCAATATCCTGTCTTAGTAAAAATAAGTCTTTTTCCAAAACCATATATTATTCCTTACGCAATTTTTTCCTTCTATTTTTCGCAAAATTCACTCCCACAAAAGCCAAAATAATAAGCGGTGTTCCTATTGAAACAACTTGTATAATCGTCGGATCAATCTTTGTGTTACCCATAATTTCAATAGGGATTCCATTACTTGAATAAATATCTAAACTATGAGCACTAGCGGCCGTTACATATAGATAATAATTGCTGGTATATACAAAACGAATGGGCAGTGAAATTTCCTTTGATTCCCCCGGTTTTAATTCCTTAATTTGTTCCGGTTTATCTGCACTATAGTCTTCTAAATTAACCGTCCACTTTTTGCCCATATCAGCCATTGTGATATAAACGACTAAATCTTTTATAGATTGGTTGGTATGGTTTGTAACTTGTGCTTTAACTGTTGTTTCTTTTCCCGGATAATCTTTAACCTGATTAGGAGAGATTACTTTTACCTCAACATTTGGTTGTTCCATAGCAAAAGCATTTTGCCCGGTTACTACTAATCCCAAAAGTATTGCTAGAATAATTCCTGCCTTTTTTAACAAATTACTCCCCTCCTAAAAAGTCCATTTTTTTACTTGCATAGTATAAACAAATGATGGATATTATCAAGAAACACAAAACAGGTAAACTATCCATAAAGATAGTGGAAACGCTAAGTTTATTTACTAACCAATCCTTTAAAGACAGCATACTGGCCGAAACAGGACTCAATGAATCAACTAAATGAGCAAATCCTGACTTTTTCATCGTGGTTGATAGAAACATAGGTATAGCCGTCACCAAAAATAAGACGATCGACAATAGTGTTGCATTTTTACTTGACGATATCCACGAAGAAAATGCTAATGCCAGTAATGAAAAACTAATAACCAATGGCAATCCGATTAGATATAAATAGGCTAAAATTGTAAATAGCATATTTGTTCCATATGACAGGGCATAGAAGTAAGGGATAGATATCATTGAGATGATTAGCCAAAACACCAAAATTCCTGCTACTTTAGAAAGGATTATTTTCACCTTTGATAAAGGAGTTAATAAAAGGCTTTCCAAGGTCCCTTGTTCCCTTTCACCAGAAACCATTGTTGACCCTAATATGATGGATAATAAAATACTTATCCCAATTAATGCTTTCATAAATGTCATATTCACTTCGACTTGTGCGAGCAAACTTAGTTCTTTCACTGAAATGAAACTATAGGTAAGACCACTAAATAGAATAGCAATTGCAAAAAAGATCCAAACTCCTTTACGGGATAATACATGTTCCCTTATTTCCTTTTTTATTAGACTGGACATTAGATGCTCCCCCCAACTTCATCAGATGTTAGACTAAAGAATATATCCTCTAATGTAGGATTCTCATTTTTTAGGACTAAACGATACCCTGTTATTAATTCGTCTAAGTATCCTTCTTCAAGCAGTTTCCCTTGTTTTACAATGGCGACGCGATTACAGATTTCCGATATTTCTTTTAATAGATGTGATGTGATAAAAACAGTAACATTCTGTTCTTGATTTAATCTTGTAATAATCGATTGTATATCCTTTTGCCCTTGTGGGTCCAAACCTAACGTAGGTTCATCAAGAAAGATAATAGAGGGCTCATGTACAATGGTTTTCGCAATACCGATCCGTTGCCTCATCCCCCGTGAATATTGTCCAATTAGAATATCTGCCTTCCCGGCCATGCCTACCCACTCAAGAACCTCTTCAACCCTTGACTTAACCCTTTTCTTGTCAACACCATAAAGTTCGGCAAATAATTTTAAATACTCTCTTCCAGTCATCCAATTGTAGTAACCATGAGATTCCGGCAGTACTCCAATTAATTTACTTACCGATGCGTTTTCATGTTTAACTTCTTTTCCTTCAATAGTTACAGACCCATCACTAGGTTCTATTAGCCCATTTAACATTCGGATAGTCGTCGTTTTCCCGGCACCATTCGGCCCTAAAAATCCGTATATATCCCCTTTATTTACTTGAAGATTCAAAGAATCAACAGCCACAAAACCATTGTCGTATTGTTTAGTTAAATTTGTTGCTTTAATCATTTCAAATCCTCCTTATCGTCCACTTTTTCAGTACATATTTAATATAAAGAATGACTATGAACTGTTCCCGAAAATAAAAATAATACAACTTAAAATTTCAATGAAAATTTTTTCATAATCAACAAAATAAAAAAACTCCAACATTAAAGTGGAGTAGAAATAAAAGAATTTATTTATCCTAAAATAATGACTGCAATTCCAACTACAAAACAATAAATTGAAAAGTAACCAAGTTTCCCCTTTTGCATAATATTAATGAACCACTTTAACGAAAAATAGGAAGCAACTAAAGAAGCAATAAAGGCTAGTGTATATGGAAGAAAGAGTTCTCCCATTCTAGGGTCGTGGATTAAATCGGAAAGCGATAAAACCATCCCTCCTACACTAACTGGAATATAGAGAAAAAAGGAAAATTTTAGTGCTGTTTCTCGTTTCATACCTAAAGCCATAGCCGATACAATAGTTGAACCTGAACGACTGATACCCGGTATTAATGCCACAGCCTGAGATAATCCAATAATAATAGAATCCTTGAAAGTTAATTCGCCATCACCTTTACTACCCTTTAGATTTCTGATTAGCCAAAGTGCAATACCCGTTAATATTAAAGTGAAGCCAATAACCCTTATGCCTTTAAATATGGTTGCTATCTGGTCTTGAAATAAGACTCCAATAATTCCTGCAGGAATAGTACCAATAATAAGATAAAGGACAAAATAAAAGTCTTTCTTCATACTTTCGGTTTTATCTGAAACAACTAAATAGGATACACTATTCTTTGTTAACTGTATTAAATCAGAGCGGTAGATAAACAACACAGCAAGCAATGATGCGAAATTGACCAACACCTCAAAACTTAATCCGGAAATTTCTAAGCCGAAAAAATGCTCGAATAAAACTAAATGCCCACTTGAGGAGACAGGAATTGGCTCTGTTATCCCCTGAATTAGTCCTAAAAATAAGTATTTTAATAGTTCAATTACATTCACTGTATCCACGTACTAACACTCCTATCAGTCGCTGTTCTTTTTTGTTTTCTTTTTAACATAAATCACCACTAAAATAATGAACAGCACGACCAAGATTGCATAGGCGATGTTCGAATAAATATTCATATAATTGACAATATCATGCCATGAAGAGCCGACTGCAGCACCAACTTTAATCAGGACAACATTCCAAATCATTGTTCCCACTGTAGTAAGAAGGAAAAACAGCCAAAAATTCATACGCGCCATACCTGCTGGGATAGATATTAAACTTCTGATCAGAGGTATAAATCTACAAAAGAAAACAGTCCAAACTCCATACCGATCAAACCATGACTGTGCCTTATAAATATCTTTTCTGGTAAGCCGTAAAATGTGCCCCCATTTGTCCACAATTTTTTCAAGTCGATTTACATTAATCAACATTCCAATTGCATATAGTATAACAGCGCCCGCTACTGAACCTGCAGTTGAGGCAACAACTACCCCTAGTACACCCATATTTGTGGTTGTTGTCATAAAGCCGCCAAAAGTTAGTATGACCTCAGATGGGATGGGGGGAAATATATTTTCTAACATAATTAAGAGAAATATCCCCATGTAACCATAACTATTCATTATTTCTGTAATCCAATTTTCCATATAAACTCTCCTTTGCTATCCTTTCATAAATAAATCAATAAAAAACTTGTTCTTATAGAGAATTTTTTTCATATTTTTTCTCTTTATACCTTTGGAAGAACCAAATGGCAACAGTTAGCCATATTGCACTAGCAAAGTATCCTCCGATAATATCGCTCGGATAATGTACCCCTAGATAAATGCGGCTAGTACCGATTATGAGAATGAGTAAACTGCTAAATAAAACAAATATAGATCGCCCAAAGCGATTCGGAATATGCCTCCAAAAAATAAATGTCAAAATACCATAAACGGTAAAAGCACTCATTGCATGTCCACTTGGAAAACTATACCCACCAACATCAATCAACAAATGAAAGTCTGGTCGAGCCCGATGGAAAAATATTTTTAAAACCTGATTTATCACTTGTGTTCCTATAATGACCGTTCCTAACAAAAGAACTTCGGCCCGGGATCTCAATACAATATATAAAATAAAGGATACTATAAGAAATAAAACCAATACCACAGGAAACGAACCGATAAACGTAAAAAATTTCATGATTGAAGTCAATGTTTGTGATTCAAAACCTTGAATAAAGGAAATCAATGTTTGATCAAATTGAACAATTTTCTGAGCGCTAATTAGTAACGCTATAAAACTAAAACCAATTAGTGAAACAAACCCTATGAGAAAAGCACATAATAAATGCCCTTTTAATTTCATTTAGTTAAGTCCTACTTTCATTTATCAATAAAATGATATCTTGGAAACATATAATAAAGAGTAACAATAAAGAATGAAAATTTAAGGATTGAATGATTAAAAAAATTTAATGTTTGTATTTATTATTAACTCAAAATAAAAAGGAGTTTTATCTCCTTTAATAAATACAGTATAAGGTTAAGCAAATTGGAAATTATTTTTACCTTTCAGTTTAGCGAGATACATGGCTTTATCAGCACTTTTTATTATCTCCTGATAAATCACACCATTTTCAGGGTAAAAACTAATGCCAATACTAGGGGAAACACTAGATTCCATCCCTTCCAATGTGAATGAATCAGACATTTCGTTAATTATTCTTTCCGCCACATTTCTACATTCCTCTTTATCTATATCCTTCAAAACAATAATAAATTCATCTCCTGCTAATCGAAAAACGACGTCATGTTTTCGCACACTTCTATTCAGTCTCTCAGCAACTTGTATTAATAAAGAATCGCCAATAGCGTGTCCAAAAGTGTCATTGACTTCCTTAAATCGATCTAAGTCTAAAAACATAACAGAAAACTTTTTGTTGTATTTCTCACTATTCTTTATTACCTGATTAATATAGTC
>NZ_JAKSXN010000104.1 GCF_022427145.1 Paenibacillus timonensis
TTATCTATTGTTAATTTAGGCGGAATCGGGAGTGTTGGGCGATTTAACGGTAAATTGTACAGTTAATTTGGGTGGTTTTTCGCTAAAGCGGTGATTTTGGTGAGATTAACGGTAGGTTCTACGGTTAGTTGCTCGGACAGCGGATCACGTCGAAATTAACGGTACATTTTCCAGTAAATTCGAGTGTAGGTTAGTTAGTTTATCCAAGAATCAAGCAACATCGGCGGTTTTAAGCTACACCAGAGCGGAGGAGCGCCATAGTAACCTGATTTGGAGGTACATGACCCATGAAGTGGATCGTAGGGCTCGGCAATCCGGGAGCCCAATATGAGAAAACCCGGCATAATATCGGCTTTATGGCCGTAGATGAGTTGGCGCGCCGGCATGGCATCGAGATCAAGCAGAGCAAATGCAAAGCACTGATCGGGGAAGGAATGCTGCCGGGCGGTAAAGTGGTACTGATCAAGCCGATGACCTACATGAATCTATCCGGCGAAGCGGTGCGTGCTTATATGGACTACTATAAGGCGTCGATTGAAGACATGATCGTGGTGTACGACGACTTGGATACCGAACTGGGGCGCAACCGGCTGAGATATCAAGGCAGCGCCGGCGGGCATAACGGCATTAAGTCGATCATTCAGCATACCGGAACGCAGACGTTCAACCGAATCCGGATGGGCATTTCCCGGCCGGAGCCGGGGTTTGCGGTGGTGGATTACGTTCTGTCGGGGTTTGCGAAGAAAGAGAAGCCGCTGCTCGACCAGTCCATCCAAGCGGCATGCGATGCGTTGGAATACAGCCTGGATCATACGTTCGAGCAAACGATGGCTAAGTTTAACGGCTAAGGTTTATAGCAAGGACGATAGGCTAAAAGCCAAACGCCCGGGGCATACTGGAGACATAAAGAATCTTCAGGAGGCATATAGATGGCTATAAACTACGTTTGCCGGCACTGCCGGACGGTGATTGGTAGAATTGAATCGCCTCAAGTGACAGAAGCCCAACTGGGCTTCCATTCCTTGACCCCCGATGAGCGGAGAGATATAATAGCGTATGATTCAAACGGCGAAATGACGGTTCGGGTGACCTGCGATTACTGCAGGGAAGCGCTCGACCATAACCCGGAGCTGATGCTGCTTGCGAATCCCTTGCAATAGTCCGCAGGCCATCAGGAACAATGAACAAATTCACCGGAATGTACGGTTATAGAGCCTTGGCACGTTTGCTGAGGCTCCTTTTTGGTTCGGGTAAGGTGGACTTACCCTTTTCGTCTAGACATCCATTTTCTATCCATCAGCAGTAAGAGAGGTGCCCCATTTGCTACAAGCACTTATTCAAGCTTTTTCACGCGATACCGATTTTGCTTCGACGGTAGCGGGCGTGAACTCGGGCATGAAGGAGCAGTTGATCTCCGGCTTGTCGGGTTCATCCAGGCAGGTGATGCTGGCCGCGCTGCATCAAGAAACGAACCGGCCGCTGCTCGTCGTGACCCACAATATGTTCGCCGCGCAGAAAATGTATGAAGATTTACAGGAAGCGCTATCACCGGATCAGGTGCTGTTGTACCCGGCAAATGAGCTGGTCGCTGCCGAATCGGCCGTGTCCAGCCCGGAAACGCTGGCGCAGCGGATCGAGGTGCTGCTGCAATGCTCCCGGGGATTCCGGGGCATCGTGGTGGTGCCTTATTCCGGCATTCGCCGTTTTATCCCGACGCCGGAGGCCATGGCTGAAGCGGGACTGACGGTCCGGCTCGGAGGCACGCTGGAGCTGGAGCATTTCCTGACCCAAATGGTCGAGCTCGGCTACGAGCGGGTCGAGCGGGTGGAATCCCGCGGTGAAATGAGCCTGCGCGGAGGGATCATCGACTTCTATCCGCTGACGGCTTCCACGGCTTACCGGGTGGAGCTGTTTGATGACGAGGTCGATTCGATCCGGACCTTTGATCCGGCGGATCAGCGGTCGGTAGACCAGATCAAGGAAGTGTTCATCCCGCCTTGCAAGGAACTGATCGCTTCGAGGGAACGGCTGGAGCAGGCGGCGCAGGCCGTGTCCGAGAAGCTGGAGATCCAGTTGGACAAGATGACCGACCGTCAGGCGAAGAACCGGCTCCGCGAAGAGCTGTTCAAAGAAATGGAAATGCTGCGCGAGCATGTTTATTTTTCGGAAATCTATAAATATATTTCTTTGATTTATCCGGAGCGAAAAACGCTATATGATTACATGCCGAAGGATACGCTGCTTCTGCTCGACGAACCGGCGCGCCTGTTGGAAACGGCCAAGCAGCTGGAACGCGATGAAGCGGAATGGAATTTGCACCTGTTCCAGAACGGGAAGAGTCTCCCCGATCTGCCGCTGGCGGTAGACGTGGATCACTTGATCTACCACCGTCCGTTCCAGACGTTGTTCATGTCGTTGTTCCTGCGTCAAGTGCCGCATTCCCAGCCGCAGAACATCGTGAACTTCGTGACGCGGGCGATGCAGGATTTCCATGGGCAAATGAACGTGCTAAAGGCGGAAATGGAACGCTGGAAAAAGAGCGGCGCCCACGTCATCATGCTGGCCAGCACCGATGAGCGCATGGATCGGATGCGGCGGGTGCTGCAGGACTACGGCATTGAAGAACCGTCGCTGCTGCAGGGCAACCTTCAGTCCGGCTTCGAACTGCCGTCCGTGCACCTCGTCGTCATCACCGAAGGCGAGATGTTCTCCCAGAAACAGCGCAAAGCGCGCCGCGTTGGGAAAAGCATGGACAATGCCGAACGGATCAAGAGCTATACGGAGCTGAAGGTCGGCGATTACGTCGTTCATCAGAATCACGGAATCGGGAAATACATGGGGATCGGAACGCTGGAGGTCGGCGGGATCCACAAGGATTACATGCATATCCTATATGCCGGCGGCGACAAGCTGTCGGTGCCGATCGAACAGATCGACATGATTCAGAAATACGTCGGTTCCGAGGATAAGGAGCCGAAGATTTACAAGCTGGGCGGCAACGAATGGACCCGCGTGAAGAACAAGGTTCGTTCCTCCGTACAGGATATTGCCGACGATTTGATCAAGCTGTACGCCGAGCGGCAAGCTGCTCCAGGGTATGCCTTCGAGAAGGACACTCCCGAGCAGCAGGAATTCGAAGCCATGTTCCCGTACGAGGAAACCCCGGACCAGCTGCGGGCCATCGAGGAGATCAAGAAGGACATGGAGCAGAGCCGTCCGATGGACCGCCTGCTCTGCGGTGACGTAGGGTATGGCAAGACCGAAGTCGCGATTCGCGCGGCCTTCAAGGCGGCGATCGAAGGCAAGCAGGTGGCGGTGCTCGTGCCGACGACGATTTTGGCCCAGCAGCACTATGAGACGTTCCGCGAGCGGTTTGCCGGATACCCGATTAACATTCAATCGTTAAGCCGCTTCCGCAGCCGCAAGGAGCAGAACGAAACGATCAAAGGCGTTCGCCAAGGCACGGTGGACGTCGTGATCGGAACCCACCGGATTTTATCGCAGGATCTGGTCTTTAAGGATTTGGGTTTGCTGATCGTCGACGAAGAACAGCGGTTCGGCGTGACGCATAAAGAGAAGCTGAAGAAGCTGAAAACGAACGTGGACGTGCTTACCCTGACGGCAACCCCGATTCCGCGGACCCTGCATATGTCGATGCTGGGCGTACGGGACCTGTCGGTCATCGAAACGCCGCCAGAGAATCGCTTCCCGGTGCAGACGTATGTGGTTGAGCACAGCCAGTCGCTCGTGCGTGAAGCGATCGAACGGGAGATGGCGCGGGGAGGACAGATTTATTACCTGTATAATCGCGTGCAGGGCATTCAGGAAATGGCCTCGCAAATTTCCATGCTGGTTCCCGATGCGCGGGTCGGGATCGGCCATGGCCAAATGTCGGAGCAGGAGCTGGAGAAGACGATTCTCGATTTTCTCGACGGAGAATACGACGTCTTGGTCAGCACCAGCATCATCGAGACCGGGGTGGACATTCCGAACGTCAATACGCTGATCGTACACGACGCCGACAAGATGGGCCTATCCCAGCTGTACCAGCTTCGTGGCCGCGTCGGACGGTCTAACCGGATCGCCTATGCTTATTTCACGTATCAACGCGATAAGTCCTTGACCGAGGTCGCCGAGAAGCGGCTGCAATCCATCAAGGAATTCACGGAGCTCGGTTCCGGCTTTAAAATCGCCATGCGCGACCTGGCCATCCGGGGGGCGGGGAATTTGCTTGGCGCGGAGCAGCACGGTTTTATCGCTTCCGTCGGGTTCGATCTGTACTCGCAAATGCTGGCCGAGGAGATCCAGAAGCGCAAAATCACCATGCTTGGCGAGACCGTACCGGCCGAAGCGACCTGGAATACGACGATCGATCTGGGCATCGACGCGTATTTGCCATCGGACTATATCTACGACAGCATTCAGAAGATCGAGATCTACAAGAAGACCGCCTCCGCTGCGACGTTCGAGGACGTGGCCGAGCTGGAGGACGAGCTGCTGGACCGGTTCGGCGAACTGCCGGATGCCGTGCAAAATCTCCTAGCCGTCGCCCGTGTCAAACTGTATGGTAAGCAGTATGGCATCGAATCGATTACGCTGCGGGGCGAGGAAGCGACGATCAAATTCTACGAAGGCCGGGAAAAGGTCGTCGTTCCGGGCAAGCTTGCGGAAGTTGGCAATCTTTTCGGAAGACGTGTACAATTTAGTCAAGGATCCGTGATGCTCATCCGGATTAAAACCAAGGGAATGGACGACAAAGAATTGATGGGCTTGTTGGAGCAGTTTCTCGGAGCCCTGAAGGATGCGTTCAAAGCGAAAGGGGAACTACAGGATGTTTCAAAGTAAAAGGCGCTCATGGAGAATGCTGCTGATTGCGCTCGTAGCGGTATTAGCTTTCTCCGTCATGGCAGGATGCGGCAAGAAAGAGGCAAGCTCGGGAGGGAAAGATACGAGTAAAGTCATCGCTACGTACGAAGGCGGCGAAATCACGGAGAACGAATTTGACCGCGAGCAGCGGATCGTGCTTGCGCTCCAGCCGCAAATGGAACAATTCATGCAAATGGAGGATTTCCGCCAGTATTTGATCAAGCAGGAAATCGCTTATGAATACCTCGAAACCAAAGCCGACGACAAGACCAAGGAAGCCGGCAAGAAGAAAGCCGAAGAGCAGTTTGATCAGATGAAGACTTCGTACGGCGAAGACAGCTTCAAACAAATGCTGGACGCCCAGAAGATTACCGAAGCGGATTTCAAGAACTACATGGTACGGATTTATACCGTCATGGAGGGCGAACGGCAGAAAATCTCCGAAGACGACGTGAAGAAGGAATTTGAAGCGACGAAACAGGATTACACGACGGCAACGGTCCGCCATATCCTGATTAACTTTACTGATCCGGACGGCAAAGAGCGTACCTCCGAAGCTGCGCTCAAGCTGGCCAAGGATGTTAAAGCCAAATTGGACAAGGGCGAGGATTTCGCTGCTTTGGCTAAACAGTACTCCGAGGACCCAGGCTCCAAGGATAACGGCGGTTTGTACGAAAACGTGGAGGTCAGCAATTGGGTAGAAGCCTTTAAGCAAGCTGCCTTAACCCAGCCGTTGAACGAAATCGGCGAACCGGTGGAGACCGAATACGGTTACCACATTATCCGCGTGGAAGCCCGGACCGAGAAGAAATACGAAGATTTGAGCCAGGAGCAGAAGGACATGATCCAAACGACGCTGGCCTCGAACAAATTGGACGAGTTCATGTCGGGGGATCTGGAGAAGAAGATCATCAAGAAAATCGAACTGCCTAAAGTGGAAACCAGCACCGGCGAAAACGGCACGGGCGCAGGCACCAATGCAGGCAATGGAACGAATGCGGGAACCGACGCAGGCACGAATGCCGGTACGGAAGGATCCGGCAACGCCGGAAACGCCGGAACGAGCGGCAACGGGGCGGCCAACAACGCCGGCACCAATGGAAGCAATACGAGCAAATAAGCCGAACCAGGAAGCAGCGGGGAGAAATTCCGCGCTGCTTTTTTTTCGCGGACATTTTTACCTATACGCGGCAAGCCGTTTTAAATCATGGTTCATTATGATGAATAAGGTGTTCGCCCGGGATGAATACTATGGTCATAATCACAGAACAAGCCATCCCTGTCCCCACCTTCGGCCGCTCGTTTTGGCGAAGCTCATGGCGCATACATCTGTGTAAGCCGCAGATTACGTATAAAGTCCGATTAGGTGAAGCTTAAGGAAATTCAAGCCGTAGTTCAAAACTTCTAAGAAAGCGGGGCATCAAGTGAAATGAAAGCTACTGGTATTGTACGCCGTATCGATGATCTGGGCCGTGTTGTTATCCCTAAGGAAATTCGCCGCACCTTGCGGATTCGGGAAGGAGATCCGCTCGAAATTTTCGTGGACCGGGATGGAGAAGTGATTCTGAAGAAATATTCGCCGATCGGCGAATTGGGCGATTTCGCCAAGGAGTATGCGGAGTCGTTGTATGAGAGCACCAGTCATATTACCTTAATTTCCGACCGGGATACCATCATCGCCGTAGCGGGGGCTTCCAAGAAGGAATACCTGGAGAAGCAAATCAGCTCGCTGCTGGAAGGCAGCATGGATAGCCGTAAAATCATGATGGAAACGGAGTCGGGGTCTTACGAAATTACGAAGGATCATCCGGAGAGCATCTCCTCGTTCGTGATCGCGCCGATTATTGCCGGCGGGGATCCGATCGGAACGGTGGTGCTCGTCAACAAGGACGATTCCGTGAAAATGTCCGATTTGGAATCGAAAATGGCCGAGACGGCAGCCGGTTTTCTGGCGAAACAGATGGAGCAATAGAACCAAAGGCATCAGGTATGGCGCATGGAGGAACTTACACACACCCGCTGTTTGGGGCGGACGCGGTCCGTCCGAACCTTCAAGGGATGTGTAAGTTTTTTGCGTTTCGCCCGGGAGAAATGGCGACAGTCCCTCGTTTCGTCATATAATGGAACCTGTTAGCTATAGGTATGTTATTCTTGATGAAGCAAAGTAGGTTGCCATGATGGAAACGAAGGAAAGCTTGTCCTCGAAGCTGCTGAAGGGAGCGGCCGTGCTGAGCGCGGCGGCTTTGATCACCAAGCTGCTGGGGATGCTGCAGAAGATTCCGCTGCAAAATATCGGAGGAGACGGCGTATTCGGTATTTATAATACGGTATATCCTTTTTATACGCTATTGATTACACTCACGACATCCGGCTTTCAAGCGGCGGTGGCCAAATTCGTTGCGGAACGCCAGGCGCCCGGCCTGGAACGGGAACGGAGCGAGGTGCTGCGGCTGGCGGCTGCAATGATGACAGTTTTGGGAATCGCTTTTGCGGTACTGCTGTATTTCGGGGCACCGGTGTTGTCGCAGCTGATCGGCAGCCGTCTGCTGATCCCGGCCTTTCGCGGAGCGGCTCCGGCGCTGCTGCTCGTTCCGGTAGCTGCGGGGCTGCGGGGGTATTTTCAGGGGCACCAGAATATGACGCCGACCGCGGTCTCTCAGGTGTTGGAGCAGGCCGTCCGCGTCACGGTGATGATCGTCCTGCTGCTGGGGTTAAGCCGGATCGGGGCCGGAGAAGCGGATCTCGCCGGAGGGGCGCTTATCGGCTCCTCGGCGGGAGCGGCTGCCGGTCTTGTGGTGATGCTGCTGTACTGGCGGGCCTACACCCGCTCTGCACCGCGGAGGCTGGAAGCCGCACGACCGGCGAATGCGGATCGGCCGTCCCGACGGGAGAAGCGAAGCCAGCTTCTGTCTTCGCTGATGAAGTATGCGCTGCCGATCAGCCTCGCCTCGCTGGCGGTTCCGCTCATCAGCCTGGTGGATACGTTCACGCTGCCCCGGCTGCTCTCCGCCCATGGGGAGGAACTGCGAATCATGGCCCAGGTGGGCATTTACAACCGGGGGATCCCGCTGGTTCAGCTCGTCACGATGCTGGCGACGTCGCTGTCGGTGTTGTTCATCCCGGCGATGGCCGAGCTGCAGATGAAGGGGGACGCCGGGGCGATCCGGCGGCAAGTGCAGGTGGCCTTGCGCTGGTTCTGGCTGATCGGCCTGGCGGCTTCGCTGGGCCTGGCCTTGCTGGCTGCGCCCATCAACGTGATGCTGTACGAGGATGCGGCGGGGTCGGCCACCTTGGCCTGGGTGGCCTGGACGGCCGCGCCCGGCGCGCTGGTCGCGGTCACGAGCGCCCTCCTGCAGGGCCTCGGCCATGTGCGCGCCCCGGCGCTGCACCTGCTCGCTGCGGCGTTGCTCAAGACCGCGTTGAACGCGGTGCTCGTGCCGCAGCTTGGCATCACCGGCGCCGCGATCGCCGGCGTCGCCGCGTACGGCGCGGCAGCGGCGCTGAACACCGCGCTGCTGCTGCGCCGGGTCCAGCTGCGTCCGCGCCTGCGGGACGCGCTGCTGCGCCCGGCGGCGGCCGCCCTGGCGATGGCCGCCGCGGTGCTGGCGCTGCGCCTCGCCGCCGCCGAGCTGCCCGCGGGCCGCGGAATGGCCGCGGCCGTGAGCCTGCTCGGCGTGCTGCTGGGCGCAGCCGTGTTCGCCGCAGCCGTGCTGCGCACGCGGCTGCTTAGCGCGGCAGAGCTGAGCGCCCTGCCGCGGGTGGGACCGAAGCTGCTGGCGCTGCTTCGGAAGTTGCGGCTGCTGCCTTAGCTTGGCTTGGCAAGCCCGCCGAGCTCGCCTCACGCCGGCGGTTGCCGATGCCGGACTTATTTCTATTTCGCCCGCGGCAGTGATATAGTAAAAGGTGGCAAGCTGCGGTGCTGATAGCTGAATCCCTAACGGACCTCAGCGCTGTTATTTCGGCGAGATCCGCCGTTTTCCATTTGTAACGGACCACAGAGATCCTATTTGGTACGGATGTTCTCGTATCAAGCCATTTTGGGGCAAATAGCGGCTGTCCTGTCCGTTAAAAGGGATATCGGCGTTTTTTCAGGCAAATAAGATCTTTCAGA
>NZ_JAKSXN010000105.1 GCF_022427145.1 Paenibacillus timonensis
TTTGCCGGAGGCCGTTTTTTATGTAAACATCGGTGTTTGACGAGCGAGGTGGAACCAAAGGGGTGGCCTGTTCCGTGTGTATTTGTCTAACGCTTGCCAGGAGGCTAAATGCCTGGACAAATTGTCCATCGAGTTTCGCCTCGTTCCTCCAACCCCGGCCTCTATCCCAAGATCCCAGAAAAACTATTGTAACCCGCGCCAAAACAAGGTATAGTGAATATGCGAAAAAATGAATTTAGGACCCGTTAAAGCCATACCAATGGATATGGCTTTTTTTTCTTAGGAAGACAAGCCTACATTGAAGGAGTTGATGCAAAGATGATAGAACTGGCCGCGGTGGAGAAGCACTTTGCGGGACAGGTCGCCTTGCATCCGCTATCGCTCACGATTAAGGAAGGGGAATTCCTCACCTTGCTGGGCCCGAGCGGCTGCGGCAAGACGACGATTTTGCGCATGATCGCCGGGTTCGAGCAACCGACCGCAGGGAAAATCCTGCTCGACGGACAGGACCTGACGAATTTGCCGCCGAATCGCCGGGATTTGAACCTTGTCTTTCAACATTATGCCTTGTTTCCTCATATGACAGTGGAAGAGAATGTGGCCTTCGGGCTCAAAATGAAGAAGATGCCGGCCAAGCAGCAGCAGGAACGGGTGCGGGAGGCAGTCGAGATGACGCAGCTGACCGCGCTGACCAAACGTTATCCGCACCAGCTGTCCGGCGGGCAGCAGCAACGGGTGGCCATCGCACGGGCGATTGCCAACAAGCCGCGGGTGCTGCTATTGGATGAGCCGTTGGGGGCGCTGGACCTGCAGCTGCGCAAAAGCTTGCAGGCCGAGCTCAAGCAGCTGCAACGCAGTTTGGGCATCACGTTCGTTTACGTGACGCATGACCAGGAAGAAGCGATGATGATGTCCGACCGCATCGTCGTCATGAACAGCGGCCAGGTGGAACAGATCGGCACGCCGCGGGAAATTTACGCACAGCCGGCTACGTTGTTTTCGGCTACCTTCGTTGGCGAGAACAACATCTTCTCCCGGGACGGGCGGCTGTTTGCCGTGCGTCCGGAGAAACTCAGGGCCTTACGGGGCGGCGAAGGCGCCGAACCCAAGCGAAGCGGCGAGCTGCTGGACGTGTTGTACCTCGGGGGCGTTCACAAGCTGATCGTTCAGCTCGACAACGAACCGATGACCGTATCGGTCGTGTTGGACGTAAACGATGACCGTACCTGGCAAATCGGGGAGACGGTTGGGGTGGATTGGAAGCCGGAGGACGAGGTGGTCATCGGATCATGAAGAAATCTGGCTTGAGCATGCTGCCGGTGCTCCTGTGGTTATGCCTGTTCCTGGTCGTGCCGATGCTGATCGTCGTAGGCATCTCTTTTATGGGGCGCGACGACCTCGGTAATGTGGTGCTGGATTTTAATCTGGATGCCTACGCGCTATTTTTCGACCCGTTATATTTGGGGATTTATTGGGATACGATTCTGCTCTCGGTGCTGACGACCGCATTATGCCTGCTGCTCAGTTATCCGTTGGCCTACTATATTGCAAATGCCGGCCCGAGAATGCAAACCTGGGGCCTGGTGCTCATTACGGTGCCGTTCTGGATCAACTTCCTGATCCGCACTTATGCCTGGGTGCTGCTGCTGCGCACGCAAGGGATCGTGAACGAGCTCCTGCTGGGCATGGGGCTGATCACCGAGCCGCTGCAGATGCTTTACACCAAAGGCGCCGTGTTGCTCGGCATGGTCTATACGTTCATTCCGTTTATGGTGCTGCCGATTTATGTGGCGCTGGAGCAAATGGACAAGAAGCTGCTGGAAGCGGCCAGCGATCTTGGGGCGTCGCGCTGGAGAGCGTTCTGGCACATTACGCTGCCGCAAACCAAGTCCGGGATCATGACCGGCTCGGTGCTGGTGTACGTTTCGACGACCGGCATGTTTGTCGTAACCGACATCCTCGGCGGGGCGAAATCGGCCATGATCAGCAACATCATCCAGAGTCAGTTCCTGGGGGCCCGCAACTGGCCGTTCGGCTCGGCGCTGTCCGTGATTTTCGTGATCACCTCGCTGATTCTGATCGCGCTGTTTAATCGGGCGATGACGTCCCGGTATCAAAAGGTGCGGGAGGTGCGTTCATGAAAACCAAAAGCCATCCGCTGCTCGGCGTTCATTCGCTGGTGATGATGATTTTTATCTATGTGCCGATCCTGTTTATCGTTGCATACTCGTTTAACAGCTCCAGGCTGGCGGCCGATTGGAGCGGCTTTACGTTCGACTGGTACGTCTCGCTGTTCGAAAACCGCCATGTGATGGAGGCGCTGGCCAACAGCTTGACCGTGGCGATCGTCTCGACGGTGATCTCTACGGTGCTCGGCACGCTGGCCGCGTTGGCGATGCGGAAGCTGGGCCGCCGCTATAAAGCGGGAATGGGCGGTTTACTGTATTTGCCGATCATTATCCCGGATATCATCATGGGCTTGTCTTTGCTGGTGCTGTTTAATCAACTGCACATGCCGCTCGGCAAAATGACGATCATCATCGCCCACATTACGTTTAGCTTGTCCTACGTCTACGTTGTCGTCACCACCCGCCTTTCCGGCATGGGGGGGCAATTGGAGGAGGCGGCTCAGGACTTGGGGGCGAGCTCGTGGCAAACGTTCCGTCACGTGACGTTGCCGCAAATCGCTCCGGGCATCATCTCCGGGGCTTTGATCGCGTTTACGTTGTCGCTGGACGACTTCATGGTCAGCTTCTTTGTCAGCGGACCGAATTCGACCACGCTGCCGATTTATATCTACGGTCAGGTCAAAAGGGGTATTTCCCCGGAAATTAACGCGCTTTGCACGATTTTGATCCTGGTGACGGTGACATTGATTTTCCTGGCGCAATTCATGCTAAATCGCGGCAAAGGCCAGAAGAAGCAATCCGTGCTGCCGTTCTAGGATGGGATGATCCTGATATTCGTAAATGACGAAACGGAAGGGAGATTGGGAATTGAACAAAAAGAAATGGGCCGGCCTCGTGCTGGCAGGGTTGATGGTTACCGGACTGCTGTCCGGCTGCGGGTCGTCGAAGGAGACGCTGAACATTTACAGCTGGGCGGACAATTTTGACGAGGAAGTGCTGGAGCAGTTCGAGCAAGAATTTGACGTGAAGATCAATTATGACGTGTTTGCGAACAATGAAGACCTGCTGGCCAAAATCAAGGCGGGCGGCGGCGGTTACGACCTGATCCAACCGTCCGATTACATGGTGGCGACGATGATCAAGCAGGATTTGCTGGCGCCGATGGACATGAACAATATCCCGAACTTCGCCAATGTGTCCGATGCTTATAAAGACCCGTCGTACGATCCGGGGAACAAATACTCCATCGTCTACACCTCAGGGGTGACGGGGATCGCTTACAACAAGAAATACGTTAAAGACGAGATCGACAGCTGGGAAGACCTCTGGAACCCTGAATATAAGGGCAAGGTTATTTTGCTGGACGATAACCGCGAAGTGATCGGCATGGCCTTGAAAAAAGCCGGTCACTCCAACAGCTCCACCGACGAAGGCGAGATCACGGCCGCCGTGGAGGATCTGAAGAATTTGCTGCCGAGCGTGCTGGCTTTTGATACCGACAACATCAAGCAAAAAATGATTCAAGAGGAAGGCTGGATCGCCACCGTATGGTCGGGCGACGCTTCCTACATCGCACAGGACAACCCGGACGTGGCTTACGTCGTTCCGAAGGAAGGCGGCACGATCTGGTCGGACAACTATGCGATTCCGAAGGACTCGAAGCATAAAGAGCTGGCCGAGAAATTCATCAACTTCATGCTCGATCCGGAAGTGAGCGCGAAGAACTACGAATCGATCGGCTACAGCGATCCGAATACGAAAGCGGCGGAGTTCCACAGCGAAGAATACCGGAACGACAAGATGATTAATCTGTCGGAGGACGAATTGTCCCGTACCGAATGGCTTGGCGACGTAGGCGACAAGCTGCAGCTGTACGACCGCTTCTGGACCGAATTGAAGAGCGGACGGTAGGACTTCCGAATGCTTCTGCGAAAGCGCCAGACGCTTCCCATAAGGGAACGCGTGCTGGCGTTTTTGCGTACATGAATTTTTGCCACCAGGGTCATAATTTAGGTATTAACTTAAGAGGTGGCGATAACCAATGAAGCGTAACGCGGTAAAAATGATGACTTCGCTGATGACCGCCGGCCTGATGATTTCCGGGGTGGCCGTCGTTCCGGCCGAAGCAGCGCCGCCGTCGCCGGTGGAGCTCAACGGCGGGGTGAACGCGGCGAATCCGGTACTTCAGCAGGAGCGGCAGGGCGTCAAAATCACGAACCATACGATCGAGAAGAAAATTCCCGAGGCGTCGATTAAGGTCGATTATCCGCAAATCAGCGGGCTGAAGCACAAGTCGGTTCAGAAGAAACTCAATAAGCTGTTCAAGGAGAAAGCGGAGACGTTCTTGGCAAATGCGCTGAAGGAAGCGAAAGCGGGACAGCCAACAACGCCGAGCGGGAACCCCTATGAATATGTGGGTACCTACAAGGTGACGTACAATCAGGACGGGGTGCTGAGCCTGTACCAGGATCTGTACTCTTATACCGGCGGGGCGCATGGCATTACCGTGCGTGAGGGTCTGACGTTCCGGCTGGATAACGGGAAGCTGCTGGCGTTGGATGAGCTGCTTCGGGCGAACCCGAACTACCGCAGCATCGTCGATCCGGCCATTGCCAAGAAGCTGCAGGAAACCGACGGGTACTTCGGCAACTTCAAGACGATTGGCCCGAATCCGTCGTACTATGTGCAGGGGGACGGCGTCACGATCTTTTTCCAACTGTACGATTATGTGCCTTACGCGTTTGGGTTTCCGGAATTTCATTTTCCGTTCGCCCAACTGCTGCCGCCGGGGACGAATCCGTTTGATTTCAAAATGCGCTAATTTCTTTACCGTCCTCTTGGGCAGATGGCTGCCGGGAGGGCGGTTTTTGTATGGGGCGAGGGGAAAATATTGCATTTTGTACAACAATTTGGCCGGGTTCAGCGTGTTCGGGGACGAATTGTTGTATAAAGTGCAACAATATTGCTGGAGCAGGTCGGATGAGCCCGAAAATGTTGTAGGGAATACAACAATCTTCGCGAAATAAACGATTTCGGGGCAAAAATGTTGCAGAGAATACAACAATTCGCCTCCTATCCAACCCAAGTGAAAATAGGATCTGCACAGCCCCCATGCACGCATGAATCTTGGTAACGTCCCGGCGCCTATAAAACTCCTTGCGTTTTGCCGGGAAACCTTTACAATAAGAATCAGCAGAGTGATGTTAACGTGAACAATGGGATGATCCACCGGATCTAAACGAAGGGAGAACGGGAACATGGCGAAGAAGTTTTTGGGGAAAAATTTTCTGCTGAACAGCGACACGGCGGAGGTATTGTATCACCAGTACGCGAAGGATCTGCCGATCCTCGATTACCACTGCCACTTGAGTCCGCAGGAAATCTACGAGAACAAGACGTTCCGCAACCTGACCGAGGCCTGGCTGGGCGGCGACCACTACAAATGGCGGGTGATGCGGGCTTGCGGCGTAGACGAGGAGCTCATCACCGGAGGGGCGGACGATTACGACAAATTCCTGGCTTGGGCCAAGGTCGTGCCGCAGCTGCTCGGCAATCCGCTGTACCATTGGACGCATCTGGAGCTGCAACGGTTCTTCGGCATTCATGACCTGTTGAACGAGCAGAACGCCCCGGCCATTTGGGACAAAGCTAACGCCAAGCTGCAAAGCGAAGGGTTCGGCGCACGGGACTTGATTGCGAAGTCGAAGGTAAAGGTGGTGTGCACAACCGACGATCCGGCGGATTCGCTCGAATACCATTTGAAGATCAAGGAGCTGGAGGGCTTCGACACGGCCGTGCTGCCAAGCTTCCGCCCCGACAAGTTCCTGGAGATCAACCGCGAGACATTTAAGCCTTGGCTGGCGAAGCTGGAGGCGGCTACGGGCAAGCCGATCCCGAACTACGGGACGCTATTGGACGCGTTGCGCGAACGGATCGATTTCTTCCATGAGATCGGCGGCCGCGTGTCCGACCATGCGCTGGATACGATGGAGTACCGCGAGACGACGCTGAAGGAAGTGGAAGCGATCTTCGCCAAGGCGCTGAGCAAGGGCTCGGTAACGCCGGTGGAAGAACGGAAATACAAATCGTATACGATGCGGTTCCTCGGCAAGGAATACGCCGCCCGCGGGTGGGCGATGCAGCTGCATATCCATGCCCTGCGGAACACGAACACGGCGATGTTCAAGCGGCTGGGCCCCGATATGGGCTACGACGCGATCAACGACGGCCCGCTGGCCGAAGCGCTGGCCGGGCTGCTCGACGCCCTGGAGCAGGATGGCGGGCTGCCGAAGACGATCCTGTATTCGCTAAACCCGAACGATTACTGGGCTCTTGCCAGCATCATGGGCAGCTTCCAGGGCGGCGGCGTGCCGGGCAAGATCCAGTTTGGCACCGCCTGGTGGTTCAACGACAACAAGGACGGGATGATCCAGCAAATGCGTACGCTGGCCAATTTCGGCGTGTTGTCGCAGTTCCTCGGGATGCTGACGGATTCGCGCAGCTTCCTGTCGTATACGCGGCACGAGTACTTCCGCCGCTTGCTATGCGACGTGCTCGGCGATTGGGTCGACCGCGGCGAAGCGCCGGAGGACTTCGAATTGCTGGGGCGTATCGTGACCGACATTTGCTACAGCAATGCGAAACGGTATTTTGCTTTTCCGGAACAATAGAAAGGATTGACGCTGCTTCATGTCCGCTACGATCAAAGACATCGCCCGGCTGGCGAATGTCTCGCATATGACGGTTTCTCGGGCGCTGAACAACAGTCCGCTCATTAAAGAAGAGACCAAACGCAAAATCTTGGAGATTGCCGAACAGCTGCACTACGTGCCGAATGTGAATGCCAAAAGCTTAGTGCTTCAGCGCTCGCATACGATCGGATTGTTTTTCACGAGCATGGTCCAGGGGACGTCCTCCAGCTTCCTCGCGGAGGCGATCCGCGGCGTGGGCCAGGAGGTGGGCGTCCAGTATAACCTGTTTCTGCGGGGGATCGACGATTTTCAGGAGTTTAGCTCGATCCACCGACGGCGGTTCGACGGCATCCTGCTGATGAGCCAAAGCGAAGGCGACGATAAGTTTATCCGCCATGTGCGGGAGCAAGAGATTCCGTTGGTCGTGCTGAACCGGAACGTTGGCGACCCGGGGATCGTTAATTTCGTGTCCAATGACCGGGAGGGGGCCTTCAAGCTGACCCGATACTTGATCGATCAAGGCCACGCCCGGGTCGGTCTGGTGGAAGGCATCACCGGCTACAAGTCGACGCAGGAGCGCAAGGAGGGCTATCTGGGAGCCATGACGTCCGCTGGTCTGAAGGTCAGGCAGGAATGGGTCGTAGAGGGTCGCTACGACGTGGAGAGCGGGTATCAGGCGATGGGGATGTTGATGGCGCTGTCGCTGGCGGAACGGCCAACCGCGGTATTCTGCTGCAACGACGATATGGCGATTGGCGCGATGAAGGCGGCCGCAGAGGCGGGATTGCAGATTCCGTCGGACGTCTCGATCGTCGGCTTTGACGACATCGGCTTCTCGCATTACACGAATCCGCCGCTCACTACGGTGCAGCGCCCGATCGAGCAGCTCAGCCGGATGGGCGCACGCAAAGTCCTCGAGCTGATCGAGGAGCCGCAGGCCGGCGGGGAGCTGGTGCTGCTGGACACGCGGCTTGTACGCCGCGAGTCGGTTAGGGTGCTGCGCTAAGCCGCGGGGCAGGTGAGCTGCGGGTCGGCAGAAGTACCGGCCCGAGCCTGCGGCGGATGGGGGCGACGAGGGTTGCAGGGAGCGCTGCTCCTAAATTGCGCGGGTGAATCGCAATTGGGGGGGGGCGTTGCCCTGAACCGCGCGGGTAGATCGCCAATCGGCGAGGAGCGTTGCGCTAAGCCGTGGCAGTGTGATCCCGTTAGGGCCGAGTGCCGGTCATGCATGACTAAGCCCGGATCACCGACTAACGCTAGCGCACCTCTCTTCCGCTGTTTTGGCCTGCACTCTTGAGAAAGCCTGCAAAAGTGCAGGCTTTTTATGAATAAGTGGGGGGTCTGGGCAAAAACCTGAAAAGTGCAGGAATTTTTCGGGTTTCGGGACAAAAGAGGCAAATGCCATAAAAAAACCTGCACATTTGCAGGTTTTTTGCTCCAGCAGGTCATTTTGGAGAAAAAGCCTGCATTTTTGCAGGAATTTAGCGTGCGCGACGCTGCGAGGCGGCATCTCGAAGGCCGGGATTCCGGGCAACGAGGGATGATCGTTCGCCGAATCATCGTTAGGGCCATGATAAAAACCCGCCAGAAGAAGAAAT
>NZ_JAKSXN010000106.1 GCF_022427145.1 Paenibacillus timonensis
CGTTGGTGCCGGGGCAGGCAGAAGGTCGGCGGTTCTGTATGGAGTTCATATCGACGAATTCGGCACTACGCCACCTCTACCTTCCCCGCGGATAATCCACCCGAAACTGCGCGGCCTCCACCCATTCACCGCAGGTAAAATCCCGGCCGCGCACGAGGACATGATCGCGGTAGACTTCCACGTAGAAACCTTGGCTGCCGTCCTTATGTTCGTCTTCGTCGGTCCACAGATAGGCAACCGAAGCCGCGTTGAACATCGCCGGCCCTTCGCCCCGCAAGCCGAAAGAAGTGCTCTGCGCATCCAGCTCCCAATGGGTATGCCCCGTAAACAGGATCGCCTGCGGATGACGGGCCAGCACAGCCCGCAGTTCCGCGTCCTGCACGATGCCGTACCAGCGCTGCGCTTCATAGGAGCCCGCTACCGTATTGAGCAGCGGTTGATGCAGGAACACAAACGCAGGTCGGTCAACTGCACCGTTTTCCCCTAACTTATTGTCCAGCCAAGCCAGTTGCTTCTCCGACAAAGAGCTGAATAACTCCAACCCTTCTTCCGTTCCGAGGAAAATAAAATGATACCCGTCAATCCAGTGATCATGATAGATGCCCTCTGCCCCGGTGCCGCGCAAAAACTGTCCCAGACGCGCCTCCCAGTTTCCCAACGCGACATCGTGGTTGCCCATCGTCACATACAGCGGAGGCAACGCCCCGCCAAACCGTTGCCATATCCGGTTCCACGCTTCGTATTCCTCCGGAAACCCGTGATCGGTCACGTCCCCCGCATGCATGATTCCGACGCTTCCGGCGCCGTTCGCCGCGATATCTTGCAGTGCCCGCTCCAGGTTGACGTTATGCGTATGCTGCTCGTCTGCCCGAACATGCGTATCGGTGATCACCTGAAAAGCAAGCAGAAGCTCCTCCTCCCGACGGTCTTCCCCAACCCGCATATCATTCGTATCGTTCATTTCATTACCCTCCCTTGCCGCTTAAATTCAACCCGATGACGCCGAGGACGATGACCCCGATCCACAGGATTGAGGGCACCGATAATTTCTCCTGAAACAGGATACTCCCCGCCAAAGAAATCAGCACAATGCCCACCCCCGACCATACCGCATAAACGGTACTTACCTTCATATACCCCAGCGCAAAATTCAGAAACGTAAAGCTGGCCCCGTAAAAAACAAACATCAGCACCGAAGGAACCAGCCGGGTAAAGCTATCCGACAGCTTCATCGACACCGTGCCGGACAACTCCAGCACGATGGCCAGAGCCAGGAATAACCAACCCATTTTCTTCTTCCACCTTTCCGGTATTACCGAACTTGCCCGAGCCGAAGCTCGCGATATCCCGCAATGACGGCATCCGCCGACGGGAAGGCCTCCCTCTCCTCCAACGCCTGACCCTCGGCCAGCGCGATGGCTGCCGCCGCCCCGGCGGTGCGGGCCATCTGCATGTCGCCGTCCGTATCGCCGATAACGGCCACTTTCGCCGCCTGCACGCCAAGTTCCCGGCAGGCCAGCTCCACCATATCCGGATAAGGCTTGCCCCGGCTTACCCGATCTGCCCCGACGCATACGGAGAAGTACGGGCGGATGCCCAGCCATTCCAGATGTGTCTCCGCCGCCTCCGTTTCATCGGAGGTGACGATGCCGAGCTGGAGCCCCGCCTGACGGCATTGCTCCAGGAATGGCTGAACCTCCGGCAGCAGCCGGGCTGTGCGGGAGCGCTCCAGCGCTTCGTCCGCCGCCTCGCGGCACTGCGCCGCGAGCACCTTGGCTTCCGCCCAGGAGAGACCGGCTTTGTAGCCCTCCAGCGCCAGCAGCGTCAGCAGATCATCCACCGTGCCCATCGACAGCGGGCTGTTCCGATCATATCCGGAGATTTGCCCGTCAGCATCGTACCGAATTCCCCAGAGTTGGAGCAAATCGGAAGATGCCTGCAGCCGACGACGCTGGGTTAATTCGGAGGAAAAACGGGCGAGCATCCGCTCGCCCCACGTTCCCCATGTGGTGATAAAATCCATCAGCGTTCCGTCCTTATCGAACAAAATCGCCTCGATCGCAAATGCCTTCCCTGCTACGGCTAATGTGGCCGCAGGGTAACGATTACTTCCGGATTCGGTCGAGTTCACGCTGCGCCGTCTCCTTCGCTTCCTTCAACGCTTCGGCTGCCGGGGTATTGCTGATCTGCACCTTGTCGGCGGCAATTTTCAGCGCGTCGGTGATTTTGCCGCCCGTCGGATCCTGGAACGGCTTCGAGGCATGCGTAGCTTGCTTCAGAGGCACGGTCGCCTGCGGGTTCTGTTCGCTGTAAGCTACGAACTCCGGATCGTCCAGCGCCGATTGGCGTACGGCGATATAACCGGTATTCATCGACCAGAACGCGGTATTCTCCGGACTCATGAAGAAGCTGTACCATTTCATCGCAGCCTGTTGCTGCTCAGGGCTGGCGGCGGCCGGAATGCCCGCCATGATCGCTTGAGCGACCGGCTTGCCCGGGCCTATCCCTTCCCAGCCCGGCTGCTCCATCGCCGCCACGATGTTAAAATCGAGGTCGCCTTGGTCGCCGCTGGAGCCGGTATATCCCGCCGCTTGGCCTTTCATCACGTCGTCAATCGTTTTGTACCAATACTCCCAGCCTTGGCCGCCGGAGTGAATGCGCATGATTTTGTCCTCATGAATCCATTTGCGGAACAATTCCCAGGTCTCTACCCATTCCGGTGAATCGATCAGCACCGTGTTGCCGTCCTCGCTAAGGATTTTGCCGCCTTTGCCGAATACGGCATCCATCATGTTCTCCGCGCCCCACATCGGCTCCCAGCCGTAGAACACGGTTTTGCCACTTTCCTTCACGGTCATTTTCGACGCTGCGTCGGCAAGCGCCTCCCAAGTGGTCAGATCCTCGGCTTTGATGCCGTTCTTCTCGAAGGCGTCCTTCCGGTAATACATCACCTGCGTCGTGCCGTACATCGGCAGGAAAAACTGCTGGCCGTCGACCTTCCCTTGCTCCAGGAACGTCTGCACCACGTCCTCCGGATGGAAATCCGGTGAAGCGGCGATCAGTTCGTCCAGCGGGGCGTAATACCCTTTGCGCGCCCAATCCACGTTGGACGACAGAACCGCGGCAGGTACCGTACCGGAGGCGATAGCCGCTTGCAGCTTCTGCTCCGTTTCGCTGTAATCGGCTTGCACGACCGGCTTGACGACCACTTCCTGCTGCGAGCTGTTGAACTTATCGATCAAAGCCTGCATGTTTTCGCCGAGCTTCCCGCCAAGCCCGTACCAGAACTCGATCGTAACCGGCTCCGCCGTTTTGGTCGTATTATCGGCATTCGCCGTATTCCCCGCCGGCGCAGCCTGAGCCGGATCGGCCGTATTCCCCGCAGCGCCGGATCCCCCGCCGCAAGCACTGATGAGTAAGAACGTACAAGTCATGAACAGTCCAAACCACGATTTTTTCCAATTCGACATTTTCTAGCCTCCACTTCATGATTTCAACTTCATTTACCTATCCTTTGCTAGCACCTGCGGACAAATTGACGCTTTGCATGATCGTCTTCTGGGTCAGCACGAACAACACGAGCAACGGTGCGATCGTGAAGGCGCTGGCGGCCATAATGAGCGGCCATTTCAGCCCGTAAGCACCTCCTTCCACGAAAAAGCTGCGCAGACCGGCCGAAACGAGCTGCAGGTCTTGGCTTTTGGTGATCAGCATCGGCCAGAAATAGTTGTTGTATTGCTCGATAAAGGTGATGAGTCCGAGCACCGCAAACGAAGAGCGCGCAAGCGGCAGCAGGATGGTCCAAAGGATGCGGAGATGCGACGCCCCGTCGATTTGCCCGGCTTCCACCAGCTCATGCGAGATTTGCAGGAACGCTTGCCGGATCAAGAAAATCGAAAATACGCTGACGCAGTTGGAGAGGATCAGTCCGGCATAAGAGTCCAGCAAACCAAGCCGGCCCAGCACGATATATCCCGGGAGGTAAACGGCGGTGCTCGGCACCATGTAACCCACCAGCACCAAGGCGGTAAACGCCCCCTTCAAGCGGAATTTCATATGGGTCAAGGCATAGGCCATCATCCCCGAATTTACGACCTGAATCGCGACGATGACCGCAGCCACGAAGATGCTGTTGAACATGTACCGTTCAAACGGAGCCGCGGCCCAGGCTTCGGCGAATTGTCCCCATTTGGGGTTATGCGGCCAGATCGTCGGCGGAAACTGCCAGATCTCGTCATTGCTCTTCAGCGCGCTGGTCGCCATCCAGTAGAACGGAAACGCCATGATCAGCGAGGCCGCCGCCAACAGGACGTGGCGGATAACGGAGCCCCATTTCTCGAAACGTTGCATGAATTGAAGTCCCCCTTTCCTCTACGAAGAGTAATGCACCGTGCGGCGGCCAACCCAGAACGATAACAGCGACAATCCGACGCTCCCGATGATCAGCATAATCGCGACCGAAGAGGCTTGCCCGATTTGAAACGCATCGAAGGCGGACTGATAATAGAGGTATAGCAAGGTGCGCGTCGATCCGGCAGGTCCGCCTTGCGTCAGCACATTGATCTGGTCATACGCCTGTAGAGCCTGAATGAGCTGAACCACCACCAGAAAAAAGGTCGTCGGAGAAATGAGCGGCAAGGTCACGTTCCAGAATTTGCGCCAGCGGTTGGCGCCGTCAAGGGCGGCTGCTTGCAATAGCTCCGCAGGTACGTTGCGCAGCGCAACAAGGTAGAAAATCATCCCCCAGCCGGCGGATTTCCAAACGGTCACCAGCAGGATGCCGACGAGTGCCCAGTTCGGATCCTCCAACCAGCGCACGCCTTCCAGGCCAAACGCCTTCAGCAGGGTGTTCGCCAGGCCCACCTCGGGTTCGAATATCCAGGACCATACGATCGAGACCGCCACCGTCGGCGTTACCCAAGGGGAGAACATCAGCATCCGGTAGACGGCGCCGCCTTTCATGTTCCGGTTTAGCAGCAGCGCAAGCCCTAAGCCTAATACGACGACGGGTACTACGCTGCCTGCGCAAAATAACGCGGTGACCCGGAGCGATTGATAAAAGGACGGGTCGGCAAACAGGTCGCGATAATTTTGCAGCCCGACGAACAACTTGTCCGGACTCATGAAGTCCCATTCCGTGAAGCTTAGGTAGATGATGTACCCCAGCGGATAAAACCAAAACAACGTCAGCGGAACCATCGCCGGGAGCGTAAACAGCAAAGCCCGAACCTCTTCCGCCCATAGCGAACGTTTCATGGATCCTCCTTTTGTTTCATTCAAATTTCATTGAATATTTGTTATAATAGCTGAAAATACGCCATTCATAACCGGTCTGTTCAATATTTATTGTACGTTCATTCTGAGTTCAATGGGTTATCTCTGCGTGAAGCGGCGATTAATTTTATGTAAAATTTTCGAGGCAGGTGTTACGGTGAAGAAGCCAACGTCGGGAAAAATGCCGGACCCGCGAAATTTCCGGGAAGAGCTGCGCGCCAAAGTGATCGATGCGATTGCGCAGACGATGGACCTGTACGGCGTGAATTACTCCTATGGGCAGCTGTACGGCATCATGTTCTTCGAGGATCGGCCCATGACGCTGGAGGAAATGCAGCAAAGCATGAATATGAGCAAAAGCAATATGAGCTATGCCGTTCGCTCTCTGGTCGATTCCAAAATGGTGACCAAACTGGACGAAAAGGACGTCCGCAAAGATCTTTATGCGGCAGAGACCGACTTTTTCAAAGCGTTTCAGGCCTTTTTTGCTACCAAGCTGCAGCGGGAAATCGATGTCATGCGCGGAGCTCTGGAAACGGTAATTCCGTCCCTCTCGGAAACGATCCTGGAGCTGGAGACTTCGGAGGAGGAGCGAAAACGTTGCTTGGAGGATTTGCACAAGCTGAAGCATGCCGTGAGTTATTACGAATGGTTGCAGCGGTTCGTCGACCGCTTGCAGAGCGGCGAATATTTTGAAGAAGAGATCGATTCCCCAAACAAGGATAAAAGTGCCGGAGATCAGCCAAACTAAACGAACAGCCCGACCGGGGGAATCTTTGCTTTTCCCGGCCGGACAAGCTTTTCAAGTATAGTTGATGGAGGCACGTTGAACCGATGTTAAAAATCAAACTGGGGGCAGCGCTCGCTCTCGCCCTCTCGGCTTCGCTCCTAACCCCTGCAGCGGAGGCTTCCTCCCCGGCTCAGGGCAAAGAACGGAGCTACTACGAGGAACGCGGGGACATTGTATGGGAAGTGCCGATGCCGGGAAAATACATTGCCTTGACGTTTGACGACGGGCCGGATGAACAGCAAACCCCGAAAATCCTCGAGCTTCTCGAGCAATACCAAGCGAAGGCCACCTTCTTCGTCGTCGGCGACCGGGTCAAACGGTTTCCCGAAATCGTCAAAATGGAACAAGCCGGGGGCCATGAGATCGGCAACCACTCCTATCACCATCCTTCGTTTCATCGGCTGCCGTTAAAGACCTTGACGGATGAGATGGCTATGACGCAGGAAGCCGTATTCGAGACTACCGGACGTAGACCGGTCCTCTTCCGTCCACCGGGCGGTTATTATAATGAAGCCATCGTCGAGTTAACCAAACATAACGACCTGCAAATGATCCTCTGGTCCTGGCATCAGGATACGAAGGATTGGGCATCGCCCGGCGTGTACAAGATCGTCCGCAAGGTGCTGAATAACGCCCGCAACGGCGATATCATCCTGATGCATGATTACGTGCATAACAGCACGCAGACGATCGAAGCGCTAAAAGTCATTTTGCCCGAACTCCAAAGCCGGGGATATCGGTTCGTCACCGTTTCCGAGCTGCTTAGCCATAAGGTCACGCCGGATCATCACATTAAGGTCAACCACTAAACCAGAAGCGTTCCGTTAGTCGACAGCTATATTGGAAAGGAGCAGGCACGTATGGACTTGGATAAGGAACAAGGCACCCTGTCCCCCGGAGAGGGATCCGGCGTCGATCCGATCCCCGTTCCTAAACACCCCACCTCCGCGACGGAAAACGTCGAGGATTTCGTCGGCGAGATGATGGACGAATGGACGGAAACGTTCACGGGCAAGGATAAAGACAAGGATACGAGCAAGGATCAAACGCACTAAAATCCTACGCAAATGCAGCAAGGCGGCCCCCCCTCCGTCTTGCTGCATTTTACTTTAAATTTTATTTTCTCAAAATTAAGTATTTGTGATTTAAATCACATATAACGTGAAAAATGTCACATATAATAAAGACATCAAAGATGATCATCCGAAAAACAAATCGAACGATAAACCAAAGGAGTGGGAATCATGTTTAACAATTTCCTGAA
>NZ_JAKSXN010000107.1 GCF_022427145.1 Paenibacillus timonensis
TGGGATGTGAGCAAGGTGCAGTTGGAACTTAACGAAGCTACTCTAGAGAAAGCAGCAAACGTTTGGGTCGGCAGGGAAAATAACTGCAGAAGTGCAGCTGTTTTCGCCGCTTCCCGTTTTTTTCCGGAAATAGCTGCAAGAATGCAGTTATTCCCAAGGGAAAGGCCGATTTTCTCAAAATCACAGAAAATAACTGCACATACGCAGTTATTTCGCCGGTTCAATGAGGAGGTGAGAAAATAACAGCATCTATTCCGTTATTTCGATGATGTCGTGCAATTCAGTTCATGCTTGGATAGGGAGGCGAGGAAAAGAACGGTTAGAGTTAATGCGACGCTAGTGCTTAGACATGTAATAGCGCATCTGGCGTCCGTTAGCCGAGTGCTAGCGCGTTGATGAGGCGGATTATTAACAGCGAGAAGGTTGGATGAAGCAAAGGGGAAGAAGCATAGGCCATGAGGGCGGAGCGTAGCTAGGGGCTACGAGAGCAACGGAAGGCCCGGCTGAATGCAAGATTCGACGCCGAGCCTTCTTCATTGGATTGCTTCGTGATGGAAAGCCGCCTTTTGGAGTTACCTCTTAAAGGCCTTTGGTTTTATCGTCGTTATAGGCTGCAGTCAAAATCCCGCACAAAAACATAGCCAGGACGATGGCAATAATCCAGAACGTTAAAGAGAATGACAAAGCCGAACACCTCCACGTTGTACTCCTTCCCCTATTATACCCGGCCATCGCCTAAAAATAAATCATAATGTGAAGTATTTCATAGACAACGCGGCACCAAGCGGAACGTTAGGTGACTGCTATTTAAAAAACAAGAAATGGGTGGGCACCGGACGAAGCGCGCCGTCGGACGGTTTGTTGACGACCCGGCCATTGACAATCAGGGAGGAAGAGCCTCCGCCGTCCAAATTATAGGCATCCTGTACGCCCATTTTCCACAGCTTGTTCTGCAATTCTTCGAGCGTAGCTCCGGAACGGCCTTGTTCGTTGTCGCCGTCGACGACCAGCACAAGCAGCTGATCATCCTTGTAGTTACCGATCACCGTGCGTGGGGCTCGCAGCGGAGAGGTCTTCCATTTTGGCGGGATCGGGAGCTTGACGCCGTTTTGCAGCAAGATCGGGACGAAGGAGGCTCCGAACTTCGGCTGCAGCTTATCAAGACTCTCCTTGTTCCGAAATTTGCCGCCGATCAATTGGCCCGACCGGTTCATTCCGACGAAAAACAAATCCTTATACGTAGGCTCGAATCCGTTAACGTATTGCCCGTTCAGGATCGTGGTGCTCAAAGGGTAACGTTCCCCGCGGGAATCGGCGAACCCGCCGGCGTTGATGCCGGCAACCGCGCCGTAACGCTGTACCGCTTTTTTTGTCGTTTCCGCTCCTCCCAGTCGATCGTTGCCTAACGTCATTTTCATGGCATCCGGCGACTTGAGACGAATCTTCATGGCATATCCACGGTAAGTACCGGGGTTGATCTTGTACAATTCGATGCGAATCCGGTCGCTTTGAATTGTCTCGAAGGGAGCGCCTAATTTGGACGTAATCCGCCGGTTGTATATGGTTTCAGGCCGAGCGGCCGCGGTTGTTGCCGTTTTGACGATCGAACTCATCGTTTGGGTGGTCTTCTGATACAACTCCGCCGTTTGCCGGATGGAGGAGATCGTCGTTTTGGCATCTTTCTCCGCCTTGGTCAATCCCTCCGATATCGATGCGGTGGTCTGGAATACTTCGGTTTCATGCGTGATGGGGTGGGTAGCCCGATTCCACTCGATGGCGGCCCCGCTGATGAAGAGAGCAAGAAGCAAACCGATTAACGGACCGGTCGTCAGCAGAAAAAAACGGTTGATTTGTTTGACCGGCGTAATCATTTCAACAGGTCCATTTTTTTCTGGAGCGCGGCTAGCTGCTGCTTGACCTCACTCAATTGCGAATACAATTTATTGCTGTTATCCGTTTTTTCGCTGCTGTTGTCCTTCGTGAACTCGAGCAATTCGTTGAAGGCTTCCACCTTGCTTTGCAAATCCTTGACCTCGCCGGACAAAGCGGTTAACTGGGCGGTATAATCCGCCTTCATTTGCTCGGCTTCGTTTTGCCATTTGGCGTCCAGTTGGTCGACCATCGATTGCTTCAAATGATTGCTATACATGTAGGCCGCGGTAACTCCGGCGCCGATCAGTAGGACCCAAATCACTAGAATCATGGCTACGGAAGGCCGCCGTGTCTTCCTGCTGCGACTCGTTTCGGTGACGGTTGCAGGTTCCGTAGAGTAAGGCATGGTAAATCACCTCAAAAATTTTGATAGAAGTTGTGTTGATGCAGTTCTCATTCTATCATGTCGACACTAGGTTCGCAAAAATGATAGATTCGGCATGGATTCGCCAAAATCAAACAGGACGCGGGGGTTGGCCCCCATTGTCTGGAAAATTTGTCCTGAGGTACAATCGCATTTACAGGTGAATGGAAGCGGGGTGTACTTGTGGATACGGGTTTGGATTTGCTGAAGCGTCGGCTGCCGCCGGCTTTCGCCCGGGAGATCGAAGAAGGGCTGCGGGAAGGCAACCTGATATCGTTGGCTGGGTCGCAAGGAATGGGGAGCAGTCTACGCATGGATCGGGAAGATGGCGTGGACGGCGAAGGACAAGACGGAGTACAGGAGGGGCGCAGCGGGGCTGGCGCGCTGCTGGATTGGCTGGTTTCGGCATACGAAGAAGCCGAAGGCATTAGCACGGACCCGCAGCAATGGATGCTGGCGGAAAGCGCCGATGGGGCGCTTGACCTGCTGCTGCGGGCGCTGGTTCCCGGCGGCGGCACGGTGCTCGTCGAGACGCCGGCCGCGCCGGAGGCGCTGGAGCTGATGCGCCGCCGCGGCATCCGTGCGGTCCCGGTGGCCTGCGACCGGGACGGCATGCTGCCGGACGATCTGCGGCGGAAATGCGAGGCGGCCGGGGGGCGGCCGGCTTTGGCGTACGTGACGCCGCATTTTTCGAATCCGTCCGGCCGGGTGTGGAGCCGGCAGCGCAAGCTGGCGCTGCTGGAGTTCAGCGAGCGGCTGGGCGTGCCGATCGTCGAGGACGGTACGGCGAGCCTGTTCCCGTTCGCGGAGGAAGCGGAGGCAGGATTTGGAAAAGAAGTGGAGAAACCAATAAAGGGCAGTCCCGAGAGTCAGGTCAAGGACAATACGAAGAGGATGAGCGGGAGCGTAGTTCCGGGAGAGCAGCAAGCGGAGGACGAGGTGACACGTGAGGCCAACGGCAAGAGCCAGGAGGAGCACACGACAATAGACGAGGTCCAAGGTAAAAACGTGGATGTGATCAAGGCAGAGGGCGCAGAAGGTTCAGAGTGCAGGGCGCGGGGGGATACAATGTCGCTGCATGCGCTGCGGCAGCAAGCGGGTCTATGGGGAGCCGAGATCCTCAGCCTCGGCTCCCTGGAGCGGACGCTGACGCCGCAGCTGCCGCTGGCCTGGCTGCGCGGCGAAGCAAAAACGATGGAACGGCTGCGCCGTGTTCCATCGCCCGGCAGCTCCAGCGCCGCGGGGGCGGCCGTGGCCGAGCGAGCCGGGCGGCTCCACGCCTGGCTCGCCCAGCCGGCGGGGCGCGGGCGCGCTGCCGCCGCCGAGGCTGCGGCGGCGTATGCCGCGCGGCGCGCGCTCGCGCTGGAGCTGCTGCAGGCGCCCGCTTGGCGCGGCGCCTGCGCGGAAGACCCCGGCGGCGGGCTGTACCTCTGGCTGCGCCTGCCCGCCGGGGTATCCAGCGAAGCGCTGCTGCGCGCTTCGCTGCTGGAAGGCACCGCGTTCCTGCCGGGGACGCTGTGCTATGCCAAAGAGCCGGATGATCGCTTCATCCGGCTCACCGTCGCCGCGCATGGACCGGCGCGGCTGCGCGAAGGGCTGGCGCGCCTCACCGCCGCCCTCGCCGAGTTCACGGCGCGCTCCGCGGACTAATCCAGACCGCCCGAATCGGATCAAGGAGGTTGACCCATGGAGACGTTATGGGCGATAGGGAAATTCGTTCTTTTAATTGCAGGCGTTGGGTTGGCGATCTATGTGTATCTGTTATTTATGAGAGGACTAAATCAAATCCCGGACCCTAAAAATCAAAAGGATAAAGACTAAAGGCTATCCCCTTCCCGCTCCGCGGCCGCCGCTACCCGGCGCCACCCGTCGACGACGTGGGCGTATTGGCGAAGCCCCTCCGCGCCGGCCGGCGTCAGCGCGTAGCGACCGCGGACGACGCGGCGGAACCAGCCGTAGTAGTCGCGCTGCAGGATCGCGGCGGCGCTGCCGACGCCGCTGCGGTCGCGCGCGTCCTTCGGCGCCATCTCGCCGCCGCCCTCCTCGATGGCGAGCGCCACGCGCAGCGCCCGTTCGCGGTAGGCCGTCACCAGCTTGGTGCCGGTGCTGCCGCCCACGTTATAGTCGCCGCTGCGTTCGTGGAACTCTTGCAGCAGCTTGTCCGCCCGCCGTTTGACCACCTTCGGCCCCGGGGTGTACAAGGCTTCGTTCCCCGGCGAGCATAGAATCTCCACGAAGGCCGGTTTCGTTTTATACCGGGTTACCGCGATCAGTCCCAGCCCCAGCCGGCGGCAAAGCAACGTGATTTCGCTCCACCGCTGGTTGTGCGCCCCTTTTTTGGCGCGGTTACGCTCTACGGCCAGATACACCTCGGTGCTCAGGCGCTGGCGTTCCAATCCCTGCAGCAGCAGGGGAAGATTAAATGTCTTTTTCATTTCCACGATCAGCGGCTCGTCGCTGCCGGGCTGAACGCCGACCAGGTCGCAATGCCGCACCTCGCTTTTGATCACATACCCCCGCTCCTCAAAAAAAGCCTTCAGCGGAGCGTACAATTCCGTCTCATGCTGTACCGCCATGACGATCCCCTTTTCATTCCCATGATCATGATCCAAATTATATCACAAAGCTCAATTCCTACTTTTTCGATCCGAATATTTTCATCGGAAAAAAGGTCAACTTCTCCCGTCCCGGCGCATAGGAATGTAATACACTTTTTATCGTGGAAGCTCCATATTCGGGTCACGCAAGTTCTGAAGATCGGGGACGCGGGAGAACCCCCAAAGCGGGAGTACAGGAGGTACCTAACATGGACATTTTTGAGCGTATAGCGGCTTACCGGGCGGAAAGCGACTCCTTGTCGTGGAGCGGCACATTTAAAGATTATATCGGACTGTTGGCCCAAGACCCTTCGCCGGCGATGACCGCCCATGCCCGGGTTTATGAAATGATTAAATCCTATGGCATTGAAGAGGAAGACGGCAGAAAAAGGTATAAATTTTTTGAGCAGGAAATTTTCGGGCTCGATCGGGCCATCGAAAAGCTGGTCGAGGAGTATTTCCACTCCGCCGCCCGCCGGCTCGACGTGCGCAAGCGGATTCTGCTTCTGATGGGGCCGGTAAGCGGGGGCAAATCGACGCTCGTGACGCTGCTGAAGCGCGGGCTCGAGAAATTTTCCCGGACGGATCAAGGGGCGGTGTACGCCATCGCCGGGTGCCCGATGCACGAGGACCCGCTTCACCTTGTTCCCCACGAGCTTCGGCCGGAAGTGGAGAAAACGCTGGGCGTCCGGATCGAAGGCAATTTATGCCCCGTGTGCCAGATGAGGCTGAAGACGGAATACGGCGGCGACATCGAAAACGTCAAGGTCGAGCGGGTGCTCTTGTCCGAAGACGACCGCATCGGGATCGGCACGTTCAGCCCGTCGGATCCGAAGTCGCAGGACATTGCCGATTTGACCGGCAGCATCGATTTTTCCACGATCACCGAATACGGATCGGAATCCGATCCGCGGGCGTACCGCTTTGACGGCGAGCTGAACAAGGCCAACCGCGGCCTGATGGAGTTCCAGGAAATGCTGAAATGCGACGAGAAGTTCCTGTGGAACCTGCTGTCCCTGACGCAGGAGGGGAATTTCAAGGCGGGGCGGTTCGCGCTGATCTCGGCCGACGAGCTAATCATCGCGCATACGAACGAAGCGGAGTACAAATCGTTTATCGCCAATAAGAAAAACGAAGCGCTGCAGTCGCGGATGATTGTCATGCCGATCCCTTATAACCTCAAGGTGTCGCAGGAGGAGAAAATTTACGCCAAGCTGATCGGCCAAAGCGATATGAGCCACATCCATATTGCCCCGCATGCCCTGAGGGCGGCGGCGATCTTCTCCATCTTGACCCGGTTGAAGGAGACGAAGAAGCAAGGCGTCGATCTGGTGAAAAAAATGCGTCTCTACGACGGCGAAGAAGTCGAGGGCTACAAGGACGCCGATTTGAAGGAGCTGCAAAACGAGTACCTGGAGGAGGGCATGTCCGGCGTCGATCCGCGTTACGTCATCAACCGGATTTCCAGCGCGCTGATCAAGCAGGATTTGCATTGCATGGGGGCCCTCGATATTTTGCGGGCCATCAAGGACGGCCTGGACCAGCATGCTTCGATCACGAAGGAAGAACGCGAACGTTACCTGAACTTTATCAGCATTGCCCGCAAGGAATACGACGAACTCGCCAAAAAAGAAGTGCAAAAAGCGTTCGTCTACTCATTCGAGGAATCGGCGCGCACTTTGTTCGAGAACTACCTCGATAACATCGAGGCGTTCTGCAACTGGACGAAAATCCGCGATCCGCTTACCGACGAGGAGATGGATCCCGACGAGCGGCTGATGCGCTCGATCGAAGAGCAAATCGGCATTTCGGAAAATGCCAAAAAGGCGTTCAGAGAGGAAATTCTGATCCGCATCTCCGCGTACTCGCGCAAAGGGCGGAAATTTGAATATAACCACCACGACCGGCTGCGGGAAGCGATCGAGAAGAAGCTGTTCGCCGACCTCAAGGACATCGTGAAGATCACGACCTCGACCAAAACGCCGGACGAAAACCAGCTCAAACGCATCAACGAGGTCAGCAAGCGGCTGATCGACGAGCATGGCTACTGCCCGGTGTGCGCCAACGAGCTGCTCCGTTATGTGGGGAGTTTGCTGAACCGGTAACGAGTGAGTGGAAAGGGTAAGGTGGAGGGGGAGCCCTCCGCCTTTTTTGTGTATCTGTTTTGTCCGACGTGTCGAGTTTAACTGGATTTTCTACCGTTAATTTGGAGCAAGAAGGCCGTTTCAGTAAATTAACTGGAAAAAGTAACTCTAATTTCGCGTATTCCCTGCCATACCAGCAAAACCGCCGAAATTTACGTTACTTTTTACAGCTAATCGTCCTCCAAACG
>NZ_JAKSXN010000108.1 GCF_022427145.1 Paenibacillus timonensis
ATATCTACCGTTATTTTCGGTAGAACCCGGCGACTTCGATGAAACAGGTCAAATTAAAAGTAGGATTTACTGTTATTTTCCTTCAACACGCGAATAACGGGAAATTAACAGTACGATTTACTGTTAATCAGCCGGAGGCCGGGGGCAACTTCAAACGTCACCACCGGACACCCACGTGCAGAACATGACGCCGCCGAATCGTTCCTTAACTTTATCCGCGCGACGATAACGATCAAATTACTTCGTGCCGTACAACCGGTCGCCGGCGTCGCCCAGGCCCGGAATGATGTAGCCATGTTCATTGAGGTGGCTGTCCAAAGCCGCCACGTAGATGTCTACGTCAGGGTGCACATCATGAACCGCCTTAACGCCTTCCGGCGCGGCGATCAGGTTCATCATTTTGATCTGGGTGCAGCCGCGGTTCTTCAACGCGGTGATGGCCGCAATAGCAGATCCCCCGGTGGCCAGCATCGGATCGATCACGATCAGCTCGCGTTCCTGAACGTCCGTAGGCAGCTTAATGTAATATTCGACCGGCTGCAGCGTTTCCGGATCCCGGAACAACCCGACATGTCCAACCTTCGCCGCAGGGAGCAGCTTCAGTACCCCGTCCAGCATCCCCAGCCCGGCGCGAAGAATCGGAATGAGCCCCAGCATCCGTCCGGAAATGACTTTCGATTCGGCTTCGGCCACCGGCGTCTGCACCTTAATCGACTCGAGCGGGATGTCCCGCGTAATTTCGTAAGCCATCAAAGTCGCCACTTCATCCACCAATTCGCGAAAATCCTTCGTGTTGGTCCGCATGTCGCGGATAAAAGTCAGTTTGTGTTGAATCAAAGGGTGATCGCATACCACCAGTTTTCCCATATTTTCGTCGTCCCTCCGCTTTTATTGCTAAGTCTTTACTTGCCATCTCGTTCCCATTCCTCGAACGCTCCACAAATCTTGTCTATTATATCATTCCAAGTTGGCATTTTCACCCTCGCTTCAACATGTTGCAAAGCCGTCAAAAAGAAACCGCTTATATATGAAGGAACTCGCTTGAAAGCTGCTTCCTCTCCTTTCCGGAAGCCCTTGACAGTCAGGATGTATTCTTGTTATTATGGATACACCAAATCCATAATTAACAAAGGAAGAACCGGTCATGCAATATTCGAAAAGCACCGATTATGCGCTGCACGCCCTTATTCACCTGGCGGGCGCGGAACGCCGCCAAAACGTCGGCATCAAATCATTGTCCGCGACGCTGGGCGTTTCGGAGAGCTACCTCTCCAAAATCATGTCCAAGCTACGGCAGGACGGCATCGTCCGTGCGGTGCCCGGCGTGAATGGAGGTTACGAGCTGGCCCGTTCTGCGGATCAAATCACGTTTCTCGAGGTCATCCAAGTGATCGAAGGGCGGCAGCACCTATTCGAATGCTCGAATAGGGAGTCGCATCAGCATCGCATGCTTGCCGAAGAAGAAGATCACGGACACGGGCAATCCCCGCAGGATGCAGGAAGTAACGCCTGCCTCGTTAAGCAAGTCATGGACGGCGCCGAACGGCAACTCAATCAATACCTGCGGGAGCATACGATCCAGTCGGTTTTAGATGCAGCCTATGCAGCCGGGAAATTTCCCGTGCACAAGAAGTGAGCCAAGCGCTTCTTGCATTTTAATTATGGATATTAAAGATCCATGGAGGTGTATCAGAAAAATGAACGAAACCATGTTCGATGCCATCATTGTCGGAGGCGGACCGGCCGGTTTGAATGCCGCCCTGATGCTGGGAAGAGCCCGCAAGAAAGCGGTGGTCCTCGATGAAGGGCGCCCCCGTAACGCGGTAACAAGAGAGGCCCATGGATTCCTGACGCGAGACGGGATCCCCCCGGGGGAACTGCGGCGGTTGGCCAAAGAACAAATCGCCCGTTATCCCGGCATCACTTTTATCGAAGACACCGCCCAATCCGTTACCGGAAAGGATGGCGATTTTCAAATCGCCACCGCCCAAGGCTTGACCCTCCGCAGCAAGAAGCTGCTGTTTGCCGTCGGCATGAAGGATCGGCCGCTAAACATTCCGGGTCTTCCCGAGGTTTATGGGAAAAGCGCCTTCGTATGCCCCTACTGCGACGGCTGGGAATTGCGCGACGAACCTTTGGTGATCATTACGAGAGGGGCAGAAGCCATGCACTTCATCCCGCTGATCTCTGGTTGGACGGACCGCTTCACGTTATGCACGAACGGCCCCGACGGTTTGACCGATGCAGAGCGCGAAGACTTACGTCGGCATGGAGTCCCTTTCCATGATGCACCGATCCGTTCCATTGAGTCGGAAGAAGGGATCGTACGGCAGGTCGTTCTGGAGGACGGGACGGCCATTCCGTGCAGGGGAATCTTTTTCAGGCCGGACCTCACGATTGGCTCTGACCTTCCGCAGACCCTGGGTTGTCAGGTTACCGAGGCAGGAACGGTCATCGTCGACGAATTCGGAAAAACGAACGTGCCGGGCGTCTTTAGCGCCGGCGATGCCGTCACGATGCGGCATCAGGCCATCGCTGCCGCTTCCTCCGGAGCCATGGCCGCCGCTGCGCTGAACAACGAGTTGAATCTTGAAGCATGGAGGCAAAACGGATGAACAGGTCTAAAGACGGCTCGACTATCAGCCAACCTCACGATCCTCGAACGCCAACCGCGAGACCGGGCACCGAGCTCTTGACTTGGCTCCGGCCGGAGCCAGGCGAACGAATTCTTGACCTCGGCTGCGGCAACGGGGATTTGACGGCAGCCATTGCCGCCGCCGGAGCCATCCCCACCGGTATCGACGCATCGGAGGAAACGATCCGCCGGGCGATACAGCGTTATCCCGGCCTGGACCTTCGAATCGCGGATGCCCGCCGGTACCGGAGCGATAGTCGTTATGACGCCGTATTTTCCCACGCCGCTTTGCATTGGATCCAGGATGCGCCCGCCGTCGCGGAAACGATCCGTTTCGCTCTTCGGAAAGGCGGCCGCTTTGTGGCCGAATTCGCCGGGAAAGGTAATGTCGCTGCATTAACCGGGGCCATCGAACAGGTTCTGAAAACGTACGGATTCCCATGGGAAGGACGAAATCCATGGTACCATCCCAGCATCGGCGAGTACGCAAGCCTCTTGGAACAAATCGGCTTCCGCGTTACGTTTGCCCGGCATCTTGACGCTCCCAGACCGTTGAACGGCGAGGAAGGACTGCGCAAGTGGCTCGATAGCTTTGCGGAACATTTTTTCCCTGAAATCGTCCCTTCGGAGAGAGGCCCTCTGTATGACGCTATCGTATCGCTCGCCAAACCCGCTTTATATAAGGAAGGGCAATGGATGCTCGATACCAGCCGGCTGCGGATCATGGCGGTCAAAGATACGGATTAATTCAGAAATACAACAAAACCGGGAGCGAATCGCTCCCGGTTTTGTTATGCCTTAATTAATATTTCAGGTTCGGGTACAACGGATAACGGTCGGTCAACTCGGACACTTGCTTGCGGGTTTTATCCAGCAGCGCTTCGTCCTTCGGCGATTTCAGCACGACGGCGATAATCCGGCCGATTTCCTTCATCGCTTCCTCGTCCATGCCGCGCGAAGTGGCAGCCGGCGTACCGATACGGATCCCGCTGGTCACGAATGGGCTGGTCGGGTCGAAAGGAATCGCGTTTTTGTTCACCGTGATGCCGATCGAATCCAGCACATGCTCGGCGTCTTTCCCCGTGATGTTCAGGTTGCGCGTATCTACCAGCATCAGGTGGTTATCCGTGCCGCCCGACACGATGTTCAAGCCTTCGGAAATCAGCGTTTCCGCCAGGACTTGAGCGTTCTTCACGACATTTTCCGCATAGGTTTTAAAAGAAGGCTGAAGCGCTTCGCCCAATGCAACCGCTTTGGAAGCGATGACGTGCATCAGCGGGCCGCCTTGCGTACCCGGGAATACCGCTTTGTCGATGGCGGCTGCCCAAGGCTGTTTGCACAAAATCATCCCGCCGCGCGGGCCGCGCAGCGTCTTGTGGGTCGTCGTCGTCACGAAATGGGCATGCGGCACCGGGTTCGGATGCAGACCCGCAGCCACGAGGCCGGCGATATGCGCCATATCGACCATGAAGAGCGCGCCAACGTCGTTTGCGATGGAAGCCAGCTTCTCGAAATCGATGATCCGCGGATAAGCGCTCGCCCCGGCTACGATCAGGCGCGGACGATGCTTGAACGCCGCTTTGCGCACTTCGTCGTAATCGATCAGGAACGTGTCTTCCTGTACGCCGTAAGCGACGAAGTTATAGAACAAACCGGAAGCATTGACCGGGCTGCCGTGGGTCAAGTGGCCGCCGTGCGCCAGGTTCATCCCCAGCACCGTATCGCCGGGTTTGAGAGCGGCAAGATAAACGGCGAGGTTCGCCTGCGCGCCGGAATGCGGCTGAACGTTGGCGTGCTCGGCGCCAAATAGTTCTTTCGCCCGGTCGCGGGCGATATTTTCCACGATATCCACGCGTTCGCAGCCGCCATAATACCGTTTGCCCGGGTATCCTTCGGCGTATTTGTTGGTGAGCACGGAGCCCATGGCCTCCATGACCGCCTCGCTGACGATGTTCTCGGAAGCGATCAACTCAATGTTGTTACGCTGACGCTTCAGCTCCAGGTTCATAGCTTCCAGCACGGCTGGATCTTGGTTTCTCAAATTTTCCATCTTCCGTTATCCTCCTTATAATCAAATCCGATCTTAATCGCAAAGCGTGGAGTCCGAATCCGGCGGTAGCGCATAAACGGCCCGTTCCCCGCCGATCAGCTTCGGACGGGTCGTAGCCGCCGTGACGCGAGCCTGACCAATCTTCCGCAGCGAAGGGCGAAACGGCACCGCCACCCGGCGCAAATGCATGCCGATCAGCGTTTCGCCGATATCGATCCCGGCGTGGGCTTCGAGCATTTCCGCTAAGCACGGAGCCGACAATCGCCGGTAGGCCGCGGCAGCCATCGATCCGCCCGCCTTCGGCACGGGCACCGCGGCCACCTCCGTCAGCGAAAGCCGCTCCAGCACCGCCCGTTCGACCACCAGCGCGCGATTCAAATGCTCGCAGCATTGAAACGCGACGTCGAAGCCGTATTGGGCCCGGACCTGTTCGATGCCGGCCCACAGCTCGGAGGCGATGTCTTCGGCCCCACCCGTGCCGATGCGTTTACCTGCCACTTCGCTCGTGCTGGCCCCGACGACCAGCAGCTTGCCCGGACCCAGGTTGGCCGCGGCGGCCACTTCCTCCGCAATCGTTGCCACCTGTGCCCGAATCATTCCAAGCTCTTCCTGCTCCATGTGATGCCCGCTCCTTTCTCCGCATATCCGGAACATTTACACAAAGACTGTCCTTATTATAACAGAGAAAGGCGTACCGCAAACGAAAGACCTGACCCAACAAAAAAAGAGCATAACGCAGCTTACGCGCGTCGTGCTCTTTGCCCAGGCGACCGGCCGTATACTCCGATGCTCCATCGTGGTTTGATCCACTCTTGTCGCCAGTTACATCGGATCTGAAAACTTCTGCTATTAGAATAAAGCATCGGCGAGCCAAATGCAACAGGTTTAATCCCCCTCGCCGCGCTCCAGCTTGGCGATCAGTTTCTCCAGCGCAGCGCCGATCTCCGCCGCCGCCCGGTCGTAGTCCGCCCGTGACCCGCCAAACGGATCGGAAATGTCGTATCCAGGCAACCGCCGTTGCAACTCCTCCAGCCGCCGCTGCTGCCCAACCGGCCACTCGCTGCCCAACGCCCGGGCGAGCTCCCGGTCCGCCGCCAGGCGCCGGTACTCCTCCAGGTTGGCTAGAATGGCGGCGTTATCTTCGACATATTCTTTGAGCGTGAATATTTTATCGGCTGTGCCCGGAAATGAATGAATCACCTGACGCTTGTGCCCTTGCGTCAGCGTCAGAATCAGATCGGCCCAGTCCGTCAATTCGGCATATAAAGGGGTAGACTCAAAGGCATCCGTGATCCCCCGATCCCGCAGCACCGCTTCCGCATGACGGGAAATGGAATTCCCTTTCATGGCGGCCACACCAGCCGAACGAACCTGCACGTCCAACCCCCGGTCCCGCGCCAGCTTGCGCAGCATGCCTTCGGCCATCGGGCTGCGGCAGGTATTTCCGGTACACACAAACAAGATGCGCATGCCCTTTCACCTCCATGTTTAGCGGGGAGCATCCCCCCGCGCTTGGACCTTTATTTTATCACGAATAGCCGCAGTTTCAAAAGATGAACAACAGTCCAAACGCCAGCAATATCGCCCCGCCTGCCGCCTCGCCGTAATCACCGAGCGAACGCCCCATCCCTCGCCCCATCGCCAGCCCAACCAAGGACATGACGCCGCCAAAAAGACCGAAGGCCAGCACCGCCAGCAACCAGTCTCCATGGAACATGCCCAGCGACACGCCGACGGAAAACGAATCGATGCTGACGCTAAGCGAGAACAGCAGCACGCCGAACCAGGTCCGGTGGTTGATCGACTGCACGCCGCTACCTTTGACCGAGCTGATGATCATATGGGCGCCGAGCAGAAATAGGAGCCCTCCCGCGGCGTACCGGGCCAAGCTCCCCAGCAACGCACCGACATATTGTCCCGCCACAATGCCTAGCAGAGGCATCAGCACGTGAAAGAGAGCGACCATCGTCCCGATACGGAGCGCGTCTTTCCGCCGGACTCCTTTCATGCCGATGCCGATGCCGAGCGATAAAGCATCCATGCCCAGCGCAGCCGCCATCAGCAGAATCGTCAACAGCTCTCCCAGCCGCTCGTAAGCCTCCGTCATAACCGCAATCCCCTTTTGTCCAGTCTTTTGTACAACCATATGCGGACAGGTTGCGGTTCATGACTTGGCGGGGGGGTGAGCCTGGGGAGGACGGAGTCGCGGAGGCTGCTTGCTGGAGTGGCAAACAAAATCCTAAGTCTGCGGGAATGGGGATGTAGGCATAAGTTTAAAAGCGGTAGGTTCTCGCCTGGCCATCTCCTGAAATAGAGGTAATAAGTGGCGTTATTTTCCTAGGAATGCGGGAATTCCTTTCAATTAACGGTATTTTGTGGCGCTAATTCACTCAAAAGCTGGCCCACCGC
>NZ_JAKSXN010000109.1 GCF_022427145.1 Paenibacillus timonensis
AAACCTCCACTTATTTTCGCAGAATTCGCCCATTGAAGCCAATCCGTCGAAAATGAGTTGGAGGTTTTCCACTTAAACCATCGGACTCCCCTTCCCCCGCAAAATGAGTTGGAGGTTTTCCACTTCGTCCGAAATTTACATCGACAGCGAACCCGCCGTCGCGATCTGATGATACAAGCCGTTCACGTCCAGCGTGCCGAAGACGTTGTTCTGGTTAAACACCAAGCGCTCCGCCTCCAGCTCTTCCAGCTTCAGGACGCGGCCGTTCGCATAATCCAGCAGGCGGTCGCGCGCCGACGCGGCGCGGCTCAGCACCCCGCCGTAACGGATGTCGAGCACTTCCCAGCCGAACGGCTTGTACGTTCCGAGCCACAGCTCCCGGTGCGCCACCCGCAGCTCCTCGACCCGACGGCGCAGCTCAGGCAGCGTCTCGTCAGCGATCCGCCGCAGTCCGTCCCGATCCCCGGCGTCGTAAAGGCGCTTGATCGTCACGCCCAGCGTCGACTTCACGGACAGCGCAGCGGCGAGCTTTTCGTAGAAGACAAACATCGCGGTAAACGGCTCCGTCAACCCGCTTCCTTCCCCTTCACCGTAACCCCGCCATTTCTCAACGAGCCCGGCATAATAGTCCGGCAGCGTCCCTTCCATGCCTTCCACATGCTTATCGAACAGGCCGATCAACAGATCCTGCCAGAGCAGGAACTTCGACGGATTTGCACCGTAATAGTTCCCCTCGTGGACCTCCGGCACTTCGTCCATCCCCTTCAACGCCTCGAGCGGCCCGAACAAATCGAGCCCCGTGCAGGCGGCCAGCCGCTTCTGCAGATGCTCATCGCTCACCTCACCGTCATGGTACCCGTATTCCGCAAACAACTGTAGCCCCGGCAAAATCACGAAATGATTCGCCTCGTTCCCGTTGTCGCCCCACGCGGTCGCAAACACCTCACGCAGTCCGCTCCGTTTCGCCGCCCTGAGCGCCGGGTGCATGGATGACCAGGTTTTGCCGTGGTTCGGGGCCATCAGGTTCCACATGTGGATGCCTCCCGCGAAGATCGGCTCCGACCCGAGCAGCCGGTGCTTGTCGAACACCTCTTTGTACGCGTTCTCGTCCGTTCCCCAGTAGTTCCAGTAGACGAACCGGAGGCCGTCCGGGATCTTCGCCATATTTTCCGCGGAAAAATCCGCCTCCATGTTGTACAACCCGCCCTGCACGTCGTTCGACAGCAGGTTGAAATACATGTCGCTCCAGATCATCGGTTCCAGCCCCAGCTTCCCGGTGATCTCCATGACCCGCCCGACGTGCTCGTTCATCACCTCGAACCGATCGCGGAAGCCGTTGTCCCGCAAATAGCGGCCGAGTCCGACCTGGAACGCTTCGTCCATGCCGATATGGATGCGCTTCGAACGGAACGGCGCGGCGGCCGCCCGGATCGTCTGCTCCAGGAATTCGTAGGTAGCCGGCGTACCCGGCAGCACAATGTCGGGATGGTCGCGCAGCGGCTCGGCATAAAGCCATTTCAGCGCGTGAAATAAATGTCCCAGCGTTTGAATGCACGGGATCATCTCAATGCCGAACAACGCGGCGTAATCGTCACACTCCCGCAGCTCCTCCGCCGTGTACCGTCCCCGCATGTAACCGAAATAAGGCAGTTCCGGCACCTCATACGTGTCCTCGGTATACATCATCAGCCCATTCAACCCCATGACCGCCATATACCGCAGCATCTGCTTGATCGCGTCCACCCGCATCACCGCATTGCGCGACGCATCCAGCATCGCTCCGTTGTAATCGAAGCTCGGCAGTTCGGTCAACTCAAACGCATCCGACGTCTTAGCCCGCTCCACCAACAACCCCAGCGCACGGAAAAAATGAATCTTCTCCACATACTCGATCCGGCCTTTCCCGCCGCCAAGCGAGACCCGTAATTGCCCGGCATCCCGAGGCAACCGCACGACTTCCACCGGCAAACCCGCCGGGTCCGCCTGGAATCCGAGCTGCGTCTCCAACTCTTTTACGCCATGAACCAATTCCTCGTCCCATCCTTGAAAATAAAGCTTCATCCCGTGAACCTCCCCTATAGTGTAAACCCCTGCGCCCAGACCTTTATTGTCCGCCCCGGCTCCGATAGCTCCGCGGCGAATAACCGGTGATTCGCTTGAACACGCGCGAAAAATAAAACATGTCCTGATACCCCAGCGCCTCGCCGATTTCCTTGACGCTTTTTTCCGTGTTGAGCAGGACGTTCTTGGCTTCGGCCGCCTTCAGCCGGTGAATGAATTCGTTGAGCGGATAACCCGAATATTCGTGCACGATCCGCCGCAGCGTCGACACCGAAATATGATGCCGCGCCGCCAGCTCCTCCGGCGTTGGATCCGCATACAGCGAAGCGGAAATGTCCTCGATTACCTTCAGCACGAATCGGCCCCGGTTCCCGGCCTCCGCCTGATCCGCCTGCGACACCAACTCGTACAGGAAGGACTCCAGCATCAGCGAAGCCCGGTCGAGATTGCTTGGCACGCCGCTGTCGATCAGCATGAACATCAGTTCCATCCGGTTGATGACGGAGTCGTCGATCGCCGCTTTTTTGACCTGATCGGGGTGCTGTAGCCAGCTTCCGAGCCATTCCTCAACCCGGGAGCCCTCCACCGTGAAGTAATACTCGTCCCAATGCCCTTCCTCGTGCGGACCGTAATGAAACGTTTCGCCCGGGAACAGGCAGAACCACGAGCCGGCCGTGACCTCCTGCCTGTCCGCGCTGCCGGCCTGGTAATACCCGCTCCCGCCCGTGATCACCACAAACGCCCAATACCGGAACTTCGCATCTTGGCGCTGCATCGTGCGCCCGGGCAAATGACCGGCGTTGACGACGGCCAACGATTGGATTTTGCGCCGGCTGGCATCCACCGCGGGATTGAACAGTCGGATCGGCTCAGGACTGATCATATAATCCAGATATTTTGTCATCCTGAACATTCTCCCTTTAAAATGCCTGTGCTAAATTAGGGGTGCCTAAACATAACTTTGAATAAATAAAACATATCCTAGCGAATGAATGCTCTCATTGTAGCAAACTCGCGCGGAGAACGAAAGGGTGCACCTGCGAAAAATGAGTGAACTGAACATCGGCCTGATCGGCACCGGTTCCATTTCCGAGGCCCATCTGCAAGCCTACCGCGCCAACCCGCGGGCCAAGCTGCTCGCGATCTGCGACGTCAATGAGGAACGGGCCCGGAACATGGCGGGCAAGTACGACATCCCGCACGTTTACACGGATTACCGCGAAATGTTCGCGAATCCCGAAGTGCACGCGGTCAGCATCTGCACCTGGAATAACACCCATGCCGCGATCAGCATCGCCGCTCTGGAAGCCGGCAAGCAGGTACTCTGCGAAAAACCGCTGTGCATCACCGTGGACGAGGCCCTTCAGGTGCAACAGGCGGTGGAACGGACCGGCAACCTGCTGCAGGTCGGATATGTGCGGCGCCATGCCTCCAATATCGCGGTGCTGAAGAAATTCATCGATGCCGGCGACCTTGGCGAGATCTATTACGCCAAAGCGAGCCTCCTCCGGCGGCTTGGCAATCCCGGCGGCTGGTTCGCCGACAAGTCGCGTTCCGGCGGCGGCCCGTTGATCGACATCGGCGTGCACGCGATCGATCTCTGCTGGTACCTGATGGGCCGGCCCAAAGTCAAATCGGTAAGCGGCAACACCTACGCCAAACTGGGGAATCGATCGAACATCGAGAACTATCCCTTTTATCAAGCCGCGGACTATGACGCCTCCCTCAACACGGTTGAAGACATGGCCAACGCGCTGATCCGCTTCGAGAACGGCGCTTCGCTGATGGTGGATGTCAGCTTTTCCCTGCATGCCAAGCAAAATTCCGCGCAGATCAACATCTATGGCAACCAGGGCGGTGCCGAAATCGAACCGGCGTTGTCGATCGTGACCGAGCGCCACAACACCATCATGAACCTCGATCCGCAGATCAGCTCGCCAGGGTTTGATTTTCACGTGGCGTTCCAGAACGAAATCAATCATTTCGTCGCCAGCTGCCTGGACGGCGCCCCGCCGATCAGCCCCGTGGAGGACGGCGTGGAGATGATCAAAATCCTGAACGCGATATATGAATCGGCCGCTGAAGGTCGAGAAATTCATTTCTAAATTCGAAGTCCAAGGAGGCGCGAACTGGATGAAGCTGAACAACAAAATCGGAATTATCGTCGACAGCTTTGGCGTAGGCGTCAAGGAAGGCTTGAAAAAGGCGAAAGCGGCCGGAGCTGAAGGCGTACAGATTTATGCCGTCTCCGGCGAGATGGATCCGGCGGTGCTAATCGGACCCAAACGTAAGGAGCTGTGCGATTACATCGATAGCCTGGGGCTGGAGATCTCCGCCCTGTGCGGCGACCTGGCCGGCCATGGGTTTCAGGACGCCGCCGCCAATCCGGCCAAAATCGAAAAGTCGAAGCGGATTCTCGATCTGGCGGTTGAACTGGGCACGAACGTCGTGACCACGCATATCGGCATCGTGCCGGAGGACGCGAACGGGCCAATTTATGCGGCCATGCAGCAAGCTTGTGAGGAGCTGGGCGTATATGCGAAGAGCCTGGACGCTTATTTTGCCATCGAAACCGGACCCGAACCGGCCGCCCATCTCAAAAGCTTCCTGGACACCCTCACCACCAACGGCGTCTCGGTCAATTTCGATCCGGCCAATATGGTTATGGTCACGGGGGATGACCCGGTCCAAGGGGTCAAGACGCTGCGGGACTACATCGTCCATACGCACGTCAAAGACGGCATCCGCCGCCGTCCGGTTGATCCGCGGGACGTGTACGGCTTCCTCGGCTACGACGCGATGAGCCACGAGAAAATCGCTGAAATGGCCGCCTCCGGCGCGGGCTTCGAGGAAGTGCCGCTCGGCGCGGGCAGCGTCGACTTCCCGGCCTATTTCGCCGCCCTGCAGGAAATCGGCTATACCGGCTACCTGACGATCGAGCGCGAAGTCGGCGACAACCCGGAGGAGGATATTCGCCAAGCGGTTGGGTTCATCCGGTCGTTCCGGGATTAAGCTGCCTGAAGGGTGAGCCGTAAGGACGCCCGATGATGGGAGCAGGCCGTACCCAGGTGACGAGCGGTGTCGCGGATTGTGCTTTGCGAGCACTCTACTTTCGCCTCCCGGGGTGCGGCCACCCTTAAAGTTGGGCCGATCACACGGAATGCTGCCCCACAGGGACCGACCGGTCCCACCGCTGCAAGTAACGGACTCAAATGACCTTATTGGGTTATTTCTCGACGATTTCCCAACGTTTTACGGACTCCAGCGACCTTATTAGGCCCAAGCTTTGGCGTTTTAACCCACCCTATCCGAAATAAGGTCTCCTCGGTCCGTTAACTAAGCGAATCGCTCCAGAACCGGCAAATAACGCTTCTGGAGTCCGTTAGCCAGGAACTACCACTAAAGGAGATGGACCTTTCATGAAACTGGGAGTCAGTTCATACAGTCTCTATCAAGCGATGCAGGCCGGATCGATGACCCTCCTTGAGGTTATCGATTGGGTTGCCGACATCGGCGGGGAGCATATCGAAATCGTGCCGCTGGGATTTAACTTCGGTGAAACCCCCGAGCTGATCGAGCAAATCCGCGAGCGCGCGGCCCAGGCTGGGATCGCCGTATCCAACTACGCGATCGGCGCCAATTTCGCCGTCGATTCGGAGGAGGCTTACGCGGCGGAGATCGCCCGCGTCAAACGCGAGGTCGATCACGCCCATGCGCTTGGCGCCAAGCTGATGCGGCATGACGTCGCCTCCCGGCCGGACACCTCGATCGTCCGGTTCCAGGAGGACCTGCCGCGGATCGCAGACGCCTGCCGCGAGATCGCCGATTACGCCGCACAGTACGGGATCACGACCAGCCTGGAGAACCACGGCTATTACGTGCAGGCCAGCGATCGGGTACAGGCGGTGATCCATGCCGTCGACCGGCCGAACTACAAGACGACGCTCGACGTGGGCAACTTCGTTTGCGTCGACGAGAACCCCGTCGTTGCCGTGAAGAAGAACATCAGCTACGCCTCGATGGTCCACGTCAAAGACTTCTACATCCGGCCCGAAATCCGCAACCCCGGCGCCGGTTGGTTCCGCAGCGCGGGCGGCCAATACCTGCGCGGCGCCATTGCCGGCCAGGGCGATCTCGACCTGTGGGAGATCCTGCGCATCGTGAAGACGTCCGGCTATGACGGCTACCTCTCCATCGAATACGAAGGCATGGAGGACTGCCGCCAAGGCACCCGCATCGCCTTCGACAATGTCCGCCGCATCTGGGACGAAGTCTGACCCCGGATGACAGATCTTAAGCGAGGTATACTTTTGTATACCTCGCTTTTATTGCCTAGTTGTCCGGACACTTTGCACGATTATCCCCTTGAATCAGGTGGCATCAGCTTGCACCGCAGAGCTCTATTAATAATCACTCCCTAGCCCTCTCTTCTTCTTTCACCCTCCTCACCCTGAGCAAAAGGGATAATCGCGCAAAGGAGCTCCAAAAGACTAATGTACGGGAGCTTTGCACGATTATCCCCTTGAATCAGGTGGCATCAGCTTGCACCGCAGAGCTCTATTAATAATCACTCCCTAGCCCCCTCTTCTTCTCGTCCCCTCCTCATCCTGAACAAAAGGGATAATCGCGCAAAGGAGCTCCAAAAGACTAATGTCCAGGGGCTTTGCACGATTATCCCCTTGAATCAGGTGGCATCTGGTTCCTGAACAAAAGGGATAATCGTGCAAAGAGCTCTCAAAGACAAAACAAAAAGGTTACCCCCGCCATTGCAAACGATGGCAGGAGTAACCATGAATTGGACTTC
>NZ_JAKSXN010000011.1 GCF_022427145.1 Paenibacillus timonensis
GTGATCGAAAGCCGTTTTTTGAACTACCTTATTCATATGCATAAAGTTCTTTCCTTCTTGTCACACTAATCCCAACCTAGTTGAAGAAGGGAGAGAGCATAAGCCCAATGTACAAACGACTGAGTGCGATCCTGTTTCCGGTGACCGCTGTGCTGTTGATCGGAGCCCTGGTTTGGGGGTATCAAGAGAACCAGGAGAAGAACTCGATTCTGATTAAGGCGGAAAACCAATATCAGCGGGCTTTTCACGATTTGTCCTACCACGTGGACAAGCTGCATACGGAACTGGGCAACACCCTGGCTGTAAATTCGGCCTCCACCGGCGCGCAGCGTAAAGGACTGGTTAACGTTTGGCGTATCACCAGCGAGGCGCAAAACGAAATCAACCAACTCCCCTTAACCTTGCTCCCGTTTAATAAAACGGAAGAGTTCCTTTCGCGCATCGCCAAGTTTTCGTACCAAACCGCCATTCGCGATTTGACCCAACAACCGCTGAGCGATAATGAAAAGAAAAACCTGAAGGAGCTGTATAAAAGCTCGGCGCAAATCTCCCAAGACCTGCAAGGGGTGCAGAACAAGGTTATCGCCAACCGGTTGCGCTGGATGGACGTCGAAACGGCGCTGGCCAGCGAAAAAGAACCGCGCGACAATACGATCATCGACGGCTTCAAAACGGTAGATAAAAAGGTTGGGGAATATCCGGAACTGGATTGGGGACCGTCCATCTCCAGCATGTATAATAAACGTTCAGTGAAGAAGCTGGGCGGAAGCCCGATCACCGTCGAGGAAATCAAACGCAAAACGGCGGACTTTACGGGCGTCCAGAACGCAGCCGCGATCCAGGTCGTGGAGAACGGGAAAGGAACGGAATGGGCCTCGTATACCGCCAACCTGAAGATCGACAAAGGCGGCGAGTCCTGGTCGCTTGATTTTACCCGGAACGGAGGACACTTGATCTCCTATGTCTACCACCGCCAAATCGGCCCGAAAGCGGTAGACTCCAGTACGGCGAGAGAACGGGCCAGCGAGTTTCTGGAAAACAAAGGGTATCCCGGTCTGACGGCCGTTTCGTACGACGAGTACGATAATGAAGGGAACTTTACGTTCGTCAGCAAGCAAGGCGACGTCCTGATTTATCCGGAGAAAATCACGATCCGTGTCGCGCTGGACAACGGGCAAGTTACCGGGATGCAGGCCAGCGACTATGTTTATGAACGCGAAAGCCGCGAGAAGATCGGAAAGCCGAAACTGACGTTGCAGCAGGCACGCAAATTTTTGAATCCAGAATACAAAGAGAAGTACCATCGCTTGGCGCTCATTGAAAACGAGCAGTCGGAGAAGGTGCTGACCTACGAATTTGGCGGTTCGATCAACGGATCGCAATACAAAATCTACATTAACGCCAATAACGGCAATGAAGAGATTATCGAAGAGATTCGAAACCGCAACAATAAAGGAGGAGCCACGTCATCTTAACGCGGTGCGAGGCAAGATCAAAGGAATGTTCCGGTCGTCCGGAAGATTCCTTTTTGGCTTATCCGTAATAATTTAAGGTCCAGCTTGCGCCTCTCCGTGCTATAATCAGAAGGTAGCAATACTACCATGGTATAGGACGGTGGGGAAACTTGTTTCCTAAAGTGAACGATCTCGTATACATTCAAGTCGCTTCGGCGGACAAGCCAAACGAAGAGAAGAAATGTAAGTCACGGATCGCGGACGTAGAGGAAGAATCGTTTTTGATCGAGGTGCCGATCGAGGGCGGGAGCGGCCGCATCAAGAAATTGTACATCGGGGACGAGTTATCCGTTTATTTCTTGACGGAATCCGGAGTGAAAAACTACTTTAATACATACGTGTTGGGCTTCGCCGATGACGTCGTTCAATTGGTGCGCATTCGCAAGCCCGAGCCCGAAACGATCACGAAAATCCAACGGCGCAATTTCTTGAGGGTGGTTGCCGAATTGGAAATTGCCGTACTCATGAAGGACGGCGTCCGCTTCGTCGCTCATACGGAAGATGTTGGCGGCGGCGGGGTATCCTTTAGCTGCAGCAGCGAATTCAAGCTCGCTCAGGGGGATCAACTATTTTGTTGGCTGTTAATTCCCTTCAAGAACGGTTCGATCGACCATGCCCCTTTCGAAGCTGAAGTTGTTCGTACGAAGAAGCTGGAGACGGGACGGAACGTAGTGATGCTCAAATTCGTCAGCATTTCGGACCTGGAACGGCAGAAACTGATCCGGTATTGCTTCGAACGGCAGTTCGATTTCAAAAATCGTTGATTTCCCTCGACGTAGGCGTATTCCCGGATTCCCGAAATGGATAAGCTAGACATTGACGCCATGATTTCATGCGCGTTGACCAAACTAGGGAGGGAATAACGTGAAACGACCCCGGGATGATGAAATCTATACTGAGTTGTTTTTATCGTTCTCGGAAAAGGCGGAAACATGGCTGAAACGGGGACTGCTGGTGTTATTCGCGGCGTTATGCCTGTTTCAGATGATGCTGCGGATTCCGGAGCTGCGATATTTTCTCGCCTCGGCGGAAAAATACGAAGGGGTGCCGATTCACAGGGAGCAGGGGAAATAACGGGGAACGCAAGAGCGATTCTTTTGCATCCCTTTGCTATCTGTGGTATAATTTTCACGTCGCAGGCAATGCCTGCTTTTTTCTTGAGGATTTGTTTTGAGGAGGAATGCCCCTTTGGCAAGCGAGACGTCTACAACCCATGATAAAATCAACATCGCGATCGACGGGCCTGCGGGGGCAGGGAAAAGTACGATAGCTCGAATGGTCGCCGGCAGACTGCATTATGTTTATGTCGATACCGGTGCGATGTACCGGGCGGCAACCTGGTATTTTCTGCAGCGGGGCGTCGGACCGGACGAAGTGGACAAAGTGCTTCGTTACTTGCCTGAACTGGATATCGAATTGTTGCCCGGCGAACAAGGACAACAGGTTCGGGTAAACGGTCAGGACGTAACGGAGGAAATTCGCTCGTTGGCCGTCAATGCCCAGGTGTCCCGATATGCGCAAATCGAGGGGCTGCGCGAACGGCTTGTCTCTTTGCAGCGGCAAATGGCTTTGCGCAAAGGCGTCGTCATGGACGGACGCGATATCGGCACGTGCGTATTACCTGATGCAGAAGTGAAAGTGTTTATGACCGCGAGCGTCGAGGAACGGGCACGCCGTCGGTACAAGGAAATGAAGGAGCAGAACGAAATTTCGTTTGATGAGCTCGTGCGTTCGATTGAGGAGCGGGATCGGCTGGACCGGGAGCGGGAGGTTTCCCCGTTGCGCCAGGCAGACGATGCCCAGCTGTTGGATACGACGCAAATGTCCTTGGACGAGGTGGCCGACCATATCGTATCTTTGTGCAAAACCTATGGAAGTGAGAGTTGAGCCTGAATGATCTATCGTTTTTGTCGAAGCGTACTTCGGATCCTCTACAAGCTGTTTTTTCGACTTGAAGCAAGCGGCTTGGAACATATCCCGAGTGAGGGCGGAGTGCTCTTATGCTCCAACCACTTAACTTTGTTTGATCCACCAACCATCGGCATCATGCTGAAACGTAAGGTGCATTTTATGGCCAAACAGGAATTGTTTCAAATCTTCGGTTTCGGTTGGCTGATCAGACAACTGGGCGCTTTTCCCGTTAAGCGGGGGGGCGTGAGCAAAGAGTCGATCAAAACCGCGTTGACCTTGCTCCGTAACGGCCATGTGATGGGAATCTTTCCGGAAGGCCGACGGGTGAAAGGGGCCGAGGATAGCATGATCGGCAAGAAAGGGGCGGCGACTTTCGCGCTCCGCAGTGAAGCTACGGTGATTCCGGTCGCGATTATTGGCACTTATAAAATGTTCAAAAAAATGCGCGTTGTTTACGGACCGCCGGTGGATCTGACGGAATTCAAGGAGAATGGCGGGCCCGACGCGGCCGAGCGGGCTACGGAGAAAATTATGGCCAGCATCGCCGAGCTCAAAAAACGTTAATTTCTTCATGTCTTTGCCCGGTTGGGATGCATGAAGGCTGAAGACATTAGGGAAGCTATACCTTAAAGGCAAGTTTTGAACTTCGCTACAAGTGGGAGTTCGAAAAGTCAGGTTTTCTGCCTCGTGATCCAAGGATGACTTTTTGAACAACCTTTAGGGCGGGTTTAAATAAATGGGTTTTTGAATTGAGGAGGTTATTGACATGTCGGAAGAAACAAAAAATGTTCAAGAAGCTGCGGAAGTCGCAAGCCAGGATGAGATGGAGCAAATCGTCTCTTTGAAAAAAGGGGACACCGTCAAAGGAACGATCGTCAAAATCGAAGATAACCAAGCTTACGTAAGCATTGGATATAAATACGACGGCGTTATTCCTATCCGCGAGCTGTCCTCCGTGCACCTGGACAACGCAGCAGACGCTGTTGCGGTTGGTCAGGAGGTAGAAACGAAAGTGGTCAGCATCGACGACGAGAAGGAACGCCTGGTGCTTTCCAAACGCGCGATCGACAGCGAGAACGCTTGGGAAGAGCTGGAGAAGAAGTTCCAAAACGGCGAAACGTTTGAAGTTACGGTAGCTGACGTCGTTAAAGGCGGCATTGTAGCTGACGTAGGCGTACGCGGCTTCATTCCGGCATCGATGGTAGAACGTCACTTCGTCGAGGATTTCAGCGACTATAAAGGCCGCACGTTGCGCGTGAAAGTCAAAGAACTTGACCGCGAGAACAACAAAGTGATCCTTTCCCAAAAGGACGTGCTTGACGAAGAGTTTGAAGCCAACAAGCTGAAAGTCATGGGCGACTTGAAAGAAGGTCAAGTGCTGGAAGGTACAGTACAACGCTTGACTCAATTCGGCGCATTTGTTGACGTAGGCGGCGTGGACGGATTGGTACACGTATCCGAAATCGCATGGAACCATGTCGACAAACCGGCTGACGTCCTGTCCGAAGGCGACAAAGTGAAAGTTAAGGTTCTCAAAGTCGATCCGGAAAAAGGCAAAATCAGTCTCTCGATCAAAGCGGCACAACCAGGTCCTTGGGATACCGCGGCCGAGCAATTCCATACCGGCGACATCGTCAGCGGCGAAGTGAGACGTCTGGTGAACTTCGGCGCCTTCGTGGAAATCGCACCGGGAGTAGAAGGACTTGTCCATATCTCTCAAATTTCGCATAAACATATCGGTACTCCGCATGAAGTGCTGAAGGAAGGCCAAACGGTTCAGGTGAAGGTGTTGGACGTGAACCCGAGCGAAAAACGGGTAAGCCTCAGCATCAAAGAGACGGAGGAAGCTCCAGCTCCCGCACCGAAGAGCGAAAGACCTTCCAAAGGCAGCAGCGTGAGAAAAGAAGATTTGGGCGACAACCCTAACGTATCGCTGAGCAACCAAGGCCTGAGCATCACGCTGGGCGAACGCTTCGGCGACAAACTCAGCAAACTGAAATAATCAGGTTGATGTGGCTTGAACATCGGCGGACCCTGAAGAATCGGGTTCGCCGTTTTTGTTGTTGCCCGGTTAGCCAAGCAAACGTTTTTTTGCTATGATGATTAACGTGTATCCGCAAATAAACGAGTAAACCCTATATAGAAGAAATGAAATTGCAGTGTGAAAAAATACGAATTAGGAGGGATGTCTATGGCAAGACCCGTTGTGGCCATTGTCGGGAGGCCGAACGTGGGGAAATCCACGATATTTAACAGGATTATTGGAGACCGTCTGGCAATCGTAGAAGACAAGCCGGGGATCACGCGCGACCGGATATACGGCGCCTCAGAATGGAACGGGAAACCGTTCAGCATCATCGATACCGGGGGGATTGAGCTCGACGATGAGGAGCCGATTTTGAAATCGATCCGGATGCAGGCCGAGCTGGCGATCGAGGAGGCCGACGTGATCGTGTTTATGTGTGACGCCAAGGCCGGAGTGACCTCGTCGGACGAGGAGGTCGCCAATTTGCTGTACCGGTCGGGCAAGCCGGTCATTGTTGCCGTGAATAAGGTGGATAACATCGGCCGAGTCGACAATATTTATGAGTTTTACAATCTGGGCTTTGGGGATCCCATTGGGGTTTCGGGAAGCCATGGCACCGGTATCGGCGATTTGCTCGACGCGATTGCCGACAATCTGCCGGAGCTGGCGGATGACGACTATGACGAGGACGTGATCCGCGTCGCTCTGATCGGGCGGCCAAACGTCGGCAAATCCTCGCTCGTGAATGCGATTCTCGGGGAAGAGCGGGTCATCGTCAGCGATATCGCAGGGACCACCCGCGATGCGATCGATACGCCTTTTGAGAAGGATGGCCAGCGGTATGTCTTAATTGATACGGCTGGTATGCGTAAACGCGGGAAGGTCTACGAAACGACGGAGAAATACAGCGCCATGCGCGCGATGAAGGCGATCGAGCGGGCGGACGTTGTGCTGGTGCTGATCAACGGCGAAGAAGGGATCATCGAGCAGGATAAACATATCGCCGGATATGCCTACGAAGCGGGTAAAGCTTCCATTTTCGTCGTCAACAAATGGGACGTGGTTGAGAAAGACGATAAAACCATGCATCAATTCGAGCAAAAAATCCGCGACCACTTCCTGTTCATGACCTATGCGCCGATCGTCTTCCTGTCGGCCAAAACCAAGCAGCGTTTGCATAAACTGCTGCCGGTGGTTCAACATGTGGCGGACCAGCATGCCAAACGCGTGCAGACCCATCTGTTAAACGATGTCGTATCCGATGCGATCGCCATCAATCCTCCGCCAACGGATAAAGGACGGCGTCTGCGGATCAATTACGTGACGCAAGTCGCGGTCAAGCCGCCGACGATTGTGGTGTTCGTCAACGATCCAGAGCTGATGCATTTCTCCTATGAACGGTATTTGGAGAATAAAATTCGCGCGGCATTCGATTTTGAAGGAACGCCAATCCGGCTGTTTACGCGGCGTAAGTCTGACGAAGGTTAGGGGAGAATAAGGTGATTTTACCCATAATTGCTGTAATCGTTTGTTATTTGCTTGGTTCTGTCAGCTTCAGTGTCGTCCTGGCGAAGGCGCTTAAGGGAATCGACATTCGCCAGCACGGCAGCGGAAACGCGGGAGCAACCAACACGCTACGCGTACTGGGGAAAGGCCCGGCGATTCTCGTTCTGGCGCTTGACGTGCTAAAGGGCATCGCCGCGGTCTGGATCGGCCGCTGGCTGGGTGACGGCGTAGAATGGACCGCGGCGCTGTGCGGCATCGCAGCCATCATTGGCCACAACTGGCCGCTGTATTTCCGTTTTCGCGGCGGAAAAGGGATCGCCACCACGATTGGCGTGATGGCCACCCTGTTTTTCTTCCCTGCGTTGTACGCAGGGATTATCGCGATATTATCGATCGTGATTACCCGGTACGTCTCGCTTGGTTCGCTTATCTTCGTTTTTTTGACGCCGATTTTCCTGGCGGTCTCCGGCGAATTCGGCCCTTATTTCTGGACGAGTCTCATCATCTGCGTGTTCGCTTTCTGGAGACATCGCACGAATATCGTGAAAATCGTGCACGGCAAAGAAAATAAGCTGGGATCCAAAGGAGGAGATCGCGTTGTCTAATAAAGCCGCCGTGCTGGTGGCGGGCAGTTGGGGAACGGCTCTTGCCAGCGTGCTCGCCGACAAAGACATGGAAGTTGCCTTGTGGACGCGTAACGAAACGCAAAAGGAAGAAATCAATACGAAGCACCGGAATGAGCGGTTTTTGCCCGGAGTCGACCTATCGCCGCGGCTTGCCGCAACCACGGATTTGGAAGCCGCCGTTCGCGGCGCCAAAGCGGTCGTGATGGTCGCGCCGTCCTCGGCCGTACGCGAGGTGGCTCGGGCCTTAAAGCCATTCTGGCATGAGGATATGCTGGTAGTGCATGCCACCAAGGGCTTCGAGATCGAAAGCATGAAGCGGATGTCTTCGGTTATCGCCGAGGAGCTCGGCTGCGAGGAAGGGCGGATTGTCGTATTGTCCGGTCCGAGCCATGCGGAAGAAGTGGTTAAACGTTGTCCAACCACGGTAGTGGTCGCTTCGCAGATCGCGGCCCAGGCCGAGTTGGCGCAGGACCTGTTCATGAACCCGTATTTCCGCGTTTACACGAATCGCGATATGGTTGGGGTAGAACTTGCCGGGGCGCTGAAGAACATCATTGCGCTGGGCGCAGGGATGTCCGACGGCTTGGGATACGGCGATAACGCCAAGGCGGCGCTGCTTACCCGCGGGCTGGCGGAAATCACGCGGGTCGGCGTTGAAATGGGGGCCAACCCGCTGACGTTCGCCGGCTTGGCCGGGATCGGCGACCTTGTCGTGACCGCGACCAGCCGGCACAGCCGCAACTGGCGGGCCGGGTTTATGCTCGGCGAAGGCAAGCCGCTGGAGACCGTTTTAACCCAAATGGGCATGGTGGTGGAAGGCATCCGCACAACGAAAGCGGCGCATGCCATCTCCGAGAAATATCAGGTGCAAATGCCGATTGCGGCGCAGCTTTACCACGTCCTGTTCGAGGGTCTGGATCCGCGCACCGCCGTAGAAGCCCTAATGGGACGCGACCGGAAAACGGAGATGGAAGTGATGTCCCTAGAAACCTGGGAGCAATGGCACACTTGAGAGGAAGTTCAAAAGACGGCTTTTGATCACGATGTGGTCCGAAGAAGGTGATTCAGCGTCGAATCTTGAATTCAGCCGGGCCATCCGTTGCTCACGTACCCAAAACGTACGCTCCGCTACTCTGTCCCTAGCTTCATCCAACCTTCTTGGTGCTGAAAAGCCGACTTTTTGAACCTTTAATATAATGAAAGTTCAAAAGACGGCTTTTGATCACGATGTAGTCCGAAGAAGGTGATTCAGCGTCGAATCTTGAATTCAGCCGGGCCATCCGTTGCTCACGTACCCAAAACGTACGCTCCGCTACTCTGTCCCTAGCTTCATCCAACCTTCTTGGTGCTGAAAAGCCGAGTTTTTGAACTTCCGCTATAGAGCCCGTTTTGGTGGGTTGAGAGCACCTTTGTTTGTGCCTCCTCATACATTGGTTGAAGAGGACAGCGGAGGAGGCGATAGCGTGAGCAAAATATCCAAAGAGGCCCTGAATGCCATCAATAAAAAGGCGGGCAAAACCATTTCGGAAGGTTCGGTCAAAAAGCTGGCCAGCACCGTAAAGCCGTCAACGATGCAAAATGAAGCCGAATTGCGGAAGCTGATCAAGCAAGTATCGGCGATGGCGAAAGTCCCCGTATCGGAAAACACGATTCAGGAGATCGTGAACGCCGTGAAAAAGAGCGGCATGAATCCCTCCAATATGGAAGCCCTGATGAAATTAATGATCAAAAAATAATCGATCGGTTTCCTTGTTGCCCCTAAGCTCTGCGGCCATTTGCCGCGGGGCTTTGTTTAGTTTCCGGCCATCTTCGCAAATCCCGAAGGGCGCGTAGCCTGAAAAGCCGCATAATGCTATAATATGGATCATATTAAAGCAAAAAAAGAGTAGGAGATTCGGACATGGATGCAATGACGAAAATGTGGCTATCGATCGCGGCCGTGTTGATCATGGGGATTTCCGTCTTTTTGATCACGTTTGCACGGACGAAAACCAAAGGGATTGTCAGGGGAGTTTTATCGCTGCTCGCCTTTTTTATCATGCTGGCGGGTTTCCTGACCGGACTTGTGTCGATTACTTGAGAGGAACCTCCACACCACGGAATCCAAGAGAAGAGGAAGAAGAATGCAACAACAAGAAAGCAAAGCTTATACCGAATTGACGGAGGCTTTATGCAAGCTTGCCGCTCACTGCGAAGAAGTGGAAGGCGCCTGGCTGCTGGGCGGAAGCTGCGGCTTGTGGCTGCAAGGGGTCACGCTTGCGGCGGCGCCGCGCGATATCGATGTCTACGCCGATCTTGCGACCGCAGGCCGATTGCACGAGCGTCTTCAGCCGTTTGCAACGGACCAGCCGCGCCATGACCGGAGCGGCTTATACAGCTCTCAGTTAAGCCACTACCGCATGGGGGCGTCGACGGTCGAGCTGGTAGGCGGCTTTGAAGTCCGGACCGCCGGGGCGCTATACCGAACCGAGGTGGACTCGCTGCTGGCGCCGGCGGCGCAGCGCGTGACGCTTCGGGACATCGCTTTTCCGGTGATGCCGCTTGCCCATGAATTGGTTTTTAACCTCCTGCGGGAGCGTCCGGACCGCTATCTGCCGATTGCAGCCATGATCCGCAAGGAACCGGATCGGCATCTGCCGCTGTTGGACGAACTGCTGAAACGGAATGGGTGGTCGGCGGATTTGGTCGGACGCATGGCCGAGTTGTTGGACCGCCCGCTACTCTCCCGGCCGTGGCGCGAATACCGCGGCGGGGAAGCTTAAGGAGCGCGTCGTGGAGGGGCGTATCACGTTTTTGCCGTCAGGGAAAACCGTCCAGGTCCGGCCTGGTACCACGGTATTAAGGGCTTCCCGCGAGGCGAGGATCCATATTGCGACCCGCTGCGGCGGAAATGCCGGCTGCTTGATGTGCAAGGTTCAGGTCGATCCGAAACAAGCGGCGTCATTATCCCCGCCCAGCGAGGCGGAGCGTCGGAAGCTGGGCCCTTTGCTGGAGCAGGGGGTTCGATTGGCATGCCAGGCCAGTATTCGCGGTGTGGTGGCCGTGAAGTTACCCGAGGACCCGCTCAAGGCGGCGATTCGCAAGCAGCTGGAACGGCAGCGGGAAGAAGAGGAACTATGGTGAGTACGAAGGGGACAAAGTGAGGATTTCAACATGGTGAAGTTATCTTTTTTGAAACAGGCCTCTGCAAGATCGGCGGCGTTGATCGTCTTAGTGATACTAACGACCTCCCTGCTGACAGGGTGTTTGTACCGCGGGGACAGGCAGCAAGGCGGCCCGGTTTCCTATATCGAGAGCGTGGACCGGATTCAGCGTGCCATCGACCGCTTTCAGGAGGACAAAGGGATCCTGCCGATCATGACGGCCGGCGAGGAAACCCCTCGGTACGAGAAGTATCGTATCGATTTGGACCAATTGAAGCGGGAGGGCTACCTGGAAGGAATTCCGTCGGCGGCCTTCGAGCAAGGCGGGAGCGTGTATTTTCTCGTCATTGATGAGGAGACCGACCCAACGGTCAAAGTCATGGATTTAAGCACGGTACAGAAGGTAAACGACGTACAGCGGAAAGTGACGAGCTACCAATCCAACCACGGGGGAGCCCTGCCACACGAAGGTGACGGGGAGACCTATCCGGGCCTATACACCGTCAATCTCGCGCTCCTGCAGGCCGAGAGTTTAGCCCTGCCAAGCGTCTACTCCGGGGAGACGCTTCCCTATCTTATGGATGCGAAGGGCCGGGTGTATGTAGATTACGCCTTTGATATCATGCAAGCGATCGATCAGTCGGGCAAAACGCCGCAAGGCGAGGAGGACCTGCGCATCTGGTTGACGGACCGCTCGGCGTTCGTTCCGGTGAAGTCGCTGCCTTATCGTTGGAGCGGAAGTGAACCGGTGCCGGTCGCCGGGTAAAATGAAGAAGCCTTTCGGAATCTATCCGGAAGGCTTCTTTTTGCTAACGACTTGATCGCGCAGTTTTGTTCCTTCTCCGGGGGCGTCATACTTTTTCCGATAGACTCATACAAATGGGAGTATGGCGGTTAAGTGCCCGCCTTGTTCGGGTTGAATGAGCGGCCTCGCAAAAAAAACGGGCTTGGACGGTTTTAACCGTCATATTCTCGCATCTGGTACATAAGATGTTACTAGTCCAAATGCATGTACGAGTTTACGCCGCTTCGTTCAGGTTCCTTCCACAGGTTTGCGGCGGCGGACACGGGCAAGAGGGGCTGCCGCTCCTGCCGTAGCAGCGAAGCCCAAAATCATGGCGAATCACGAAGCGGATGCTCTCGGGGCATTTTTCCTTCGGCGAAATTTGAGGAGGGGATATCATTGGTATTGGAGAAAGTGGACATTTTTAAGGACATTGCCGAACGAACCGGAGGCGACATCTATCTGGGAGTCGTCGGTGCGGTCCGTACCGGGAAATCGACCTTTATTAAGCGTTTCATGGAAACGGTCGTTCTCCCGAACATCGCTAACGAAGCCGATCGGGTCCGCGCGGTAGATGAACTTCCGCAAAGCGCCGCCGGCAAAACCATCATGACGACCGAACCGAAGTTCGTCCCGAACAATGCGGTGCAAATCAAGGTGGCTGAAGGACTCGAGGTCAACGTAAGACTCGTGGATTGCGTCGGATACGCCGTGGAAGGCGCAAAAGGCTACGAGGACGAAAACGGGCCGCGGATGATTTCTACGCCGTGGTTTGAGGAGCCGATTCCGTTCCAGGAAGCGGCGGAAATCGGCACGCGCAAAGTTATCCAGGAGCACTCCACCTTGGGAGTCGTCGTCACGACCGACGGAACGATCGCCGATATTCCGCGTTACTCTTACGTGGAATCCGAGGAGCGGGTCGTCGCCGAGCTGAAGGAGGTCGGCAAGCCGTTTGTGCTTGTGATCAACTCGACGCGGCCAAACAGCGATGAAGCGCAGCAGCTTCGCGGCGAGCTGGCCGCGAAATACGACATTCCGGTCATTACGCTCAGCGCGGCGACGATGACGGAAGAAGACGTCACCGGCGTCCTTCGGGAAGTTCTCTATGAATTCCCGGTCCACGAGGTTAACGTCAACCTGCCTAGCTGGGTCATGGTGTTGAACGAGAACCACTGGCTGCGCAGCAATTATGAGAACTCCGTCCGCGACACGGTCAAGGATATTCGCCGCCTGCGCGATGTCGATCGGGTCGTCGGAAATTTCATGGAATACGATTTCATCGACCGGGCTGGACTCAGCGGACTGAATATGGGTCAAGGCGTAGCGGAGATCGATCTGTACGCACCGGACGATTTGTATGACCGCATCCTGATGGAAGTGGTAGGCGTGGAAATCCGCGGCAAAGACCATTTGCTGCAGCTGATGCAGGAGTTCACGCATGCGAAACGGGAATACGACCGATTCGCCGAGGCGCTTGAAATGGTCAAAACGACCGGCTACGGCATCGCCGCGCCGACGCTCGCGGAAATGGCGCTGGATGAGCCGGAGCTCATTCGCCAAGGCTCCCGCTTCGGCGTGAGACTGAAGGCGACCGCTCCTTCGATCCATATGATCCGCGTCGACGTCGAGTCGGAATTCGCTCCGATCATCGGGACCGAAAAACAAAGCGAAGAGCTGGTCCGTTATCTGATGCAGGATTTCGAGAACGATCCGATCAAGATTTGGGAATCCGATATCTTCGGCCGTTCCTTGCACTCCATCGTGCGCGAAGGCATTCAAGGCAAGATCGCCATGATGCCGGACAACGCCCGCTACAAGCTGCAGGAGACGCTGGGACGGATCATCAACGAAGGCTCCGGCGGCCTCATCGCCATCATATTGTAGACCTTCTCGGTGCTGAAAAGCCGACTTTTTAACCCTTATTAACTGCAATTCCTCCTCAATGACCGCGCGCATGCTGAACCTAGCTGCGTGCGGTTGTTTTGTTGTTTGCGGGGCGGATTCTCCAATTTTGTAGTGCGAAATGAGGAAAAATCGCCGAGAAGCCTTGAAATAGCTTGAAATTCTGCATGGGCTGTATTACTATAAATTTGTTCCGCGCCCCCCGAATGCGCGATCTCATCACGTTTTTGGGGAATTTGTACGGATTGAATTGCAAAAATCACGTATATTCTGCGGTAAAACGGAAACACAAATAGCAAGTGGTATTATTTTCCGTGGTGGGGAGGTGAATCACACATGAACAAATCCGATTTGATTTCTCAAGTAGCAGAAAGCACTGAGCTGTCCAAGAAAGACGCGACTAAAGCGGTTGATGCCGTTTTTGATGCGATTTCCGCAGCGCTGCAAAACGGAGACAAAGTTCAACTGGTCGGCTTCGGCAACTTTGAAGTTCGCGAACGTTCCGCCCGCAAAGGCCGCAACCCGCAAACCGGAGAGGAAATCGAAATCCCTGCGAGCAAAATTCCTGCTTTCAAACCAGGCAAAGCGCTCAAAGACGGAATTAAATAAAGATTTCTACATATCTTTCCGTGCAAAAGACCGTGGGCTTCTCGTTCACGGCTTTTTCTTTTCACGGGAAGTGTAAATGGAGAGCAGTCTGGCAAATAGACGAAGGGGGAGGCGCGCGATCATGGATAACCAGCACAACGGCGGAAACGAACAAGCGGCTACGGGCGGGGACTATTTCGTGGTTAAAGCCAAGGAGCAAGGGGTTACGGTCATCGGGCTGACCCGGGGGAAGGATACGCGGTTTCATCACACCGAAAAACTGGACAAAGGCGAGGTACTCATCGCGCAGTTTACCGATCATACCTCGGCGGTTAAGGTTCGCGGGAAAGCACTCGTATACACGAAGCATGGGATGATCGACACGGAAGAATGATTTTCGAATCTGCAGGCATAGCCTGCTTTTTTTCTATGTAGAATGGGGTATAAGAATCTCTTGGACAGGTGGGAATTACCGCTGTCCGAGTGTACCTGAAGGGGGAGTGCCCCATGAAACGAAAATTAGCCGTTCGTGCCATTCTGCTTACGTTTGGCTGTGCTCTGGCCATGGCAGGCGCAGCTTGGCTCGGCGAACATCCCGCCCAGCCGCGGCAGGCAGCCACCGTGTTTGCCGGGCCAACCCCGGCCGAGCTGACCGACGATAATCTCGTGGATGCCTTGGACCCGCTGCAGCTTCCGATGCCCATCGCCAAAGTCGAACTGAACCGGGACATCTTGTCCGTTGACCTGAAGGTCGAAGGCGATCAGGTCGGTGCCGATGACGTGTACCGGGGAATGTCCGAAATGATCTCCTTTGCGTTCGAGCACACGAGCAACATCGACCAGCTGCTGCTACGCTTGATGGCGGAAGACCGTTGGCTCGGCACCAAATACCTGCTCCTGGCTGCCGATGTCCGGCGCACCGAATTTTCGGCCGAGGAGCTGGATGTGCTGCGGCATGCCGGCAGCGGCGAGCTGCCGGAGGCGCTGCGGGTGCGCATGCGGTTGACGGAAACTCGTTTATGGAAGTCGCGTTTTCTGCAGGAATAGCCGGATCGTTCGACCGAGGAGCCGAATTCGCGTCTTGCCTCTGTGCGCAGTGAAATAACATATGCTATAATAGACAAGATTGTGACATCTTTATTACTGAAAGATCAGCGGCTCGGAGGCAAAGGATGAAACCTTATCGCATAACAGAATTGGCAAATAAATATGTCAGTTATGACATGATTACCGCATACACGGCGCTTCCGGAGTTTCCGGTGCCCCGTGTTCGTTTGCTTTATACGTTTTTAATCGAGCGGGAGGGCCGGTCGGCGGAGTCGGCCGAAACATGCGCGCTGGCAGCATTCCTCGTGCAGCTCGGCATGGATACCCATGATCGCATTGATCTGGCATCCGGATTAGGCGAAGCCACGCGAGCGATGCGTTCGCGTCAGCTTAAGGTTCTGGCCGGCGACTATTTCAGCAGCGTCTTTTATCATCTGCTCGCCGGAGCCGGGGAAACCGGCATGGTTCCGCTGATGAGCTCGGCGATCTGCGAGGTGAACCGCCTGAAAGTCCAGCTGTACAGCAAATTAAAGCGGGTGGTATTGCCTGCGGAGGAGTATCTGAAAGAATGCGTCCATGTCAAAATGGGGCTTTTTCTTTCTTTTACGGAGCTGTTGGACAAGTCGGTACAAAATCTGTGGCAGAAGCTGCTGTCCGAGTTAAGCCGCTGCGAAGTCATGCTGGATGAAATCCAGTCTTCCTCTGATCTGCCGCAGGATCGCAAGGGATTTGCCTATTTGCGCATCATGGAAACCGGATCCTCCGAGGATAAGGATACGCTCTCCGCACGGAAAGTCGCCGAGCGCGACTGGACGCTGATGCTTGTGAAATACAATATCAAGGAACAGCTGTTATCCATGCTGCACCAATCGGTGGACCATGTTCAATCGCTGCTGCATGAATGCAAGAAAGAAACGGTGCGTACGGAGCTCAAATCCATCCTTGAGCCGTTTATCGCCGTGTTGTCGCCGGCACGCCGTTCCGTGCAAGAAGGGTAGGGAGATAAGCAGATGAGTCAATCGTCTTCATCCGAGACAAAAGAACAGTTCGTTCACTCCGTATTCGAAAGCATCGCTCCGAAATACGACATGATGAACGATCTGCTCAGCTTCAGACGTCACAAAGCGTGGCGGAAATTCACGATGGCCAAAATGAACATGTCCCCCGGGGATACGGCGCTAGATTTGTGCTGCGGCACCTGCGACTGGACGATCAGCATGGCCGAAGCCAGCGGGGGGCCGATCATCGGCCTAGATTTTAGCGAGCAGATGCTGGAATACGGGCGCCGCAAAGTGAAAGACCGTCAGCTGGATTCGCGGATTAACCTGGTTCAGGGGAACGCGATGGAACTCCCGTTTGAAGATAACCGATTCGATTACGCCACGATTGGCTTCGGCCTGCGCAACGTCCCCGATTTACGCCAGGTGCTGAAGGAAATGCAACGCGTCGTGAAACCCGGGGGCATGGTCGTTTGCCTGGAATTGTCCAAGCCGACCTGGCAGCCGTTCAAAGGACTTTATTATTTCTACTTTCAACAGGTACTTCCGATGCTGGGCAAGCTGGTGGCGAAACGGTACGAGCAGTATAAATGGCTGCCGGATTCCCTCGTCCAATTTCCCGGCCGCGCGGAGCTGGCGGAGATCTTCCGGGAGACGGGACTTGCCCGGGTCGAAGCGTATCCTTTAACCGGCGGAATCGCCGCTTTGCACATCGGAACGAAGGAGACGCAACATGATTAAGAAAATCGTGATTTTCCTGCAAATGATCAAATTCGAACATACGGTATTCGCCTTGCCGTTCGCGTTCATGGGTGCGCTGCTTGGTTCCGAAGCGATCAACCATGAGTTGCCCTCCTGGGAACAGATCGGCTGGGTACTGCTGGCGATGTTTGGCGCGCGCAGCGCGGCCATGGGGCTGAACCGTCTGATCGACCGGGTCAGCGACGCCAAGAATCCTCGTACCGCAAACCGGGCGATCCCGGCAGGCCTCCTGAAAATCGGCGAAGTGGTGCTGTTCGTAATCGCCTCTTTTGTGCTGCTGTTCTGGGCTGCCGCGGAGCTGCATCCGCTGGCGCTCAAGTTATTGCCGATCGCTGTCATCATGCTGGTCTTGTATTCGTATACCAAACGATTCACTTGGCTTTGCCACGTCGTGCTTGGCTTGACGATCGCTTTAGCCCCGCTTGGCGGATGGGCGGCAGTTACCGGCCAGGTGGATTGGACGGCGATGGTGTTCTTCGCCACGATTACGTTTTGGATTGCCGGCTTCGACATTATCTATGCCTGCCAGGACGTGGAATTCGATACGAAAGAAGGGCTCTACTCCATCCCCGTACGGTTTGGCGTCGCCAAATCGCTTAAGATCGCCCAAGCGTTTCATATCATCACCGCGCTTGGCTTCATCGGTTTGCTGCTGATGACCGATTTGGGCGGGTGGTACATCGCGGGCATGGTTATCGCTTACCTCATCTTGTTTTACGAACATCATATCGTATCGCCGGGCGATCTCAGCCGGCTGCAAACCGCTTTCTTTACCATGAACGGCGTGCTTAGCATCGTGGTTTTTTCCTTTACCTTGATTGATTTGGTGGTGCGTCATTACTAATGGATAAAGCGAAAACGATCGTCGTCGGCATCACGGGAGCCAGCGGTTCGATTTACGGAGTGAAGCTGGTTGAAACGCTGTTAGGGATGAACTTCCTCGTGCATCTCGTCGTATCGAATGCGGGGTGGCGGGTGATCAAGGAGGAGCTCGGCTGGAACACGAGCGACCGGGATGCAGCGCTGCAGGAACATTTCGGCACGCTGCCCGGGAAGCTGGTGTATCATCCGATCGCCGATATCGGCGCCTCGATCGCCAGCGGCTCATTTATCACGCATGGCATGATCGTGATGCCCTGCTCCATGGGAACCTTGTCTTCGATCGCGAACGGAACATCGGACAACCTGATGGCCCGGGCGGCCGACGTTATGCTGAAGGAGGGCCGGCCGCTCGTGCTGGTCCCGCGCGAAACGCCGCTGCATGCGATCCATCTGGAGAACATGCTGAAGTTGGCAAGACTTGGCGTGCGCATCATTCCGGCCATGCCGGCGTTTTATTTCGGGCCGCAGACGATCGACGATCTGGTCGCCTTCTTGGTCGGCAAAGTGCTCGATAGCCTGGGGATTGAGCATGCGTTATTCAGAAGATGGGGGGATCAAGATGAACAACCGGGAGAATGAAGACATCCTCATCGGCAAAATCAGATATAGCAACGTTTGGCCCGTATTTCATTATTTCGACGTTACGCGCCTGCTGCAAGCAAGCCAACTGGTCACCGAGGTGCCTTCGAAGCTGAACCGCCGTATGCTCGGCGGCACGCTCGATATTTCCCCGGTGTCTTCTTTTGCTTACGGGTACGGATCGGATCGCTTCCTGCTGCTGCCGGATCTATCGGTCAGCTCCGATGGGCCGGTTAATTCGATCCTGCTGTTCTCTCGCAAGCCGCCGGAGCAAATCGCGAACGGGCGGATCGCGCTGACAAATACGTCGGCTACATCGGTGAACCTGCTGAAGATCATCATGGAGAAAGCCTATGGCGGCAAGCCGCATTACTGGGACAGCGAGCCTGACTTGGACGCGATGATGGCCGAAAGCGACGGCGCGTTGCTGATCGGCGATCATGCGATCGAGGCTTCCTGGCGGGACCATGGTTTTATCGTTACCGATTTGGGGGAAGTCTGGAAGTCATGGACCGGTTATGGCATGACGTTTGCGGTTTGGGCCGTACAGAAGACGTTTGCTGAAGCGAAAGGCGACTATTTGGCCGAAGTGACGGAAGCCTTTGCCGAGAGCAAACGCAAGAGCCTAAGCGACGTCTCCCCGCTTGTAGCCAAAGCTTGCGCGGAGATCGGCGGCACGGCGGACTATTGGCGGCATTATTTCAATAACCTGCGTTACGACTTCGGCGAATCGCGCCGCAAGGGCCTCGGCTTGTATTTTGAATATGCCTACGAAATGGGCTTATTGGACCATCGGGTAGAACTGGAGATTTGGAGTCACAATTCGTTGACACGGGTGAAAGAATGAAACTACTGGACATTTTCGGTGCACTCAAAAAAGACATGGATTTTATCGAACGGCAGCTGTACCGGAGCATCGACGGCGATGACGAGCTGCTTAGCGAGACGTCCCTGCACCTCCTGAAGGCGGGCGGCAAACGTCTTCGGCCGATCTTCGTCCTGCTCGGCGGAAAGTTCGGAAATTACGATCTGCAGAAGCTGCAGTATATCGCTGTGCCGCTGGAGCTGATTCACTCGGCTTCGCTTGTCCACGACGACGTGATCGACGATGCCGACACGCGGAGGGGCAAGGCGACGGTGAAGTCGAAATGGGACAACCGGATCGCCATGTATACCGGCGACTACATTTACGCCAAGGCGCTGATGCAGGTATCCGAGCTCGGGAATCCATACATACACCGCATCTTGGCCAAGGCCATGGTACAGATGTCGATCGGCGAAATGGAGCAGATTCGGGATTTTTTCAACACGGAGCAAAGCGTGCGCAACTATTTGCTGCGCATTCGCCGCAAGACCGCGCTGCTCATCGCGATCAGCTGTCAGCTGGGAGCCATGGCCGCAGACGCCCCGGATAAAGTGAATGCGCTGCTGTACCGGTACGGCTACAACGTCGGTATGGCCTTTCAGATCCGCGACGACCTGCTCGATTTGTTCGGTACCGAGAAGACGATCGGCAAACCGCCGGGCAGCGATATGCGCCAAGGCAACATCACGCTCCCGGTCCTCTTCGCCCTGCAGGAGCCGGAGCTAAGGGAGCCGCTGCTTCGGGAAATTCGCGGCATCCAGGCCGGCGACGGGAGCGGGGATGTATCCCGGGCCATCGAAATGATCCGGACCAGTCCAGGGATCGGCAAAGCCGAGGCGCTGGCAGACCGGTTTATCGCGAAGGCGCTCGAGGCACTGAAGCAGCTGCCGGCGACGGGAGCGCGCTCCCACTTGGAGGACATTGCGGAGTTCGTCAATAAACGCTCCTATTAAAATCTTGACGCTTTACCTGTTTCGCAAGTTTCTGGTAAAATGCAGGTGAAACCGCCTTCTTGGAGGGCCGGATTTTTGTATCGCTAACGATGCTGTTTAATTTCGGGAGGGGAACCATGGAAAGAACGTTTTTAATGGTTAAGCCGGACGGCGTGCAACGCGGGCTGGTCGGCAGAATCATCAGCCGGTTCGAGGACAAAGGCTTTCAACTGATCGCAGGCAAGCTGGTTCAGGTGACGGAAGCCCAGGCGAAGAAGCATTACGCGGAGCACGAGGGCAAGCCTTTTTTCGATGAGCTCGTCGGCTTCATTACTTCCGGGCCGGTGTTTGCCATGGTATGGGAAGGGGACGATGTCATCGCCTTGTCGCGCATGGTCATCGGCAAAACGAAAGTCACAGAGGCGCTTCCCGGCACGATTCGGGGCGACTTTGCCGCCCATACGCCGTTTAATCTGATTCATGGTTCCGACGGAGCGGAAAGCGCGGAGCGGGAAATCGCCAATTTCTTTGCGCCGCAAGAGCTTGTGCCGTACACAAGAAGCGTGAGCCCATGGATCTGAACCGGATATTCCCCGACATTCCTCGGGCAGACAACGCAGAGACGGCACCGGATCCGGATTACTTCGGCTTTATCCAAAGCATCAAGAAAAGCACGGGCATCGATTTGGCCCAATACAAGGAAGCGCAAATGAAGCGGCGTCTGACGACGCTGCGCAACAAGAACGGCTTTGCGACGTTTGCGGATTTTTACACGGCGATGATGAGCAACAAGCCGTTGTTTTATGAATTTTTGGACAAGATGACGATCAACGTGTCCGAGTTCTGGCGTAACCCCAACCGTTGGGAAGTGTTGCGGGATTCGGTGTTGCCGGAGCTGGCGGCCGGACGGCCGAAGCTGAAGGTATGGAGTGCGGCCTGCTCGACGGGCGAGGAGCCTTATACGCTGACGATGATCCTTGCGGATCTGGGGCTGCTGCCGAACACCTACCTGCTGGCAACGGACATTGACGACGGTGCGCTGGGCAAAGCCCAGGAGGGGTTGTATCTGGAGCGTTCGCTGAAGGATGTGCCGAAAGCGGTGGCCGACCGTTATTTTTCGCCGGAAGGCCACATGTACCGGTTTGATCCGAAGCTGAAGAAGGCGGTCACGTTCAAGAAGCAAAACCTGCTGCTGGATACGTTCGAAGAGGGTTTCGACCTGATCGTTTGCCGCAACGTCATGATTTATTTTACCGAAGAAGCGAAGCAAGGGCTTTATCATAAGTTTTCGCGTGCTCTGCGTCCTGGCGGCGTCCTGTTCGTTGGCAGTACGGAGCAGATTTTCTCTCCGGGCCAATACGACCTGGAGGCGGCGGAGACATTCTTTTATCGCAAGAAAGGGTAAGAGGGAAGTCACCGCTTCGGCTTGAAGGAGAAGACTGGTTTGTAGGAGCGGACCGACGACCTTATATATACGAAAAATCGTCCAAATCGACCCGATGAGGGGTTGGTTTGGACTTTTTTATAAGAAAAATCTTGCGAAATCAATTATTTGATCTGCTTCGTGGTCAAAAGCCGGCGGTATATTCTTGACGGTTCTTTCCTATACTTGGACCATACAGTCAATGGAGGTCAGGTCATGGACAAGCGAAAAGTGATCGAAGCTTACCGGCGGGGATTCTTGACGCCGCAGGAATGCGCGCAGGTACTGGGGATCGAAGGTTCGCATTTGAAAAGGATGCTGGAGGATTATCCGACGGACCCGCGGCGTGACGCTTCCCTGGAAAATCAATCGGCTTCGGGACTGAGATAGGCCGAAGGGAGGCCAAACCGAATAAGGAGTCGGCAGCGTCGGAGATCGCCAGGCTAGGCGGAAGCGGCGCTTTTTTGCGTTGGCGCGTTTGAGGCGTTCTTGACAGCCGCAGGGGGGCTTTCTATAATATTTATAAATTCAGGTCAGGAGAGGTTTCATCCATGAGCGATTCGGACGACCCGGAGAGTAGCAACACGGTACAACCAAAGAATAACCGATTCGGTATCGGCGGAGTTCAGGCATAACCTGCGTCAATTTTTTGTTGACGGCGGGTTATGCCTTTTTGCGTATATCCGCAGGGTGACAACCTCAAACTAAACCGGGGAAATTTTTGGAGGTGGAATGGATTGTTGGAACTGTTGGTCATTTTGATCTTAATTTTGATTAATGCTTTTTTTGCCGCATCGGAAATCGCCTTGATCTCCCTGAATGATAACAAAATCAAAGCGATGGCTGGGCAAGGCCACCGGAAAGCGAAGGTGATCGTCGGTTTGCTCGGCGAGCCCAGCAAGTTTCTGGCTACGATTCAGATCGGCATCACGCTGGCGGGCTTTTTTGCCAGTGCCTTTGCCGGGGAGAGCTTTGCCGGCGACCTGGCGGCTTATTTGATCCGCTTGGGGCTGCCGATTCCCGAAAACGTACTAAGTACGATTTCGCTCATCGTCATTACGCTGCTGCTCTCCTATTTCCAGTTGGTCCTGGGCGAACTGGTGCCGAAACGGGTGGCGATGAAAAAAGCCGAAGCCATGGCGATGTTCGCCGCCACGACGTTATCCGTGTTGTCGAAAGCAACCGCACCGTTCGTGAAGCTGTTGACTACGTCCACCAACTTGCTCGTGCGGCTGTTCGGCATCGACCCGAACGCCAACGATGAGGAGGTCTCCGAGGAGGAAATCCGCATGATGCTGGATACCGGAGAGGAGATGGGAACGATCCAGCCCAGCGAACGGCTGATGATCAACAATATTTTTGATTTCGACAACCTGACGGTGTCCGATATCATGACGCACCGGATCGACGTCGTGGCGATTCCCGTGGATGCCGACCAGCAGACGGTGGCCGAAATTGCCGACAAGGAGCAATACACCCGGTTCCCGGTGTACGAGGAAACGGTCGATAATCTGATCGGGATTTTGCACAGCAAGGATTTGATCCGCTTTTTGCGAACCGGGGAGAAGGAGAACTGGAATTTGCAGGAGCTGGTGACGCCGCCGTATTTTATCCCGATCTCCAAAAAAACCAACGAGCTGTTCGAGGAAATGCAGCAAAACCGCATCCATATGGCGATTGTCGTGGACGAATACGGCGGCACCGCCGGTATCGTGACGATGGAAGATCTGCTTGAGGAAATCGTCGGCAACATTTATGACGAGCATGACGAAGAGGAACGCGAATACGAGCTGGTTGGCGAAGGCAGCTACCTGTTCAGCGGCACGATGTCCCTCGACGACGCCCAGGACATCCTGGATATCAACCTGCCCATCGAGCACTACGATACGCTGAGCGGGTTTATGATCGGACAGCTCAGACGTATCCCGACCATCCACGAAAAGCCGGAATTCGAATACGGCGGTTATGTGTTCGCCGTGCGCGAAGTCGGGCAGCATCGAATTCGAAAGCTGGCGGCGACCAAGGTGACCGAACCGGAGGGGGCGTTCCCGACCCAAGCGGTTCCGGCGGAATAAACGGCAGGAAAAGCGGCCACCGGATTTTGGCAAGCCTCGAAAGGAGGTTGAGCGAAAATCCGGTCCGGGCAGGCCGCGTGCCCTTCACCGCAAGGCGAATCGGGGCGTGCGCGAGAAACAAAAGCGAATCACCACGTGACAGAATGCAGCAATCAATATTATAATGAGCAAAGATATCATCGGGTTTTAGCTCTTTACAGTTTAACAGTTTAAAGGGGGAACGCAACATCATGAGTTTGCGATACTTAACAGCCGGGGAGACGCATGGACCCCAGTTGACTGCGATTATTGAAGGTTTGCCCAGCCATTTGCAACTGGATTTCGAAGCGCTGAACTTCGAACTGGCCCGCCGTCAAAAAGGGTACGGCCGCGGACGCCGGATGCAAATCGAGAAGGATACGGCGCAGATCGTCGGCGGCGTCCGCCACGGGTATACGACAGGGGCGCCGGTCGCGTTGGTCGTGGAGAACAACGACTGGAAACACTGGCAGAAAATCATGAATATCGAACCGATCGAAGGAACGGATGAGGAGAAGCGCAGAGTCCATCGTCCTCGCCCGGGCCACGCCGATTTGAACGGCGGTTTGAAGTATGATCATAAAGACCTTCGCAACGTGCTGGAGCGTTCGAGCGCGCGCGAAACCGCCGTTCGCGTGGCCGTCGGCGCGGTGGCCAAGCAGCTCCTGGAGCGCTTCGGGATCCGCATCGCCGGGCATGTCATTCGCATCGGCGAGATCGAAGCGCCGCCCCATAACCTGCCGCTAGATGAGCTGGCACGGGTAACGGAAGCTTCCTCGGTCCGGGTTGTCGATCCCGAGACGGAGAAGAAGATGGAAGCCTACATCGACAAAATCAAGGAAGAAGGCGACTCCATCGGCGGAATCGTCGAATGCATCGTCGAAGGCGTGCCGGTCGGACTAGGCAGCCATGTGCAATATGACCGCAAGCTGGACGGACGCATCGCGCAAGCGGTGATGTCGATCAACGCGTTCAAAGGCGTGGAGATCGGCATCGGTTTTGAAGCCGGGACGTTGCCGGGATCCAAGGTGCATGACGAAATCCTATACAGCGAGGAGCGCGGTTATTACCGGGCCACCAACCGGCTTGGCGGATTCGAGGGCGGGATGACCAACGGCATGCCGATCGTCGTTCGCGGCGTCATGAAGCCGATTCCGACGCTGTATAAGCCGCTGCAAAGCGTCGACATCGACACCCGTGAGGCGTTCGCTGCCCAAGTGGAGCGTTCTGACGCTTGCGCCGTACCGGCAGCTAGCGTCGTGCTTGAGCACGTGGTGGCCTGGGAGGTTGCCAAAGCGTTCCTGGAGAAATTCGGCGGCGATTCGATCGGCGAGATCGAGCGCAATTACCAGGGATACCTGGCTCAATTGGAGGAGTATTGATGAGAACGCTGCAGGTCGACTTGGGCGAACGTTCTTATCCGATTTATATCGGCGGCGACTTGCTGGGGAAAGCCGGAGATTTCTTCGAGCAGCATAAGCTGTCGGCAAAAAGCCCCGTCCTGATCGTCACCGACGACCATGTCGCGCCGAAGTATCTGCCGGTCGTCGAGACCTCGCTGCAGGCCAAAGGCTATCGGACGGTCAGCAAAGTGGTCAAAGCCGGCGAGAAGTCAAAATCGCTCGACGTCTACGAGGACGTCATGACCACGGCCATTGAAGGCGGCCTGGACCGCCGTTCGTCGGTGGTGGCGCTCGGCGGCGGCGTCGTCGGCGATTTGGCCGGCTTCGTAGCGGCAACGTATATGCGCGGCGTAGCGTTCGTGCAGATGCCAACGACGATCCTGGCCCACGACAGCAGTGTCGGAGGGAAGGTAGCGGTCAACCATCGGCTCGCCAAAAATATGATCGGCGCTTTTCATCAGCCGGAAATGGTGCTGTATGACGTGGATAGCCTGCAAAGCCTTCCGCCGCGCGACGTCCGGGCCGGCTTGTCCGAAATGGTCAAGCATGGCTTGATCTGGGATTCGGCATTTGCGGATTGGTGTCGCGAGCATACAGCCGACTTGTTGGCTTTGGATCCCGAAGCGCTCGGATACGGATTGACCCAGGGCTGCTCGATTAAGGCCCAGGTTGTCTCCGTGGATGAGCGGGAGAACGGTCTCCGCGCGATCCTGAACCTGGGGCATACGTTAGGCCATGCGATCGAAGCGATCGGCGGGTATGGCGAGTTTTTGCATGGGGAAGCGATCTCGATCGGGATGGCAGCTGCGGCGAAGCTGGCGGTGAACCGGGGCCGGGATCCGCAAATTTATGAGGAGACGGTCTCCTTGCTGAGCGGTTTTGGCTTGCCGACGGCAATGCCGGAACATTTGAACGAGCAGGATTTGATCGGTGCCATGATGCACGACAAGAAGTTTAAGGAACAGACGATGGTATTTATTTTGCCGGTGGCGATCGGGCAAGTGGAAATAGTCTCTGACGTGACATTGGATGAAGTTCGCCAAGTGATCGCCGAATTGAAAGAGGAGGGACAACATGTATAACCGAGGCATTCGCGGAGCAACGACGGTAGCCCGGAACGACGAACAGGATATATTGGATGCGACGGCCGCGTTGTTGAAGGAAATTGTCGCGCGCAACGAAATCGAACCCGAGGATATCTGCAGCGTTTGGATCACGGTCACGCCGGATCTGGATGCCACCTTCCCGGCCCGCGCCATCCGGGTCTTGAGCGGTTGGGATATGGTTCCGCTGATGTGCTCCACGGAGATCCCGGTTCAAGGCGCCCTGCCCCAATGCATTCGCTTGTTGATTCAAGTGAACACCACCAAAGGACAGCGGGACATGAAGCATGTGTATTTGAACGAAGCCCGCAGTCTCCGCCCGGACCTCAGCACCTCCACTTCCTGAGCGCAGAAGGCGAAACCAGGGGCGGGGATTGCATCGGCAGGTTTGGGTTGCCAAACGGGCCGCCGATAAGGTATAGTTATTTTAGATTTTAGATGAGTGCAATGAGAGCAAGTTAGAAGCGTTTTTAGCGAACGCGAATTTTTAGAGTCGAGTAGAGCCCGAGTTGAGATGAGCCGAGTTTAGCTGAGTGAATGCCTGTTTCCGGGTGCGCTTTTTGCCATTTTTCTTTTTGCAGGGAAAAGTTAGGCATGACGCATCGTTCGGGGCGGAGCTTTCCCATAAACCGCAAATCCCAGAACCTCTACTTCGGTAGAGGTTTTTTTATTTGGCTCTAAACCAACCCGAAAAGGAAGTGAGAGATATGGCAACCCCGCAAGTAGAACAGGTCATTGCTTTGGCGAACGAATACAATCTGATTCCGATTACCCGTACGTTGCTCGCCGACATGGAAACCCCGATCCGGATTTTTCGCCGCATCGCCCAGCGGGAGCGGGCATTTTTGCTGGAGAGCGTGGAAGGTGGCAGCCAGTGGGCGCGGTATTCGTTTATCGGCACCGATCCCTTCCTGACCATTTCGGCTAAAAAAGGAGACATTATGATCGGGCGGGAAGGCGGCGAAGAGCAGCTGCGTTCGTCCCGGCCCGTTGATGAGCTGAAGGCGATCCTGCGGGGTTACCGCAGTCCGAAGCTTCCGGAAATGCCGCCGTTTACGGGCGGGGCGATCGGGTTTTTCGGTTATGATCTGCTGCAATACTATGAGAAACTGCCGGCCCATCAGGTCGATGACCTGAACCTGCAGGATATGCAGTTCATGTTCTGCGACCAGGTGATCGTGTTCGACCACGTCAAGCAACGGATCCTGCTGGTGGCCAACGTGCACGTGAAGCCGGGCGATCGCGACGAGGATATTCGCCGGGCTTACGCGGAGGCGGAGTTAAAGCTGGACCAGGCGGCAGATTTGCTGCAGCAGGAAGGGCCGGGCGAAAGCTTTAACCGAAGACCCTTGCCGGTGGTGACCGATCTTGGGGACGTCAAGTCCAATCTGACGAAAGCACAGTTCATTGCGAATGTGGATAAGGCGAAGGAGTATATCCGCGCGGGCGATATTTTTCAAGTCGTCTTGTCGCAGCGGTTCCACATTGAAACCGAAGTGGATCCGCTTCACGTTTACCGTGTCCTGCGGACCCTGAATCCGTCGCCGTACATGTATTACCTCAAGCTGGACGAGGAAATCATCGTCGGAACGTCTCCCGAAGCGCTGGTGAAGGTAGAGAACGGCCGGGTGGAGACCCGTCCGATCGCCGGAACGAGACCGCGGGGAGCGACGGAAGAGGATGATTTGGCACTGGAAGCGGAACTGCTGCAGGATGAAAAGGAGCGGGCCGAACACCTGATGCTGGTCGACCTCGGCCGCAACGATTTGGGCCGCGTATCCGATTTCGGCAGCGTAACTTGCGAATCATACATGGATATCGAGCGGTATTCCCACGTCATGCACATGGTATCCAAGGTGTCCGGCAGGCTGCGGGATGACAAGGATTTCTTCGATGCCTTTCTATCCTGCCTGCCGGCCGGGACGGTCTCCGGCGCGCCGAAGCTGCGGGCGATGGAGATTATCGCCGAGCTGGAGCGGGAAGCGCGCGGCACTTATGCCGGGGCTATCGGTTATCTTGGGTTCTCGGGGAACATGGATTCCTGCATTACGATCCGCACGATCGTGTTCAAGCAAGGCAAAGCTTACGTGCAGGCCGGCGGGGGAATCGTGTGGGACTCCATTCCGGAGAACGAGTATCAGGAATCGGTGAACAAGGCCAAGGCGCTGCTGACGGCGATCCGTACCGCCGAGCAGATGTTTCCGCCGCCAGCCCGACACGACGGCGTCATTAACCAGGATTACCTTTACGAATATACCCCGGGGAACTAAAGAGAGGAGCGAATCGAGATGACAGGACAGGTAGCGGTTCAGGCGGGCATCAGCCGCTTGATCGAAGGACGGCATTTGGCGCGGGAAGAAGCGCGCGGCGTGATGCAGGCGATTATGAACGGCGAGTCGACGCCGGCCCAAATCGGCAGCCTGTTGACGGCGCTGCGGATCAAGGGCGAAACCGTCGAGGAAATCACCGGGTTCGCCGAAGCCATGCGCGGCGCCTCCAGCCGAATTCAGACGGAATCGCAGAAGCTGTTGGACACCTGCGGCACTGGCGGTTCCGGCATTCACAAAATCAACGTGTCGACGACGGCGGCGATCGTCGCGGCTTCGGTGTCGGTTCGGGTAGCGAAGCATGGCAACCGTTCGGCATCCGGCCGTTCGGGCAGCGCCGATGTCCTCGAAGCGCTGGGCGTCAATATTCAGCTGGACGCGGGTCAGGCGAAGCGCTGTCTTGAGGATATCGGCATCTGCTTCATGTTCTCGCAGCTGTATCATCCCTCGATGAAGCATGCGGCGGGTCCGCGCAAGGAATTGGGCATCCGCACGGTTTTTAACATGCTGGGTCCGTTGACCAATCCGGCAGGGGCGGATCGCCAAGTGCTGGGCATTTATGACGGCAGCAGAACGTCAACGATCGCCGAAGTGTTGCGCGAGCTCGGCTCCAAGCGGGCGCTGGTCGTCAGCAGCCGGGAAGGGCTCGACGAAATCAGCATTTCCTCTCCGACGCGGGTATCCGAACTGAAAAACGGCGAGATCACCACCTATGATCTTCAACCCGAAGATCTGGGTCTCCAAACTTATCCGCTGGAAGCGATGATCGGCGGCGATCCCCAGACGAACGCGGAGATCGTCCGGCGCGTGCTGCAAGGGGAGCGCGGGGCTCACCGGGACGTGGTGCTGGCGAACGCAGGCGCTTGCGTGTATGTGGCCGGTCTGGCGGACAACGTTCGTGAAGGGGTCGCCATCGCTGCGGACGCGATTGATTCGGGGAAAGCTTACGCCAAGCTGGAGCAGCTAATCCAGACAACGGGGGAATTAAGTTATGTATCTTGAGCGAATCGTGGAGACGAAAAAAAAGGAGGTTGCGCGCCTGGCAGAGAGCTTCTCGATTACAGAAGCGGAGCGCCGCATTGCGGCGATGGAGCCGACGCGGGGCTTCCACTCGGCCCTTACAGCCGGCCGGAAGCGGGATATGGGGTTAATCGCCGAGGTGAAAAAAGCGTCGCCCTCCAAAGGACTGATCCGTCCGGATTTTCATCCGGTCCAATTGGCAGCGGCTTATGAAGCAGCAGGAACCGATTGCATTTCCGTATTAACGGATGAAACGTATTTTCAAGGGAGCGGAGCCTACTTGAGCGCGATTCGCGAGGCGGTAGGCGTGCCGCTGCTGCGCAAGGACTTTGTGATCGACGAGCGGCAGATCTACGAAGCCCGGCTGCTTGGCGCAGACGCCGTACTGCTGATCGCAGCGATCCTGAGCGATGCGCAGTTGCGCGATTATCTGGCGCTCGCCACGGCGCTGGGGCTTGATGCATTGATCGAGGTGCATGATCGCGCGGAGCTGGAGCGGGTTCTGGCGCTTCCTGCCGCGAAGCTGATCGGCATCAACAACCGGAACCTGCGGACTTTCGAGGTGTCCCTGGAGACGACGGCGGCGCTGGCGGAGCTGGTTCCTTCTAATGCAACGCTAATTAGTGAAAGCGGGATTCAGACGCGGGAAGATATAGAACGGTTGCAGCGGACCGGCGCTCAGGGCGTGCTGATCGGGGAAACGTTCATGCGGCGGGAGAACGTGGGGGACGCGGTGCATGACTTAATGGGACCGTTGCGAGCAGCGGAGGCAACGGAATTCGATGCGGAAGGGACGACGTCTCATGGGTGAAGTGGCCGTAAAAATTTGTGGACTTCAAAGCGTTGAAGTGCTAAAATCTATGGTGAACTTACCCGTGGATTATGTCGGATTCGTGTTTGCCAGAAGCAAGCGCCAAGTCAGCGGAGGCCGTGCGGCGGAGCTGCTTCCCGTGCTTCAGGAATGGAGCGCGGGGGGGCATCCGCAGAGCGTCGGCGTCTTCGTCGATCCGACCTTGGAGGAGCTGGACGAGGTTTTGCGGCAGGCGCCGCTGGACATCCTGCAGCTCCACGGGACGGAAAGCCCGGATTTCTGCCGGAAGGTCAAAGACGCTTTTGGGGTCAAGATTTTCAAGGCGTTTTCGGTCAAAACGGACGGATCGGTCCATGCCGGAGCAGCTTTGGCGGAGTACGACGGCGTGCTGGACGGGCTGCTGCTCGATACGTACGACCCGAAGTACGGCGGAGGCTCCGGCATCGCCTTTGATTGGGCCGCGGCGGAGCCTTATCGCCAATGGGCCAAGGAACGCGGGATCCCGTTCCTTGCGGCCGGAGGACTGCATCCCGGCAACGTTAGTACGTTGATTGAGGTACTGCAGCCGGACGGCGTGGACGTCTCGAGCGGAGTGGAAACCGACGGCGTGAAGGATATCGCGAAAATGACAGCATTCGTAGAGAGGGTGAAGGGATGATGAAGCAGGTACCGGATGAGCAGGGACGTTTTGGGCCTTTTGGCGGCCGCTACGTGCCGGAGACGCTGATGAACGCATTGATCGAGTTGGAAGAATCCTATTTGAAATATAAAGATGATCCCGAGTTTCAAGCGGAGATCGCCTATTTGCTGAAGCAGTACTCCGGGCGGGAGACGCCGCTTTATTACGCGGAACGCCTGACGGAGCATTTGGGCGGAGCGAAAATCTACCTGAAACGCGAGGATTTGAACCATACCGGCGCCCATAAAATCAACAATGCGATCGGGCAGGGGATTCTGGCTAAGCGAATGGGCAAGCAGAAAGTCATCGCCGAAACCGGCGCCGGCCAACACGGCGTGGCCACCGCCACCGTAGCCGCTCTGCTGGGTCTCGAATGCAAGGTGTTCATGGGCGAGGAGGATACGAAGCGGCAGCAGCTTAACGTGTTTAGGATGAAGCTGCTCGGTGCCGAGGTCGTTCCGGTCATGTCCGGCACGCGCACGCTGAAGGATGCCTGCAACGAAGCGTTGCGTTATTGGGTCAGCAATGTGCATGATACTTTTTATATTTTAGGGTCGGCCACCGGGCCGCATCCGTACCCGATGATGGTGCGGAACTTCCAACGCGTGATCGGCGATGAAACGCGGGAGCAGATTTTACGGGCCGAAGGCCGATTGCCGGATATGCTCGTCGCAGCGGTAGGCGGCGGCAGCAATGCGATCGGCATGTTTTATCCGTTCATCGAGGATCAGGATGTTCGTCTCGTGGGCGTGGAAGCGGCCGGCAAAGGCGTCGATACCGAATTCCATGCCGCCACGATGACCAAAGGCACGAAAGGCGTCTTCCAGGGTTCGATGAGTTATCTGCTGCAGGACGCTTACGGTCAAGTGCTGCCGGCCCATTCGATTTCGGCAGGCCTGGATTATCCGGGGATCGGTCCGGAGCACTCTTATCTGAAGGATATCGAACGCGCGAAATACTACCCGATCACCGACCGCGAAGCGTTGGATGCGCTCCAACTGCTGAGCCGGACCGAAGGGATCATTCCGGCGCTGGAGTCGGCGCACGCGGTGGCGCAAGTCGTGAAGATGGCCCCGGCCATGAGCCGCGGCGAAGTTATCGTCATCTGCTTGTCGGGCCGCGGGGATAAAGACGTGGAGTCGATTATGGCGTATACGGAAGGCGGGGAAACGGTATGAGTCAACCAGCGCACAATTTGCTTGATGACACGTTTGCGAAGCTGAAAGCGGCGGGGAAAACGGCCTTGATTCCGTTCGTGACCGTCGGAGATCCGGATCCCGAGACGACGTTCGACATCTTGGCGGTCCTGGAAGAGGCCGGTGCCGACGTAGTGGAGCTGGGCGTACCGTATTCCGATCCGCTGGCGGACGGACCGGTCATTCAACGGGCATCGGAACGTGCCCTTGTCCATGGCATTACGGTCGCTTCCTGCATCCGGACGGCCGCCAAAGCCCGGGAACGGGGCATCCGCCTTCCATTCGTCTTGTTTACTTATTACAATCCCGTTTTGCAAATGGGATCGGAACGTTTTTTTGCCGAGTTGAAGGATGCGGGAATCAGCGGCTTAATCATACCGGATCTGCCGTACGAAGAAGCGGAAGAGGTTCTGGGCATGGCGGATGCGGCCGGCGTCAAGCTGATTCCGCTTGTGGCGCCAACGTCCAGCGGCCGGATCGCACGGATCTTGGAGCGTGCCCGCGGATTCGTGTACTGCGTGTCCTCGCTGGGCGTGACCGGAGAACGGGCTTCGTTCCACGCCAGCGTCGACGAATTTATCGCCTCCGTTAAAGCGCAGACGGATTTGCCCGTCGCCGTCGGGTTCGGCATCTCGAGCCGCGAGCAGGTCGAGCGGTTTGCGGCAATCTGCGACGGGGCGGTCGTCGGCAGCGCGATCGTGCGCAAGATCGAAGAAAGCTTGCCGCTGTTGGCCCAGACTTCAACCCGGGACCAAGGATTGTTGCAAATTCGCGACTTTGTGGCAAAATTGAGATTATAGATTTTTGGGAACTGCACAACAAGTCAATTGAGGGAGGAAACCATACATGTTGCCGAAACCCCAGATCGTCAATCTGCCGGTGTATCAACCCGGTAAACCGATTGAAGAAGTAAAGAAGGAGCTTGGGCTCGAGGAAGTCATCAAGCTGGCTTCCAACGAGAATCCTTATGGCTGTTCGCCGCGCGTCCGCGCCGCCATCGAACAGGAACTGGCGAACCTGAGCCTGTATCCCGACGGCAGCGCCGCGGAGTTGACCGAAGCGTTGGCCGGACGGCTTGGCGTCGGGAAGGAGCAAATCATTTTCGGCTGCGGTTCGGACGAAATTATCGCTTTGATCGCCCGCGCTTTTTTCCAGCCCGGCGATGAGACGTTGATGGCGGATCAAACGTTCAGCGTGTACAAAAGCAATGCCGACATCGAAGGCGCCGTCAGCATCGAGGTGCCGCTCAAGGAAGGCACCCACGATTTGGAAGGGATGCTCGCTCGGATCGGGGACAAAACGAAGGTCGTTTGGATTTGCAATCCCAACAATCCGACCGGGACGATCGTGCCTCATGCCGAGCTGGTCTCTTTTCTGGACCGGGTGCCGGGACATGTGCTGGTCGTATTGGATGAAGCGTATGCGGAGTATGTCACCGATTCGTCTTATACGAACGGGATCGCTTTGTTAAGCCAATATCCGAACCTGGTGGTGCTTCGTACATTCTCCAAAATTTACGGACTTGCCTCGCTGCGCATCGGCTATGGCGTTGGCCAGCCGGCGGTCATCAAGCTGATCAACCAGGTGCGGGAGCCGTTTAACACTTCGCGAATCGGGCAAGCGGCGGCCAAAGCGGCTTTGGCCGATCAGGATTTCGTGACCGATTGCCGTGCCAAAAACCGCGAAGGGATCGCCTATCTGTACAATGAATTCGAACGGCTGGGACTTACGTATTTCCCGGCGCACGGCAATTTCATTATGGTCGACGTCCAGCGTCCGGCCGGTGAAATGTTTGGGTCGCTGCTGCAGCTCGGCATCATCGTACGAGCCGGCTTCCCGAAATATCCGAATTCGGTGCGGGTGACCGTTGGGTCGGCGGAACAAAACGCCAAATTCGTGACCGCCTTGGAGCAGGTGCTTGGCAAATCGGCAACCCGGGTCTAATCCCACAATTTATTCGCAGAAAATGAGTGAGAAATCATGACAACGAAAATTGCCATTTTTGGCGTTGGTTTGATCGGGGGTTCCTTGGCGTTGTGCCTGAAAGGCAAGCCGGGGATCACGGTCATCGGCCACGCCCACCGTCCGGAATCCCTGAAGCGCATCGAGGAGCGCGGCGTCGTTGACGCCGTGACTCTGTCCATGGAAGAGGCGGCGGCGGATGCCGACTTTATTTTTTTGTGCGTGCCGGTGGGTATGCTGGAGGATTACCTGCAGAAGCTGAACGGGCTCGCGCTGAAGCCGGGCTGTATCGTGACCGACGTGGGCAGCACGAAGGCGGCAGTCGCCGCTTGCGCGGCGAGAATCGCTCGGCCGGGCGTGCATTTCATCGGCGGCCATCCGATGGCCGGCTCGGAGCGTTCCGGCGTGGAGGCCGCCTCTACGCTCTTGTTCGAGAACGCTTATTATGTGCTGACGCCGTCGCCCGACGTGCCGGAGGAGGCTTACCAGCGCCTGGAGCGGTTGCTGACGCATACCAAAGCGCAAATCGTCCGCGTCGATCCGGTGATGCATGATGAAATCGTCGGGGCGATCAGCCATCTGCCGCATATCATCGCGGTTGCGTTGGTGAACCAGGTGCGCGATTACAACGACGGCAACGGGTTATACCGGATGTTAGCGGCCGGCGGTTTCCGCGACATTACGCGGATCGCCTCCAGCGACCCGGTGATCTGGCGGGACATCTTGCTCAGCAACCGTGAAGTGCTGCTTGGCCTGCTGAAGGATTGGAACCGCGAGATCGATGGCTTCATCTCGCTGCTCGAGGATCAGAACGGGGAAGGGATCGAGGCCTCGTTCCAAAAAGCGAACCAGTTCCGCAGCGAGCTGCCGGAGCGGCGTAAGGGTGCGATCACCTCGTTGTTCGACATCTACATCGACGTACCGGACACGCCGGGGATCATCGGACAAATCGCGACCGAACTGGGTCTTCGCCACATCAACCTGAGCAACATGCAGATCATCGAGAGCCGCGAGGACGTTCCGGGCGTGCTGCGCCTGTCCTTCCGTCAGGAAGGGGAGATGGAGAGGGCGAAAGCGCACCTCCAATCCCTAGGCCACACCGTCTACGTTTAACAAGGTGATTCTTAATTCGGCTTTAGATCACGAAGCGGAATCAAAAGGGGAGGGCCCGGCGTCGAATCTTGGATTCAGCCGGGCCTTGCGCTATTTTTAACCTGCTTTCGATATTTAACGGAACCTAGAGACGTTATTCGCGCGTATACAGGCCTTTTCTTATTCTAACGGAACGAGGAGACCTTATTTGGGATTTATGATATGAAGTAGCGGTCATAATTGTGGAATAAGGCCTCTGGGTTCCGTTACAGCGGGAAATCGTCGGGAAATGGAGAAATAAGGTCGCTACGTTCCGTTAGTAATCCGTCGCGATGGCGAAGGAACCTTCGAGGTAGCTTGTGAGCGGAGTGGAGTAACTTGATCATTCATGGCCTCGACCGCTCGTGTAGGCAAGGGCCAAAATGCCGTTACACCGAATAATGTAAGCGCTAAAAAAAGTTGTTGACAGAATGAAAACGTATACATATAATAAAAGTACAGTATGGTTTCTCTCCACTCCTATCCAATAACTTCTTGCTCGTGAGTGAGCAAGGACCGCTTCGAAAGAAGCGGTCTTTTTTTTGTCTTTTTGCGCTGCAGGCAAGTAATCTATGCGATATATCGAATAGATTTCGTCCATTTCTGCCCATTTCGGCCGATTATATATGAAATTTCATGCTTATTCGGGACACAGGAGGGGGAAGGGCGTTATTATGTATGAAATATCGAATACATTTCGTACTTTATGGCGTTGGAGACTAATTATATATGAAAAATCGAACATATTTGAGCAACTTGGCAAGGGGACTTCGAATGACTACGGTAATGCCGCCACCCAAACCTAGCTACTCGCCACCAAACCAGCTACTCTCCATAAAAATGCTGTTACTCTTCACCATATCCAGTTACTCACTGCAATACCAGCTACTCTCCATCAATCCAGTTCCTCTCCACCAAACCAGCTACTCTCCATCAATCCAGTTCCTCTCCACCAAACCAGCTACTCTCCATCAATGCTGTTCCTCTCCACCAAACCAGCTACTCTCCATCAATCCTGTTACTCTCCCCTAAAACCAGTTACTCTCCATCAAAACCGTTTCCTTATCGACGCCACAACAAGCCTGCTGCCTGGTACCAAACTTAATCCATCATTCATCGCCGCCGTGTCCATTCATTCATCGGTCCAAAAGTAAACGCATCTCAGCACCGGTTCCTTCGGTCACCTGTCGCCTGAATTCCAGCCGGCTCCCTTTCCCCAATCAGCCACCCACCACCTCTGTCACTCGTTACAAGCTACCCGCTACCCGCTACTTCACAAGGTTAAGTTGCTGCTTGCGAAAGGTGATCGGGCTGACGCCGTACTTCTTCTTGAACGCTTTGCTGAAATAATAAATGTCGGGGAAACCGGCTTGTTCGGCGACTTCCTTAATGAGCAAGGAAGGCTGCTTCAGCAGTTCGCAGGCTTTGGACAGCCGGATCCGGTTCATCTCCTCGATCAGGGTCCGGCCGGTTTTTTGTTTGTATAAACGGGACAGATGGCCGTAGCTCATATGCAGGGAGGCCGCCAAGGCTTCCACGTTCAGCCGGTCCCCGCGAAAGTCCTCCAAGTAAACCTCAACCTTGCGGAGCAGCGCGTCTTGAGCTTGCAACGGTTCCGAGGCGGAAACGGCCTGTCGTGCGGCAGTCACGCCGGATAAGACCTCCAGCAACTGCACCAGCAGTAACCGTTGATAAAAAGGCGATCGCCCGCACTCCGCTTCGGCAAAAAATTGAAGCAACAACGAACGGATGCCGTATTCGTCACGGTATGCGCCGGGGGGCCATTCCTTGAGCAGGGCGAGGCGCCGGTGAAAGCTCTCGTCCACTGCCGTTGACGCTGCCGTTGCCCCATCTTTGGACTCTGCCGCGCCTGGATAAGGCCGAAACCGCCACCGCAGGCAAATGCCCTCATGCGGATCTTCGCGGGAATAGTCATGAGCATGCGTCATTCCCGGCGGGATGAGAAAAAATTCGCCCGCGTACACCATCACGTCCTGGTCGATGAAGCGGGTTTGCATCCGGCCGGACAATACGTAGTTAAATTCATACCACGTGTGGGCGTGGGGCGGGCATCTTCCGGAACCGCCGGTTTGTTCTATCACGATATCGACCCAATCGATGACGGCATCGCCAACCGCGATTTCGCCGCAGATTCCGTTCAGTACGGGCGCCAGTTCGTTACGCCATTTTTTCAAATCCATGGGCAGGGGCTCCTTTGGTAGTCTTGGTTCCATCATATCATAATAGGACAAAAATTGATGAGGATAAGTAATTTACTTCGCCGGGACGGAAACGGAAAATGAGGGGGTAGGCACACTCAATCAGGGAGGTACCCGATACGATGTTCTGGACGGAAGAGAAATTAAACGCGCGGATTCGCGAGCTGGAAGCATTTCGTTACCGCGATGCCCAGCCGATCGAAGCGTTTCGCGCACAAGTGGACGAGGAAGGGCGCATCGGCGCCAGACCACCCAAAGAGGGGCCATGGTCCACGATGCAGGCGGGGGAACGCTGGGAAGGCCGCGATCTTTACTTATGGCTGGAGACGGAAGTCGAAATACCGGCCGCATGGAAAGGGCGCCAGATCGTCGGCGTGTTCGACTTCGGCAAAACGGGCGGAGGGAACAACTCCGGGTTCGAGTCGCTCCTGTACGTGAACGGCGAACCGTTCCAAGGCGTGGACATGAATCACCAGGAGGTGTTTTTCCCGGAACCGGCTATCGGCACCAAGGTGAAGCTGCAATTTCGTTTATGGTCCGGGCTGGAGGGCGGCGGGAAGCCGCAAGTACAGGAGCACCGGGTCAAACGGGCGGAGATCGCTTGGCTCGACGGGACGGTCGATCGCTTGTATTATACGGCCCGAGCGGTCATGCAGACAGTGGAGGTGCTGCCGGCAAACGCGCCGGAGCGGACTGATCTGTTAACGGCGCTGGATCGCGCGTTCCTGCGGATCGATTGGTCCTATCCGGGCTCAGAAGCGTTTTATGCGTCGCTGACGGAAGCCGAGGAACAATTGACCCAAGCGGTGGCGGGAATGAAGAAGACGTCGCCGGTCACGGTCCAATGCATCGGGCATACGCATATCGACGTCGCCTGGTTGTGGCGGCTGAAGCATACCCGGGAAAAAGCGGCCCGCAGCTTCAGCACCGTGCTGCGCTTGATGGAGATGTTCCCGGAATACGTGTTCCTGCAGACGCAGCCGCAGCTTTACGAATATATCAAGCAGGATTATCCGGAACTCTTTGAACAGATCAAGGAACGCGTCAAGGAAGGGCGTTGGGAAGCGGCCGGCGGCATGTGGCTGGAGGCGGACTGCAATTTGACGAGCGGGGAATCGCTGGTGCGGCAGCTGCTGTACGGAACGCGGTTTTTGCGAGATGAATTCGGCCAGGAATGCACCTATTTATGGCTTCCGGACGTATTTGGCTACAGCTGGGCCTTGCCGCAGATTTTGCGCAAGTCGGGCATCGATACGTTCATGACGACGAAAATCAGCTGGAACCAGTACAACCGCATGCCGCATGATACATTCCAATGGCGCGGCATCGACGGCAGCGAGGTGCTGACCCATTTCATCACGACGCCGCAGGACGGCAGTTTCTGGTGGTATACCTATAACGGGAATATCGAGGCGTCCAGCGTGCAGGGCATTTGGGAGACGTATCGCGACAAAGAGGTGAACAAAGAGCTTTTGCTCTCCTACGGTTACGGCGACGGAGGCGGCGGCGTCAACCGCGAGCATTTGGAGATGCGACGGCGGCTCGACGAAATGCCGGGCCTACCGCGCGTGACGACCGGCCGGGCGGATGATTACTTCGCCAAGCTGCATGAGACCGTTGCAGCGGCGGACCGTTACGTCCATACCTGGGACGGCGAGCTGTACCTGGAATACCATAGAGGAACCTATACCAGCCAAGCGTACAACAAAAAGATGAACCGCAAGCTGGAACTGTTGTCCCGGGACACCGAATGGCTGCTCAGCCTGCAGGTGCTGCTTGCGGGAGGAAACTGGGAGGCCTACCCGAAAGCGAAGCTGGACGAAAGCTGGAAAACGATCCTGCGCAACCAGTTCCATGACATCATACCGGGCTCGTCCATTCCGGAGGTGTACCGTGATTCCAAGCTGGAGTACGCGCAGGCCGAATCGTTGCTGGAGTCCTGCCGCGAGCAAGCCATTCAAGCCTTGACGAACGACGCGGGAGAATCGTATACCGTGTGGAATCCGTCCTCCTGGTCCTTTAGCGGTTTGGTTGCCTTGGAGGGGCAAGATGAAGGATCAAAGTGGGTCCAAGCGGGCGGCGTAGAGCTAAAATCCGAGTTCGACGGGACGACCGTTTGGGTGAAGGTAGAAAATGTGCCCCCGCTCGGTTATGTGACGATCCAGCGCAGTAAGGACGGGCAGGCGGATCCTGCCGCAAGCGAACCGTTTATCGTACGGTCAAACGGGATCGAAACTCCGATTTATGATATCGAGTGGAATGACCGCGGACAACTCATCTCCATTTATGACCGCGCCGCCGGCCGCGAGGTGCTTGCCTCCGGGGAACGGGGCAACGTGCTGCAGGTGTTTGAAGATAAGCCGAAGATGTTTGAGGCTTGGGACATCGATGTCTTCTATCAGGAGAAGCAGCGCGAGGTGGAGCAGCTTCAGGAATGCGAGGTCGCGACAGGCGAGCTGCGAGCCGTCGTTTCTTTTGCCTGGACGTACATGAGCTCGACGATTCGCCAACAGATGATCCTGTACGCCGACAACCGGAGGATTGATTTCCGCACCCGGGTCGACTGGCAGGAACGCCAGCAGCTGCTGAAGGTCGCTTTTCCGGTAGACGTGCGGGCGACGGAAGCCACCTACGATATCCAGTTCGGCAACGTCAAGCGGCCGACGCACTGGAATACGTCTTGGGATCTAGCCCGGTTTGAAACGGTGGGTCATCAATGGGTCGATTTGTCGGAGCACGGGTATGGGGTCAGTCTGCTGAATGATTGCAAATACGGCCATGACATCAAGGACAATGTGATTCGCCTGTCGTTGCTGAAATCGGCAACTTATCCGGATCCGCAAGCCGATCGCGGCGAGCATGAATTTACGTATGCCCTGTATCCGCATGAGGGGCATTGGTCCGAAGGCGGCACGGTACAGGCCGCGGCATTGCTGAATCAACCGGTGTACGCCACGCCTGGACGGGCGGCCCACGCGCCGTCGTTCTCGCTGCTTCATGCCAGCGGCAGTGCGGACGTCGTCATCGATACCGTGAAAAAAGCGGAAGACGGCGACGACCTGATTGTCCGTTTCCATGAATACAAGGGAGGCCGGGGCCGCGTCCATTTGCATTTCGAAGTGCCCGTGGCTTCCTGGCAGGAAACCGACCTGATGGAACGACCGTTCGGAGAAGCCTCCTCAGCCGAGGAGCCCGAGCTGGCGGTGTCGCCTTATGAAATCAAAACGATCCGCCTGCAGTTGAAATAACGAGAAAGCGCAGTACGGGCGCCTCCGCCGGTTAATCGGAAGTCGGAGCGCCCGTCAGCGTTTCAATATCGTTTGAACCGTAGAAAAACAGGACCACCAGGATGATGATTACGATCAGTTCCGAGAAACCCTCGCCGTCAAACTCGCTCATTTTTGGCAAACCCCCGTATCGTGGTTAGGATCAAGTGGTTTTGATCAAGTCGTATCCTCCCTCTCACCATCCGTTCGGCAGAACGAACCGGTTCAAGAGGAATTGTCCGCTTTTTTCTTCATGGCGTTGATGATGTCGTTAATCGTCATATCTCCGTTTTCGTTGAGGAAGTTCAGCAGTTTGTCGGCGTTCGCGTCGCTGCTGATCGTTTTGTATTCGCCGACCAGGGAGACGAACATAGTCGCGTTGCGGTATAACTGGACGGAATCCACGCGAAGTTTGCCGGAGAGCAGCAGCGCGGCTACGGTGTATTCCGGGGTTTTGGGCCGGAAACCGCCCTTTTTGCCGTTTTTCTTGCTGGAGGACGAGGACTTGTTTTTTCCGGCTGAGTTCATGGCTTAACCTTCCTTAACTTGATGGAGTCCGGTTGCAGGTCATGGGGAACGGGTCGGAAACGTTCCCTGTTATTTATGCTATGAAACCGGGCACAGTTGGTGTAGACGGGAGACGTTGGCAATCCAACTATCTTTCGCTGGACGGGATTGACAATCCAGGCAGGGATCGGTAGAGTAATAGATGAATTGCATAGGAAATCCACTAGGGGCGCCGTATTCGGCTGAGACAAGAGACCATCTTGGACCCTTTGAACCTGATCTAGTTCATACTAGCGTAGGAAAGTGGAGCCGGCCCCATGTGAATTGCGCTTAGGCTGCCGATTGCCGGTCAGCCTTGGGCTTGATCCAGCCGCTCCCTCTACGGAGCGGCTTTTTTGCGCTCTTCGACCGGTCGTTGTCGTAGCCTCTCAGGGGATTTCCTTTCAAAGCCAATCATTAAGGGAGGTGGAGACGATGGGGTTTTCGCAGGAGCTGCGCCGTCAAGCGGACGAGATTTATCAAGCAATCTTCGATCATCCGTTCGTCAAAGGCATCGCTAGCGGTCAACTGGGGAGAGAACAGCTTATTCATTACGTCAAGCAGGATTACGAATATTTGAACGCCTACATGCGGATTTACGGGATCGCGGTTTCCAAAAGCCGGACCCGCGAGGAGATGGCGATGTTCAATGAACAGATCGACTTCATTCTGAACAGTGAAATTCACCCTCATCAGAATTTTTGCCGGGTGGCCGGAGTGAAATTTGAAGAGATGCAGGGCTATCCGCTCGCGCCTTCGGCGCATCATTACATCCGCCATATGCTGACGGTGGCCCATGAAGGAAGTTTGGGTGAAATTTACGCCGTGCTTTTGCCTTGCCCGTGGACCTATCTGGAGATCGGGCAGAGGCTGCTGGAGGAAGTGAAGCCGACACCGGAGCATCCATTCTATGAATGGATCCATTTCTACGGCCAGCGTTCGGGAGGCGTAACGGAGAAGTTCGCCCGGGCATTGGACCGATGGGCGGAAACCGCTCATCCGGCGGAGCGCCAAAGGATGACCGAGCATTTTCTGCAGAGCTGCCAATTGGAATATCTATTTTGGGACATGGCCTATCGGCTGGAAGACTGGCCAGTTGCGATGCCAATGAATCGGCTGGACTCCGCGGCGAGTCGCTGATGAATTCCTGGAATCCATTAACTGATCGAAAGAGAGGATGAAATTCATGAGTTTGCTGGAAAAAGATCTGTCCGCTGTGCTGGAAAAAGTTCAAAACACGAAACCGCTCGTTCATAACATGACCAACGTCGTCGTCACGAATTTTACGGCGAACGGTTTGTACGCGCTTGGCGCGTCGCCGGTCATGGCCTACGCGCAGGAGGAGGTGGCCGAAATGGCCAAAATCGCCGGCGCGCTCGTCCTGAACATCGGCACGCTGTCGACGCCGCAGGTCGAGGCGATGATCCTCGCCGGCCGGTCGGCGAACGCCCATGGCGTGCCGGTACTGCTCGACCCGGTCGGCGCGGGAGCGACCGCTTTCCGCACCGAATCGGCCCTGCGCATCCTGCGCGAGGTGAAGGTGTCGCTCCTGCGCGGCAACGCGGCGGAAATCGCCCATCTCGTCGGGGAGTCCCGCGAGATCAAGGGCGTTGACGCCGGTAACAGCGCAGACGGCGAGGCGGCTGATCTCGCGGTACGGGCCGCGCGGGCGCTGAACACGGTCGTGGCGATCACCGGCCGTGAAGACGTCATCACCGACGGGCTGCAGTGCCGGATCGTCAGCGGCGGGGATGCGCTGCTGACCCAGGTAACCGGCACGGGCTGCCTGCTCACGTCGGTGCTGGGCGCTTTCGCCGCGGTGGAGCGCGACCTGCTGCTGGCCGGCACCGCCGGGCTGGCGTTCTACGGCGCCGCCGCGTCCCGCGCTGCCGAGCGCACGGCCGCCGCCGGCCCGGGCAGCTTCCAGATCGCGTTCCTCGACGAGCTGGCGAAGCTGCATCCGCATTCGCTGAAGGGCCACGCGGCGGTGCGCGAAATGCAGGCGACCGGCGCCGGCGGATGGTGGGTCGGATGAGCCGGATCGCCAGAGCGCTGACGATCGCCGGGTCGGACAGCGGCGGCGGGGCCGGCATTCAGGCCGACATCAAAACGTTCCAGGAACTGGACGTTTACGGAATGTCGGCGATCACCGCCGTGACGGTTCAGAACACGCTAGGCGTGTCGAACGTCTACCCGCTGCCGCCGGAAGCGGCGGCGGAGCAGATCGAGGCGGTCGGCTCCGACCTCGGCGTGGATGCGCTGAAGACGGGGATGCTGTTCAGCGCCGAAATCATCGAGGCGGTTGCCGCCCAAATCCGCGCTTTCGGCTGGACCCAAGTGGTCGTCGACCCGGTGATGGTCGCCAAAGGCGGGGCTTCCTTGCTCCAGCCGGAAGCGGTGCAGGCGCTGCGCGATCGGCTATTGCCGCTGGCCAGCATCGTGACGCCCAACCTCCCTGAGGCGGAGGTGTTGTCCGGCCGGTCCATCCGCAGCATGGAGGATCGCCGCGAGGCGGCAAAGCGAATCTGCGCGTACGGGTCGCGGCAGGTCGTCATCAAAGGCGGCCATGATGCCGATCCCGGCGATCGCATCGTCGATTTGTATTATGACGGAGCGACCTTCACGGAGCTCATCGGGCAGCGGATTCCCACACCGCATACGCATGGCACGGGCTGCACGTTCTCGGCCGCGCTGACGGCGGAGCTCGCCAAGGGAACGCCGGCCCTGGAGGCGGTGCGGATCGCACGGGCCTTCATTCAGGCGGCGATTGAACATGGGCTTGGTCTGGGGCAAGGGCACGGCCCGACCAACCATTTTGCCTATCGCCGGCTGCAAGGAGCTTCCCGGTGAGCGGCGGCGTCGGAAGCGGCCGCATTGCGGATGGACGCATGCGCGAGTTGCTGCGGACGTATCTCGTCCTCGGCAGCGTAAACTGCCGGGAAGAGCCGCTGCGGGTATTGGAAGAGGCGCTTGCCGGCGGCGTCACGCTGGTGCAGTTCCGCGAGAAAGGGCCGGGGGCGCTCTCGGGGGAGCCGCTGCGGGCGCTTGCCGTCCAGCTGCAAGCCGCCTGCCGCCGGCGGGGCGTGCCGTTCCTCGTTAATGATGACGTGGAACTGGCTCTCGCGATCGGAGCCGACGGCGTTCACGTCGGCCAGGGGGACGAGGCGGCCGCGCGGGTCCGCGCCCGGATCGGCGACCGCATCCTCGGCGTCTCCGCGCACACGTTCGCCGAAGCGGAGGCCGCCGTGCGGCACGGCGCCGATTACCTCGGCATCGGGCCGATCTATCCCACGGCCTCGAAAGCGGATGCCAAGGCGCCGCAAGGGCCGGAAATTCTCCGCGAGCTGCGCGCCCGGGGCATCGACTTGCCGCTGGTCGGCATCGGCGGCATCACTGCGGAGACGGCGAGCGACGTGGTCCGCGCCGGGGCGGATGGCGTCGCCGTGATCTCCGCGGTCACGATGGCGCCTGACGTCCGTGAATCGGCGACGCGCTTATACGCGGCCGTTGCAGCTGATTCCCTTTCATAACTCCATCTCTATATACACTCCAGACCTTTGCCTACATAGGCAAAGGTCTGGCAATTTATGGGATGTTTGGCAGGGAGAATTCGCATTTTATCGTCGCTTGCCATGAATTAAGCGTGAATCGATGTTTTTTTAAATCCAACTCCTGTGGTATAATATCCTCGAAGTTTGGCTACGCTGTTAATTTGCTTTCATGTCGATTGGATTTTTTTATCGAAGTTACATAGATCACCGCAACTTTTTTAACCCTGTTCGGTAATAATTGGTGTTGGAATCGAACGGGAAGAAGGCCCATGGAAGCGCGAGGAGGATCGCACCCAAATGACGGATTCCCAAATGATTCGCGAGATTAAGGAAGGCAATACGGAGCTGTATTCGGAGTTGATGCGAAGGTATCAGCGGAAGATATTGGCCTTCGTTTACCACATGTTAAAGAGCGCTCATATGGAGCTGCTTGCCGAAGATTTATGCTCGGAAACGTTCTATAAAGCATTTCGCAGTTTGCACTCCTTCAGAGAGGTAGATGCTTCTTTCTCAACCTGGCTGTACACGATAGCCCGTAACACGGTGCTCAGCGAACTCCGTAAGCAAAGAAACGGCAACATCCCCTTGGACGAAAGCGGGATCGTTCCCGTAGCTCCAAGCGAGGTCGCTCCGGAGCAAGCGGTATTGCGGAGCGAGAAAGTGGGCATGGTGAGAGAAGCCATCAACAATCTGCCGGAGAAGCAAAGATCGGCTTTGATCTTGCGCGAATACGATCAATTGGATTATCAGGAGATCGCGAATATTCTGGGACAAAGCGTCAGCGCCGTGAAGTCGCTGTTGTTCCGGGCGCGCAGCAGTGTAAAAAGTCAGCTTGAACCCTACTTTTATGAACCCATCTACGAGCATTACGAAGGGATGAAAAGCAGATGAATTGTAGAGAGGCCCAAGAATTGTTCGGATTGTTACGGGACTTGCCCGAACAACACCCTCAGCGGCTAATGCTGGAGCGGCATCTTTTGGGCTGCGAGTCTTGCGCGGGCGAATACCAGCAATGGGAAGAAAGCCTGGACATGCTGCAGTACATACCGTTGGAAGTGACGGAAGAGCAGGCGGAGGCGGTCAACCGGCGGGTGATGGATCGGATCTATGCCGAATCGCCATGGCTGGCTCCCGACGTCAAGCGCGGCGTCACCCGCCGTTTCCGGCGGAGAGTCGTATTTTGGGCCGCTAGTTTTCTGGCCATCTTCTTATGCAGCTTCGTTTTCCTGCTGATGGATCAAACATCGTCGAACCGGGAAGCGGCCGAGCCGATGACCGGAATTCTTCCGACCGCCGTCGCGGCAGCCGAGTCGGAGACGGAGGGGTACGAGGATTTTTCGATCGCGTTGCCTAGCGTTTCGCGAGGAATCGTAGAACCTTTTGCCGTGCAGATGGGCCCGGCCTATCCGCAATACTGGATGGTGCTGTCCATGGCGGGGATGCTGCTGGCACTCTTTTCCTGGAAAGGGTTGCGCCGCACCAAAAGATAAACGTAGTTCGCAAAACGCTTCTCCCGCTATTGGAGCGGGCGGGGCGTTTTTTACATCTAAAGGGGGATGAATATGCTCGTTGGTTTGATTCGCCACGGACTAACCGATTGGAACGCAATAGGAAGAATTCAAGGGCAAAGCGATATTCCCTTGAACGATGAGGGGCGGCGACAAGCCGGGCTGCTTGGCAAAAGATTGAAGGAAGAAGGCGAATACCGCTGGGATTTCGTCCTGACGAGCAACTTGTCGCGGGCGCGGGAGACCGGCGCGATCTTGGCCGAGACGTTGGGCATTCCGCTGTACGATCCCGATTCTCGGCTGATGGAACGTTCGTTTGGCCAGGTTGAGGGCATGACCTTGGTGGAAAGGGAAACGTTATGGGGGAAAGATTGGGACCGGCACGAGCTAGGGCAGGAAAAAGACGAGGAGATCCGTCAGCGGGCCTTGTCCTTCATGAGCGATTTGGCAGAGCGTTACCCCGATAACAATGTGTTGGTCGTATCGCATGGCGGCCTGTTGGCCCAATTATATATTGCTTTGTACCAGGAGAAATGCCAGGAGCGGATCGGCAACTTGTCTTTATCCATTTTGGAGAGAAAAGAACAATCCTGGGACTTGCGTTTATATAATTGCACGCGCCACTTGCAGGAAAGCGTGAAGGAACCGAAGTAAACCGGCTTAGGCCGGCTTATTTTTTTTGCCTATTTTTCGGGATTTATTTCAAAGACCGGGAATAAACGCCGGAAAACCTTCCCATAATGGGATTAAAACGGCGAGGCGGTAAAACTATGAATCTGGCGGATATGCTTACTTTTGCCGATATCGGTCAACTTAGCAGAATAGCGGACCATTACCGCTGCGAATGCAGCGGGCACTCGAAGCATGAACTGATTCAATCCATTCTGCAGACGGTAGGCCGCCGCGATTTCATCGAGCGGCATATCGGCGGGATGAGCATGGAAGATTTGCGCTTCCTGAACACCCTGCTGTTCGACGGACGCCGTCAGTTCAGCTTAGAGGAGCTGATCGCCTGCGCGCAGGGCTCGCGCTTTACGGAAGATGCCAAGGAGCGGGAAAGCCCGCGGGAAATGATCACCCGCTTTCGCCAGCAGGGTTGGCTGTTCAACGGAACGACCCAGCAGACCCGCTATCTGTTCGAGGTTCCCGAGGATTTGAAGCGACGGTTCCGGGAAGCTCTTGAACGCCGGTTTCTTGCCGAAGTGAAGGCGGCTGCCGCCGAACCGCCGATGTACCGGGAAGAGCCGGATATGTTATCCGCCGACCTGCTGCTCTTCCTGCAGTACGTTTCCCGGCATGATATCCCCTTAAACAGCGAAGGCATCATGTATCGGAGAAACCAGGTACAGATCCTGGAATCGCTGCACGTGTCCGAGGGTTTGGTAGGCAAAGGATGGCGTTTCGGGTACGGCCGCCGTTTTAAGGATTACCCGAACCGGTTTGCGCTGCTGTACGACTTTGCCTATCATTCCCGTCTCATTCAAGAGACCAACCATCGACTGGAATTGACGGAGGCGGGAGCAGCCTATCTGGCGGAAGAACGCAAGGAGCCCATGATACAGTTCGTCCGCTTCTGGTTAAGATTATATAAAGGGCCCATTCCTAACTTGCTGTCTCTAGTCTACTGGATTGTGTCCTGTTCGAAAGATTGGGTGACGGTACCCTCGCTGTTTGAAAGAATCGAGGTGCTCATTAAACCGTTCTTCTATGACACGTCGGCTTCGATTTTCGAAGAGCGGATTTTGCAGATGATGCTCCATTTGGGCATGGTGCGCTTCGGGGAAGACGAGCAGCGCGAACGGTATGTGCAGGCCTCCCCGTTCGGCAAACAGGCGGTTCAGCAAATCCATAAGGCCTAAGCGTTGGCAACCGCGATCAACGCACTTACATACACTTCTACAGCAGATGCTTTGGCCTAGACGAAGCGAGCCGTGCGGGCGGACTATGGTCCGTTGACAGAGGGCGACTTGAATTGGTACAATCACTCGCAATTCAAGCAGGGAGAGTGATAGGCGTGTTGATTCCATATCAAGGGAGATATCCTCAGATCGACGGCAACGTATTTATAGCGGAAGGAGCCAAGTTGATCGGTGACGTCCGCATAGGCAACGAGTCAAGCATTTGGTTTAATGCGGTACTTCGCGGCGATCTGGCGGAAATCGTCATCGGCAACCGCACCAATCTGCAGGACGGCGTGATTGGACACGTAAATGCTTCCCAGCCTTTGGTCGTGGGCGACAACGTATCCGTAGGACATGCCGCCGTGATCCATGGATGCCGCATAGGCACGGGCACATTAATCGGCATGGGGGCGATCGTCCTAAACGGCGCGGATATCGGTGAATATGCTTTAGTAGGAGCAGGTTCTTTAGTGACGGAAAATACGACAATTCCACCCTATACTCTTTCCCTGGGCTCACCTGCCAAAGTCGTACGGGAATTGAACGAGGAAGATTTAGAACGCATGCGGCGGACGACGGAAAGTTACGTGGTCAAAGGAAAAGAATATAGAATCCCCTAGATGATCGATCCAAAGACATCTACGGCGCAAAGAGATCATTGAACGATGGTTTGGAGGTGCATCCTATGGATCAGATGAAGGTTACTTATGAAGCAATGCTTGGATTGGCGGCGGAAATGATATGGGACGAAGCGCTCCGGAAGCATCGCTCGGAACAGATCTACAACGAGATCGACACCGCCTTGGCGAATGGCGATGAGGTTGCCTTCCGGCTCCTGACGGATGAACTGAAAACATTGGAAGAACGCTAAAGGCAAACCGCCCCTTCTGTTCACGAGGATGTTGAACGGATGGGACGGTTTTTTTGTGAACCGAGGTTAATCGTAGTTGCGGACGGCCGGGGTAAACATGACGGCCAGGACGGCTAACGTACCGATCGAGGCAAACAGCGCAATCGTTTGTAGGCCGCCGATGGAGTCGGCAAGCCAACCGACAACGATGTATCCGATGGGGAGCAGGGCGAACGACCCCAGCATATCGAGGCTGGCCACGCGGCCGAACGTTTCCTGGGGAACCATCTCCTGCATGCTGGTTTCCCAAATCAAGCCAAACATCATCAAACCGAAACCCTCTAGGGCAAAGAGCACGCATAGGACAGCCGGCGCAGGGGCAGTAGCCATCAGCAGCAGGGAAATCCCGCTCAACAAGGCGCCGCCATAAGCAAACAGGCCGCGGTGCCGCCAGCGCTTCTTCGCTCCAAACAGCAAGCCGGCTGCGATCGCACCTATCCCTGAGCAGGTCACGGCGATGCCGTAAACATACGGTTTCAAGTCCAGGTGGATTTTGAATAACCAGGGGATGACCACGGTGATGATCGCACCAAAGCAGATGTTGACTAAGGAAAAGGCCAAGATGGTAATCCATAGCCATGGTTTGGCTCTCAGCACAGCCAAGCCTTCCTTGAAATCCGCGCTCATCCCCGCGCTTTTTCCGGTTTCCTTCGGTTGATAGGGAACGAGCTTCCGTAGTCCGAAGAGGCATAGGAAGGAAACGACATACGTCAGGGCATCGAGGGCGACCCCCCAGCCGGCCGAGAAGAACGTGACCAGCACGCCGCCCAGGGAAGGTCCGATCAGACGTACGGCCTGATTGCTGATCTGCGTTAACGCATTAGCCGAATTCCGGATATCCGGGGTAAAAACTGCGGCGCGCGTGGCGGCGTAAGCCGGTTGGAACAAGCCGTCCATTAAGCCGTACGACGTGACCAGGATAAACAGCAATTGAATCGTTAAGTCGTCCGTAAACAGAAGCACGGCTAAGACACCCATGACCGAAAAACGAAGCAGGTCCGTCAGCAACATCAGATTCGTGCGATTATAGCGATCGACCAGCGTACCGGAGATAGGCAACATGATGATATTGGGTAACATGTATGCAGCCATGAGCAAACCCATCGTGGTCGACGAGCCGGTCAGGGAATAGACGATGATCGGCAGAATGACCAAAGTAACGGAGCTGCCGAGGAAAGAAACGAGCTGTCCGAGCCATAAATAGGGAAACGCTTCGGACTTTCGGAACGGCTCGGCGAATCCTGCGAACGGATTCCTGGCCCCAGGCTTGTCGGCCGGCCGGGCCGCTTGCCTAGATGCATCGTCTTCCAATTGTGAAGTTTCAAGATTCATAGAAACGGAACCCTCCTCGTCATCCTTCGGAACCTGCGTCGCTGTCCTGTACGCGCCCCAAGGTGAATAATACGCCGTATTCGGCGCCATCGGTGTCCTTTGCTTCCCATTTACGTATCAGGGCATCCAATTCGCCGATAAATTCCTGATATTGGTCCGTGGATAGAAGCAACCGCGTTGCCGCCCGGTATCGCGGAGCACCATCAACATAATTGAATTCCGTGAACTGGTCGGGCTTGAAATACGTTGTTTTGGAACGGTAATACTTCTCGATAACGCCGCCAACCGTCTGGGTTTTAACCAAGTCCAAGAGCCCGCCGTCATGCAGCTTCTGGATGTGGTAATGCACGTTTCCGGGGGTTTTACCCAGTAGATCGGCGACCTGCTTGGAGGTATGGGGTTCATTGGCCAATACGTTCAGGATCTTGATCCGCAACGCGCTTTCGAGGAGTTTGCTCTGCTCGGCGTTGATTGGCATAGGAACATTCTTGCTGCCGCTCATCCTTTCTCCTCCTTCAATTCATGGATGTTTGCGATTCGCTCTGAAACACATATCAATCTAAATTACAGTACGATCTGGATTACAGATTGATAGTATAGGAAGAAGGATGGATTTGTCAAGAAACCCTGTTTATAATGGGAAGACATGATTCGGAAAAGGGGTTATCGCATGAAGTTCAGTGAAATCGAAGCTTCCGCCTGGGAAGAGCTGCGCCCATATTTGGACACCTGCCTCATTCCGGTAACGGGATTAACCGGCCTGGAACGACCGTATGAAGTAACGGAAAAGTTGGAAAGACTGAGGGATGTCCTCGATTGGGTGGAAATTCCTTTCAAAGGGAGAGTGGTCACGTACCCTTCTTTCCAATATCAAACAGAGGGGATGCCGCGCTTTGTAAATGATCTGTGTCGAAATGTCAAGTCTAGCGGATTTGCTTATGCCATCGTCGTTTCAGCGGACTTCGAGTGGAATAGCGAGGAGCTTCCGGATGCTGATTTAATCGTGACGTTACGCGGGTTCTCGGCGGATTCCGGGGGCGCGGCGGGAGGACAAGTGAAGGCGGCCGTACAAGAAATGTGGCAAGCCGATAAGGGGTTTTGATTGTGACAAAATATCGACAATTTCAAGGCTGACAGGCTTTTCGACGGCCAAAAAAATGTGTCAAATTCTTGACGCTCTCAAAACGCTAATATATTATTAATATGTCTTACGCGATGTTGTGATAATTATCATTGAAACGTTCGGAAACAATTGCTTGGCAAAGGGGGTTGAAGACATATGAGCAATCAGCATGACCAGCAGGAATCCTCGCATAAACCGCCTATTCGCAAAGAGATGTCCCGTCGGCAATTTCTTACATACACGCTTGGGGGCGCCACTGCATTCATGGTGGGTGGGGTGACGCTTCCTATGGTTCGTTTCGCGGTTGACCCGATTCTGCACAAGAAAGGCGAAGGCACCTTCGTCAAAGTTGTGGAAGTCAGCAAAATTACCAGCGAACCGCAGGAATTTTCGTTCGAGCTCAAGCAGCAGGACGGCTGGTACCTAAGTACGGCCTCCCTTACGGCTTGGATTCGCAAAGACGAGAGCGGAAATATTTATGCGCTTTCACCGATTTGTAAGCATTTGGGATGTACGGTCGGTTGGAATAACGACACGAATTTTCCGGATGAATACCACTGCCCTTGCCATGGCGCGCATTACACCAAGGAAGGCAAGCAGTTGGCGGTCGCGTCGAAGCCGCTTGACGAGTACAAGGTTATGATTAAGGACGATTGGGTTTATCTGGGGGATATTATCCCGAACACCATCGTGAAATAAGGAGGCGTAGATTCGGATGTTTAAAAATGTGTACAACTGGATAGACGAACGTCTTGATATCACGCCGATCTGGCGCGATGTGGCCGATCACGAGGTTCCGGAGCACGTTAACCCGGCGCATCACTTTTCCGCGTTTGTGTATTGCTTCGGCGGCTTGACGTTTTTTATCACGGTCATCCAGATCTTGTCGGGGATGTTCCTGACCATGTATTACGTTCCCGATATTATTAACGCCTATGCCAGCGTGGAATACTTGCAGACGCAGGTCGCCTTTGGCCAAATCGTTCGCGGGATGCACCACTGGGGGGCAAGCTTGGTTATCGTAATGATGTTCTTACATACGCTTCGCGTGTTCTTCACCGGTTCCTATAAAGCGCCGCGCGAAATGAACTGGGTTGTCGGCATGCTGATTTTCTTCGTCATGATCGGTCTCGGCCTGACGGGATACCTGCTGCCTTGGGATAACAAAGCTTATTTCGCCACGAAGGTCACATTGGAAATCGCCAACTCCGTACCGGTGCTTGGCCCGATCATCAAGGAGCTGCTGCAGGGCGGTTCGATCGTAGGCGCGGAAACGTTAACCCGGTTCTTTGCCATTCACGTGTTCTTCCTTCCGGCGGTATTGCTGATTCTCTTGGTGGGTCACTTTATCATGATCCGCAGACAAGGGATTTCCGGCCCGTTGTAAGAAACGATGTTAACGAAACGATTCGACGTCGAGTCTTCGTTTTGGCTCCATCGTGATCAAAAGATGATGTTTTGAACTACCTCTATAAGAGAAGGGGGGCAAAAAGGACATGGCTCATCATGACAATTCTAAGGAAAAAGTCGTGTTCGTCGGCGATTCCCGCGTCCGCAAGGGCAAAGGCTTTATCACGCCGCCGGATTATACGGCTTATCCCGGCAAGTCGGAAGCGTTCATTCCTAACTTTTTGCTGAAGGAATGGATGGTCGGCGTCGTCGTGCTCGTCGGCTTCCTTGTGCTGACCATTTCCGAACCGGCTCCGCTTGGCTTCCCGGCCAATCCGACCGCTTCGGTTATTCCGATGCCGGACTGGTACTTCCTGTTTCTGTATCAATATTTGAAATATCCGTATGCCTCCGGCGACTACGTCGTGCTGGGTACCATGGGGATACCGGGCGTCATGTTCGGCGGGTTGTTGCTTGCGCCTTTCCTCGATCGGGGCAAGGAACGCCGTTTCTATAAACGTCCGATTGCTTCGTCGCTGATGTTGCTGTCGATTGCCGCGGTCGTCTATTTGACGAACTTCGCTTGGACGCATTACCAGCATGAACTGGAAGCGACGGGTCAAGTTCCGGAACATATTCAGCGGGAAGAGAAAGCCCGCGAGAACCGGGAAAAAGGCTTGCCGACATCCAATGCGAAATCCCAGGAAGAAGTCGCCATCGTGGACAAAGACGATCCGGCGATGGAGCTGTACAAGAAAGCCACTTGCGTATCGTGCCATGCCGCGGACCTGAAAGGGGCGGGCGGACCATCGCTGCGCGGAGTCGGCGACAAGCATGACAAGGAAGCGATTCTTTCCATCATTAAAGAAGGCTATAACGGCAAGATGCCTGAGATGTACACTACGGCGATCAATGCCGGCCTGACGGATCAGGATATCGACCACTTGGCCGAATGGCTTGCGAAACAAAAAGCGGAACAGTAAAATAGAATGTAATGGGAAAACCTGATCGTGATGCGGTCAGGTTTTTTAAGCTTGCGCGCCGGATTGGCGAGGAACGTGCGTGTTCTCGGCGCCATTTTCGTGAAAATGAGGGATATCGCGTTGAAATTATCGGATCTTTGGAGCACATCGTTTCTATCCTCCCGCATCATCCTCTGGGCCTTGTTCGTATGTAATCTGCTGGGAACGGCTTACGGCTACATCTGGTATGACGCCCAGCTCGCGGATACTTGGCGAAATCACCCGCATTGGCAAATCGTCTTCGTACCGGACAGTCCGACGGCGAGTTTGTTTTTTACGTTAAGCTTGTTATTCCTGTTGTTCCCGGGAAAGCTCGGGAAGTATTATCGACTTCGCACCTTGATCGAGGGACTAGCCGTCGTTACAAGCGTGAAATATGGCGTGTGGGCCGTGTCGATGATCTTCGCCGGAGCGTATCAGGGCGGGGAGCTCGTATGGCAGGACTGGATGCTGGTCACCTCCCATTTGGCAATGGCCGTGGAGTCGCTGCTATTCGTCCGATTGTACAAGTTCGGTCCGTTGATGCTGCTTGGAGCCGGAGCCTGGACGTTGCTTAATGATACGGTGGACTATACGTACGAGGTGTACCCGTGGTTGCCGGAGACGTTATGGGACGACGTGTCCGGAGTTGCGGTCTTTACCGTGGTCTTGACGTTTGCCAGCGTCGCCGCCGGATGGCTAGCGTTGAAACGGGCCAAACGTGCTTAAGAGCAAGGTTCTAACGTAGGACAGCCTGCCATACCATGATGGTAGGGAGGGGATGTCCGTGAGTAGAATTTGGATGAAAGGGACGGCGGCCGCGCTGATTCTGCTTGCCGTGATGCTGATCTGGAGCACGGCGGCTTTGGCTCAACCGGAAGAGAACGGAAGCGCAGGGGCTGCTGGCAAGGCAGGAACATCATCGGCAAGCGCGCCTGCCTTATCCGAGCAGGAGCGCAGCGAGCGGCTGAGCCAGCTCGAATCCGCCTCGGAACGGTTGTACGAGCACATGCAGCAGGGAAGTACCCAGGAGGCGCTGGCCGATATGGAATCGTTGATCGGGGCTTTGGAGGGCGTAACCTTCAAGGGATTGACGTCGGTGGAAGGGATCCATGCTTTGGCTGAAACGATCATGGACACCAAGGAAACGTTGGCAAGAGCCGAGGTCCGGCCGGAGGAGTGGGCGTTTTCCTCGGCCCGCTTGCGGCTGGCGGTAAACAGCCTGCTGCATCCGGATAAGGCCTTATGGCAGCAATATTATAAAGTGATGGCTGATAACCTGCGGCAGATGAACCAGGCGCGCGCCGGCGGGAAACCGGCGGAGGTGCGCAAGGCGTTTCAGGCTCTGCAAGACCATTACGAAGTGATTCGTCCGGCTGCGGTGATCCGGCGTCCGGCGTCCGAAGTCAACCGGTTCGATTCTTGGTTGTCCTACGCCGGTCGGTTGAGCAACGAACAGACCTGGGACGAAGCGGCGCTGAAAGGGGCCATCGTTCAGGGGGAGGGCGCACTTAAAGGATTGTTTGGCCGCCGGGGAGACGAGCCCGTCTTTCTGCCGATCACCGGCTTCGAAAACCCCTGGTATTGGAGCGGCCTGATCGGGCTTTGGATCGTGCTCGCCTTAACCTATACGGGCATCCGCAAGTATCGTGCTTCGCAAACGGTCTCCGCCGTGCGGGAGAAGCGCCGGGAGGAGGACGCCCACCGATACCGGCTGTAGGTGATAGTGAGGAACTATTTTACCGCTATCATATCTAGGGGCATATCAAAAAAAGCAGAGAGACAAGGGAATCCCTTAGCCTTTCTGCTTTTTGTCATGCTTGCAGGGGGTTAATCTCAATCCTCTTTGAACCCTTCCCCATGGACGTCATGCACGTCGCTGATGATGATAAACGCCTGCGGATCGACCGATTTGGCGATGGACTGCAGCCGCCGGATCTCCTGTCGCGACACGACGCAGTAAGCCATATGCTTCGCTTGCTTGGAGTAAGCGCCGATCGCCGGAATCAGCGTCACGCCGCGATCCATTTCCTTCGTAATGATGTCGGCAATCGCCGGCGCATGATCGCTGATGATCGTAAACGCTTTGGCGGAATACGCGCCTTCCTGAATAAAGTCGATCACTTTGGAAGCGATAAATACGGCCACGAGCGTATACAAAATATTTTCCTTCCTAATATAGAAGAGCGACAATCCGATAATGACGATGTCCAGCGTCAAGATGACCTGTCCCATGCTGAAGCCGTATTTGCGTCCGAGAATCCGAGCCACGATGTCCGATCCCCCCGTCGTGCCGCCAAAACGGAACACGATCCCCAGCCCGGCTCCCAGCGTTACCCCCGCATATAACGATACGAGGATATAATCCGTTTGCGTCTCAAATGGAAGGATCCAGCCTCCTTTGATCATCCGCTCGAACAACCATAAGAAGAAAGTCAGCGAGCCGATTCCGATCCCGGTCCAGATGATTTGCCGTCCGCCGAGGATTTTCCAGCCTAATAGAAACAACGGAATGTTAAGCAGCAGGTTGGATAGCGAAGGCGAGATGCCAAACGCATAATTCAGCAGCAGCGTTACGCCGGTGACCCCGCCTTCCATCAAATGGTTGGGTAAGATAAAATAAAGAAGTCCAAACGCATAGATCGCCGTACCCAGCAAGATCGGCAGCAGCGTTTTGAGAATTCCGGAAAATTTGCTCGAAGCCATGAAAAAACCTCACCTGTCCCTAACAGAATTTATGTAGATGGTGCGCTGAATTGGCTATTGGATAGATCTGCCTCTCCTAGTATACCTTTTTCCGTGCCGATTAAAAAATGATTTGTTTTCGTCACCTACTTACGATAACATAGGGAAAAACGGGACAATAAGCGGAGGGATCGGCGCTTGGATGCAGACAAAGAGAAATCTCTCGCGGAAATGCAGCGCGAAGTAGACCGTTACATCTCGCAGTTTAAAGAGGGGTATTTCAGCCCGCTAACCATGCTGGCCCGAATGGCGGAGGAAGTCGGCGAGCTGGCCCGCGAGGTCAACCATACTTTTGGCGAAAAACCAAAGAAGAAAGACGAACCGGACAATTCCATCGAATTGGAGTTAGGCGATATTCTGTTCATTACGATATGCTTCGCCAATTCGCTTGGCATTAATCTGACCGAGGCCCACGATCAGGTCATGCATAAATTCGCGACCCGCGATAAGGACCGATGGACGAAAAAGGACACCGAATAGCCCCATCCTTCATATGCTGTTAGTATGATCATCCCTACAGCAAAGGGGGATAGCACATGAAGGCGGAGGACTATTTGCAAAGAGCTTACCGAAGCATCTACGAAAACGACTTTGCGCAGGCGCTGTACTGGTTCGAGCAGGCGCTGGACGTTCAGCCGGATCACGCGGACATCCATTATCGGTACTCGATCACCTGCGCCCGGAGCGGGCAGCTGGATAAGGCGCTACAACATGCGCGACTGGCAGTAGCCCTGGAGCCGGTGCAGGACGAATATAAATTGCATTACGACCGCCTGCAGTCGATGGAACTGACTCAAATGGCCAAACGGCTGGTGGAGACAGCGGGCGGCAAGCGGAAAACCGCGGCCGAGCCGGCATCCCGCATGCTCAAGCGCGCCGTGGAGCTCGATCCTTTGTCACTGGATGCGCAGGTATGGCTGGCGATCGCCTATGGCGAGATGGAACACTATGAGCTCGCGCTGCAGGCGGTTCGCGACGCGTCGGCCCTACCTTTGGACGCCGGTGCAGCCAGCCAGCTGAAAGAGATGGAACAGCGGCTGAAGCAACAAATCAAGCAATCATCATAGTAGAGAATGCGAGGAGATCAAGATGTCGGAACCAATCAAAGTAGCCGTGGCGGGCGCCGCCGGCAGAATGGGCAGAGAAGTGGTGAAAATGGTGCTCCAGGATCCGGAGCTTCAGCTGGTTGCCGCCGTGAATTTGTCGGATGCCGGCCTCGATGCCGGTACGCTGGTCGGCCTTCCGGCTTGCGGCGTGGCGTTAACCGACGATTTAGAGAAGGCGCTTCGTGAGGCGCGGCCGCGGGTGCTGGTCGACTTCACGACGCCGCAGTCTGCTTACGCCAACACCGAGTTGGCGATTCGGCACGGCGTATCGCCGGTCGTCGGCACCACCGGGTTTACGCCGGAGCAAATCGAGGAACTGGACAAGCTGTGCCAAGCTCAAGGGCTTGGCGGGTTGATCGCGCCGAACTTCTCCATCGGGGCCATTTTGATGATGCGTTTTGCGGCGCAGGCGGCAAAATACTTCCCTCACCTGGAAATCATCGAATACCACGGCGACCAGAAGCTGGACGCCCCCTCGGGAACGGCGGTGAAGACGGCCGAGCTAATCGCCCAGAACCGGAAGGAGCTGCGCCAGGGGAACCCGAATGAGGAAGAGACCATCGAGGGAGCCCGCGGCGGTTATTATAACGGATTCCGGATACATAGCGTCCGTTTGCCGGGCGTATTCGCGCAGCAAGAAGTCATTTTCGGCGGCTTCGGCCAGACGCTCAAAATTCGTCACGATTCCTATGAGCGGGCCGGCTACATGCCGGGAGTCAACCTGGCCATCAAGAAAGTGATCGAGTGTAAAGGCATGATTTACGGGTTCGACCATTTCATGGATGAATAAAGGGGATAAGGCATATGTTAAACATCGCATTTATTGCTCATGATCGCAAGAAAGAGGATATTGTCAATTTCGCCATCGCCTACGAACATGTTTTTAAAGATAAACGGCTCTATTCCACGGGAACGACCGGGCAGCAGATCATGGAGAATACTTCGCTGAAAATCCACCGATTCCTGTCGGGCCCGCTGGGCGGGGACCAACAGATCGGCGCGCTGATTGCCCAGAACGAGATGGACCTGGTCATTTTCCTGCGTGACCCGCTGATGGCCCAGCCCCATGAACCGGATATCACTGCGTTACTGCGCTTGTGCGACGTGCACGGCATCCCGGTAGCCACCAATATGGCGACCGCGGAAATTCTGGTCCGCGCCTTGGATCGCGGCGATTTCGGCTGGCGTGAGCTGGTGGAGTTTCACAAGCCGGGGTTGACGAAATGAGCGAACAGCTGGATATCTTGATCTTCGGGGCGCATGCGGACGATGCCGAGATCGGCATGGCCGGCACGATCGCCAAGCATACGGCTGCGGGCTACCGCGTCGGCATCTGCGACTTGACCGAAGCCGAGCTGTCCTCCAACGGCAATCCCGTCCTGCGGAAGCAGGAAGCCGGAGCAGCGTCCGAAGTGCTGGGATTGGCGGCGCGCGTAAATTTGGGATTGCCTGACCGCGGGTTAACCGGGACGGCGGAACAACTGGCTGCCGTAACCGAAGTCATCCGCCGGTTTGCGCCACGGCTCGTGTTTGCCCCGTATTGGGAGGATCGCCATCCCGACCATATCGATTGCAGCAGGCTGGTGGAGGCTGCGGTATTTAATGCCAAGCTGCGCCGGTATCTGCCGGACAAGCCGGCGGTGCCTGCGCCCGAGCTTTATTTTTATTTCATCAATGATTGGAAAACGCCGGATTTGATCGTCGACGTGAGCGCGGTTTACGAGCAAAAAGAGCAGGCGCTGCGGTGCTACCGTTCCCAGTTCGAGGCGGGTTCGCCGGGCGAAGACGTCGCCTTGACCCCGCTAAACCAGGGGTATGTGGAGCGCGTAAAAGCCCGGGATTCCCTGATTGGACAACGTTCGCTGATTCCGTTCGCGGAAGGCTTTATGACGAAAACGGCTTATCCGGTAAATCTATTCGGCTCCCTGCGCACATAAGCTGGAAGAGGGAATAACAACAAAGGAGGCCCCCACCATATGGAACCATTTTTGAAAATCGGCATCACCTGTTACCCATCCTTGGGCGGTTCGGGGGTTGTGGCCACCGAGCTGGGAAAATTGCTGGCGGAAAAGGGCCACGAAGTCCATTTTATCTCGCATAGCGTTCCTTTTCGCTTAGGGAGTTACCATAAGAATATTTTTTATCATGAGGTTGAGGTCAGCGATTATTACGTCTTCCGTTATCCTCCCTACGATTTATCACTGGCGACCAAAATGGCTACGGTTGCCAAAACGCAAGGCCTGGATATTCTCCACGTCCATTATGCGGTGCCGCACGCCGTTTGCGCGTTCCTCGCCAAACAGATGGTCGGCGATTCGTTAAAGGTCGTGACGACGCTGCATGGAACGGACATTACGGTATTGGCGCAGGACGAATCGCTGAAGGATTTGATCCGGCTAGCCATCAACGAAAGCGATGCGGTGACCTCCGTCTCGCGCGATTTGATGCGGGAAACCCGGGAAGTGCTGGACATCACCCGGGATATCGACTTGACGTATAATTTCGTCGACGAGCGGGTGTATTATCCGCGGGACGCGAAGAGCTGCCGAATGGATTTTGCCGCGCCGGGAGAGAAAGTGCTGATGCACGTCTCCAATTTCCGGCCGGTGAAACGGGTCAGCGATGTCGTCGACATTTTTCATCAAGTGAACGAGCAGGTTCCGTCCCAACTGCTATTTGTGGGTGAAGGACCGGAGCTGCCGAAGATCCAATGCAAAATCAAGGACCTGGGCCTAGCCGACCGGGTGCATTTCCTCGGCAAGCAGGATGATATCGCCCATGTCATTTCGATGGCTGACGTTTTGCTGCTCCCGTCGGAGAAAGAAAGCTTCGGCCTGGTCGCCCTGGAAGCGATGGCCTGCGGCGTACCGACGGTCGGCTCGATCGCCGGCGGGATTCCGGAGCTGGTGAAGCACGGGGAGACCGGGTTCTTGGCGCCGATCGGCGATACGAAACAGATGGCGGAGCATTGCATTACGCTGCTGCAGAACTCGGAGCTGGCGGAGCGGATGCGCGAAGCTTGCCTGAATCGGGCGAAAACCGAATTCAGCAGCGAGATGACGACGGCGGCTTACGAAGAGATTTATTACCGCGTGCTGAATCGCCAGCTGCCGACGTTGAATCCGGCTTGCAGCTGAACTTAGCCGGCAAGCGGGCAAGGGAATCCAAAGGTGGAATCGGCGCAGGGCTGGGTGCCCTGCGCTTGCTGTGCCATGCCATTTCGATAGGTTTAACATCAATGGAAGGGAGGTGTCCGCAATCGAAACGAATCGTTGGAGTCAGGTCGACCCCCTGATGCTGGTTCAGGGGGAAAACGTGCTGCGCGTATTGCGCGATGGCGGGCACCGGGCATTTTTTGTCGGGGGCTGCGTTCGCGACGAACTGATGGGACGCCCGGTCCACGACATGGATATCGCCACCTCGGCCAAACCGGGCGAGGTCGTTCGGCTGTTTGACCGGACGGTACCGACGGGAATTCAACACGGTACGGTGACGGTGCTGATGGAGGGCCATGCGTTCGAGGTGACGACGTTCCGTAAGGAGTCGGACTATGCGGATCACCGTCGACCGGGTTCGGTGGAGTTCGTGGATGCGGTGTCGGAGGATTTGCGGCGACGCGATTTTACGATGAACGCCATCGCTCGGGGGCTAAATGGGGAGCTGATTGACCCGTATGGCGGCCGGATGGATATCGAGCGTGGACTTATCCGCTGCGTTGGCGTCGCCGAAGAACGTTTCGAGGAGGATGCCCTGCGCATGATGCGAGCGGTCCGGTTCGCCTCGACGTTTGGCTTCCGCCCGGTCAAAAGCTTATGGAAGGCATTGATTGCCGGCAAAGACAAGCTCGGTTATATCGCGACGGAGCGCGTGCGCATGGAGCTGGAGAAGATCGTGCTGGGCCCGGACCCGCTCCGCGGGCTGGCCCTGCTGGAGCGCAGCGGGCTGCTGCGGCATGCGAAGGCAGCGCAGGAGTCGGGGGCTGCGGGGGCAGAGGCAGGCAGGCCAACCGGGGCCGGAGGCGATGCTCCCGGTGAAGGCGGCGCGGCTCCCGCGGCGGGGGCGCCTGGCGCCGAAGCGGCGTTGACGCGGCGCTTGCTGCACCGCGAGCCGCCGCGCCGCGCGCTGCTTGCCGCGCTGCCGCTGCTGGAGCCGGCGCCGCCGGCGCTGCGCTGGTCGCTGCTGCTGCAAGCCCTGGGCGCCCCGGGCGAGGCGGCTTCCCCGCTGCTCAAAAGCTGGACGTTCCCGAACCAGACCGCTCAGGAAGCGGCTGGGCTCGTCCGCTTTGACGAAGCATGGGAAGCCGTCCAAGCCGGGGCGCCGGGCGAGCGTGAGCAGCGGCGCGGCTGGATCGGCCTGCAGGTCGCGTTCGGCCGCGAGACCGCCGGGCTGTGGCTGCGCCGTCAGCAGGCGGTGCTGCAGGCGACCGGAGGCGACGACGCGGAGCGGCAGGCCGGCCAAGCGATGTTGGCCAACGCGTCCCGTTGGTACCGCGAGGTGCAAGTACATACGCTGAAGGAGCTGGCCGTCAGCGGCGGCGAAGTGTTGCAAGCGGCCGGCCGCAAAGGCGGCCCCTGGCTTAGCGAGCTGATGAGGGAGCTGCTGCTTGCGGCAGCCTCGGGCGAGCTGCCGAACGACCGGCGGTCCCTTCTGGAACATGTGGAAACGGTGGTGAAGGAAGATGGAAGCAAACCGATTGATTGACATGCTCCTGGAGCATCCGGGGCAATATATATCCGGTGAGGAGCTCAGCCGCCGACTATCGATCAGCCGGACGGCGGTGTGGAAGCAAATCGCCAAGCTGCGCGAGGAAGGTTACGAATTCGAATCGGCCCCCCGGCGGGGCTATCGGCTTACTCGTCAGCCGGACAAGCTGAGCCAAACCGGACTGTTGCATGCGTTGCAAGGGAACCGGGTACTCGGATTAAAACTTAAGTTGCTCGAATCGACTCCCTCCACGCAGGAAGAAGTACGCAAGCTGGCGGAAAAAGGTGCACCGCACGGCACGTTGGTGCTCGCCGAAGAGCAGACGGCCGGGCGCGGACGACAAGGCCGGCGTTGGTATTCGCCGCCCGGCAAAGGCATCTGGATGAGTCTTTTGCTGCGGCCGGAACGGCAGCCTTTGTCGATTGCCCCGCAGCTGACGTTGCTTGTTGCGGTTGCGGTGTGCCGCGCCATACGTAAAGTCGCCGGAGTGAATGCCGGGATCAAGTGGCCTAATGATATCTTGGTTAGCGGGCGGAAGCTCTGCGGAATTCTCGTCGAATCCGTTGCCGAAGACGAATTGATTCGGTATGCGATTGCCGGGATCGGGATCGACGTGAACTTGGAGGAGCGGGACATCCCACAGGAGCTGAAGCCGGTCGCCACTTCGCTCTCGCTTGCAAGCGGGCGCCGGATCGACCGGATTGCGCTCATCGGTGCCGTCTTGAACGAGATGGAACAGCTATACGAATTGTACACGCAAGAAGGTTTTGGACCGGTGGGTCACTTGTGGGAGGCGTTGTCGGTTACGTTGGGCCGAGAAATCGCCGTTCATACACCAAACGGGGTATTAAAAGGGACGGCCACCGGATTGGATTCCAGCGGTGCGTTATTGCTACTGGATCAGGATGGCAAACATTTCACGATTTTCTCTGGAGAAGTACAACTTGGCGGATGAAAAAGTGAACATAATTTGTTATACTGAGCACAGGAGGCGGTATCGGCATCGTTCCGAACGGCACTCCGGGCGCTCGTCGGAGGTAGGAAAGCAAAGTTCGCCAAGTCGGTTGACTTGCTGAACAATCACCATCAAGTTGCGTTGGATTCTGCTCTGAGCCGTAAGAAGGACCGAGACAGAAGAACGAGGAATGGACTCTTCTTTGGACTTCGGACCTTTTTAGTGCCAAACTAAAAGGTTTTTTTGTTGTGCGCGTTTTTTTAAGGCTCGCGCATCCTTAAACCGAAGGAGATGGAACAAATGGCAGGTAAACAAGCTCTGAATATCGTAAAAATGAAAAAAATGAAGCAAGACGGCATCCCGTTGGCCATGATCACCGCATACGACTATCCGTCGGCCCAGTTGGCCGAGGAAGCGGGTGCGGATCTGCTGCTGGTCGGCGACTCCCTGGGGAACGTGGTCCTTGGGTACGATTCGACGATTCCCGTGACGCTAGACGATATGGTGTATCATTCCCGGTCGGTCGCACGCGGAGCCCAGCACACCTTCATCGTCACCGACATGCCGTTTATGACTTATCACGGAAGTATCGATGAAACGCTGCGGAACGTCCGCCGCTTGATGCAGGAAGGCCATGCCCATGCCGTCAAAATGGAAGGCGGCGCGGAGATTGCCGGAGCCGTGCAGGCGATTGTGCAAGCGGGAGTCCCCGTACTGGGACACATCGGTTTGACGCCCCAGTCCGTCAATCAAATCGGCGGGTACCGGGTGCAAGGCAAAGACGCTGCGGATGCTAAGCGGTTGATGGAGGATGCCAAAGCGTTGGAACGCGCCGGAGCCTTTGGCGTCGTGCTGGAGCTGGTCACCGAAGAGGTGGCGACGGCGATTTCCCGGGAGCTGAGCATCCCGACCATCGGTATCGGGGCAGGGCGCGGTTGCGACGGTCAGGTGCTGGTGTACCATGACGTCTTGAAATATACCGCGGATTACCGGGACAAACGATTCGTCAAAACGTATGCTGACCTCGGTGCGCAGGTGCGCCGCGGCATTTCGGAATACGTCGCCGACGTCAAAAACCGCTCGTTCCCGGCGGAAGAACATGTCTTCCGTGCGGATCAAGGCGTTCAGGAATCGCTGGGTACGCTGTACGGTACAGGAAAGGTGGAAGTCCGGTCATGATGACCTTTACGAATATACGCCCGCTTCGTGAACAGCTGAAGGAAGCTCGTTTCACGGCAGCAAGAAATGGAAAACCAATCAAAATCGCCCTCGTACCAACGATGGGATTTTTGCACGAAGGTCATGCCAGCCTGCTGCGCAAAGCGCGGGCGGAAAACGATCTAGTGGTGCTGAGCATATTCGTCAACCCGATCCAATTCGGGCCAAACGAGGATTTTGAACGATATCCCCGCGATCCTGAGAAAGACCTGGCCTTGGCCGAGCGGGAGGGCGTCGATTACGTCTTTCTGCCCAGCGTTGAGGAGATGTATCCGCAGCCGACGCGAACGAATATCAAGGTCGCCGGTTTGACGGACGTCTTGTGCGGGGCATCGCGGCCGGGTCATTTTGACGGCGTTACGACCGTCGTCGGCAAGCTGCTGCATATCGTGCAGCCGGACCGGGCTTATTTCGGGCAAAAGGATGCCCAGCAGGTGGCGGTCATCGCGCAGATGGTGTTGGACTTGAATTTTGACGTTGAAATTATTCCTTGTCCGATCGTGCGTGAGGCCGATGGCCTTGCACTTAGCTCCCGCAACGTCTACTTGAGTGCGGAAGAGCGGCAGGCCGCACTTGTCCTGTCGCGCAGTTTGCTAGCGGCTCAGGCGAAGGCGAATACGGAAGCAAACGTGACCGCTGGAGAGGTGCTTGCCGAACTGCGTGATGCGATCGGCGCCGAACCTCTGGCCGTGATCGATTACGTGGAGATCGCCGATTTTCCGGGACTGTCCCCGCTGGCTGGCGAAGATCGGCTCGACGTTGCCGGACGCCGGAGCGACGTGCTGATCGCCGTTGCGGTGAAATTCGGCAACACCCGTCTGATCGATAACGTTATCTTAACGAAGAAGGTGAACGACTGATGTATAGAACGATGATGAAATCGAAGATCCACCGGGCGACGGTGACGGAAGCGAATTTGAATTATGTCGGCAGCATCACGATCGATGAGGATTTGATGGAAGCTTCCGATCTGTTGGAGAACGAGAAGGTCCAAATCGTAAACAATAATAACGGTGCTCGCCTGGAGACTTACGTGATTCCGGGGCCTCGCGGCAGCGGCGTCATTTGCCTAAACGGCGCGGCAGCACGCCTTGTGCAGCCGGGCGATAGCGTCATCATCATTTCTTATGCGCAGCTGTCGGCGGAAGAGGTTCGCAGCCATAAACCAACGGTCGTGTTCGTCGACGAGAACAACAAGCCGGTGGAGAAGGCGCACCAAGAACTCCACGCCATGATCCGCTAAGTATTAAGGTAGTTCATAAAGCCATCTTCAGATCACGAAGCGGACACAGGGATGGGGGCTCGGCGTCGAATCTTGAATTCAGCCGGGCCCTCCGTGTGCTCACGTAGCCTCCAGCTACGCTGCGCTACTCGGTCCCTAGCTTCATCCAACCTTCTTGGTGCTCCGAACCTGCCTTTTTGAACCTTCATTGGAAGAGGTAGTTCAAAAAGCCATCTTCGGATCACGAAGCGGACACAGGGAAGGGGGCTCGACGTCGAATCTTGAATTCAGCCGGGCCCTCCGTGTGCTCACGTAGCCTCCAGCTACGCTGCGCACCTCGCCACACCTCGCATCGCTGCATTGTATTCGATTTTTCATATACAAAATGCCGCTAATGGCTGATAAACCGAAATCTATTCGGTTTTTCATACAGAAATCGGCCCATAGCCTGTTAAACACGCAAATGTGTATGAAATTTCGTATACATTCCGTCAATACAGCAGAAAACGCCGAATTGTATTCGATTTTTCGCATACAATCACAGCCTGAGCATGTCGGCATCCGCCAACGCGGCTGAACCCAAGCATGTCGGCATCCGCCAACGCGGCGGACCCCAAGCCTAAAGCACCTTAAAAAGTGTAATTCCTCCCTGCGGGAATGAAATCCGGCCCCGAAACAAAAAATGAACGTAAGGCTCGGACTGATTTCATTTTCGTTTGGGGGGATGCGAATGATGTTTCAGCATGTGTTTGCGGAAATGAATGAGATGTTGGACGATATCACACGGAAATATCCCATGGCCGGCAACGCTCAAAAGCAGGAGCTGGCGAAGAAATGGAGCCTGCTTCAGCACATGAGCGACGGCATCATCGAGGAATGGCTGTGCTTCGAGGAGAAAATGGGCTATTTGCGCCATGCGTTCGGGAGCCTGGAGGCCAGGGAGACGCCCGATCTTCCGGAACTGGATGCCCCCACCTTCGTCAAGGGGCAAGGGTATTACAAGCTGCTGATGTTTCCCCAGGCTTTAGCGCAGTTTGAGCTGGTCATGCAGCAGTTTCCGGACAGCGTACTGGCCCGCACCTATTTGGGAATGTGCCACCTGCACCTGGAGCAATCCGACAAAGCCGCCAAGCATTTCTGGCTGGTGCTGGAGAAGGCGGCGAACAAACGGCTTCGTTCGATCATTTATAATGCGCTAGGGTGCATTGAAGCGCAAAAAGGTGTTTTTGCCAAGGCAAAAGAGTACTTCAAATTGGCTCATCACAGCGATCCGTCCTTGCCCGAGCCTCTCGCCAATTTGGAGGCTTGCGCGCACAGCACGGGGAAGCTGCATTATGGCCCGGAGCTGACTTCGTTATTGTAGGGTTTCAACGATGATCGCACTTATTTCCGGCATGATTCATGAAGCGATGCGAATTCCCGCTTAAAGCGGCGCATCGCTTGTTTTGTTTTGTGATTTTTATTACAGATACCATTTGTATTAATTTTCAAATCGGTTATCTTCTGTTATGCTGTAAAGAGACTGGAATGAAAGGGACTACTAATAGCAATGAAATATGCGGTGCTTGATTTTGAAACGACGGGTAACCAGTCCTCCGATGAAATTATTCAAGTGGGACTTGCCATTATAGAACCGGATAAGACGATTTCGCAGGTCTACCGTTCCTTCGTCAAACCGGGTATTCCGATCCCTCCGTTTATTACGGGGTTGACGGGAATTACCGAGGAAGACGTCAAGGATGCGCCGGAGCTGGACGAAGTGATGATGGAAATGGTTCCGCTCCTGAACGACGTCGTCTTGGTCGGGCACAATGTAGCGTTTGATTTTAACTACCTGCAGAGCGCTTTGGACAAAACAGGGTATTTGCCGTTTACCGGCCGCATCCTGGATACGATGGATTTCTTGAAAATCCTGTTTCCTTCGCTCACTTCCTATCAACTGGGCTTGGTGGCGACGGAGTTCGAAGTGGAGCATGATCGTCCGCACCAGGCGGATAGCGACGCGCTGGCGACGGCGCTCATATTCCTGAAATGCCTGGAGGAATGCGTGCAGCTGCCGCTCTTGACCTTGCAACGGTTGGCCGATCTGTTCGCCGGCGAGGACAGCGATTTGGGTTGGTTTTTTGACGCGATGGTGCAGGAGAAGGAACGCGAGGCGATGCCAAGCGAAGACGGCTTTGTGTATTATCGTCAATTCGCCCTGCAGGTAGAGGATTGGCTGGACATCGAGGCGCCGAGGGACAGCGCGGATCGAAATCCGCTGGCGGACGTGACGTTCGAGCAGTTCATGGAACAGGTCCGGGAACGTCTGCGGGAGCGTTTGCCGCAGTATGAGGAGCGGGAAGCCCAGAACATGATGCTGAACGAGGTCATGCGGGCTTTCGAGGAAGACAAACATTTGCTCGTCGAAGCCGGAACGGGAACCGGGAAATCCCTGGGGTACCTGCTGCCGGCCATTTACCACAGCGTCAAGAACGAAGAGAAGGTGATGGTCAGCACGCACACCATCAATCTGCAGGAGCAGCTGCGGGAACGCGACGTGCCGTTATTGACGGAGGTTGTGCCTTTTCCTTTCCGCGCCGCCGTATTTAAAGGAAGGCAGCATTATTTGTGCTTGCGCAAATTTGAACATAAAATGAATAGGAAAGATTTCGCGACGCCTAAAGAAGAGGTGATGACGGCCGCGCAAATGGTCGTATGGCTGACGCAAACGGAAAGCGGCGACGATGAAGAGCTGAATCTCGGAAATCGCGGCGGTGATTTTTGGGAGACAGTGGCCAGTGAATCGGATTCCTGCCTGGGCCGATCCTGCCCCTGGTTCCGCAAATGCTTCTATCATCGCGCGAAACACGAAGCCGGAGTGGCGGACGTGGTCATTACGAACCACTCAAAATTGTTTACGGACATCCAAGCCGGGCATCAGCTGCTGCCGGGTTACGAGCGGCTGGTCATCGACGAGGCGCATCATTTGGAGGATGTGGCCGGCAAACATCTGGGGATTCATATGAAGTATTTTACGGTCGTCCATACGCTGACCCGTTTGTTCAAGGACAGCAAGACGGGGCAACTGGCAAACCTTCGGGGCTCGCTTGAGGCGTCGGCCGCGGAGAAAGCAACGGAATGGTGCTCGGTGATCGATGGCATTTATCCGACGCTGGTGGACGTGAAGGAGAGCTGGGACAAGCTCAGCGAACTGCTGTTCAGCTTGATGCCGGATCGCAGCGATGCGGCACCGGGCGATCCGGGACAATTCGTGTATCGGCTGCTGCCGGCCCGAAAGCCAAAGGATTGGGAGACGTTGACCGCGCTCGAAAACCAGATTTACGTGGGGCTGGGCGACGTGCTACGCAAAGGGGATCGCCTCTTATCCGAAATTCGGGAGGAGCAGGACGACTATGCCGCGGAGAGCCTGCTGACCGATATCAGCGGCCTGTTCAAGGACTTGGCGGGGGAACGGGAATCGCTGCGATTCTTCATGAAGCTGGAGAGCGAAGACACCGTCTATTGGATGGAAGCCAACGGGAACTACCGCAGCAGATCGCTGCAAATGTACGCGGTACCGATCGACGTCAGCGCCCAGTTGAAGGAATTTTTCTTCGACCGGAAAAAAAGCGTCGTCATGACGTCCGCGACTTTGTCGGTCGATAAGTCGTTCCAATATATGATCGAGCAGTTGGGATTGACGGAGGCGGCGCAAGAGGATCGGCTGATCACAGCGATGCTGCCCTCGCCGTTTAATTATCGGGATCAGGCGCTGCTGGTCATTCCGCGCGATTTTCCGAGCGTGAAGGGCAGCGTGGGGGACGACCACTTCATTCAAACGCTGGTGCAATCGCTGGCGGATGCCGCGGTGGCAACCCAAGGCCGCATGCTGGTGCTGTTTACGTCCTACCGGATGCTCAGACAGGTATACGACCCGCTGAAGGAGCTGCTCTCGGCGGAGGGGATTACTGTTATCGGACAAGGGATGGACAGCGGCAGCCGCACCAAGCTGACCCGGCGGTTCCAGGGCCAGAACGCTTCCGTACTGCTCGGGACGAGCAGCTTCTGGGAAGGAGTGGATATCCCCGGCGAGGCGTTGACGAGCTTGGCGATCGTTCGCTTACCTTTTCAGCCGCCAAACCACCCGCTCGTGGAAGCCAAGAGTGAACGGCTGCAGCGGGAGAAGAAAAATCCGTTCATGAAGTTGTCCGTCCCGCAAGCGGTTATTCGCTTCAAGCAAGGGTTCGGGCGGCTCGTCCGCTCGTCGCAGGACCGCGGCATCGTGATCGTTTATGATACCCGCATCCTAGAATCTTATTACGGGAAATATTTCTTATACTCTTTACCCGGACCGAAGATGGAGCATATGCCGATGAATCAAATGGTGCCTCGCATCTCGGAATGGTTGAATCCCGAAGCCTAAACCGCTTCATTGAATGTATTGAAGAATAGGGGGAACGAAGCATGAAGTCAGAAAAAATTTCGGACGCCGTCGTCCGCAGACTGCCGGTTTATCTGCGTTTCTTGAACGAACTCAGCCGCCGGGAGGTCCCGACGGTGTCCTCGCAAGAGCTCGGGCAAAAGCTGGATCTGAATCCTGCCCAAATCCGTAAGGATTTGGCGTATTTCGGCGATTTCGGCCGGAAGGGGATCGGCTACGACGTGGCCTATTTGATCGAGAAGATCCAACAAATTTTGAATCTGGATCAACAGATTAACGTTGCCCTGGTCGGGGCCGGTAATCTGGGCCAAGCCCTTTCGAATTATAATGCGTATTTGAAGGATAATATGAAAATCGTCGCGGTATTCGACGCTTCGCCAGCCAAGATCGGCACGCAGATCAACAACATCACGATTCAGCCGATCGAGGAACTGGTAGAGACGGTCCGTGCGAAAAATATCCGCATCGGGATCATTACGGTTCCGGATACGGAAGCCCAGCGTGTGGCGGACGAACTGGTTAAAGCCGGCATCGGGGCCATCCTGAATTTTGCTCCGACCATCCTGAAAGTACCGCCGGAAGTGCGGATTCATGCCGCCGACTTCACCACGGACCTGCTCAGTTTGGCGTATTACTTGGAGGACGGAAAGGAACAAGCTACGTTATGAGTCGTAAATGGTTAATTAAGAACGGGACGTTTGCCGTATTGGAAACGAATCGTCCCGTGATTCACGGATATATGCTCGTTGAGGGCGACATGATCACCTATATCGGCGAAGAACGCCCGGAAGGCGTGGAAGGCGCCGAGACGTTTGACGGCAAAGGGTTGTTGTTCCTGCCGGGGCTGATCAATACCCACGGCCATGCGGCGATGTCGCTGCTGCGCGGCTACGGGGATGACATGGTGCTGCAAACCTGGCTTCAAGAAAAAATGTGGCCGATGGAAGCCAAGTTCACTTCCGCCGATGTTTATGCCGGAACGGCGTTGTCCGTACTGGAAATGCTTAAGGGCGGTACGACCACCTTCCTGGATATGTACGATCATATGGACGAAGTGGCCAAAGTCGTGGAGGAATCCGGCATTCGCGCCGTGCTGATGCGCGGGGCGATCGGGTTGTGCTCGCCGGAGGAGCAAGATCAGAAGCTAAAAGAAGCGATTACGTTTGCCCAAAACTGGCACGGTAAGGCGGATGGCCGCATCACCACAATGATGTCGCCGCATGCGCCGTACACCTGTCCGCCGGCCTTCATCGAGAAATTCGTGCAAGCCGCGCATGATCTGGACTTGCCGATGCATACGCATATGTCGGAGACGCGCGCCGAAGTGGAGCAGAACGTGAACGATTACGGCGTCCGCCCGGTAGAGCATCTGCGGAAGCTAGGCATGTTCTCCCGCCCGACGCTGCTCGCCCATGCCGTCCATTTGACGGACGAGGAAATCGACGTTTTGGCGGCGCATGGCGTTGCCGTCTCGCATAATCCGGGCAGCAATCTGAAGCTGGCCAGCGGCGTAGCCCGCGTACCGGAGCTATTGAAGAAGGGCATAGTGGTGTCTCTGGGCACGGACGGTCCGGCAAGCAACAATAACCTGGACCTGCTGGAGGAAATTCGCTTGGCCGCGTTGATTCACAAAGGTGTATCCGGGGATCCCACGGCGGTTCCTGCGCTGGAAGCACTCAAGCTGGGGACGGAGTACGGCGCGAAGTCGGTCTCCTTGCCGAATACCGGGAAGCTTGCCGCCGGCATGAAGGCGGATTTCATCGCCTTAAATACGGAGCAAGCCCATTTCCTGCCGAAAACGGATTTCATCTCCCACGCCGTTTATTCCGCTGGACCCAAAGACGTGGAGCATGTATGGGTGAACGGCAAACAGGTCGTCAAACATGGAGCCTGCCTAACGCTGGATGAGGAACGCATCCGGCATGATGCGCAAGCGGCATTCGAGGGTCTGCTGGCACGGTAATACGCTAGGATGGGAAAGGAAGAGTAGGTTGAGGAAGCGAACCCAATGGATCCTGCTGTCCATCGTGATCCTGCTGATCGTGCTCCTGGGACTCCACCGGTTTTATCTATACATTCATGAGGATACGTGGAGAGCCGAAAGAGCCGCCATCCAGCAGGCGAAGCAGGAGACGGACCTGGTCCGGGGCGACAAGGTGTGGAAGTCGATATGGGATGAAGTCACCTGGGTGGTGCAGGGGGAAGACGAGTCCGGACGCAAAATGATGGTATGGCTTCGAGAAGGACAAGACCCTGAGGTGCGTTTGCTGTCGGAAGGGAAGTCCGAAAGCCAGATCCGCGCGATCATCAAACAATCGCTGCCGGGCATCCGGGTTGTTCGGTTGCTGCCGGGCATCTATAATAACCAACTGGTCTGGCAGCTGTTCTACAAGCAGAAGGATCATCATTATTACCGGTTCTTCAGCTTTACGACCGGCGAACCGCTGCCGGAAGTGTTTACCTTACCGAATCGCTGACGGGTGTAGTAATCGATGAATTATTCACGAATAAACGGTTTCGATGTTTAGGCGAAAGGCCTGAATGGCGGGACCGTTTTATTTTTTAAGGAGGGACCGGCTTGGAACGACTCGATCAGGCACAGCAGGAGGAAAGGGTTTTGGAGGATTTGAAACTGGCATTTTCGCATCATTTCTCCAGTCCAATCAGGGAGGTTATACCGATCCGAAGAGGTTGGTTGAACTACAAATGGAAAATTGCCACGGATTTCGGAGACTTTGTCCTAAAGCAATATAATCGGGAACGGTATAAATCCTATAAACCGGAGACGCTGCAGTTGGCTTTAGGCAACAATTGCGATTAAGCGGGCTCGGTTTTCCATGCCCTCCGCTCCTTACGTCGAACGGAGAGGTGATGATTGAGTCAGCTAACGGCGAGAGATTCGTCGTGATGGGCTATTGTGAGGGGCAACTTGTGCCGCCGGGACAAGCCAACATTCATCAAGTCTATGATTTAGGCCGGATCACGGGACAAATGCATAAGCTACTTAATGATGGGACGTTGGGTCGGAAGAGCTCCTCCCTGTTTTGCCCTCCGGCCCGCGAAGAGCGCATGAAGCATTGGATGGATCTTCAGGATCTGCCTCAGGGAAGCGGGAATCTTCAATGGCTCGCCCTCATTGAAACGCAGCGGATTGCAACGGAGAACGTCGATCTGGAATGGTTTGAATGGATGGAACCCGGCTGGGCTCATCGCGATCTTTGGATGGATAACTTGCTGTTTGAATCCAATGCCGTAGCCGCAGTTTTGGATTTCGATCGGCTCAATTATGATTTTCCCCAATTGGATATTGCGCGTGCGGTAATGTCCTGCGCATTTAGCGAATCGTTGGACTTGTCTTTGGCTTCGGCATTTATGGAGGGGTATAGGCAAGAGCAGCCAACGGCAACCGAAGATCGATTATTAACGCGTTCCCTGCAAATGCTGTGGTATATGGAAAGCGTCTGGTGGATCCATGATCATATGGAGCTTCATAGCCCGCCTCCCGTAAGATTCGCCGAGGAAATGAACTGGCTGGCTAAGCATATCAACGATTTGCCGGCAATGCTTGAGAATTTGTAGCATTTCGGGGTAGAACTACTAGCTTAAATTTTTAAATATCTTCACACTTTCCTTCGATATTTGATATACGATGTGATATACTCTTATTTGTAGTTTTGATATACGGTATGATATATCGAATAGATAATGACTATAAATAAGGGGGACATCACGTGAAACTGCGTATTGGACCAATAGCTGCAAGCATCGCCATTTCCGCCTTCGTTTTGTTTGGTGGATGGTTCCTATATCGGCAGTGGGCGATTGAGCGTCCGCTGGAGAATATCGTAAAAAGCGTGGAAGGCGTCAATCATGTAGAAATGGACATTAAACCCGATGAGCTGTCGCTTCAGCTGAAGCTGGAACCGGGGACGGATCTCGGTGCGTTGGTTCGTCAGATCGAGCAGAACGGGAAAGAGCAAATCGGCAAACGAACCCTGAAGCTGGACGTAGAGGAGCAGTCTTCTCCGGAGCTCGACCAACTGTGGGAAAAAGCGTTGTTTACCGTCGCCCAAGCGATGGAAAACAAGCAGTATACGCAAATTACCGCCGCTCTGAAGCAGATGGAGCAAGAAAACAGCAAGCTGAAGGCTACGGCGGAGATGGATGATAAGAATGTTTATATCACCTTAACGGATGGACAGTATAGTAAATTCGTGATTTTGCCGCGTACGCCGGAACGGATGGGGGTATGGCCGAATGCGTAAATGGATGATCGAAGCCGCAATCGGCTTTATTCCGGTCCTGATCGTCTTCCTGGCGGTGACCGGCGTTAACGTGGTTCCGCTCGTCGTGGCCATGGTGTTGTTCGGGGCGTTGTTTTTTGCCATCAAAATGCGCGGCGGCGGGATCACGATCGGAGCCGCCCAGGAACGGAAACGCAAAAAGCGCGGACCGGCGAAGCTGACCTTTGATCAGATCGGCGGACAAGAGAGCGCCAAGCAAGAACTTCGCGAAGCGCTGGATTTTATGGTGCGTCAAGATGAAATCAGCAAGTTCGGCATTCGGCCGATCAAAGGGATTTTGCTGACGGGTCCTCCGGGAACCGGGAAAACGCTGCTCGCCAAAGCGGCGGCGCATTACACGAACGCCGTATTCGTCGCGGCCTCGGGCAGTGAATTCGTTGAAATGTATGTCGGCGTAGGGGCAAGCCGGATTCGTGATTTGTTTCAAGAGGCGAGAACCCGAGCGGCCAAAGAGAACAAGGAAAATGCGGTCATTTTCATCGACGAAATCGAAGTCATCGGCGGCAAACGGGAAGGCGGACAGCAACGCGAATACGATCAAACGCTAAACCAGCTGCTAACGGAGATGGACGGGATTTATTCTTCCGATACGCCGCGGATTTTGTTGATCGCCGCGACCAACCGCAAGGAGATGCTGGACAGCGCTTTGCTGCGTCCCGGCCGTTTCGACCGGCACATCCAGGTTGATCTGCCGGACAAGAAGGGCCGCCGTCATATCCTCGAGCTGCATGCAGGCAACAAGCCGCTGCAGGAGGGCGTCGATTTGGACAAAATCGCCGAGGAATCGTACGGCTTCTCCGGTGCGCAACTGGAGAGCGTCATGAACGAGGCGGCGATTTACGCGATGCGGGATGAGGTTGATCAAATCACCCAAGGCCATTTGTCGATGGCTATCGATAAAGTGCTGATGGGCGAGCAGACGGACCGGCAGGCCGCCGAGGAAGAGAAGCGCCGCGTCGCCATCCACGAACTGGGTCATGCGATTGCCGCCGAGGTTGTCGCTCCGGGCAGCGTAAGCCAGGTCGCATTAAGCCCGCGCGGAAGAGCGCTTGGTTATGTCCGGCACAATCCCCAGGACGAGAAATATTTGTACACCAAGTCCTATCTGGAAGGCCAGATCATGATCGCCTTGGCCGGGGCGGCTGCGGAAGAAATCTATTACGGCGGCCGCAGTACCGGGTCAAGCAACGATTTCGAGCAGGCGTTAAAAATCGTGCATACGATGATGACGTCCGGACTGACCCGGCTTGGAATCGTCAACATGGACATGGTGACCACCGAAGTGCTGATGAACGAAAACACGCGGATTTTGGAGGATCTTGCCGCTAGAACAAAAGAAATGCTGCAACAGCATTCGGCGGTTTTCGACAAATCCCTCGATATCTTATTAAAAGAAGAACGCCTTTCCGGCGAGCAATTCCGTTGTCAATTTCGTGACAGCGTCCATTTACCGGCATAATTCATGATGCCGGTTATTTTTTTTTACTTTTTCTTCGTGCTAAGATATTATTATATGTTGGGTGTAAGAAGATGTATGATTCGACATCTGGGAAACCATATTATGTACAGACGATGAAAGGATGGAGCGAGAGGACCATGAACTACAAACGAATAGGGGTCATCGGCGGCGGTACGATGGGTCAGGGCATCAGCGAAATGCTGGCGGCTAAAGGACTGGACGTACTGCTCGTGGAGGAGACAGCCGATAAATTGGAGCATGCCTACAGCATGATCGAGACGAGTCTGGATAAACAGCTCGAGAAATGGGCGATCACGAAAGCGGAGAAGAAACTGATCTTATCCCGTATCCATAAAGTTACTCATTTTGCCGAACTCGGAACCTGCGACATGGTGATCGAGACCATTTCGGAGGATTTGAATGCCAAAAAAGAGGTGTTCACACAGCTGGATCAGGTTTGCCCAAGCAACATCATTTTAGCAAGCAACACATCGACGCTTAGTTTGACCGAAATCGCCGGCGGAACGAAATATCCGGAGCGCGTCATCGGCATGCACTTTATTTATCCCGTTGCCAAAATCAATCTGGTGGAAATTATCCGCGGCTTGAAAACTTCGGATTCGACGTTTGAGGAAACGAAACGTTTCGTGGAAGAGGTCGTAGAGAAACGCGGCATCATGGTTTATGAATCTCCGGGCTTTGTGACCTCCCGGATTATTTGCGTTATGATCAATGAAGCTTTGCACGTGCTTGGCGAAGGCGTTGCTTCCGCGGAAGAGATCGACGAAGCCATGCGCATGGGCTACCAGTTCCAATATGGACCGCTGGAAATGGCCGACCGCTTTGGTTTGGATTCGGTCTTGGCCGCTTTGGAACGCATGTTCCGCGAATTCGGCGAATTGAAATACCGTCCTTCCTTCGTGCTCAAGAAAATGGTGCGTGCCGGCAGTTTGGGCGTAAAAACGGGCGAAGGTTTCTTCAAATACGATAAGGACGGTGACCGGCTGTGAAACTGTTAGTCATTAATGCGGGAAGCTCCTCCCTGAAATACCAACTTTATGATATGACCGACGAATCGGTTTTGGCTAAAGGACTGGTTGAGCGGATCGGTATGGATTCCTCGATCTTGACGCATAAACCAACCGGTAAAGAGGATGTAACGGAAGTCAGCGAAATCCTTGAACATACTACTGCGATTCGCAAAGTGCTTGAGAAATTGACAGACAAGGAGCATGGCGTTCTCGCATCGGTTGATGAGATTCAAGCCGTCGGTCACCGTGTCGTTCACGGCGGCGAAGCGTTTAAAGGTTCCGCCCTCGTCACGCCGGAAGTCAAAGCAGAAATCCGTCGTCTGTTCGACCTGGCGCCTCTTCATAATCCGCCGGCGATCATGGGGATTAATGCCTCCGAAGCCAACATGCCGGGTGTACCGAACGTGGTCGCCTTCGATACTGCCTTCCATCAAACCATGGATGAGAAAGTATATTTGTACCCGATTCCGCGGGTTCTTTACAAGAAACACCGCATCCGCCGTTATGGCGCACATGGTACCTCGCATCAATATGTCAGCCGAGTGGCAGCGGAATATTTGAACCGTCCGATCGAAGATCTGAAGATCATCACTTGCCATATCGGTAATGGCGCAAGCTTGACCGCGGTCAAAGGCGGTGTATCGGTGGATACTTCGATGGGTCTTACGCCTTTGGAAGGTTTGATGATGGGAACGCGCAGCGGTGACTTGGATCCGACGGTCGTGACCTTCGTCATGAACAAGGAAGAGCTGTCCATCGGCGAAGTGAACTCGATGCTGAACAAGCATAGCGGTCTGCTCGCCATCTCCGGCAGCAGCAGCGACATGCGGGACATCACGGACGGCTGGGAAGCCGGCAAACCGAATGAAACGCTGGCGTTCGAAATGTACGAATATCGCCTGCGCAAATACATCGGTGCTTATGCCGCCGCCATGAACGGCGTGGATGTCATCGTCTTTACGGCCGGCGTCGGCGAAAACTCGGCCATCGTCCGCGAGAAAACCTGCGAAAACCTGAGCTATCTGGGTGTTGAACTGGACAAGGAACTGAACAAGATCCGTTCCGGGGAACCTCGCCGGATTTCGACTCCGAATTCCAAAGTTGAGGTTCTGGTCATCCCGACGAACGAAGAGTTGATGATTGCCCGCGATACGCTGCACCTCGTGCAGGAATCGAAGTAAAGCGCGGCGAATTTAATCCTTTGTGTATTTAATATAGTTATCGTTAGAGGAGAGATAAAGGCATGGCGGTCAAAACTGTGATTCGTCAAGTGAATGAGCATGTCGGGGAAACGGTCGTCATCGGCAGCTGGCTGAATAACAAACGCTCGAGCGGAAAAATTCAATTTTTGCAGCTCCGCGACGGGACCGGCTACATCCAAGCCGTCGTCGTCAAGAACGAAGTATCCGAGGAGACCTGGAACAACGCCAAGAGCTTGACCCAGGAATCTTCGATGTACGTGACGGGCGTGATTCGCGAGGAACCGCGAAGCCAATCCGGCTTTGAAATGACGGTAACCGACATCGAGGTCCTTCATTTGACTGAAAACTATCCGATTACGCCAAAAGAACACGGGGTCGATTTCCTGATGGACCATCGTCACCTGTGGCTTCGTTCCTCGAAGCAGCGGGCGATCATGGTGATCCGCGCTGAAATCATTCGCGCCGTGCAGGAATTTTTCGATCTAAACGGGTTTACTTTGGTGGATCCGCCGATTTTGACCCCAACTTCGGCGGAAGGAACCACCAACCTGTTCCATACGAAATATTTCGAGGAAGACGCCTACCTCACGCAAAGCGGACAGCTTTACATGGAAGCCGCTGCGATGGCGTTAGGGAAAGTGTATTCCTTCGGACCGACGTTCCGCGCCGAGAAATCCAAGACGCGCCGCCATTTGATCGAGTTTTGGATGATCGAGCCGGAAATGGCCTTCACCGATCACGAGGAAAGCTTGAAGGTGCAGGAGAATTTCATCAGCCATGTCGTGCAATCGGTGTTGAAGAACTGCCGGACCGAGCTTGAAGCGGTGGGCCGCGATGTGTCCAAGCTGGAAGGCATCCAAGCGCCGTTCCCGCGGATCACGTACGACGAAGCGATCGAGTACCTGCATTCGCAAGGCTTTGATATTCCTTGGGGCGAGGATTTCGGGGCGCCGCATGAAACGGCGATCGCCGAGCGTTACGAGAAGCCCGTATTCATCACGCATTATCCTGTAGGGATTAAGGCGTTCTACATGAAGCCGGATCCGAACCGGCCTGAAGTCGTACTGTGCGCCGATATGATTGCTCCGGAAGGTTACGGGGAGATCATCGGCGGATCGCAGCGGATCGACGATCCGGCTCTGATGGAGGAACGCTTCAAGGAGCATAACCTGTCGCCGGAAACGTACCAATGGTACCTGGACCTGCGCAAATACGGCTCGGTGCCGCATTCCGGCTTCGGCCTCGGATTGGAGCGGACCGTCGCCTGGATTTGCGGCTTGGATCACGTGCGCGAGACGATTCCGTTCCCGCGGACTCTATACCGGTTGTATCCTTAAGCCGTTTTGAAAGGTGAGCTTGATCATATGGCCATGAATGAAGGCAACAACGCTTGGGCAAAAGGGATCGCTTTCGGGATGGGGGCGGGGACGGTGAACGTGCCATTCCCGCTGTTGGCTCATTACCGCAAGCTCCGCTTAAGCGATACGGAAGCGATGCTTCTGATCCAGCTGCTTGCTTTCAAACAAGCCGAGCGCAACGATTTTCCGTCGATCGGGCAATTGGAATCGCGGATGGACATGGCGCCCGGAACGCTGGCCCCGGTCATTCGCGGTTTATTGAAGGAAGGCTGGATCAGCATTGACGAAGCGGTTGACGAAGCGACCGGCATTCGTTCGGAGCATTACAATTTGAGCGGAATGTACGAGCGGTTAGGTGAGTGGCTGGCTGCACAGCAACCGGCTGCGTCCGGACGTCAAACGGCGGATCTTGCATCCGAAGCACGGGAGGAGCAGGAACGGAATCTGTTTGTCGTCTTCGAAAAAGAATTCGCCCGCCCGCTTTCGCCGATGGAATGCGAGACCATTTCCGGTTGGGTGGATCAGGACCGTTATCCGGAAGAACTGATTCGGCTGGCGCTGAAGGAAGCGGTATTCGCCGGGAAGATCCATTTCCGGTACATTGACCGGATCCTGCTGGAATGGAGCCGCAACCGCGTGCGTACGGCAGAGGACGTCAAAGCCTATACGCAGCGGTTCCGCGGAGGCATGCGTTAATCGAACGAAATAAGAGAGTGAGGGTGCCTTCTTTCAATGGGAGAGGGCGCTCTCTTTTTTATGACTGCGAATTTTACATGATTCACGATTTGCCATCATACTTGAAACGAATAGAGGACGTACACTGGGGAGAGAGTTCATCCAATGACCATTCCCGGGAGGACGATACCGATGCAAGGCTGGATCATTTATAAAAGCTCCGCAAACGACGTGAAGCCGGAAACCTATGAAATCAAGCGACTGGTGGAAGAAGCCGAGAAGCAGGGGATCGACGTGAGGGTGTTCGCACCCGAGCAGTTCGAGTTGATCGTCACGCGGGATGACCGGAAAAGCGTGATGGTGGGCGGCGAAGTGCTGCCGCTTCCCGATTTCGTGCTGCCGCGGATGGGGGCGGGGACGAATTACTTCGGGCTGGCGCTGATCCGCCACTTGGAGAGGTTAGGCGTCCATACCTTGAACACGGCGCAAAGCATCGATACGGTCAAGGACAAGCTGTTCACGCTGCAGATTTTGGCGCAATACAATTTACCCGTTCCCAAAACGATGTTGATTCGCTCCAAAGTGGATGTTGAACTGGTGGACAAGCATCTGGGATTTCCGGTCGTCGTCAAAACGATTTCCGGATCGCAGGGCAGCGGAGTTTTTCTGGCGGAAAACCGCTCGAATTGCATCGATTTGCTGGAAATGATCAACGCCTATAAGGAGAACGCCACCATGATCCTGCAGGAGTTCGTGGCGTCCAGCCGCGGCGTGGATCTGCGCGTCCTGACCATCGGCGGCCGCGCCATTGCGGCGATGAAGCGCAGCTCCGGCAATGACAGCTTCAAAGCGAACTATTCGCGCGGCGGTTACGTGGAACCGTACGAAATCACCCCGGAGATCGAATGGCTGGCGCTGGAGGCGGCCCGTTTATTAAACCTGGACATCGCCGGCATCGACTTACTGTTCGACGGGGAACACTTCAAAATTTGCGAAGCCAACTCCTCTCCGGGGTTCGAAGGGCTGGAATCCTGCTGCCAAGCCAACATCGCGGAAGAAATCTACAATTTTCTGCGGGTGCGGTTGAACGCGTTCGAGTAGGGAGCGGTGCCGGAGTACGCGAATCCGGCCGCGGAAGCAATTTGTCCGTGATCCATGATCGAACGTGCCTCGATTCATTCCATCGTAAGAAAAATTTGCGGTAAAGGCGAGCCCTTCCTGCGCAATGAAGCGATCCCGGCAAATTCCTGCAAAAGTGCAGGTATTTTCCCGGGAACGGCTAAATTCTCACGAATACCTGCAAAAATACAGTTATTTAGGAGAGAAAGCACGATTATCGCGAATATTAAGAAAAATACCTGCATTTTTGCATCTATTTCGCCGAAATCATAAAAATCGACCGAAATAACTGCACTTTTGCAGGTATTTTTTACATCCGGCACGTCATGATATGGGTTCGGAACTAGTTGCCTAGTTCTTTACCGCAGATAACCGGGCATTCAACCGTTCCGCCAGCTCCAGCAATTCCAACGGTTCATTGATCGCGTAATCGGGTTCTTCTTCGGGGCCAGCCGGCGTATGCGGATAGCGCGGTGTCCATTTCAAGAACACGCTGGTGATCCCCAGCGCATTCGCTCCTTTGATGTCGCGGCTGAGATTATTGCCGACCATGGCGATTCGCGGGATATCGGCTTCGCTTAAATCCAATGCGCCAAGCGCCGCTTTGAACATGCGGGGGCTGGGCTTCTCCGCTTTGATATTTTCCGAATAGATCATGGCCGCAAATGCGTCGTACAGCCCGTGCTGACGATAGATATTCTTGAACGACTGCGCCTCGCCATCGGCAACGAGGGCCAAGGTATAACCGCGTTCGTGCAGCTCCCGGACCAGTTCCTTCGCGCCGGGGATCAGATCCGCCTTCACGACGATGCCTTCGTCATCCCGCACTTCCGTTGCTTCGTCGACGAGCGTGTCGCCGCTATCCAAAAAGAGAATTAATCGTTTATCCGCCATAGGATTCCGCTCCTCTCCTTACGATTTGGGGTGGGACTCCAGCTTGACGCGGAAGCGGAATTTGGCGTCCTCGCCGTACCACATCGGGAAGTTGGTGCCCCAAATATTGTTGTGCAGATTAAAATGCCAGCCTTGCTCCAAAGAGGCAAACGTATTGTCGAACCGGAGCATGCGTCTTTCGCCCGGAGCGACCAGCGCGGCGTCGAGGTTTTCGATCGCGGCTTTTCCGTCGGCCCCTTCGTAAAAGACGCCTGCGTCGACCGCATGCAGGTTGCGGTTGCCGTCCTTGACGACTTGCAGCGGCGACACGGCGCGGCCTAGCTTGTTCATCATCCACAAATTCGGATTATCGACGGCCAACCCGCAGCTCAGCCAGCAGGCTTCCGGCAGCCGGTTCGCCTCCTTGCCGAACCATTGCAACGTGACGTCGATGGCCGACTCCCGGTGGGGAAAATCGTACGCGAGCTCGAGCTCCCTTGGGGCGCCGTACCGTTCCGCCGCCTCGGCGGGCAGGCGCAGCCGCATCACGTAACGGTCCGAAGCCGCGAGTTCTTGAAACTCCAGCGCATCCAACACCGGGGAATACAATCGGTGGGCAGGGAGCGGCCGAACCTGCTCGAACCCGGGTTTGCCGAAATCGGCGTCCGCCCACGGGTGGGTGACCGGGAGGTTCTCCAGATAAGTCCGGAAATACCGGGCGTAGTCTTCCGTGCCGAACGTTTCGTAAACAAACTCGCCCAGCGGATAGCGCTCGCTCGTCCAATTCTTGCCGTTGCCGTCGATCAGCTCGATGATCGCTCCGCGCTCGGAGAAGGCAACCTCGAACCGGCCTCCGCGGCAAGACGTCCGCGCAAGACGAGGTACCGCGTCGCTTAAGCAACTCTTCCGCGGCGTCAAATCCGCGAGCGCCCGTTCGGCTTCTTGGCGCAGCTCCGGTCGCAGCGCCTGAGCCGCTCGGGTGATGTATCCCCGTTGCTCGGCCCAGGAGCTCTCGAGCATGGAGTAGGAGCGCCGGCTGGACTCCTTGTTGAACAAAGCGCTGGACTGCTTATCGAATTCATCCAAAGCGAAGGCGCCGATATAGCCGTATTTTGCCGGGATATCGGCGGGGTCCACGTCGTCCCTGGCGCGGGCGTCGCGGAAATCCGCTTTCGCATAATGGCGGAAGTCCGGCAGCCACTTTTTCACGTCGAGCCCCCAGGTGTGCTCGGCTACCAGCATCAAAGCTTCGCTCATCGCCCGGTAGTCGGCGTCGTCCTGGCTGATGCCGCCTTCGGCAAGCCAACGGCGGCGGAGACGCAGCAGCTCCCGGTATTCCGCCAGCTTGCGCGGGTCCGTGGCCGCCCCGTGAATCCAGGTATCGCCGATCTCCTCCGTCACGACCGGCAGCCGATCCCGCACCGCCTCAAGCCGGGCGGCAAAGGCGTCCAGGGTGGAGGCCATGACCTCCGCGCCGGGGAATCGCTGCCGAAGCTCTGCAAATTGCGCCCGAATTTCCGCTTCGGCGGGCGGCCCGCAGTTGTCGCCGGTGTGGGCGAAGACGAGCGCGTCTTTCAGGCCGTCCGCCTCCAGCACTTCGCCGTACGTCCCGGCGTAATTGACGATGATTTCCGCGCCGTCCGACGTTCTCCAGCGAAAGAGCTTCGGGACGGCCGGCAATTTCGAAGCCGGATTCACGCCGATGTGCAAGTACCGCACGCCGGCTTCCTGCAGCAGCGGCACCATGGCGATCGTGTGTCCCGGAACGTCGGTCATTTTGGCGGCGATCGTCGTTTTGCCGTAACGTTCGTCGAGACGGCGGCTCAGCGACAAGCCGTCGGTGAACAACCGTGGATCCATTAACTCCGTATGCGTCGTGAAGGGTAACGCGTGCCAGGCGATGAAGCCTCGTTCGATTGCCCGTTCCATGCGCTTTCGATCCGCCTCGTCGGCCAGCTCAAGATAGTGCTGGATCAGCCACGATCCTACCGTCCAAACAAACCGGTCGGCTCCCGGGCCGTCCGCCATCCGTTCGGCCAGATCAAGCGCTTTCGGAATAAACTCTTCGCGATATTGCCTCGCTACGTTCGCGGCCAAATGGGTAAATCCGATATCAAGATGGGTTTTGAAAATAACATGTACGCGTTCAAGGTTTGACATGTGCCTGCCCCTCCGCAATCTTTCGGATCAAGCGGACGACCCCGGCTTTGGGAACCGCCGCTTCGATCAAGTTATCGCCGATCTCTATCGATTGTAAGCTTAATGTCCGACCGCAGCAATCTTTTATTTCCATCTCGTAGAGGGCGCAATCTCCTTCATCGCCGTCGAAGTGGGAGAAGGGGAGACGCATGTCGTGGCCTGCTCCAAGCAGTAGTAATGCTTGAAATCATTGCGGCTGGATTGCCGAATTTTTGATATGATACGAGTGGCGGGCTGTTACGCATAAAGCAGCCTGCCTTTTGATGTGAAACCAATACATACCGTCATGGGAGAAGTGCCGCCGTGAAGAACAAGAACCACGTGTTTTGGGGATTTTTCGTTTTGATGATTGCGCTTGGCGCTAGCGATAGTTTGCGTGGCGTATTTTCCGTCGTGTTCGCCGATCATTTCCGGCTGACGGCCGACCAGGTGGCGCAAATCGTCACGGTCAGTTATGGAGGGAATCTTTTCTTTTTGCTGGCCGGGGGCAGGCTAATAGACCGCTTCGAACGGAAGAAAGCGATGTTGGCGATGCTGATCGTCTGGATGCTGGCGTTGCTGCTGTTCGTGCTGTCGGATAACTTTTACGCCATATTGATCGGAATGTTTCTGGCGATGGGCGCTTCCACCTTGCTGAGCACGACGATTAACATCGTGACCCCGCTGCTTTTTGTAACGACGCCGGGGCTGGCGGTGAATTTTTTGTTTTTCGTGCAAGGGATCGGCACGACCGGGAGCCAAAGCTTGGCGGGCAACTTCGCTGAGAGTTTTGCCGACTGGAAGTTGACCAACGTTATTCTGCTCGTCCTGGGCGTCGTCGCGTTTCTGATCCTTTCTTTGAACCGGATTCCCGATAATCGGAGTGAAGGGGAAACGGGGGCGGGGTCCAGCCGGAAGTACCGGTTTAAAGACGTTCTGGCCAGCCGCTCGTTCATCCCGCTGGTGTTCTTGTTTGGTTTCTACTTTATCGCCGAGCATGGCATCTTAAACTGGCTGGTCGCCTACGGGACGTTTCACCTGGATTTGTCCAAAGGAGCGGCGGCGAACTATTTGGCCGTCTTTTTCGGGGGCATTACGGTAGGCAGGCTGGTGTTCTCCCCGTTGATCGATAGAATCGGCCTGTTCCGGAGCATTACGGCGTTTGCGCTTGCGGCTTGCGCCCTTTACGTTGCGGGGATTTTGTGGGGAGCGTCGGGGCTTTGGCTGCTGAGCGCCAGCGGATTGTTTTTCTCCATCCTGTATCCGACGATCGTCATGATGCTGCAGAAGTTTTACCCCGCGGCCATGATATCCACGGCGACGGGGGCGATCATTAGCGTCGCTTCCTTGTTCGACATCGGGTTTAATTTCTTTTTCGGAAAGATCATCGACCTGGTCGGCTACGAGCGCGGATTTCTGATCCTGCCCGTCAGCATGATTTTGTTCGTCGTGATCTACCTAGTCGGGGTTCAGGGGAAAGTCAGCCTTGGATCGCGGCGATGACGAAGATCACCCAGCCCGCTAGAAAGCAAACACCGCCAATCGGCGTGATGGCGCCTAATTTGCGGATGCCGGTCAAGCTCAAGGCATACAGGCTGCCGGAGAACAGGATCATCCCGGCAAACAGGAACCAACCGGCGAGTACGATTTGCGATTCGCTCTCGAACTGCGCCGCAGCAAGACCAAGCAGAATTAACCCCAGTCCGTGGGCGATATGGTACTGAATCCCGGTCTGATACGTTTTCTGCCGATCCTCGGTCAAGCGGTTTTTAAGGGCATGGGCGCCGAAGGCACCGAGTGCGACGGCGAGGAACATCATGATTCCGCCCAAAGTAAGCAGTAATGTCATTTTGGATCAACACCTCCACCCAAATCTTACCGGTTCCCCACAAGCTCGTCAATCAGGCAAAAAACAAGCCGCGCGTACTTAACGAACGCGCGGCTTGTTCTATGGAGATAGGCTTCCTTATTTGGCCGGAAGCTCAATTTGGCCGTACCCAACCGTGGTGAACCAATCCTTGACTGTATCGAAGTCCTTAGAGAAGGACAAGCACAGCAACAAGAGGATGCGGGCGTGAGCCGCATTCAGGTTGTCGCCGGCAATAACGCCGTCGCCGCTGGAATAGTTGCTGCCCGAGCCGGTCCGGGTTGTCGTCACGAACACGACGCCCTTCTCGATGGCGGCTTTGCGCTCTTCGCTCATCGCTTTGGAAATGCCGCCCGCTCCCGTGCCGGCAGTGACGATGCCTTTAGCCCCGTTCGCAACGAAGCCGCTGATCGCTCCAGCGCCGGCATCTTGATAGGAATAGGCGATTTCTACTTTTGCCAAGTCTTTTTTGGTGATTTTGCTTAAATCGAACGGCGTAGCCCAAGCCGTGGTCGATTTCAAGGCGCGGAAGGGGGCGCGGTATACGCGGATCGTTTTTTCGTCGATATAACCTAGCGCTCCGATTTCCGGAGTCACAAACGTATCGGTACGGTAGGAGTTCGTTTTCGTGACTTCGCGTGCGGCATGGAACTCGTCGTTCAGCATCAGAACGGTGCCGAAATACTTCGTTTTCCCGCTCGCCGCCAGCTTAATGGCGTTATAGAGGTTGGCCGGAGCATCCGTGCCGATGACCGTCCAAGGCCGCATCGAACCCGTGATGACGACCGGCTTCGGACTACGTACGGTCAGGTCGAGGAAATAGGCGATTTCCTCCATGGTATCCGTACCCGTTGTGACGACGACCCCGTCCTGGGTTTTGAGGGCTTCATCTACTTTTAAGGAAAGATCGTATAATTGCTCAATCGTATAGGCGCTGGAGCCGGAGTTGCCGAACTGATAAGTGGAGACCTCGGCGATTTGATCCTTATTCGGGAGGGATGCCACGAGATCGGCGATCGGCAGCGAACCGGCCCGATAAGTTTGGAAGCTCGTTTCATCCGTGGATTGCCCGGCCAACGTACCGCCGGTGGCGATGACCTGCACTTTCGGCAGCTTCTTTACGGCTTCGGTCGAGTTAACGGTGCCCGTAACGGTTTCGGCCGCGGAAGCCGGCGAGAGATATAGATTGGGGAGCAACGCGGTCACGGCGAGGCCGGTGACCAATAAGGCCTTCAAACTTCGGGATGTCCACTTCTTCATTCCATCAACCTCCAAGATGTTTTTTAGTTAACGATATGTAATTAAACCTAACGCGAGATCCGTTAACTTGAGTGAAATTATAGTTTGATGTCACGTATATTGACAAACGAGTTAAAGGCTCATTAAAGCGCTTAAATCATGTAGGTCCTTGTGTTTTCGTCCTCCTAAGCGTTCTTAAAGGCAGTTTTAAAACATTTAAAATATCCGAATTTTATGTAATATATTATGACATTCATTTCAAATTGCGGGAGTTTGTAGAACTTTAACGGTTTCAAACGTTTTTTTAAATAGTGCAGGGGCAGGATGGACAACCGTCGTCTATCTATTGGGGAGGAGGGGAGAGTCATTGATGAAACGTCGTTTATTCTAAGATTCCAGCAGGGAGACCGCAGCGTCTTTCCGTGGCTGGTCCGGGAATACGGGACCTATGTGTACCGGGTGGCCCATTCGGTGCTGCATGATGCCAAGGAAGCGGAGGACGCCGCGCAGGAAACCTTTCTGCAAATCTATAAAGCTCTCCCGGAGTATCGCTCCCAAGGTCTCAAGACCTGGATGACCCGGATTGCCGTCAACAAGTCGATCGACATCAAGCGGAAGAGGGACCGTCGCAAGGAAGAACATTGGGACCCGGCCGATCTGGACCTGCAGGCGTCGGGTTCGGAAGAGGACCAGCTGTTTGGCTTGATCGACGCCGAACGGAGCACGGAGGTACGCCAGCGAGTTGCGGGGCTGCCGGCGGGACACCGCCAGATCGTCACGAAATTTTACCTGGAAGGCAAAAGCCATGAACAAATTGCCGCGGAGCTTAGCGTGGCGGTAAAAACCGTCGAATCGAGGCTGTACCGGGCAAGGGCCTATATTCGCGAGCATTGGTCAAGGGAGGAATGGGGATGAGCCATCAGCAGCCTGAGGATTTAGCATTGTGGCGGAGCTATATCCGCGGCGGACTGGATCCGAACACGGAGGCGCGCATGGAAGCTTTGCTGCAAGGGGATGAGGCAGCTTTCGCCGCCTATGCCGCCGCATTGTCCTCCTTGGAAAGCGAGCTTCCGCATCCAATTGAGGAAGAAGCCTACTTACAATCAATTTTGGAAAAGCTTCCGCAAATGAAAGATAGCGTGGCGCGAAGCGGCATACGCAAGACCTGGGCCCGACACCCGCTGCTGCATTACGCGATCGCGGCGACCTTGACGGCGTTGCTGCTCGGCAGCGGATTTTTCGATAAAATCGCGGCGGAGACCAATCATCTGATGAATCGCCCGAATCCGTCCTCCTTAAGCGAACGGATGATGGAGGCGACGACCGGCTGGTTGGACGGGTGGCAACGCTAACGCGTGGATTTTTCATAGAATGATAGAAGAAAGGAAGAAAACATATGCCGTATGAGCGAAATCGACTGCTAGCTTTATTGTTAAACTTCATCCCGGGAGTGGGACATCTGTACTGGGGCAAAAAAGGAAGGGGGATCACGTACCCGATCCTGTTCTTCGGCGGACTGCTGTTTGGATTCGTTGTCGCGATGGCCGCGGATAGCGGGGAGCTGGCCATGGTGACCCTTATCGCGGCAATCCTTCTCTGGTTGATCTCGATGGCCGATCTATTGATTACGATGCTTCGCGAATCCCCGGAGGAACGCGCTTACCGGGAGCATGTCCGGCAGATGACGGGCGAAGGAAGAGAATCGGAGAAATTCTTTACGATTCTGCTGTCGTTTGTTCCGGGCTTGGGCCATTTTCAGCTGGGCCTGATGCAGCGGGGATTATCGTTTTTGATCGCCTTTTTCGGCTTGATCACGATGATGTTTTTCGTAACAGGCATTACGCATGAATCGGTCTTCTTGCTGTTCCTCGGCTTGCTGCCGATCATTTGGCTGTACAGCATGTTCGACGCGGTGCAGCTGGTGCACCGGAAATTGGCGGGGGAGCCGCTCGTCGACCGGACTCCGTTCGACGATTGGGAGGCCGGCCGAATCGAAGGCCGTCGCAGCAAAGTGCTGGCAACGCTGCTGTCCGCATTTCCGGGAGCGGGCCAAATGTATCTGGGTCTCCAAAAACGCGGCCTGCAGATGATGGTCCTGTTCCTGGGCAGCTTTTATGTGATCGACGTGCTGCGGCTTTCGGTGTTTCTGTTCGTCATCCCGATCATCTGGTTTTATTGTTTCTTTGACGGTCTGCAGCAGACGAGCCGTTACGGGATCCTGCCGATGGAGGATCACCCGCTGCTACAAACCCGCGGCGAATACCAGCATTGGCTGGGTATCGTGCTGATCCTGTTAGGGGTGTATTTCGTCGGAATGGAGCTCATCGTTCCGGTGCTGGACGCGAACTTCCCCGAGCTTCACTTGCATCTTCGGATCGAGAAATACCTCCGGCCGACGATCGTCGCCGTGCTGCTGATCGGCGGCGGAATCAAGCTGTTAGCCCGGCCGAAACGGCGGGATATGCTGTGGAGCGACGGGGACATCTAACATTTTTGCAAGACGACAAGAGGGGTTGCAGCTTCGCGGCTGAACCTCTCTATTTTATTTCCGAGGCCTGACTTTGTTACAATGCAAGGAGTGGGATGAAAGAAAGGGAGAAGCGCACATGTTCAAAATCTATATCGTCGAAGATGACAAGCCGCTCGTGGAGCTGCTGGAACAATATTTGCACCGGTTTGGTTACGATACGCTGGCAGTCGCCGATTTCGGCGAGGTCAAAACCGAATTTGAGCGTTATGCCCCGCATCTCGTGCTGCTGGACGTGAATCTGCCGAAATACGACGGGTACTACTGGTGCCGACAGATCCGCAACTTATCGACCTGCCCGATCGTATTCTTGTCGGCGCGCGAAGGAAAGATGGACCAGGTGATGGCGCTGGAAAACGGGGCCGATGACTACATTACCAAACCGTTTGATTACGATATCGTGATCGCCAAAATCAAAAGCCAGCTGCGCCGAGCCTATGGGACCTATGCCGGAAGCGGGGACGACCGCGCGGTTACGGTCGCCGGGCTGCGCCTGGACCGGGACCGGCTATCCCTTAGTTTGCGGGACGACCGGATCGAGCTAAGCTTAACCGAGGTCAAAATCCTGGACGAGTTAATGGGCAAAATCGAGCAGGTGGTCAGCCGGGATCGGTTGCTGGAGAAAATTTGGGATGACCAGGCGTTTGTCGACGACAATACGCTGAACGTCTACGTAACCCGGGTGCGGAAGAAGTTGTCCGCCCTCGGGATCGACGATGCGCTGCAAACCGTTCGGGGCCAGGGTTACCGGCTTGTGCCGCAATGGGGGGAGTGAGCCCATGCGTTTATTCTTGCGGGATCAACGCCCGTTCATTCTGGCTTATTTGCTGCAACTGGCTTTGATTACCCTGGTCTATTGGCTTGACGGTTACCGTCATGCGGCGATCAGTATTTATGCCGCATTGCTCAGTTCTTGCGTCTTGGTCGTATTTTTAGTTATCCGCTATTGGACGAACCGGTCGTTCTATCGCCTGCTGGGGCAGGTCCCCGAGTCCCTGCGCGCTTTTGCCGATGTCAAACCGGGCTCGCCGCTGGCCGACTCCCTGCAGCGGTTGCTCAAGGCGCAATATCGCCTTTATTTGCAGGAAATCGGCGAGCAGCAGAGCAAGATCGACGGCCATCGCCATTTTATGAATCAATGGGTCCATCAAATGAAGACGCCGTTGTCCGTGATCCACTTGATGGTGCAGCATGAAGACGACGCTCGGTCGGTGGCGATCGGCGATGAGCTGGATCGGATGCGCAAGGGGCTGGAGATGGTGCTTTACGCGGCCCGGTTGGATACGTTCGAGCATGACTTCGTGGTCGAGACGCTGGATTTGGGGGCCCTCGTACGTTCGGCTGCTTCGGCGCAAAAAAGATTGTTCATTCGGCGCAAGGTCTATCCCGTGATCGGGATTCCCGATGGCCTCGCGGTCGCTTCAGACGAGAAATGGCTAACTTTCGTACTGACCCAGCTCATCACGAACGCCGTCAAATATACCGTGAAGGAACGGGCGAATCTCCATTTCCGCGGCTATGCGCGCGGGCGGGAGACGGTGCTTGAGATCGAGGATGAAGGCGTGGGCATTCCGGCGAGCGATCTTCCGCGGGTGTTCGACGCTTATTTTACCGGAGACAATGGTCGCAGTTTTCAAGAATCCACCGGCATGGGATTGTACTTGGCGAAGGAAATTTGCGTTAAATTAGGGCACCGGATCGAGCTGGAATCGCAGGAGGGGACGGGGACGACAGCGCGGATCGTCTTTCAGCCGGACCGTCAAGCTTACAACGAAGTAAGGTAACTGTAAGGTTGAGCCATGGAGCGTAAGCCGGCGGCTTTACTATAATCAAAAGTGTCAGGCGGCATGCCATGACACGAGAGATGTAATGAGAAGGAGCGCTTGAACGGCATGGCGGTATTGGAAGTTGCGGCATTAACGAAAATCTACGAGGGAAAGATCGCCACCAAGGCTTTGGACGGCGTTAGTTTCCGGATTCATGAAGGGGAATTCGTCGGCATCATGGGGCCGTCGGGCAGCGGCAAAACGACGCTGCTCAACGTCATCGCCACGATCGACGAGCCAACTTCGGGGGCGGTGACCTTGAATGGGCAGGACCCGCATCGGATGACCCGGGAACAGACGGCATTGTTCCGGCGGCGGGAGTTGGGGTTCATTTTTCAGCATTTCAACCTGCTGGATACGCTGACGGCGGAGGAAAACATCGTTTTGCCATTAACGCTGGATGGCGTTTCTATTCCAGACATGAAGGCGAAGGCGCTGGAGATGGCGCGTCGGCTTGGGATCCAGGGGATTTTGCCGAAGTATGCCTATGAATTATCGGGCGGACAAATGCAGCGAACGGCGATCGCCCGCGCGATGATTCATGAGCCCTCGCTGATCTTGGCCGACGAGCCGACGGGCAACCTGGACTCGAAAGCTTCCCGCGACGTCATGGACGCTTTCGCCGCCATGAATGAGTCCCACCGGGCGACGATCCTGATGGTCACGCATGATGCGCTGGCCGCGAGCTTTTGCCACCGGGTCATTTTTATCAAGGACGGGAAGCTGTACAACGAAATCTATCGCGGGGACAACCGGCAGGCCTTTTTCCAGAAAATCATCGACATGATGTCGCTGCTTGGAGGAGACAGCCATGACCTTTCGTCAATTCGCCTATAACAATGTCCTGCAGAACAAACGAACGTATGCCGCTTATTTTCTGAGCAGCTCGTTTTCGGTCATGATCTTTTTCGTCTGTGCGCTGTTTCTGTTTCATCCCGGCCTTCAGCAGGAGGTCACGTATCATTCGGCCGTGCTGGTCTTATGGGCAGCCGAAGCAATCATGTACGTGTTTGTCTTCTTCTTCGTGATCTATTCGGTAGGCTCCTTTCTACGTTCGCGCAAACGCGAGTTCGGGATTTTACTGCTGCACGGCATGACCGAAAAACAGCTGCGTAAGCTGGTATTCCTGGAAAATATGCTGATCGGCGCGGGATCGTTGGTTTGCGGCATCGGCGGGGGGCTTTTACTGGCCAAACTGTTTCTGATGGCCGGCTCCAATCTGCTAGGCGTTCCGCAACTGGCCTTCCATGTGCCTTGGCCGGGCCTGCTGTTAACGCTGGGGGCGTTCTCGCTCTTGTTTCTGCTGATTTCGCTTTGCACGACGATTTTGCTGGGCTCGCACCGGCTGATCGAGCTGTTCCAGGCCGAGATGAAGCCTGCCCGGCCACCGCAGGCTTCCCTGGCATTAACGCTGCTTGCGGCGGGTTTGCTTGGCGCCAGCTACCTGCTGGCGGCCACGGCCACGGCCTCGAACGTGCTGATCCGCATGCTGCCGGTCACGGCGATGACGATCGCGGGCACGTATTTCTTCTACACGCAGTTGAGCGTGTTTTTGATTCAAAGGGCAAAGCGGCATTTGGCCTATTATTGGAAAAAAACGAATTTGGTCACCCTATCGAGCTTGGCTTACCGGATGAAAGAGAATGCGCGGATGTTCTTCCTCGTGACGGTCATCTCGACGGTCACGTTCTGCGCGGTTGGTGCGTTCGCCTCGGTGAATCGGTTGGCGGATCAATTCGATCAGGACTATCCGGTGGAGATCGCCTATGTGTCCAAAGGGGACGGCGATGCCGCGGCTGGGTACCTGGACGCGATTCGCGGCGAGCTTGCGTCGCGAGGGATCGCTTACCGCACGGTTAGCCTGCCGATCACCCTCGCGGAAGTGGCGTCATCCAGCCCTTCCTCGGCGCTGGAGCGCCTGCCGCTGATCTCGTTCGCCGAATACAAGCAGCTTCTCGCGGCGGCGGGGATCGCGGTTTCCGAGGCCCCGCCGGAAGACGGAGAGGCGCTGCTGTTGCTCGGCTCGGAGCGGGAGCAGCCGCTGCTCGCGCAGCGGAATCCGGTCACCTACACGTTTAAAGGCGCGCCGGAGATGCCCGTTCGCGAGATCGGCGTTACGCAGCATGTAGCCATCCCCGAGAACCTGACCCTAACCGCCGGTGACGATCGGGAAGGTTCGTTCTCCGGTCTGGTGGTTAGCGATGCCTTGCTGGAACGGCTGAAGACGGCTGCGGTGAAGGAAGGCGGCGGGATTCGCACGGACCGGTTCACCGGGTTTTACGTGGAGGATCCGAAGCTCACCCGCGGCCTGGCCGCGGACCTGACCGATAACGGAAGAATGAGCTACGAGATGGACCGGCCCTACGCCATGACCGTCAGCGGAACATTGGCTGAAGTACAGCGGACGACGTACCGGGCACTGTTGTTTTTCGCTTTGCTGGTGGGCACCGTATTTTTCATCGCGGCAGGGAGCTTCCTTTACTTCCGGCTGTACAGCGATTTGGCGTATGACCGGAGGCAATATGGGGCGCTGGCTAAGCTGGGCCTCACGGACAAAGAACTGTCCCGGATCGTTACCCGCCAAGTTGGGCTGTTGTTCTTCGTACCGATTGCGCTGGCGATCGTGCACAGCCTGTTCGCGTTCAAGGCCATGCAAAGCTTGTTCAATTTTTCCGTCGCTTGGCAGACGGTGGTGATCCTGGCCAGCTTTTTGCTGGTGCAAGTGGCCTATTTCTTCTTCATTCGGGCCCGATATTTACGCAATGTCAAAAAAGCGATTCGCTAATTTAATGGAGGTACGACGTGGAGAACTGGATTACGGACTTTATGGAGCAGTTCGGTTATTTTGGCGTCTTTCTGCTCATTGCCTTGGAAAACGTGTTTCCTCCGATTCCGTCGGAAGTGATCTTAACATTCGGCGGATTCATGACCACCTATACGAGCTTGACGCCGATTGGGGTCATCGTCTTCTCGACGCTGGGATCGGTGTTTGGCGCTGTGATCCTGTACGGGATCGGATATCTGGTTAACGTCGACCGACTGGAAAGGTGGATTGACCGTTACGGACGTTTCCTGCGCCTGAAAAAAGAAGACGTCCGCCGCGCGGATGCCTGGTTCGACCGGTACGGTTATTGGACGGTGCTCTTCTGCCGGATGGTTCCGCTGATCCGCAGCCTGATTTCCATCCCGGCCGGCATGTCTAAAATGAAATTCGGCCTGTTCCTGCTGTTCACGACCATCGGGACGCTCATTTGGAACGTGGCTCTCGTCCTGCTCGGTGCGGCGGTAGGGGGGTCCTGGGAAGAAATCGTCGCCTTCATGGACGTTTACTCCAACATCGCTTATGCCGTTATCGCGGCAGGCGTGCTGCTTGTGGCCGTACTCTGGCTGCGCCGGAGAAGAAGCGGGGCGCGCGGCAACATCAAAACAGGGGAATAAGGAGAAACCGAGGAAATGAATTTTTTGGAACTCATTAAAGCGATTATTCTTGGCCTGGTGGAGGGATTAACGGAGTTTGCTCCGGTGTCCTCCACGGGGCATATGATCATTGTCGACGACATGTGGCTGAAAACCGGGGAACTGCTCGGTTCGAAGTATGTGGCGAATACGTTTAAAGTGGTGATTCAACTCGGTTCGATTTTGGCCGTCCTGGTCGTGTTCCGCAACCGATTTATCGATTTGCTGGGACTGTCGCGCTGGATGCCGGGGAAGGCAAAGGGAACGTCGGCGGCTGGACAGAGCGGGCCGCGGTTGAAGCTGATGCAGGTGATCGTTGGGCTGATTCCTGCCGGGGTTCTTGGCGTGTTGTTCGAGGATTACATCGATGAGCACCTGTTTTCCACGGCGACGGTGTTGATCGGTTTGGTCATCGGAGCGCTGCTGATGATCGCTGCCGACCGGTTCGCGCCGAAGCGAGTAAGTGTGGAGACCGTCGATCAAATTTCGTACAAGCAAGCGTTCAGCATCGGCTTGTTCCAATGCCTTTCGATCTGGCCGGGTTTCTCGCGTTCAGGCTCGACGATTTCCGGCGGGGTACTGCTCGGCTTAAGCCACCGCGCGGCGGCTGATTTCACCTTTATTATGGCCGTTCCGATCATGGCGGGGGCCAGCTTGATTTCCCTGGTGAAAAATCTGGAATACTTCACGATGGATGCGCTGCCGTTTTTTGTGGTGGGCTTCATTAGCGCCTTCGTGTTTGCGCTGTTGTCGATCCGGTTTTTCTTGAAGCTGATCGACCGGATCAAGCTGGTGCCGTTTGCGGTGTACCGCATTCTGCTGGCGATCGTGATCTGGGTGGTTTATTTCTAGGTAATGCAACAATCAGTTGAAGTACCCAAAACAAAAAAAAGAGATGCTGCGTAACGGCAGCATCT
>NZ_JAKSXN010000110.1 GCF_022427145.1 Paenibacillus timonensis
CCGGAAAGCCGTTATTTGTCCCAAAATAGGTTTGATCGTACGTTTAGATGTCAATAAGGTCTTTGGAGTCCGTTACAGCTGGAAATCGGCGTATTCCGGCCAAATAACGGCGCTGAGGTCCGTTAGAAACCACCAAAGGAGTAAGGAGTGAATTCCCATGAAACCGACTGACCCGAAAAGCTATTATTCCTTTCGCGACGCGGAAAAAGAAATCGAGTTCCACCGGCACGACACGCCGACCCCGTGGATGAACTATTTGTCCAACGGCACGTTCCATACGATGTTGTCCCATGCGGGCGGCGGGGTCGCGTTTTACAAATCGCCGCAGATTTGGCGGATTACGCGCTACCGGTTTTTTCACCTGCCGATGGACCGTTCGGGACCCTACATTTACGTCCAGGACGCGGACTCGGGGACGTACTGGTGCCCCACCAATGAACCCGCCGCCGCCAAACCGGAAACATGGAAAAGCGCCCATGGCCTCGGCTACACCCGGTTTGAAGCGAAGCGGGAAGGGATCGCGGCCCAAACCTTGTATTTCGTCGGTCCCTATGAAAACTCGCTGATTTGGAAATTGACCTTGTCCAATGAAACCTCGGTAGCCAAAGAGCTGAACGTTTACGCTTACGTGGAGTTCGGGATGATGGAATTCATGCGCGAGCTGCAATGGCAATGTTACAACAAACATCAGGTTTCCGTGCAGTACCGTCCGTCTGAGGCGCTGGTATACCGGTATGGCGTCGAAAATCAACCGAAGCCGGAGGAGACGCCGCTCGTCTATTTTGCCTCCGACGCGCCGCTGTCCGGGTATGACGGCGACCGCGAGGAATTTATCGGCAGCTATCGCAGCGAGGCCAATCCGGCGGCGATCGAAGAAGGAGGCTGCCGAGGGTCGACGCTGATGGGCGGAGACCCGTGCGGAGCGCTGCAATTCAAGGTCACGCTGCAGCCGGGCGAGAGCCAGACCGTTCATCTCTTCCTCGGCACGGCCCGGGATGAAGCCGAGGTAGAAGAGGCGCTTGCGCGCTCCCGGGTATCCGGATTTGCGGAACGTTCTTTTCAAGGGCTTCGGACCTTCTGGGACGGTTATCTCGGCGCTTGGGATTGCCGGCTGCCGGATCCGGACGCCGAACGGATGCTGAACATCTGGAACCCGTATCAGGCGCACCGCAACTTTCTGTTTTCGCGCAATATTTCCTTCTATGCCACCGGAACGTTTCGCGGCGTCGGGTACCGGGACACGTCGCAGGATATTTTGGCGGTCGTGCCGTTTGACGCGGAGCAAGCGCTGGGCAAGCTGCGGCTGCTGCTCGGCCAGCAGTACCGGGACGGGCACGCGAATCACTACTTTTTCCCCCATGAGGGTTGGGACCCGGTGACGAGCATCCATTCCGACGATCATTTATGGCCGGCTTTGGCGGCTTGGGACCTGTTGGCCGAAACCGGGAACGCCGCGTTCCTGAACGCTGAAGTGCCTTACTATGATGGGGATCAAGGCACGGTATATGAGCACTTGAAGGCCGCCATCGAATTTACGGCGTCGAAGCTGGGGCCGAACGGCTTCCCGCTGATGCTGCGATCGGATTGGAACGACCAGCTGTTCCGGGTGTGCCGCGAGGGCCGGGGAGAGAGCATCTGGACCGCCATGCAGCTTGGCTTGGTGCTGCAGCGGATGGTGGATCTCGCCGTCGCTGCCGGCCATCCGGAGGATGTCGCGAACTACGAGGCCATGTATGAGCAGCAGCGGGGGCTGGTTAACAGCCTCGGCTGGGACGGCCGCTGGTTCCGACGCGCCATCATGGATGACGGCCGATTCCTCGGCAGCGACGTGCACGAGGAAGCGAAAATCTGGCTGAACGCCCAAACCTGGGCGGTTCTATCCGGGATGGCCGATCCGGAGAAGGGCCTGGAAGCGATGAACAGCGTCCGCGAGCTGCTGGACACGGAGCTTGGCATCAAGAAAATCCATCCCTCCATCAGCACGTTCCCCGATCCCGCCGATCCTTTGACGAATTACAACAAGGGGACGGGGGAGAACGGAGCGGTCTTCTGCCATGCCAACACCTGGGCGATCATTGCCGAATGCCTGCTTGGGCGCGGGGATCTCGCCTACAAATATTACCGCCAGCTGCTCCCGAACGTGGCCATGGACAAAGCCGGCCTGTGGCGGTACAAAGCGGAGCCCTATGTCTACGCCTCGAACTTGTTCGGGCCGGAATCCGACAAGTTCGGATTGGCCAACGTTTCCTGGCTGACGGGGACGGCCGCTTGGATGTACGTCGCCGCGACCCAATATATCCTGGGCATCAAACCTGTGCTTCAAGGCTTGTCCATAAACCCCTGCATTCCCGCCGAATGGGAAGGTTTTAGCGTGAAACGCAAGTTCCGCGGCTGCGACTACGAGATTACGGTTCGCAACGAAAGCCGGGTTTGCCGGGGCGTCAAATCCATCACCGTCGACGGTCAGCCGCTGGAAGGCCATGTCGTGCCGGTTTATCCCGGACGCTCCTCCGTCCGTGTGGACGTTGTCATGTAACCTGAACATCCATCTTGCTAACTTACAGGAGGATAAACATGAATTGGAATGAATGGATCGAACAAACGCTGGACATTACGCGAACGAATATCTCCCGTTTTCAGCCGCGTTTTCCGCATGTCAGCCAGGGGGACGGCAAGTATCAGCTGGTGGCGCATACCGATTGGACGGAAGGCTTCTGGCCCGGCATCTTGTGGCTTAGCTACGAGTACAGCCGGGACGAAAAGATCCGTCAAGCGGCCGCTGCGGCCACGGCGTCCTTTCAAGACCGGCTTGCGCGGCGGAGCCATTTGGAGCATCACGACATCGGGTTTCTGTATCTATTGTCCACCGGGGCGCAGTGGATCGTAGAGCAAGATGAAGCTGCCCGGAAGTCGACCCTGGAAGCGGCGGATTTGCTGCTGACGCGGTGGCGGCCAACTGCCCGCATCCTGCAAGCTTGGGGCCCGGAGGGCGATGAAATCAACGGCGGACGTATCATCATCGACTGCCTCATGAATTTGCCGTTACTCTATTGGGCCAGCCAGCAAACCGGGGATCCGAGGTACGCCGAGATCGCTCGGATCCATGCCGAACAAAGCCAGCGATTCCTCGTGAGAGGCGATGGCTCGTCGTATCACACGTTTTATTTCGATACCGCGACAGGCGATGCGGTCCGGGGCGGCACGCATCAAGGCTTTCGCGACGGCTCGACCTGGACGCGGGGGCAGGCTTGGGGGATTTACGGTTTCGCGTTGGCCTTCCGTTATTTCCGGGACGCTTCGTTTTTGGACACGTCCAAGCGGCTGGCCCGTTATTTCATCGATCATCTGCCTGCGGATCACATTGCTTATTGGGACTTTGATGCGCCGCAGACCGAAGGCGAACCTCGGGACAGCTCGGCCTCCGCAATCGCGGCGTGCGGCGTCCTGGAGCTTGCGGAGCATCTGCCTGCCGATGATCCGGACCGGGCGGAGCTTCTGGCTTTTGTCGAGCGTTCCGTGGCGTCGCTGGCGAAGCATTGTTTTTCAGACGGTACGAACGAGACCGGGGAGGGCGAAGGCTTCCTGCGGCACGGCTCCTATTATGTGAGGGGCGGCATCGCAACCGATGATTATGTGATCTGGGGGGATTACTTTTTTCTCGAGGCGTTGATGCGGCTTGCTCACGGAATCCCGGGATATTGGTATGAACGCGGGCGTTAACTCACTTGAATTCGGGGGTTGTCGCATATAAGCGGAGAAATGTTCTATTTTTGGCAAAAATGCGTAATTTCGTTCTATTTGGAACGTTGTTTTGTTTCTATTCTGGCTCATGGTGGCGTGATACGCTTGTACCGGTACCGGGAGGACCAAGGTGATCGGGGATAGATTTGCAAACGATTTCAAATCGAGGAGGCGGGAAAACGTGAAAAGGGGAAAAGGTTGGCGAATCGGGCTTTGCTTTGTTGCGTTGATGCTGTTGCTGCCGACAACGACGGGATATGCGGCCGCGGAGCTTACGGAGGTTCCTTACCCGATGGATTCCAGCAACCAGGCGGGATGGTGGTCGCCGCTGGATACGTACGGGACGGGATATGAATATGCTTATATGGCTTATAATGCGCCGGGGAGTACCGCCGGTATGCATACGGTATATATCGCCAGAAGAGACGGCACCGGGGCTTGGAGCAATATTCCGGTCATGAACGGTTCCGTCGTGGCCGAGTATCAAGACGATGTGGGTCATAACCAGCCCTCCATTGCGCGGGACGGCAGCGGCCGGTTCCATGTGTTTGCCTCGATGCACGATAACACCTGGCGATACTTTCGTTCGGATACGGTAGGCGGAGCTCCCCAGAACCATTCGGCGGATATGCCAGGACCGGATATGAAAATCTCTTATCCGATCGTCAAAACCGCGCCGAACGGGGATTTGTATCTCTTCGCACGGGTCGCCAAGGATCTTGCGGGCAAACGGGAAGGCGTCCTGTTCCATTGGGATAACGCGGCCTCAACCTGGAGCCAGATCGGAGTGATCGCGTCCACGCTGAATCGGTCCGTTTATCCGGACGACTTGGCTTTCGATGCCAACGGCGATATGCATATTTTGTTCGAGTGGGCGCATTTTGCCGCCAGCGCCTTGCGCCATGAGCTGTCGTACCTGAAGTACAGCCCGGCTACGGGCGTCTTCACCAAGGCGGATGGAACGCCGGTGTCTATTCCGGCAACGTTGACTACGGCCGATATCGTCCAACCTTTAGCCCCTGGCGAAACCTACGTGCAGAGCGGCGACGATCCGGGCGGACCTGGCGTGCAAAGCGCCAAACTAACAGTGGACTCCGCTGGACGGCCGATCATCGCCTACCGTTACCGCGAGGCAGGCAGCGCAAATTTCGCCGTGAAGCAAGCAACGTACGGCACAGGAGGATGGGAGCTGCAGACCGTCTATGATGCCGCCGCGACACGGGCTGCGGTGGACGTCACCTGGACCGGCACGGAAGCCCGAATTTATTACGTAAAGCAAAGCGGTACGGATCGGGCTTTTGTGGCCGTGAATTCGGGAGGAACCGGATGGACCGAAACCTCGTTGGCCCCCGGCAAACCGATCGAACGGCTTGCGGTGGAGCGCAGCGCCAAAGGCGTCGATATCCTGTACCTGGTGGATATCCCGAATCTCAAGCTCTATTACGGTAGGAATTACTGAAGCAGAAAATACAAAAGCTCTTGGACGGGTGTCCAAGAGCTTTTTAACTTTTTTCAATATCCGACAAACCATTCGCTTACCGCTTCACCCAAGCCAACTGCAAATCCATCTCACGGATGCATTCGTCGGTGTCGTACCGGTTGTTTTCGATCAACGGCGTTACCGCGTAGGCTTGCATTTCTTCCGCTGCATGCGGTCGCAGGATCGGGCCCAGCGCGTCGAGATCATTGATCTCTTCATCCAGCCAACGGGCCATATCCTCGGAGGACAAAATCGCCGGCATACGGCGCTCAAACTCCCCGATCAGGCGATTGGCGTCCGTCATGACGAGGGTGCAGGTGCGAAGCGGCTCGCCGCGCGTATCCCGCCAAATTTCATACAGGCCGGCCACGCCGAACATGCCGCGGTTTTTCAGAACCACCCGGACCGGGTATTCCTTCTTGCCTTCCTTCCTCCAATAATAGAAGCCGTTGCAGGGGATGATGCATCGCTGCGTGCTGATGATCCGGCGATACGTCGGATTCTGGTGGACATTGCGGAGATCGGCGTTAACCGCATCTTTGCCCCAATAAGGAACGAACCCCCAGCGGAATTCGTCGAGCACCCGCTCCCCGTCCTGCTGGAGCACAACCGGTGTGGGCTGCGTGGGGCTGATGTTAAAGCGGTTCTTGTAATAACTCATCACCCGCCCGATTTGAAAATGCTCCTGAACCTCCGGCAACTCGGCCGCCATGGAAAACCGTTGACACATGAGATTTCTGCCTCCTTTGATCGATTGTGATGTAGTGTTTGTAAAAGGAGGAAAATCATGCTTAAGGAGTTCTTTTTTTCAATTTGAATGATTTTGATCATGGATTCACTTGTGCTTCATGTTCCAAGATGAGGATAGGTGGCGATAGATTAGGGGGGAGAATGAATAATGAGCCGGAGAGACGGCACTCTTGCTATTGGGTATTACGTTTATTTAACGATTCTCACAACGTTTTTTGGATTTATCTTGTATCGAACAACTTTTATGCATGAGTTGCTAAAGGATGAAACTGCTTCGTACCATGGATTACGAATCATAGTAAGCTTTCCGATGCTTCTACTCCAACTCGTCCCCATATTCGTAATTTTACGTCTTCGTGGACAATCCTTATCTAGTATCGGAATAACCAAAATGAAGTTGATCAGATCCGTAATGATCGGGATCATCGCTGCGATTCCATTAAGTGCTGTGCCTATATATGCCTATCTGATAGGTGTAGCCCGTTTTCAACAAAGTTTCGGGGATATTCTCCTGCAGCTTGCTTACTATTTGATCCTTGTTGCTTTTGCCGAAGAAGTTATGTTCCGAGGGTATATTCAAACTCGAGTTCAGGGACTTATCGCGAATAAGCTTGCTGCTATCCTCGTCGTATCGGTTATGTTTTCAATCCTTCATATTCCTTTACAAATCATTCGATTCGGACAAAATCCGGTTGACTACATAGCCGAAGATTGGTTTAGTTTATTGTTAAAAGGACTTATGCATCCGGTGTTTGTGTTCCTGTATTCACGAACCGACAATGTGATCGCTCCAACAGTGACTCATGGGTTATTTGATTATCTACTTAGT
>NZ_JAKSXN010000111.1 GCF_022427145.1 Paenibacillus timonensis
CTGGAGCGACCTTATGGGGAGCATAAAGGGGAAAATAACGTCAACTTGAGCCCAATAAGGTCCGTGGAGTCCGTTAGATTTTGGAGTCGAACCTTTTAGGACAAATAACGGCTCTCCTGTCCGTTAGCGGAGGTGGGTTACTTTGACTAACGTGGCTGTCGTAACTTAGGTGGGTTACGATGACTCCCGTAGCTGCCCTCTCTGCCGTGACATCGATGGCTTACTTAGCTCCATTATCTAGCTCGCTCTAGCCCCCTTTAGTCCACTGACCTACTGCTCCTAAGCTACCCTAGCACACCAGCACTCTTTACCCACTGACCCTTAGCCACCCTGGCTCACCAGCGCCTTTAGCTCCACTTACCCACCGCCCCTCCCCCCTTAGCACCCCTGGCCCACCAGCACCCTTTAGCTCCACTAATCCCAACTAACCATCCTTCACCCGCTCCTTTGCCCTTTTAGCCCCTTCTCTCTACGCTCCCTTATTCGCCCAAGCCCTTTTTCTGCCTTGTGCCGACCTAGCCCCTCCCTATCCCCAGGAACTCTTGCGTTTTTAAAAACATATGTTACTATTAACATAGGTTAAAGAAAGCAGGGGTGAGTCGAATGTCGATCAGCTATGCGATTTTGGGGATGCTGAGCGCCCGGTCCCTGACCGGTTACGATTTGAAGAAGATTATTCAGGATTCGCCGTTTATGCCTTGGTCGGGCAACAACAATCAAATATACAAGGCGCTGGTTGAGCTGCTGGAGGAAGGCTGGGTGACCAACGAGGTTCACCATCAGGACAGCGCCCCGTCGAAGAAGATCTATACGATCACGGACGCCGGGCGGGAAGAACTGAAGGCCTGGGTGCTGTCCCCACCGGAGCTGCCGGAGTTCAAAAACACGTTCCTAGTGCGCCTCGCCTGGGCGGATTCGCTGGGTTCAAGCGAGCTAAACACCCTCCTTACGGGGTACGAGCAGGAAATTTACCTGCAGATCGCCGCAGAGGAGGAGAAGCAACGCCGAGGCGAATTTTCACCGCGCCGTACGCCTCGGGAGGCCTATTTATGGGATCAAATCCATGGCCGCGTTCTGGAGCAATATCGAAGCGAACTCGACTGGATCCGCCAACTGCGCGAAGATTTGGGAATCCGCCATACGAAGGAAGGAGAGAAACCCGTGAACTATCAACTTGTGGAAAAAAACAATCAAACCATCGTCGTCGTGACCTCCGCCGAACCGCCGATCGCCACCGGCAAGGACGCCATTCGCTTGATCGAGGCGTGCATCGAGCATAATGCCGGACTGCTCGCCGTCCATGCCGAGGCGTTATCCGAGGATTTCTTTAAATTAAGAACCGGAGTAGCCGGCGAAATACTGCAGAAATTCGTCAACTTCTCGCTCCGGGCTGCGATTGTTGCCGCCGACGGGAGCCTCATTAAAGGCCGGATGAAGGAGCTGCTCGCCGAATTCAATCGAGGGAACGCGTTCCGGGTGTTTGCCACCCAAGCCGAAGCGGAGAATTGGTTAGCGGGAAGTTAGGGCAGGAAGGCCTGCGTTCGTCCAAGTTGGCCTCGCTGGTGATGCATGTCCCGGGGATGGTATAATTTGCTTATGGACTAAGCGCTTGGGAGGCCAATCGATGAGAGAAGAGCTATTGGAACAACTGCAAACGTGGCATGAAGAAGATGAATACGAACAAATCGTTCAAGCCGTTATGGACGTGCCGGCGGAGGAAAGAGATTATGAGCTCATTAGCCATTTGGGGCGGGCGCTGAACAATCTGGAGCGTTACGACGAGGCGGTCGAGCAATTTCTGACCGCTGCCGAAGAAGGACAAGACGATCCGCTTTGGCATTACCGGATCGGCCTGGCGTATTACTATTTGGAGCGGTACGACGAAGCGCGGACCGCGTTTGAGAACGCCGACCGGCTGGATCCGGGGGACGAGGATACGCTGGAGTTCCTCGGCTGGATCGCGGAGAAAACGGCCGAAGGCGAGACCGGGGGCGAGGAAGCGGCTCAAGAGGCGGCGGAGCCTGGTGCGGCGGAAGCAACGAAACCGGAGGCCGAGCACATCGCGGCGGCGCCGGTCGCTTTCGAAGGTGACTTTGACGCGGCAGGCTTCTGGGACGACGGCAATCCCGCGGCGGAGAAGTACGTCTCCGCGCCGCCGACGGACGCGCTGATCGAGTCCGTGGAGGAGTCGCTCGTATTCCGCCTGCCGGCTTTCTACGTGAACCTGATGAAAGTACATAACGGCGGAATCCCCCGCAACCGGTATTTCCGGAGCGAATCCGGCGAGACCGTCGAAATTTTGGGCCTCATGGGCATCGGGCGAGAGAAGCCGCACTCGCTGTGCGGGGCTGCCGGGAGCCGCGCGACGATCGAGCGGGAGGGGTATCCCGAATTCGGCGTCGTCCTCTGCGATACGCCGTCCGACGCCGGGGTGGTTATGCTCGACTACCGCGAATCCGCCAATGACGGCGAGCCCGAGGTGGTTTACGTCGAGAAGGTGAGCAAGAAGGTCACCCGCTTGGCGCCGAACTTCGAGGCGTTCGTCCACGGGTTGACGGGCGGGGCGCAAAGCTAACCGTCAAGCAAAACGCCCATTTCTGGGAGGGCTCGCACGCGGGGCAAGCCCGGATTCAAATAAGCCGCCAGGATATCATATCCCGGCGGCTTTTTACCTCATGCATACGATTTTTCATACAGATTCCCGGATTCCGCCCATTTGAGGCCCTTATGGATATGAAACTTCATGCTTATTCCTCCGAAATCGACTGAATTGGTGAATTATACTCGAAATTTCATCGATAATCTCCCGTCTCTCCTTGAGTATAGGGAATAAGGAGTTCCTCGTTCCGCCAAAAAAGGGTAGAATGAGAAGAGAAGGAGAGGTACCCCATGGCACAATTGGTCTATAAGCAAATCATCGACGACCTGAAGAAGAAAATTTTCTCCGGTCAGTTTGCAAATATGAGATTGCCGGACGAGCGCAGCCTGAGTGAGACGTACCAGGTGAGCCGAAGTTCGGTAAAGCGCGCGCTGACGAAAATGGAGCATGACGGCATTATTTTTAAGAAGCGCGGTTCCGGCACGTTCATCAATCCCTTATACATAAAAAACGAGTCGATCTTCAACTACGAAGGCTCCAATCTCGGGGTCACCGACAACTTCCAGATGCACGGCAAGAGGCCGAAGGTCAAGGTGCTCAGCTTCGAGGTGATTCCGCCGACCGAGGAATTGCAGCGCGATTTGTTCCTGGAGCCGCATGATTTCGTGTACAAAATCGTCCGGTTGCGCCTGTTCGACGAGGAGCCCTTCATGATCGAAACGGGGTACATCCCCATCAAAATCGTGCAGGACCTGAACCAGACGATCATCGAGGGATCGATCTTCAACTATTTGGAGGACTCGCGGAACCTGGCCGTGACCAAGTCGTTCCTGTCGATTTACGCCGAGCCGTCCAATTCGCAGGACCAGGAGCTGCTGCATTTGGCGACGCATGAGCCGGTCAGCATCATGGAGGGGATCTTCTTCCTGGATAACGGCACGCCGTTCGAGTTCTCGCACATGCGCTTCCACTACAAATATTCGAAATTCAATACGTTTGTTTCGGTACAGGAGAAATAAGTATCGGACGGCATCCAAGCAGGCTGAACCCAGGTTCGGCTTGCTTTTTTTTATCCGGCGGCGGGCAAAATGGGCATGCTAAAGGTACCGGGGATACAGCGGCGGACCGATCAATTTTCATACTATGTTCAATATTTCACGTAATTGGACCGTATCAATTTTCGAAAAGGTCGTTATTATAGAAGTATAGGTGAAAACATTCACAAGGTTAGAATCGAACCAAACAGAAAAAGAAAACAAAGACAAAGGGAGTGGAAGAAATGGCATTTACGATGACGAACGTCGATTATTCCTCCAAAACGTACCTGGCCAAGCTGGACGCCTATTGGCGCGCAACGAACTATATCTCGGTGGGGCAGCTGTACCTGAAGGACAACCCGCTGCTGCTGGAACCATTGAAGGAATCGGACGTGAAAGTGAAGCCGATCGGGCACTGGGGCACCATTCCGGGCCAAAACTTCATTTACGCCCACTTGAACCGGGTCATTTGCAAATACGACCTGAACATGTTCTACATTGAAGGACCGGGCCACGGCGGACAGGTCATGGTATCGAACTCTTATCTGGACGGCAGCTACACGGAAATTTATCCGGAAATTACGCAGGATCTTCAAGGGATGAAGAAGCTGTTCAAGCAGTTCTCCTTCCCGGGCGGGGTTGCTTCCCACGCGGCACCGGAAACGCCGGGGTCGATTCACGAAGGCGGGGAATTGGGGTATTCGCTTTCGCACGGCGCAGGCGCGATTTTGGACCATCCGGACCTTATTTCGGCGGTCGTTGTTGGTGACGGCGAAGCCGAAACCGGACCGCTCGCGGCATCGTGGTTCTCCAACCGGTTCATCAACCCGATCACGGACGGAGCCGTTCTGCCGATCCTGCACCTGAACGGATTTAAGATCAGCAACCCAACGATCCTGTCCCGCCAAACGAACGAGGAAATGACCGCGTATTTCAAAGGCATGGGCTGGGAGCCGATTTTCGTCGAAGGCGAAGATCCGGAGTTGATGCATCCGGCGATGGCGAAAGCACTGGACACGATCGTCGAGAAAATCCAAGCCATCCAGAAGCATGCGCGCGAAACCGGGGATGCTACCCGTCCGGTATGGCCGATGCTGGTATTCCGTTCCCCGAAAGGCTGGACGGGACCGAAGGAATGGGGCGGCGTGCCGAACGAGAATTCGTTCCGTGCCCACCAAGTGCCGATTCCGGTAGACCAAAAGAACATGCAGCACGCTCCGGCTTTGCTGGAATGGATGAAGAGCTACCGTCCGGAGGAGCTGTTCTACGAGAACGGCCGCTTGAAAGACGAACTCGCCGAAATTTTGCCGAAGGGCAACCGCCGCATGGGCAAAAATCCGGTCACCGACGCCGGCCGTCTGGTGAAGGACTTGCGCCTTCCGAATTTCCGGGACTATGCGCTGGATAACTCCGTACCGGGTAAAGTTATTGCTCAGGACATGGCCGTGCTGGGCAAATACGTGGCCGAGGTCGTGCAACTGAACGAAACGAACAAGAACTTCCGCATCTTCGGCCCGGACGAAACGATGTCCAACCGCCTTGGACCGGTGTTTGACGTCACTAAACGCCAATGGCTCGACGCCGTGAAGGAGCCGAACGACGAATTCCTGGCTTCCTACGGCCGCGTGATCGATTCGCAGCTGTCCGAGCATCAGGCGGAAGGCTTGCTGGAAGGCTACGTGCTGACCGGCCGCCACGGCTTCTTCGCCAGCTACGAAGCGTTCCTGCGCGTGGTCGACTCGATGATCACGCAGCACTTCAAATGGCTGCGCAAAGCGACGGATCATGGCTGGCGCGGGAAGATTCCTTCCCTGAACGTCGTGGCGACATCCACGGTGTTCCAGCAGGACCACAACGGCTATACGCACCAGGATCCAGGCTTGCTGGGCCATCTGGCTGACAAAAAGCCGGAATTCATCCGCGAGTATTTGCCGGCGGACGCCAATACGCTGCTGGCCGTATTCGACCGAATTCTGAACGATCGCCAGAAGATCAACCTGATCGTCTCGTCCAAACATCCGCGTCCGCAGTGGTTTACGGCCGATGAAGCCGCGGAACTGGTGGAGAAGGGCTTGAAAGTCATCGATTGGGCAAGTACCGACCAAGGCGGCGAGCCGGATATCGTGTTTGCCTCCTCCGGCACGGAGCCGACGATGGAGAGCTTGGCCGCGATCAACATCCTGCACGAGAAATTGCCGGATCTGAAAATCCGTTACATCAACGTCGTCGACCTGCTGAAGCTGAGAAGCCAGAAGCTGGATCCGCGCGGCTTGTCCGATGACGAATTCGATGCGTTCTTTACCAAAGACAAACCGGTCGTGTTCGCGTTCCACGGTTATGAAGGCCTGATCAAGGACCTCTTCTTCGACCGCCACAACCATAACCTGCACGTTCACGGTTACCGCGAAAACGGCGACATCACGACGCCGTTCGATATGCGCGTGGTGAATCAAATGGACCGGTTCGACCTGGTCAAGGAAGCGGTGTTGAACCTGCCGAACGCCGAGCAATACGCTTCGATCGCCGCCGAAATGGATGCGATGGTGAAGAAGCACCATGCCTACATCCGCGAGGAAGGCGTTGACCTGCCGGAAGTGGAAAACTGGGTTTGGAAACCGTTGAAATAAGAAACGCAACATTAGGATACGTTTTAGGCCCGTTCCCTTTCTGGGAGCGGGCTTTTT
>NZ_JAKSXN010000112.1 GCF_022427145.1 Paenibacillus timonensis
AACGAAAAACCAGCCCATTTCAGGTTGAATGGGCTGGTTTTTTGCATGACTGTTAAGGCGATGGCGTGCCCGCCTGCCGCTCCAGCAAAAAGAACAAATAATCCGTAGGGACCCCGGCATACCCTTGCTGCCGCAGCATCGCGGTCACGTTCCCCCGGTGATACGTCCCGTGATTGACCACATGCTGCAGAATTTCGGAGAAACGCGTGTCGAAGCTGCCATACTTCGGGTGATGAATCGTCATCGCCTGATCCGGGTCGGGCGTACGCCGCAGCAGATCGCGGAACCGATCGGCGACGCCGGCGAACAGCTGCCGTACCTCGCCTAACGATTTACCCTTCGTTTCCTCCGACCAAATCGGCATTTTCGGAAAAATGTCCTCGTTCGGAACGCCCTCAAGCACGGACAGATAAAGCTGGTCGAACAGGTAAATATGTCCCAACGCGTCTGCCACGGACGGGAATACGCTCGTCACTTCCGCATGGAATACCTCCTCCGGAAGCTGCTCCAGATGAGAGAAAAGTTGGTCGTTCGCCCAAACATGATAGTTAAGCCATTGATCCGCTGGTCTTTGCATGGATCGTTTCACGCTCCTTGTCTTCGTCGTCGTTAGCTGCCGCTTCTGCCTGCAGCCGTGTCCCTATCGTATACCGGGTTCCATGACAAACGCTGTCAGTGAAGATCAATTGGTTTCATTTAAGTAATGGTTTGCGATGCCGGAGGCGATTTCCTGAATTCGGCGTTTCAACTCCGGCGGCTCAAGGACCCGGATCGCCATACCAAACGTGATCAAATACGTCGGAAGGTATTTATTCATTGTCGGAACGTCGAGCACGAAGCGTGCCTCCCGATCGGTGCGTTCCGTCAAATAGTGGCGCAGATGCCAATGGCGGCACAGCTCATTCAGCTTGTCCGGCATACCTTCGATACGAACGTCGATCAACGGCCCTTCCGCCTCCCGCCTCCGCTCGGACTGGTCACGGAAATAGTCGGATGCCGAGAACCCTTCCGGCCTTTCAAACCATCCCTCGGTCGGCTCTACCCGCTCGATGCGGTCCACGCGGAAGGTCCGCATCGCTTGAGAGCGATGGCAAAACGCCACCTCATACCATTCGTTCCGGTCAAAAGCCAAACCGTACGGATCAACTTCCCGTTCTTCCTCCTGCTCCATGTTCGCTTTGCGATAAATGATGCGGACCGTCCGCCCCTCTTTTGCCGCTTGCTCCAAGTCCCGCAATGCCGCGGTCAAATAGGGAGGGCGCGCCGGGGATATCACGTCCAAGCCGCCCGTTTGAACGGAGAGATCCTGGCGCTGCTCCTCGTGCAGGCTATTCTCCACTTTCTTCAACGCGCTTTCCAGCTCTTCCGTAAACGGATACCCCGCACCTTGAGCAAATTTATGCGCGTCGACAAGCGCTTTCAGTTCTGTCGTGTTGAAGAACAAGGGCGTCTCCTTGAAGCTGTCCAGGATGCGTATGCCTCCGTCGTGGCCCGATTCCGCAACGACCGGCACGCCGCTGGCGCATAAGGCATCGATATACCGGTACACGGAGCGAACGCTGATCTCCAGATTGTCCGCGATCTGGGCAGCCGTTAACTTCCTGCCGGACCGCAGCATCCAAAGCATGGACAACATATTATCCCATTTGGCCATTAGGGAGCCCCCTCTTTTCATCATGTAACCCCATGTTCGCATATTCGCTGCCAGCAGATCAAGATCACCGTTTCCCCGCAAAACAAAAAGCCCCCAAGGGGGCTTCCTGTTGATGAACATCATAACGCCTGCTCCGTTGCTTAGAACGGATTCGTCGCGATGAAGCTGGCCGTTTTCACATAGACGCGTTGGCTGAGCTGCAATTGACCCACAATGAACTCTGCCAAATCTTCCGCTTGAATGAATTTGGATTCGTTGTTGTCCTTGATCAGGTTCAAATCCAGGGCCAGATCTGTGGCCACCGTGCTCGGGGTTAATGCCGAGACCCGGATATTGTTGCGGCGTACTTCCTGGGCAAGGGACTCGGTAAACCCGATCACAGCGAATTTCGAGGCGCTGTAGGCGCTCGCGGTAGCCGCACCGTTCAGGCCGTTCGTCGAGGAGATATTGATGATGTCTCCGCTATTTTTTTCGACCAATTGAGGCAGTACCGCCCGGGTTACGTAATAGGTCCCCAATACATTGGTATCGATCATGCCCTTCCATTCGGCCGGGTCCATCTCGAGCACCGTCCCAAACGTGGCAATGCCCGCATTATTGATCAGAATATCCGCCGGGCCCAGCTCGTTCTTCAACGTTTCGACTGCGGCCTCTACTTGTTCTTTCGAAGCAATGTCGGCTGCCGCGTATGCGACCTTAACCCCCATCCCTTCCAGCTCGGCAGCTACTTCTTTCAACGTCGACTCCGTTCTGGCGATCAAACCTACGTTTACGCCTTCTTTGGCAAGTGCCACTGCCGTTGCCTTGCCGATCCCCCGGGCGGATCCCGTGATGATCGCGACTTTTCCTTTTAAGGATTGTGCCATTTCCCTTGGCTCCTCTCTGTTATGGTCTTACACTCCTCCCTTATTATACTGTAATCGGGCCGGCTAACGTAAATCCAACGAACCTGTTGACTTAAACCATGGTTTAAGTCGTATCCTAAGTCATGTCGACAAGAAACTTTAGATTCGGGGGCCTCCACATGAAGTACTATTCCATAGGCGAAGCTTCAGCTATCGATTCGGCCGACCGGCTATTTTATGAGCGCGGGTACGAACATACTTCCTTTGCGGATATAGCCGATTCCGTTCAAATCTCCAAAGGAAACTTCTATTACTATTTCAAATCCAAGGACGAGATATTGGATGCCGTAATCCAAGTGCGGCTAGAGGATACCCGGAACATGCTCATGCGTTGGGAAGAGGATGGGGAACGGCCCGAGGATCGCATCAAGAGCTTTATTCACATTCTGACCGCAAACCAGACGGATATCCAAATGTACGGCTGCCCCGTCGGTACGCTATGCACAGAGTTGTCAAAACTGAATCACGCCTCCCAACCGGAAGCGATTGAGCTGTTCAACCTCTTTCGGACCTGGTTAGGCCGGCAGTTCACTCTGCTTGGCCGCGAGGCTGAAGCCGACGAGTTGGCGATGCACCTCCTTGCCCGTAGCCAAGGCGTCGCTACGCTGGCACAAGCTTTTCGGGACGAGAAGTTTATACGGTATGAAATTGAACAGATGTGCGACTGGTTGAGCTCGCTGCTGGCAGACTCGAATGAGGAGGAAACCCATGAACACAATCATAGCAGAAAAGGACGGTAGACCGCGTTGTAGATGGTGCGGCGCCGCCCCGGAATTTCTTGATTATCACGATACCGAATGGGGGTTCCCAGTCGACGACGATCGCCGGTTGTTCGAGAAGATCTGCCTGGAAGGCTTCCAATCGGGCCTGAGTTGGCGAACGATTCTAGTGAAACGTGAGAACTTCCGTGCTGCATTCCATGATTTTGACTTTCACCGGATCGCGGACTATACAGATCGCGACTTAGAGCGTCTACTCGGGAATGAAGGCATTATTCGCCATCGGGGCAAGATCGAGGCGGTCATCAATAATGCACGGAGGGCGCAAGAGATGGTCCAACGGGAGGGCTCGTTGGCCGCCTTCTTCTGGAAATACGAGCCCGACCAGAGTCAACTTGCGGAGCCGCAGACCGCATCCACTTCGGCGCTATCGATCGCGCTGTCGAAAGAGCTGAAAAAGCAAGGCTGGAAATTCGTCGGCCCGACGACGATGTACGCTTTCATGCAAGCGATGGGGTTGTTCAACGATCATGTTGAGGACTGCGTTATTAGGGCAGAGGTTGAGCTCGCGCGCCAGCAGTTCCAGCGTCCCCGGGCAGCAATTGGCAAACGTTAAGCTGCCGCTGACGCCCTTACCTTTTGTTGGCGATCGACTAAGGGATTACGAACGAAGTCTGCTTTAGAAAGCAAAATAGATCGGGGGAATTAGTCCTGAGAATTGATCAGATCTATTTATTAACTTAATAATCGAGCGAATTACATTTGTATAGTGATGACCCTTCAATGTAGACTAAAGCTCCCTTATGCATGGGTTGGTCTAAGGACTTAGAATTTGAATGTAATGTCAAAAATAAGCTTGCATCAGAAGTCGCTCCTAAGTTTAAAACTGAATAAAGTCCAGCGTTGAACCTCGACTTTGATAAGAAAAAACACCCATCACATATCGATGGGCGTCAACGTCGTTAAGTATTATAAATCTATTAGCTAACTAACCTACTACCTAAAGCCGTCCCCAAAAAAAACAAGTATGATTCCTCAATAAGATAAAAATCCAACTATTAGGTTACCGGAAAATTGAATACGAAATTCCAACTCGAATGTGTACCGCGTTGTAATGTTGCCGTAATATTGATACCACAAGCATAAGCGAGACCATATTTCAGAACTGCATCCCAACCCCAATTTCTTACAAGTATCGTATCAGAATCAAATGCATTTAAGGTGTCTTGTTGATTAGTTACAGCCTTGCCTCCATTTGTATAACCAGCACCACCATTTTGTGAAACTAAAATTCGTTTATTAGACACTGTTACAGAGCTGTCGAGTAGATCAAATCTATAATCAATTTTATCCATTCCAACATAAGTAAAGCCATCCTTCGAATAAGAAGTATAATAAATAGTTGCATAGACCTTAAGTGATATACTGTCGTCAGTCTTATTACCAGATTGCGTGTGGGTTGTTGCACTTATTACAGCTTCAGCTTTATATTGTGTAGCAGTTTCGTTGGTTTGGATTCGCATAAAGTCATCTAGCTTTTGTACTTTAATCTCTCCTACTTCAAGTTCGTAAACTTCTCCTGTTTCCAAGTTCTCTAGTTGTCCATTTGCATCAAGGATATTCTTTACCATAAATTCCTCATTATCATGATGGGACTGAATAAATTGATAATTTTCATTATTACCAATTTGTTCAGCATTTGCAATCGAACCATAAGAAGTAACTAATAAGGCAGAACTAAGAAAAAGAATCATTTTTTTCTCGAAAACATGTAAACATCCTCCTTTTTAGGTTATAATTACAATGTTATTATATACTAATATTGAAAATATTGGTAGTGTTAAATTACAAAATTTAGGAGGTAATTATGAAAATCAAATTTGGTCTTGTTTTATTAATTTTTATTTTTGTATTTGTTGGGTGTAATAGTAATCCTAAGCAGGAAACTGACAATAAAATAAGCAAGGAGATCATTTCTTTACAAGGACAAAGTGACCATTGGGCGGCTAATTATACTATAAGAGAGACTGAAAAAAGTTCCGAAGCATCGAAATATTTGCTCCAATGTACTATTGAACCACGCAACTCTAAAGAATTGATTTTTGATGTCGCTTATAATATAGCTAGTCCCAGTAACGTTTCTCAACTAAGTGGAACTATAACTTCTGAGACTGATAGTTACCTCAGTGATAAGGTCATTTCTCCTTCAATAGACACCAACTTCTTGCCAAGGAAAGGGGAGGATATCATCATTACAATTAAATGGAATAAGAAGTTTGAAGAGAAAATTGTTCTCACACCTTAAAGATTTTCGAGAAAACAAGTTGCTAAGGAGCTTGATAAGATGTTGGAGAAACTCGATTATAAAATCGAGCTATTTAATAACTTATAAGACTCTGAGAAGTTGCATTAGCACGTGTATTTTCAGTCTCTTGCTCGCTTCGACAGAAAAACTTGCTGATAATTG
>NZ_JAKSXN010000113.1 GCF_022427145.1 Paenibacillus timonensis
ATAAGTGCAACATTTTAGCCCGAAACCACGACAGGGCAGAGAAAATGTTGCAGGTTTTACAACATTTCACTGATTTCACCTGAAAACCCGAGGAAAATGTTGTAGTGAATACAACATTTTATCTTCAGTTACTCGAATTCGTCTCCATTCCGCCCCCCCACAACCAACAAAGCGCCGATCCAAGCTCCCTCTCCCACCAAAACATTAATTAGTCATTAATACCCCACCACCCTATCTTCTCCTTGCACCCAATGAATGAATCTCCTTCGCCCTCTCTAATTCCGTCCAAGCGCCGATTAGTCTCCTCACCTTCCCCGTTCCATCCAACCACCTACGAATCTCTCGCCATCTCATCCCATCCAACTTGCCTCCCCCCTTTACTCCCGCCATGGGACATTCCGAACACTCCCCTTGCCCAACGCTGCCGATCCCACTCCATTCTTTCTTCGTAAAGCCCCCAACCCTGCCGTAGCATTCATCCTTAGTCATCTATTTACAATATATTGCAAAAGTGATATCATATCAGTATCAATTCAATATGCAACTGAAGGAGTGTCATTCAAGATGAAAGAAAAAGAAATTTCGTACCTGAACGGTTTTATTGCCCTGCTGTTCATTTTGGGATTCACTGCGTTGGGGGCATACCTCGTGACGCTGGGCGAAGCCATCCCCATAGCCGGCGGCGCGCTATCCTTCGTCATCGCCTTTGTGCTCTTGACCGGGCTGACGATCGTACAGCCGAACCAGTCGGCAGTCGTCACCTTCTTTGGACGGTATCTTGGCGTCATCCGCAAGAGCGGCTTCTATCTGGCCATCCCTTTTTCGACTCGCAAAAAAGTATCGCTGCGCGTTCGCAACTTCAACAGCGCCAAGCTGAAAGTGAACGACGTTAACGGCAACCCGATCGAGATTGCCACCGTGGTCGTGTTCTCGGTGGTCGACTCTGCCAAAGCGTTGTTTGAAGTGGACGAATACGAAACCTTCGTCGAGATTCAAAGCGAAGCCGCGCTGCGCCACGTTGCCAGCAAATATCCGTATGATCAGCTGGACGACTCCGGCTTCTCCCTGCGCGCCAATACGGAAGAGATTGCGCTGGAACTGACCGGCGAGCTGCAAAACCGCCTGGCCATCGCCGGCGTTAAGGTCATCGAGTCGCGCTTGACGCATCTGGCTTACTCGACCGAAATCGCCAGCGCCATGCTGCAACGTCAGCAAGCCGAAGCGATCATCGCAGCCCGCGAGAAAATCGTCGACGGCGCCGTCACCATGGTGCAGATGGCCATCGAGCGGCTGCAGGCCGGCCAGGTCGTCGAGCTGGATGACGAACGCAAAGCCGCGATGATCAACAACCTGCTCGTCGCCGTCGTATCCGACCGTTCCGCCCAGCCGGTCATCAACGCCAGCACGTTGTACTGATTAGGGGCATCCATTCACGATGGCCAGCAAGAAAAGCTTCCCGCTTCGTCTTGACCCGACTCTCTATCAGGCTTTGGAACGCTGGGCAGCGGACGAATTCCGAAGCGTGAATGGTCATATCGAATACCTGCTGCGAGAAGCTTTGCGCCGCGAGGGAAGACTGCCTTCCACCCGGGCGCCGGGCAAGGAGGAGGAGAAGCATGACGCAGACTAAAGAAGTCCGTAAGCCGTGGTGGGAACCGAAGTCGACGGCCCTGCTGAAGGAGTATGCCAGAACTTCCGGGGGAACCTACGCCGCCGGAAAGTTCCGGGGCTGGAAGTACAAAGGCCAGCATGTGCGCGCGCCGCTCCCCCGCGGCTTCGGCAACTGCGAGGTGGCGATCACCGACCCGAGTAACGATTCATCCGGCAACGCCTACGTGATCACCGTCAAATACGACTACCGGCCGCGCCGCAAGCTGGAATTCGTTTTATTTTCGGCCAAGCGGCATGTTATGGCTTGGTTTGCCGGCGGTCTCCGGGAAACCCCGCTCCCGAACTCCGCCATGAACAAGCGGTTTCAGGCCAAGGCTTCCCATCCCAGTCTGCTGCGATCGGTATTAAAGCATGAGGGTCTCGAGGAGCTATTGGACCTCCATCCCAACGTCCATTTACGGCTGCGGATCCAAAAAAGCGGACGTGGCACGTTAACCTGTACGGAAAAGTTCAAAAAGCCCGACGTGTCCGCTATCTTGGCAAACGTCGAGCTGATGAAGAAGTTGATCTTCGCTCTGGAGGAACAAGGAATTGTCGGCGATTCGCCAACTCATTCCCTGCGATAACGTAGCCGCAAACGCAAAAAACAAGCCTTCACGGTGCAAGGCCGGGATCCACCCGGAGCCTTGCCCTTGAAGGCTTGTTTGGTTACAGCTTCACCCGTTGCAAACGCAGCGCGTTCAGCACGACCGAGACCGAGCTAAGCGCCATCGCCGCACCGGCCAGCCAAGGAGCCAGGAAGCCCGCGGCAGCCACCGGAATGCCGATCGTGTTGTAAGCGAGCGCCCAGAACAGGTTCTGCTTGATGTTGCCCATCGTGCGCTTGCTCATGGCGATGGCGTCCGGCACACCTTCCAGGTCGCCGCGCATCAGCGTCACGTCGGCGGCCTCCATGGCCACGTCGGTGCCCGTGCCGATGGCGATGCCTACGTCGGCCACGGCCAGCGCCGGAGCGTCGTTGATGCCGTCGCCCACCATCGCCGTCTTCAGGCCGAGCGCCTGCAGCTTTTTCACCTCGTCGGCTTTGCCTTCCGGCAGCACCTCGGCCAGCACCTCGTCGATCCCGACCTCGGCGGCGATCGCCTTGGCGGTGCGCACGTTGTCGCCGGTGATCATGATCACGCGAAGGCCCATTTCCTTCAGCCGCGCCACCGCGGCTTTGGACGTCTCCTTCACGGTGTCGCTCACGGCGACCATGCCGGCGTAGACGCCGTCCACCGCCACGAGCAGCACGGTTTGGCCGGCCGCTTCCAGCGCGGCCATACCGGCCTCCGCGGCGGCGACGTCGACGCCTTCACGCGCCATCAGGCGGCGCGTGCCGGCGAGCACCCGGCGGTCCTCCACGACCGCCGCAATCCCGTGCCCGGGCACCGCTTCAAAAGCGGTCGCCTCGGGCAGCTCCAGAGCGCGCGCCCGCGCCCCGGCCACCAGAGCATCCGCCAGCGGATGCTCGGAGCCGCGCTCGGCGGCGCCGACGAGCCGGAGCAATGCCGCGTCGTCCCAGCCCTCGGCCGGGACAACTTCCCGCAGCTCCGGCTGCCCCCGCGTGATCGTGCCGGTCTTATCCAGCACGATTGCCTGCAGCCCTTGGGCGGCCTCGAGATGCTCGCCGCCCTTAAACAAAATGCCGTACTCCGCGGCCCGACCGGAGCCGGCCATAATCGACGTTGGCGTCGCCAGCCCCAACGCGCAAGGGCACGCGATGACCAGCACGGCGATCGCCTTTTCCAACGCCTCGGCAAAGCTCCCTGGCGTCACGAAGAAGAACCACACCAAAAACGTAACCACGGCAATCCCGACCACGATCGGGACGAAAATACCGGAAATCACATCCGCCACCCGCTGGATCGGCGCCTTCGAGCCTTGCGCTTCCTCGACGACGCGGATGATCTGCGCGAGCGCGGTTTCGCTGCCGACCTTAGCGGCCTGCACGCGCAGCACGCCGTGTTTGTTGACGGTCGCGCCGATGACCGCATCGCCTTCCTTCTTCTCCACCGGAATGCTCTCCCCGGTCAGCATCGATTCATCCACCGAGGAAGCGCCGCCGATGACCAACCCGTCGACCGGAATCTTCTCGCCCGGTTTGACGATCAACACGTCGCCCGGCACAACCGCTTCGATCAGCACCTCGGTCTCCACGCCGTTTTTAAGGACAAGCGCCGTCTTGGCCTGCAGCCCCATCAGCGTTTTGATCGCTTGGGAAGAGCGGCCTTTGGCTAATGCCTCGAACCATTTGCCGAGGAGGATCAACGTAATCAGAATCGAACTCGTTTCATAATACAGCTGGGGGGTATGCCCGTGAGGCATGGACAAAGACTCCAAGCTCAAATACAGACTGTAAAAATACGCCGCCGACGTCCCGAGTGCGACCAATACGTCCATGTTCGCGCTCCGGCTGCGTAGCGCTTTGTAAGCCCCGACGTAGAACCCGCGCCCGATGACGAACTGCACCGGCGTCGCCAGTATGAGCTGGAACCACGGATTCATGAACAACTCCGGCGTCCAGATCCAAGAGGTGAAGGAGAAATGCCCGACCATCGCCCACAGCAGCGGGAACGAGAGCACCGCCGAGACGATCAGCTTGTTTCTCTGCTTGCGGATTTCCCGCGTGCGGATATCCTCGGACTCCTGCTCGGACGGCTTCAACACCGCGCCGTAGCCCAACTGGCTCACCTTATCGATGATCTGCTCCAGCGTGACCGCCCCCGGCTCATATCGCACTTGCGCAGTTTCAAGCGCCAAATTGACGTTGGCCTGCTCCACGCCGGGCAGCCGGTTTAATCCCTTCTCGATCCGGGCCGCGCAGGCGGCGCAGGTCATCCCGGTAATTTGCAGCGTCGTTTGATCGTGATCCGCGCTGCTGATCGGCAATGCTTTTTCCATGACCATTCCTCCATCTCAAAACCTGCAGAAATTTAATACCCCACGGGGGTATATTGAAGACGAGCGAAACCTCGGCCGCCCATAGTCCGGTTCCCGGGTCGCAAGGCGCTCGGTCAACCCCCTACGCCCAGATCCCGCAAAACCGTACCGGATCGGATTAAACGACGTCGTAGCCTTGATCCTCGATCGCTTCTTTGATTTGTTCAACCGTCACTTTCGTTTCGTCGAAAGTCACATCCACCTTTTTCGCGGCCAGATCAACTTTGCCTGTAGCACCAAGCCCAGCAACCGCCCCTTCTACCGACTTCACGCAATGATTGCAGGACATGCCTTCCACGTTTAACGTAATATTTTGCATGTTAAATTCCTCCTATGAGATTCATAATGGCTACATCTGCAGCGTACCCCCTGGGGGTTCCGCCGTTATTTCATGAGCTTGTTGACCGTGACCAGCAGTTCGTCGAGCACTTCGGTCTCGCCGGCTTGAATCCGCTCGATCACGCAGCTCTTCATGTGTCCCTCCAGCAGCAGCCGGCCCACACTGTTTAGCGCGGATTGCACGGCGGCGATCTGGTTCAGCACATCGTCACAGTAAGTATCTCTCTCGATCAGCCCTTTGATACCGCGGATTTGCCCTTCGATCCGGTTCAAGCGACTGGTCAGGTTGTTCTTCATCGCTTCGGAATGGTGGCTGTGCCTGACCAGCTTGCCGTTCTCCGTTACGTTATGTCCCTCGCCATGCTCTTCGCAGTGCGCGGACGTCGGATGTTCATGCCCTTCGACCTTCGCCATACGTCTCTCCTTTCCAAACCAGCGTGGTTTGCTGTGGTAAGCTCATTATAATATACCCCATGGGGTATGTAAAGATATTTCTTAAAAACTTTTTTCTGCACGTAAAAGACACCAGAAACCTTATTCGCCATTTCCCGCCTCATTTCTCGCGATTACGGACCCCGCAGCCCTTATTCAACTGAAAGAAGGTCTATTCGACGCAGGAGCCGCCAAATAACGGCCGTGGTG
>NZ_JAKSXN010000114.1 GCF_022427145.1 Paenibacillus timonensis
CTTATTACAACATTTCGCCTCAGAGTGGGCTGTACGGCACAAAAATGTTGCATATTTTGCAACATTTTTGACGAGGCTCGGGGGGCGGACGGAATTTGCGGCACCGCCACCGCCCTCGCTCTGCCTCGAAGCCGTCCGTGCGTAGCTTGCTTCCGCTCGCGCTACTCCCGGCGGTACGATGGCTGGTCAGGTCACTTGCCAGTCCCCGGAGCCAGCACCGCGACCGCTCTAGCCAGTCCCCGGAGCCAGCACCGCGACCGCTCTAGCCAGTCCCCGGAGCCAGCACCGCGACCGCTCTAGCCAGTCCCCGAAGCCAGCCCCGCGACCGCCCTGCCAAGCCTCGGAGCCAGCGCTGCGAAAGCCCTGCCAGTCCCCGGAGCCAGCCCCGGGCCATCCGCTACGTCCCCGCGCCAGTCCCGAGCCGCCTGCACAGGCCGCTGCCGCTTTTTGCCTTAACTGATCCAGGTCATCTCGGATCCAGACAGCTTCCAGGCGCCTTGCTCCAGCTTCAGCGTGATCTTGGCGCCGACGGCGCCATTGCCGGAGCGGTATTTGGAGCCCTCGATCAGGGCGGAGTCTTCGTTAATCTCGACTTTGTCGACGCGCAGGAGCACGCCTTTTAAAGACGGGCTGTTCTGATCCGGATTTTCCTCCTCCATCAGCTGTTCCAGCGTCCGGTCGCGGATTTCGGTGCCGAAGCTTTGCAAGTATTCAATGATATAGGCTTTGTCGTCTTCCGTAAGCTGAGTCATTTCGCTCAGGTCGACGGCGATATAGTTCATTTCGTGGTTCAGCGCTTCGTCCAGCTTCATCATGGCCTCGAACGTCATGGCATATAGCTGTCCGGCCGAACCGTTCATGTCCCCGGCCGAGGCCGCGGGATCCTCGTTCCCGTTCGCCGCTTCCTCTTCTTCCGGGTCCGGCACATTGCCGGTATCCGTTTCCGTATCCCCGGCTTCGCCGGGTGGCGGATCTTGCTCCAGAACAGGCTGTTCGACCGTCGGCGGAGCCGCCGGCTTATCTCCTTCGCCGCTTGAAGAGCAGGCGGCGGCCATGATCAACACGGACACTGCGGCCAGGCAGATCAGGCAGACTCGCAGCCCTTTTCGCAAAAGCATGTGGATTCCCCCTTCGTAGATATTAACGCTCCCGGACGGCAAATAGTTTCCTGGCCTCGCTTAATCCAAGGAACGGACGACTTCGCTCAAACGGGCAATGCCCACTCTCAGCTCATCGGCCTCGGCATAGGCGTAAGAGAGGCGCAAACGGCCGTCCGCCTCGGGGTCGTACAAGTGCCCCGGATTGATCAGGATGCCGGATTTCAGGGCGGCGTCAAACACTTTGCGAGGGGAGGGCGAGCCGTGAAGCTTCAGCCAGATGTAAAACCCTCCCCGCGGCACTTCCCAGTCGGCGATATCTCGGAAATGCCGCTCTAGGGCGTCCAGTGCCGCCTCGCGCCGCAGGCGAAGCGAGGCCCGCAGCTGCTCGAGATGGCGGTCGTACCTGCCGCTCTCCAGCCATTCCGCCGCCATCTGCTGCGAAAGTGCGCTGGAGCCGTAATCGCTTTGCATCTTGATGTCGGCGAGCCGTTCGATCACAGGCTGAGGGCCGGCGACCCAACCGATGCGGAGCCCGGGGCTCAGCGATTTGGACAGGCTGCCGAGATACAGCACGCTGCCGCTGGCGTCATGGGTTTTTAACGGCAAAGGCGGCGGTTCGTCCAGCCATAGTTCGCGGTAGACATCGTCTTCGACGAGGGGCAGGCGGGCGGCCTCACAGACCTCCAACAACTGATGCCGCCGCGCCTCGCTCATGACCGTTCCGCTCGGATTATGGAAGGTCGGAATGGTATACAGCAAGGCACCTGAATATTGCTTGGCGTAGACGGATACCAGATCGGTGCGCAGTCCCTGTTCATCCATCGGCACGCCCCGCAGCTTCATGCCGGCGCTTTGAAACACGGGTACCGAATACAGGTACGACGGCCGTTCGGTCAGTACCGTCGAACCCCGGTGAAGCAGGCCGACGGATATAAGCTGAAGCGCCTGCAGGGCACCGGAGACGATCAGCAGCGACGCCGGTGAAGCGGCGATACCTAGCCGGTTCAGCCGGGCGGCGATCGCTTCCCGCAGCCGCAGCTCCCCGTTCGGCTCGCCATAGCCGAGGTTTGGGGCGCGTTCGGCCATCCGGCCCAGCAGTTCGGCCATCTCGGCCTGCGGCAGCAGATCCGGGCCCATCTCGCCGGTGCCGAGCCTCAGGATGCCCGGCCGGAACTCGGCCCGGTTTATCTCCTGCACCGCCGGCAGATTGGGGTGCTGCACGCCGGCGCTGACGTATTCGTTCCAGTCCGGCGGCGGGGAGGCGGTCAGCACGCCCCAGGTCCGGTTGACGACGCGGGTGCCGCCGCCCCGGTCACCCTGGAGCAGGCCGGCGGCGACCAACTCGTCGAGCGCAGCGACCACCGTGCTGCGGTTGACGCCAAACCGCGCGGCCAGCTCCCGTTGCGACGGAATACGCGTCCCTACGGGCCACTCGCCGCCGGCGATACGGTCGCGAAGATGCTCCATGATCTGGCGATGGAGCGGGATCGGCGAATTTCGGCTGGGACGCCAAGTCGAATGGTTCATGTGGGTAGACCCCCCCTTGATTGCAGGATTGTGGGTTGTTCGCTCGAACGACGTTATTTTCCCCTATTATATCGTTTGGTTGGTTTGAGTTCCATCCAAATGGATGGAGCCAAAACGGGAGCGGCCGGTTACAATAAATTCCGGAGTAGAGACGGAAAGGGGAAAAAGAATGTTAGGTGCAGCGATCCATGGGTTTTTACTGGCGTTTGGCCTGATTTTGCCGCTGGGCGTACAGAACGTGTTCGTGTTTAACCAGGGGGCTGCCGGACGTAAGCTCCGACGGGCTTTGCCGGCCGTACTGACTGCCGCTGTGGGCGATACGATTTTGATTATGCTGGCGGTGTTGGGGGTCTCGGTGCTGGTCTTGTCCTGGTCTTGGCTAAAAATCGCGTTGTTTGCGGCGGGGGCCGTCTTTATGCTATACATCGGCTGGACGATTTGGAGGGACGCGTCAGTCCCGGCTGCCGCCGGGCCGTCCGGGTTGCCTGCCAAGAAGCAGGTGGTATTCGCATTGTCGGTAACGTTCTTGAATCCGCATGCGATTCTGGATACGGTTGGCGTGATCGGGACAAGCTCGCTGGGGTATCCGGGCGGCGCGAAATGGGCATTTACGCTGGCTACGATCATGGTGTCATGGATCTGGTTCTTCGGTTTGGCGCTGGCGGGGAAAACGATCGGAAGCCTGGATCGGGGAGGCGTGCTTCTACGCGGAATCAACCGGGGATCTGCGCTGATCGTTTGGGGGATGGCGATGTACATGTTGTATACCGGGTTAGTCGTCGGCTAGTAGAGGTGCGATGTTTCCGGGATGCGTTGGCTTGCAGGTGCATCTGTTCGTGCAATCAGGGGGTCGCCTTGATCCAAGCGGAGGAAAGTTTCATAATGGGACTAACCTCATGCTAGGAACAGGAGTGTGGAAGATGAACGAGACGATATCAAGGATGATGCAGCATCGTTCGATTCGCAAATACAGCGATCGGCCGGTGACCAAAGATTTGGTGGAACAAATCGTGTCTGCGGGGCAAATGGCCTCCAGCTCCAGCAATGTGCAGGCCTATAGTGTCATCGCGGTGACGGACGCGGCTCGGAAAGCCAAGCTGGCCGAACTTTGCGGGGATCAGGCTTATGTCGCGAAGTGTCCCGTTTTTCTGGTCTGGTGCGCGGACCTGTCAAGGCTCAAACGGGCGGCGGAGCGCCATATCCCATCGCAAGCCACTTACGAAGGCACAACGGAAAACTTTATCGTAGCCACGGTCGATGCGGCGCTGGCGGCGCAAAATGCCGCGGTGGCCGCGGAATCGCTGGGGCTTGGGATCGTGTATATCGGCGGCATTCGCAATCAAAGCGAACAGGTCGCATCGTTGCTTGAACTGCCGCGCCTGGCGTATCCGGTCTTCGGAATGTGCCTGGGTTATCCGGATCAGGACCCGGGATTGCGTCCGCGGCTTCCGCTGCCGGCCGTGCTGCACTGGAACGGCTATGACGCTGCCGGTCAGGATGAGCAGGTGGCCGCCTATGACGAGGTGATGTCGAAGTATCTGCACGAACGGACCGGCGGGACGAAGGACACGCCTTGGTCCGAGCTGATGGCCGAGAAGTTGGCCCAGCCGGCGCGCCTGCATATGCGCGAATTTTTGAGGAAACGCGGTTTTGAATTGAAGTAACGTAAAGAAGCTGTCCTGTCCGGGTCGTGACGACCTGGGGGACAGCTTGTTTTTTCGTAGGGTACCCTTGAGGCTTAGGAGGGGTCACAATCCGTAAAAACGCCGCGTGTTCCGGTACAGCGTCTTTGCCGCTTCTTCCGGGGGGATGCCCTGGAGATTCGCCCAAGCCATGGCGACGTGACTGGTCATGCGCGGATGGGTGATCTGTCCGGCAAACGGTCCCTCGAACGGCCATGGCCCATCGGTTTCGGCCATGACCCGATCGGGAGGGTAGCGCCGGGCCAGCTCTTGGATCTCGTGTTCATAGACGATATCCGGCGTAAACGAGATGGCATAGCCGCGCTCTGCCATGCGTCGGACCGTCGATTCCGAGCCTTTGAACCAGTGGAAGTGAGCCTTGGTGATGCCGTGACGGTCTAGAAGATCGCAGGCCAGGTCGGCATCCTCGTATACCGCATGCAACACGACCGGCTTACCAGTCTCCTTGGCCAGGATCAAAAACTTCTCCAGCAAGTCCACGTAAGGTTCAAGGTCAAACCGGTGTCCTTGCTCCAAAGCCTCTTGTCTAGCATAATAAGGGAGCCCAATCTCGCCTACGGCAATCATGTTGTCGGCATGCCGCTTAATCCAGTCCAACAGCATCTCGATCTCCGGATCCGCGGGGATCGGCTGCTCCGGGTGAAATCCGAACGCCGGACGCACCAGGTTCGGGTGGCGCTCCGCCAAAGCGCGGTTTAGCTTGCAGGAGGCCAGATGCATCGAAACAGCGATCACGGACTCGACTCCGCATCCCGGCAGCTCTTGCAACAGGCGTTCCCGGGTGACCTCGTCATAAAGGTCCAAATGAATATGGGCGTCGATCAACGGGATATGGATTTCCAAAGGCAAACCATGAAGAACGCAGGACATCTCACCAGACCCTTTCCGAAAACAGGTTGCCAACATGTCTTTATTATACCTGTTTTTTCGTGCGCCGTTCAGCGGTTTTCGCGGCTTTCCTTCACTTTTTTGCTTAGGGGAACGTATCAAGGGAATGGTTTTTTATTACAGCCGAACAGACCATGTCGTACAATAACAATTATGCGACAAA
>NZ_JAKSXN010000115.1 GCF_022427145.1 Paenibacillus timonensis
ACTAGGGATCTCTCGACTTAACGGCGAATCCCGATCGTCACGATCTCGCATGGGCCGGCCAGAAGCGACAGGCAGCCTGCCGCGCTCTTAGCCAGCGGCGCCGCGTCCTCTTCGAGAATTGTCGTTTTATAGAAATTCTCATGCGGAATGTTCAAACCAAGCGTCAGCTCCGAAGACTGCTTGCTCATGTTGTACCAACGTAGCAGCAGGTCGCCGGTCGCTTCGTTCATTTTGAGCGAGGAGAACGCCAGCTCCTGGCCTTCCCATTGGAACGGTGCATACGCCGGGGTCAACGTTCCCTCATGCATTTCCGTTTGGCTGACCGTCCACGGAATCTGGAACTGGTACGCCTCCGTAAACGCGCCGGACGCGATGCCATCGCCGTTATGCGGGATCAGCTCCATCCGTGCGGTGTGCACGCCCAGGCACTGGGCTTCCGGCGTCGGGAACAAGCCCCAATCGCCGAGTTCACCTACGGAGCGAAGCAGCGTGACCGCGATCGTGTTCCTTCCGTCGCGCAGTACCTCGTATTCGTTCAAGCCAAGGTTGGCAACCGTTAAACCGGCTCCCTCGCCGCTGACGTCGACGAACGCTTGCTGATGCTGGGTGTTACTTGGATTTTCCCATTCCGGCGCCGGTTCGATGCTGCGTTCGGCGACTTCGAACATCGAATCCACCTGATGCACCGATGCTTTGAGATCGGTCGGGAACAAAGCGCGAATCCGATGGTCCTTCGCCGTATTGTCGATTGTCGTTTCGATGTGAACGCCTTTGCCGGCGGCCTCCAGCGAAATGACCGTGCGAAGCTTCAAGGTTGTCAGCTTGCTGCTGCGCTGTGCTTTGCGGTATGGATAGTACACCAGCTCGCGCATCTCCTCGTCCAGCTTCTCATCGGCGGACACCGGAATCTCCCAGTCATGGCAGACTTCCACGGAAGCGCGGTACGGGGCATCCTCCAACACGCGGATTTGCGCCGCCAACCCTTTCGTGGTCAATGCTTTCTCGCCCTCCGGCTGCTTGTACATGTATTCGTTACCGATATCGCCGGTATTCTCATACACGCCAAGATCACGGTACACCTGACCGGTCGCTTTGTCGGTCATCACAAAAGAGCCGTCTTCCGCGATTTCCACCTTCAGGTTTGCATTCTCCATCACCCGGTGACCGGTGAACAACGAAGCCGTCTTTGCAGTTGCCGCGGCCGATTTGCGGCGCACCCACGCGTAGGTGCGCAGACCCAGTGCAGCGACATCCGCCGCCTGGAACGTCAGCTTCACGCGGCGGCACATGTACGGCTGGCGGAACTTGTCGTCCGGCAAGTCGTAGCCGAACAGCAGCCCGAGATCCTCCACCGTGCAAGGCACCGTGTTCCCCTGCTCGTCGACCAGCTCGCGGCCCGACAGGTCCACCGCCTTCATGCGGCGGCCGGTTTCCTCCAGGCCGAGGCCGTCGCGCAAATACAGGCGAGCGGCGTCCAGCTCGATAGACACCGTGCCCGTACGGCTCCAGCCGGTCGTATTGAACACGACCAGCGGCAACGGGTCTTCGCCATATCCGGCGAAGACGGAGGTGTTCACCGCATCCGCGATCACCCGCTTGCTGTCGTCGATGAGCGCCTCGGCAACGTGGCGGCTCTTGGCGAAGCGGGTGACCATCTCGCGGTGAACCTCGTCTACGCTGCATCCGCAGATGCTGTCATGCGGATGGTTTTGCATCAACGTTTTCCAAGCATAGGTAAACAAGTGATGCGGGTAATCCTTCCCGAGCAGGTTCGCCATCGAGGCGAGCGGCTCGGCGACTTTTTCCAGCAGGGCTTGGCCTTCCTGATTCATCTGCTTCAGGTAGACACGCGCTGAGGCCGTGTTCACCAGCGTGCCCCAGCCGTCCGTGCGCTGGCTGCGCAGCTCGCCCTTCACGGTGGACAGCTCGCGACCTTCCAGTGCGGTTTCCAGCTCGTTCAGATATTCCGGGAAGTTCGAATGAACGAACTTCGTGTCCGGGTACAGCTTCTCGGCTGTACGGATCGCTTCCGGCAGGTCCAACTGCAGCGGTTGATGGTCGCAACCGTTCATGAACAACAGCTCGCCGGTGGCTGCGTATTTCTCCGCGTCGGCCAGCTTCCGATCCCAGAATGCCTTCGCTTCCGCCTCATCCACCGGCACTTCGTTGCCGTTGGAATACCAGTTGGCGAACAGGATCCCAAGCACCTTGGAACCATCGGGACCTTCCCAGATCAGCTCCGAAAAGGAGGACTCGTACCCGCCGTCGGATACGGTATTGTTGAAGCCGGTCGGCTTCACGCCGCGGCCGAAAAAGGCGTTGCTAATGCCGGACTGCTGCATCAGCTGCGGGATTTGCCCGACCAGGCCGAAGGTGTCGGGGAAATAGCCGATTTTCGCCGGCGCGCCGTACTTTTTCGCGTCCTGGTGACCAATTTGCATGTTCCGGACATTCGCTTCCCCGCTCGTCAGGAACGCATCCTGCAAAATATACCAAGGCCCGATCAGGATACGGCCTTCACGGATGTATTTTTCCAGGCGTTCCTTGTTCTCCGGCCGTACCTGCAGGTAATCCTCGAGAATGATCGTTTGACCGTCGAGGTAAAAGCTGCGGAACGCCGAATCGCCGTCCAGTTTATCCAGCAGCGCGTCCACCAGCTCTACCAGGCGAACGTGATGCTTCTCATAAGGCAAATACCATTCCCGATCCCAGTGCGTATGGGAAATGATATGGGCCGTTCTCTGCTTGCTCATTTATCTAACCCCCCACTTTCCTCCGTGGCTTGTCATCCTCGAAGACGGCTTACGCTTCCGTCTCCAGCGGATATTCTTCCATGTATTTCAACAGCTCGTCCACGGTGGTGAACGCGAGGCCGGTCACCGTATCGGCACAGCCGTAGTAGATGGCGATCCGGCCGGTTTCGGCGTCGGTCAACGCCGCGCACGGGAAGGTCACGTTCGGCACGTCGCCAACCAATTCATACAGCTCTTCCGGGCCGAGGATATAGTTGCGCGAACGCGCTTTGACGATCCATGGCTTGTCGATGTCGAGCAGGGCGCAGCCCATGCGGTATACGAAACCGTTGCAAGTATTGATAACGCCGTGGTAGATCAGCAGCCAGCCTTGGTCGGTTTCGATCGGAACCGGCCCCGGGCCGATTTTTTTCGATTGCCATGCGGAAGCGTCGCCGTTAATCGTCCCCATGACGTAGCGGTGTTTGCCCCAGAACGTCAAGTCCGGGCTGACGCTGTAGAAAATATCGCCGAACGGCGTATGGCCCGTGTCGCTCGGACGGCTAACCATCGCGTAGTAACCGTCGATTTTGCGCGGGAATAACACGCCATTACGGTTGTACGGAAGGAAGGCGTTCTCCAACTGATGGAACGTCTTGAAGTCGGTCGTGTAAGCAATCCCGATCGTCGGGCCATGGTAGCCGTTACACCAGGTGATATAGTAGCGGTCGCCGATTTTGCATACGCGCGGGTCATAACGGTATTCGCGTTTGGTGATCTCCTCGTCGCCTTCGAATTGAATCGGCTCGTGGTTGATCTTCCAGTTCACGCCGTCGTCGCTGAACCCTGCAAAAATGTCCATGCTGACCGAACGGGAATCGCAGCGGAACACGCCGGCAAATCCGCCTTCAAAAGGCACGACCGCGGAGTTGAATACGCTGTTGGAGTTCGGGATCGCGTGGCGCTGAATGATCGGGTTTTGGGAGTAACGCCAAACCGGTGCATTCGAGCCGGCCGGTTTGTCTTGCCAAGGGATATTTTTTAAGGCTTCGCCGATAATTTTGCTCATGGTCAAGTCTCCTTTGGATTGGGTTTACAAAATACCTTCCTGCATCGCGCGGTACACCAGCTGCGAGAACAAGCTGTTCGACCAGGCGAACCATTTGCGCGTAAACGTGTTCGGATCGTCGGCGTGGAAGCCTTCATGCATATAGCCGGTACCGGCGTCGGTCGCCTCCAGCATCGCGATCATTTCCAGCTTCTCTTCCTTCGTTTGCGCCGTGATGCCCTGCATCGACAAGGCCATATGCCAGATGTAATTCTCCGGAGTATGAGGGCTGCCGATGCCTTTGGCGGCTTTGCCTTCGAAGTAGAACGGGTTTTCTTTGCTCAGGGCAAAGCGCCGCGTATTTTGATAGATTGGATCGTCCGCGCCAACGTAACCCAGATACGGAATGGACATCAGACCCGGCGTGCCGGCGTCATCCATCAGGCAGTAATTGCCGAAACCGTCGGTTTCGTAAGCGTAAATCGGACCGAATTCCGGATGGCGGTAAATCCCGTACAGCTGGATGCCGTGGTCGACCTCGAACTCCAGCTCCTTCAGCTCGGCCAGGAATTCCATGTCGCGGAAGACCCATTCGGCGAATTCCTGCATTTGACGCAGCGCCACGACCGCAAACATGTTGCCCGGAACGTTGTAATGGAAATCGCAGGCGTCGTCGCTGGAACGGAAGCCCGACCAGATCATTCCCGTATAGTTCACCGGCATGCCCAAACCGTTGTTCCGCAAGGAATCGGTTGGGATCCCGTTGTTGCGGGTAAAGCGGTAAGGCGATTGCTCGAAGTGATGCTGCTCGGTTTTGAACAGCTCGTAGATTTTCCGCATTGCGGCTTTAAAGCCGGCGTCAAAAATATCGGTCAGCTCGGTTTCCTTCCAATACGTATAAGCCAAGCGGACCACGAAGCACAAGGAATCGATTTCGAATTTGCGCTCCCAAACCCAAGGGGACATCTCCGTTACGTCGGTCGTGTTCCAGTGCCAATCGTTGGCCGATTCGTTAAACGCGTTGGCGTACGGATCGATATGCACATAGTTGATATGGCGTTTGATCAACCCGCTGATGATCCGCTGCAAATCGGGATCGTTCTTGGCGAACGGCACGTAGTGGATCACCTGCTCCACGGAGTCGCGCAGCCAAGAGGCCGGGATGTCGCCGGTGATGACGAAGGTGGTTCCGTCGTCCATCAGCTTGGTTGTCGTTTCCAGCGTGTTCGGAAAACAGTTCTTGAACAGCTGCAGCAATTTCGGGCGATGCGCCAGTTTCGTGTCGGCTTCGGCCAGCACGTCCTTGACGGCTTGCGGCAATTCCAGCTGCGGCATCGGTATTTTCGGGAGTCTAAATTGTTCCATGAGCTTGTCTTCTCGCTCCTTTATCGTGATTTCATTTGTGGCTTCGCTGATAACGTTTGGGGGCGGACGGCGGACAGGTGGACGAGTTGCAAATTAACGGTAAATCC
>NZ_JAKSXN010000116.1 GCF_022427145.1 Paenibacillus timonensis
CAAAAGCAGCCATCCTGTTAGGATGACTGCTTGCATGAATCGGGACGACACGATTCGAACATGCGACCCCCTGGTCCCAAACCAGGTGCTCTACCAAGCTGAGCTACGTCCCGTAATCGAATGGCTTACCGATTTTCTAAAATCGGGCCACTTTTTCTATTATAGCGGCATCATTGAAGAAGTCAAGGACTAATATTCGATTTTCTCGGTTGAGGTTCTCCAGGAATGAAAAGGGAGCAGGCTTTGATCCGTTCGCAGCTGCCTCATCGGAATGGATCGTTGGGTCAGTGGTAGAGCGATTTCTTCGTAGATGAATTGATCATCAAATCCGATGTCTGCGGCTTCCTCTTTGGTGCAGGCATAATATACGGCATCAGGACGAGACCAGTAAATGGCTCCGATACACATCGGACAGGGCTCGCAACTGCTGTAGATCGTGCAACCTTTGAGCTGAAAATCGTTCAAGGTTCTGCAAGCCTCACGGATCGCCTGAACCTCGGCATGGGCCGTCGGATCGTTCAAGGCGGTGACGCGATTACGTCCCGTCCCAATAATTTTCCCGTCCTTGACGACAATGGCTCCAAACGGGCCTCCATCGGCATGGCGGACGTTCTCAACCGCTTCACGGATGGCCACTTCCATCCAATCGCTATGTTCCCTTACAGTCAACGTCATCGCTACATTCTCCCCTCCGGCGTGCTCAGCGTTGTATTTCTCCGCATTATACCTCGCATCCAGAGAAGCAGCCACCGCCTTCGGGAAGGTTTGTGCATAGAAACAAAAAAACAGGTTCGATCGCTAGCCCGAAAGCCAAACGATGAACCTGTCTGTTGAATGCCGGTGAAGGGACTCGAACCCCCACGGTTTCCCTCACGATTTTGAGATTGGCGCTATGGAAGGAGGGAACCACTCATTCGCCAATCGCCGAGATTCCGCATAGGACAAGGGAAGTCGGACATGGATTATTTTCCCACCGACCCAAAACGTCCCTTGTTTTCCGACAGGGTTGTATGCGCTCGCTAAACCCACAGATTGACGCGGCTCAAGGCCGTCAGGCGCGCCAATCTTTTCACCGCACCAAACTCCCAATCCAAATTCTGGGAGTGATATGCAATGTTGCAAGGAAAAAATTTTGATGAAACTATTGTAGCGTACGACGCAGTTTCGGCAAAAAACCAATACGCCGAAGCCGTCCGGCTGTTCTTGATGGACTGCCAGTTTCGCAATCTCTCCAAGTTTACCATAGACGGTTACCACGTCTATCTCAAATCGTTGCAACGCGATCTTGAAGATTGGTGCCTTTCCCTGGATACTCTGACCCCTAAAGACCTCTCCGTCCGCATGATTAACAAAATGCTCGAACAGCAATATAAGCCCAATACGATCAACGGAAAGATTCGCACGCTTCAGCAGTTTTTCAAATTTTTATTCGAGGATGGATTACTGACGACTAACATTGCCGAAGGGTTAAAGCCCCTCAAGAACAAACGGCAAGTCGTTCATATTTTTTCCGAAGAGCAAGTCAAACGAATTCTAGCCTCCCCCGATCAAACTACATTTACCGGATTACGGGACTATGCCATTATGCTTCTTTTCCTTGAAACCGGCATACGCGTCATCGAAATGAGCCGTTTGAAAATCTCAGATGTGAATTTTGAGGAAAATACGGTGCACATTCAAATGGGGAAAGGACGTAAATTCCGATTGGTGCCATTTCAGGCCACATGTGCGGAGATCCTCAAACGATATATTGTGGAACGGGGAGATCAGCCCTTCGACGACATCTGGATTACAGTATTCAATATGCCCATGGCGAGAAATTCCTTCATTAAAATGGTGAAGGCGTATTTTCATCGAGCCGGCATTACTGGCGTGGAAGGAGCCTGCCATGTGTTTAGACACACGATGGCGAAATTGTTTTTGATGAATGGCGGGGACATTTTTACTTTGCAATACCTCCTCGGCCACGCCAACCTCGAAATGACTCGCTACTACGTCGAGTTGTTCAGCACCGATATTCATAAACAGCACGAAAAGTACAGCCCGATTGAGAACCTCGCGGACGAAGGCAACTTCAATGAAAGCGAGGTGCAGTAAACATGGAGATGCCAGTAAAACGTCGTAAAAATACACTTACCTCCACTGCTACTCAAGTAGTTGCCCCAACATCGGCAGCTACACCGAGCAAACCGCAAATCGGTTTTCCCAAACTGCTGCAATCATTTGTGTTTGAATGCCGGGCCAAAAATTTATCCGATCGAACTATCGAGTTTTATGAAGAAAATATGATCATGATGCAGAAGACTTTCGAAGAACAAAACCAGGACTTTGACGTCCTCACCATGACCAACCGGGACATCAAGCATCATTATATCGGATATATGCTTGGCAAAGGACTGGCCAGCAACACGGTAAACGGACGCATCAAAACCTGCAAAGCGTTTTTCAAGTTTTTGCATGCAGAAGGCTATATCAAGCATAAACTGGCAGACGAACTAAGGCTGGTCAAGGCGGAAAAGAAAATGATCCAAACCTTTACCAAAGAGCAGTTGCTTGCCCTGCTCAACCAACCCAATCGCCAAACCTTTACGGGATTTCGGGATTATACGATCATGATGGTTATGCTGGAAACGGGGATGCGGATCGGAGAATTGCTGAACTTGAAGGTCGGCGATCTTTTCTTAAAAGAAATGGAGATCCGAATTGTTCGGGGCAAGGGCGGAAAAGCGCGACGCGTTCCGATTCAAAAAACGTGCGTGAAAGTGTTGAAACAATACTTGGCCGAACGCGGTGACGTAGAGACGGACTGGCTCTTCGTGAATGTAGAGGGTACGGCCCTTCATACTCGAACCATACAGGAAAACATTCAGGAGTATGGGAAGTTAGCCGGCATATCGGGCGTACGGGTATCGCCTCATACATTCAGACATACGATGGCGAAGTTCTATATTCTGAACGGCGGCGATGTTTTTACCCTCCAGCAAATTTTAGGCCACAGCACACTGGACATGGTCCGATACTATGTAGAGCTGTTTAGCAAGGATATCCGGGAGCAGCATCAGAAACATAGTCCGGTGGAGAATATGAGGAGATAAAAGATACGAATGGAGGATACCAACAGTAGGTATCCTCTTTTTATTAGTTGTTACTACGTAAAAAATATCCTGTTAGATGGAATTTTTGAATTAATAGAGTGTACTTTGCCTCACACTTTGCTAATCAAAAAGTTTTAAGCTTATAAAGACTTTGATTTACCGCATTAACCCAGTGTTCCTTTTCCTGCACTTGTCCGGATGCCACTTTCACATAAGCTACAAGTTCAGCAAAAATATTATTCTTAGGCGCCTCAATATTTAATGTACTATGCATGAACTCTAAGCGATTTATAATTGGTTTTGCTATTTCTTTATTGCTGGCAGCTATAGCCTTATCCACAAGCATCTCAATTTCCGAAATTTCTTCGCTTGTGAACTCCCTTTTGCTTTCCATTTACATTCCCCTTCGACCTTTTATATTTACTCTCATACTGACTATACTTGTCGGTTCTAAATAATTCTTATGCTACTTCTTTAATTACTTTGAGAAGTTTATCAGCCACTGCTAGCTCCCAACGGTCGAGGGGAGTATCCAGCCAGTATAGACTCTTTAGTTAATATATCATTCTCATTTATCCAAATCGAATAGTACTGTGAACTCGGATCAATGGGATTTCTTTCAATGTGTTCTTGAAAGTTGACGTAATAGAATGTATTATTTACAACAGAAAAAACAACAACTAATAAAGAATCGATAGAATCCATCCAATTTTTCGCTTGTTTCATTGTAATACGCAAGCTTTTTCGTCTATTTTGAAAAACCAAATTATCTACTATACGATGATAGCAAAAAACTCGATTTATCCCTTCTACAAACATATAGTCAATATCAAAGTCATGGTATACCTTTTCAAAATTACATACCTTTTGCAATTCAGCTTCAAATATTTGTTCATTAATGTTATCAGGGGAACAAGACTCTTCAATATTAGAATAGTATGGTCCAACTGTCTCTTCTTCAAATGATATTAACATAGATTCAAGTTTTTCTTTCAATCCTTCAGTTAATAAATCTGGATTTTCTGCAGCTTCAATTTGAGAAATCACATTCCTTAACGCATTGGTTCTTTGCGCAATTAATCTTTGATGTTCTACACGTTTCTGTCTTATTTTCCGCTGGCTTTTTTGGTTTAATTTGAATGTTTCTATAAATTGTTCCCCTCTGGGGGTAAGAACCTGCAGTTTAAAGTCTTCGGCAGTAGAAAGCGCTATATGAGTGCCATATATTTTTTCTTTGCATGGATTCAGTAGCAATTCATTCCATGTATCACTTTTTCCTGAAGGTCCGTTGCATAGTCTGCAGGAATAAAATAAATTATCATATTGATGAACATCGTATGTATCGTCCGATAATACTTGAGGCATAAAATGGTCTATTTCAAAATACTTATGACCGGAAATCACCTCAGCTTCACTTGTGTGACAATAAGCACACTTATAGTTAAAATCAATTCTCAAATATTTTTTACATAGGTTTTGACCGTACCGAAAGAATCTTATCTTTCTGATAAATTCCGATGACATATGATCCTTCACCCTAATCTTTTTTAACTAATTTATCTAGCGAATTACTGATTTTCTTAAGTTCTTGAAGTTGTGCATCTACTATCTCTTGCTTCTTATCAAGTCCTCTTTGAACTTCCGCCTGGAATTCATCAACTTCCTTTCTATAAGTAGCTCTTCTGATGCGATTAATAATCCCATCGAATTGTTTTACAAAGTCATCTTTTTTTATAGTTTGATCAAATTCTCCTAATTCTTGTATTGACTTGTCGTCATAAGAAAAATTAGTCAACAAAAGGATGTATATTGAAGAGTCATGCTTACGTATACTTTTTAGCACATCAAATCCATCGTATGATACCCCTTGTTTTTCTAAATGATTATCAATGATTACAAAATTAACATCATATTTACAAATAAGATCATAATAATCATCAGGCGATTCCAATAATTTTCCTTCATGCAGGATTTCGATATCTGCTTCTTCAAAAAATTGTCCGTAACTAGTAATATTTGATAAATCATCTTCGATATAAAATCCCTTAAGAGCCATAATTCTTCTCCTTTTTAAAAATGAATTCGAATGTCGCTCCTCCATGTTCTGAAGAATTTGCTGCTAGACTAAAAAGTAGAATT
>NZ_JAKSXN010000117.1 GCF_022427145.1 Paenibacillus timonensis
TCAAAAACGGACCGTCCCCGAGTGGGAAACGGTCCGTTTTGTCATTCCTCGTCTTCGTCCTCTTCGCTCCATCTGCGCTTCCAGGCGGAACGCATGCCAAAGGCCAGCAGAAGACCCGAGGCCAAGGAGCCAAACGTCAAGGCGGCCGCCCCGCCCGGAATGGCCGCCATCGGCAGCCATAACAGCACGGTTATCGCGAGCAGCAGGCGGGAGCTTAGCCGCAGCGCTGCAGCCTTCCGCGCGCCGGCAGGCAGTGGATAGAAGGAGGCGGCCGGAGAATCGCGATGTGCCTGTCGTATGGAGGCCAGCTGCGTGCCCGCCAGGAACACAAACAGCAAATAGATTGCCGGCCCCAGCCAGGACTTGTCGTTCCATCCGGCTAGCACCATGCCGAGCAGCGTCAGGCGGAGCACGATGCCCAGCAATTCGCTGCGTACGAACGTCTTGACCAGCAAATACCGGTAGGCGTCTGCCGGTTGCCAAGGGATTCCGTTGCCGACACCGGACAGCCAGCGGCGCCGAATGACCTTCTGCCCTTCGGCCGGAACGTCCACGAACCAGCCGAGCACCAACATCACCCGGGCGGCCGCCGAGCGTTCGGCGGCGATCAGGTTATCCCAAGGGATTTTGTGCTTCATCGGAAACCGTAAAATCAGGGCATAATTCAGGCTGATGAGCACCATGAACAAAGCGCTTTTCCAAGCCGGCTGCCAGATCCATGCCGCGGTCATCAGCAGAAGGAAACACCAGCGAAGCAAGCGAAACCCGGCTCTGGCCCGGGACGTCGTGATTCGCAGCTCCTGCCAGGCCCCGTAGGCGCTTAACGCCTTGAGCAGCAGCAGTACGAGCAGCATCAGCCAAAGGGGCTGGATGGCCCCGCCCGCGCCGCTTCGCTGATATAGCGGCCAGGCCAGCAGTACCACGATATAGAGTCCAATCAGCTTATAAATCAGTCCATTCCGAAAGGCCGGGGACAAATATGCAGACATTTGGGTCTCCTGCGGCAACAAGAAAATGACGTCCGCCGGCTGCGCATAGGTTCGAAATCCGGCATATACGGTCAGTGGACCCCAGAGCAACAGCAATATCCAGCGAATCGGCAAGCCGGGTGGAATGTTCTGCAGAAACGCCGTATACCAGGCCGAAAACGCAATAAGGAGCAGGAGCATCAGCACGGCGACGCCGCTTTGAAATACATAGGGCAAAAACGGGAGCACTTTGCCCCAGAAGGCCGCTTTCCGCCGGCTCCGCAGCGTTCGAAGCTCCATCGCTACTCGCCGTCCTTCACTAAGGCGTAGAAAATCTGCTCCAGCGAAGCTCCCGTGGCTTGCGCCTGCTCCCCGATGTCGGCCAGCGTCCCTTGGGCCAGCACCTTCCCCCGGTGCAGGACGATAAAGCGGTCGCAGTAATTTTCGATCGTCGAAAGAATATGCGAGCTTAACAGAATCGACGCGCCGCCCTGCTTCATCTCCAGCATGAAATCCAGCAGCGAACGGATGCCAAGCGGGTCCAATCCCAAAAAGGGCTCATCGATAATATACAGCGGCGGCCGAGCGACGAACGCGCACATGATCATGACCTTCTGCTTCATCCCCTTGGAGAGATGGGCCGACAGGCTGTCCGCCTTCTCCTCCATATGGAACAGCTTCAGCAGGCGGTCCGCCCGTTCCCGGTAAGTCCCCGGCTCCACGCCGTAAGCCCGGGCGGCAAACTCCAGATGCTCCCGAACCGTCAGTTCTTCGTAGAGCAGCGGCGATTCGGGAACGAAGGCCAGCTGCGACTGATACGCCTCCGGCGCTTCGCTTCGCGTGCTGCCGGAGATCAGAATCTCGCCCCGATGCGGTGCCATCAGCCCAAGAATATGCTTCATGGTCGTGCTTTTTCCGGCCCCGTTCAATCCGATCAGCCCGACCATTTCCCCCGGCTTCACCTCGAAGCTAATATCGTGAAGCACAGGCCGCCCCAAGCTGTAGCCTCCGCTCAGCTCCTCGACCTGCAATACGGGCAGTTCACTTCCACTCAAACCTAACGCCTCCCACGATCCGCCTAACTCCGCGGCGGCTTATTTTTCAACCATTTCGGAGCGCCTTTATTCTTCCGATCCAGCAGGCGGTCTTTCTTCCGCTCGGCGGTCGGCGTAGCCTTCCGCGCCCTCCCGTTCCCGGAAGCCGCCTTGTTCCCCGGCCGGCCGGAAATCTTCGCGGGTTTGCCGGCCCGTCCGCCATCCCCTTCCCCGACGGGACGGCTCGTTGTCCCCGGCGTGCTCGCACGGCGGGCTGTAGCGTCTGCCCCCGCTTTACCGCCGCCGGACGGACGGGTTCGCTTGCCAATGGCGTCCGCCCCGGCATCGGCTAATTTGCCGCCGTATAGCGCCTTCGGTTCAATCTCGATGCCTAGCTCCCGGGAGAACTTGCGCATGATGAACTCCTCCTGGGGCGTAATAATCGAGACGGCCAACCCTTGCCGCCCCATCCGACCGGTACGGCCGACCCGGTGAACGTAATGCTCGGCATCGATCGGCGGATCGAGGTTCACGACCAGCGCCAGCTCCTCGATGTCCAGCCCTCGCGCAGCCACGTCGCTCGCCACGAGCACGCGGATTTTGCCTTCGCGAAACCGCTTCAGCGTCAGGCTGCGCGCCGTTTTGTCGGCATCGCCGTATAAGGCCCCGGCACTGAGGCCGACATAATTCATCTTCCCCTCTACCTCGGCAATTTGATCGGTATTGTTAATAAAGGCGATCGTCCGCTCCGGTTCAAAGTGGCGAACGATCCGCCGCAGCATATCGATCTTGTCCCGCGCCTCGCATACGAAGTAGAGGTGTTGGAGCGTTTTGGACGTCCGCTGCTCCGGTTCGATCCCGATTTCCAGCGGCTCCTTCATCTCTTTCGCCGCCAACGCGCGGATTTCCGGGTTGACCGTCGCCGACAGGAACATCAACTGGCGGTCCCTCAGCGTGCTGCGCAAGATCTGCTCCACGTCCGCCGTACCGCCCAGCTGGAACATTTGGTCCACCTCATCGACTACGACGGTGCGCAGTGTATGCAGCTTCAGCTTACGAAGCGCCAGAATTTCGCGGATGCGGCCCGGCGTGCCTACCACGAGCTGGGGATGCAATTTCAACTTCTCCAGCTGGCGTTTGATTGCCGCGCCTCCGATCAGCGGCTGGGTCTTAATGCCCAGCGGCTCCCCGTATTTCTCGGCTTCCCGCTGGATTTGCATCGCCAGCTCCTGCGTCGGGGCCAGAATCAACCCCTGCAGCGTTTTATCCGCAGGCGTCATGCGCTGCAGCAATGGCAGCAGGTAAGCCAGCGTTTTCCCGGTGCCCGTCTGCGACTGTGCAAGGATATCCCGGCCTTCCAGCGCCGCAGGGATACACTCCGCCTGAACCGGCGACGGCTCAGATATCCCGTAGTCCAGCAAAGCTGCCGACAGTTGCTCACCGATTCCGAGCCCGGCAAATGTTGTTTTCGTCATTTTCAAAGTTCATCCTTTATTTTCATAATTACGTGTTGTTGTCCCATGCCAATATTTTCATTATATGCGATAAGCATGAGTCACAACAAATCAATGCCTCAATTTAGCGAAATCCGGAAATGGCCGGAGCCTCGTCCTTTCCGAAATGTTGTATTACATACAACATTTTTGGGTGAAAAACGGCCTATCCCCCGTGAAATGTTGTATTTCATACAACATTTCACGTTCAATTTTGCCTGTAGCTATAATATTGTTGTACTTTGTACAACAATTCGGCCTAAACGAGCAAACTCCCATTTAAATTGTTGTATTAAATACAACATTAGTCCTCCAACTCGCTCCCGGATGCTCCACTCGCGCTCCGGACACCCCCTAATTTGACGACAGGGTTCCCCCGTTTGCCTATCGATCCGC
>NZ_JAKSXN010000118.1 GCF_022427145.1 Paenibacillus timonensis
AAGAAATGAAAAAATATTGTGACGTTCATCATATTGTGAAAATTATCACGTGCACTCTCGAGACTTTGTGATATATTTAACTTGTAAGAAAGATCAGTAACAAACGGCAAGAAAAAAACGGAGCGAACGCTCCCCATTACGATAGGAGTGGATCTAGATGAAAACAGCTCAAGAAGAAACCGTAACCCGCAATTACCTCCAGTTTTGCTACAACTGCGAAGACGCTCACCTGTGCACGACCGAAGAACAGTGCAAAGCTTGCTGGGCGGAGAAAGGACTTGACGAGGCGTTCGAAATGGAAGCCGATGGCGCCGAAGAGACCCGTCAACTGTTGTTCGAGTATTATGCTTAACTCTATACATCTCCGTTTCGTCCCCAAGTAACCTCCGGTTCGCAAATTCGAATCGGGGGTTTTTGGTTTTTCTATAGAACTCTTGGACAAGAGTGGCATATTTTCTGGACACGGTGAATAACAAGTTTTATTTCGCGCCGGCATATACTTAGGGAGAAAGGGGAGTACAGCGGTTCGGAGCAACCTCTTGAAGGAGGGATGATGCTATGCAGTCTTGGACGGAAATGTTTGGCGTGGTGGAAACAGCGCTGCCGGTCTTGTTCGTCGTGATTATCGGGATTCTGGCCGTGACGGTAACCGGCGGGTTTCTTCGGTCCATCGGAAACAACAAGCAGCCGGTGCTTAGCGTTCAGTCCGTTATCGTCGGCAAGCGGACGGAGGTCAGCCACCGTCATGACACCGACACATCGGTGAACCGTTCCGACACGAAGTATTATTTGACCTTCGAGGTCGAAAGCGGCGATCGCTTAGAGTTTGCGGTGTCCGGGACGGAATACGGGCAATGCGCGGAAGGAGACGAAGGCAAGCTGACGTTTCAGGGACGCCGTTACCACGGATTCGAGCGGGTGGGCCGAACCTATCGGACCGAGCTGCAGGAATACCGGAAATCGCATAGCTCCGGGTAACGAGAAAAATGACAGGAAAGGCAGGCAGGGCAAGGTTGAAGCAGACGGGAAGCAAAAAAACAGAAGCGTAACGAAAAGTCGGATCATGACGACTCTTGCGGATACGCTTCTGTTTTTGTTTGTCTAATAGGATAAAGCCTTGGTTTTTGCTTGCTCCAGAATCGCCTGTGCGACGGCGCGGCCGCTGGAAAAAGCACGTTCCGCTAATTCGCCCTTGCCTTCACAGCCGTCCCCGCAGAAGAAGAAGGGCACGCCGGCCAGTCGGTTGGGCAGCAGCTTGTTGGTGTGAATATTCTTGACGCTGGCGACCATCGCTTTCTTAGATACGCGTTTGACCTCCACAAACTCGCGCCAATTCGGATAGTACGTATCGAACAAGGCTTCCATTTGCTGGGTTTTTAGCTCCAGATATTGCTTCTTCTGCTCTTCGTCGGTGAAGTCATCGTTCAAGTAGGCGATGCCCTGCAACAGCTGGCCGTGTACAGGAGCGACCGTATAATCGGTGGCAGAGACGTCGCTGATAAAAATCTTATGGTCCATATCGCTGATATAGTGGAACGGACGGGCGACGACTTTGGAGAAACCGACGTCGTACACAAGCACTTCTGTCGAGGTGCTGTCCTTGTACGGTTCCAGCGTGCTGGCCCATGGCGTATTCTCCAGCAGTTTGGTCACCTGCTGTACCGGCATGGCGAAGATCACTTGATCGTAAACAAGCTGTTGTCTTGTTTTCGTATTCAGTACGAATTTTCCGTCTTCCATCGTAATCGATTCGACCGGCTCTTTGACGGCGATGTCCCAGGCATCGTTGCCGCCGATTTTATCGATCAACTGATCGGTAATCGTTGCCCAGCTGCCCAGAATGTAGCTAACCGGCCGGCCGGAGAGGAACAGGTTATGATAATATTCCGCGATCACCTCGCCGGACACTTTGCGCGCTTCCTCCGGCGTGATGAAGAAGTTGGAGCATACGAGATGTTCCCACAGCTCTTTTACATCCGCCGAAGCGTGCGAGTGGTCCAAATAATCGCCGAGCGTCCGATGTTGCTTCAAATGATGGATGTTCCCGATGACGGCAGCGATTTCGGCGACGAACCGGACTTTCTCCTTGGGTGTCAGTACATCCGTCTTCATAATGTTGACGAAGTCGAGCGGGGCAGGGGTTAAACGTCCGTGTTTGGCGTACATGACTTTCCGTTTGTCCACTTGCTTGCTTTGAAACTTCAAATGCAGCTCTTCTTCCATGGAATGGAGCGTATGTCTGTCGATGCCGTATACCGCGTGTGCTCCGTAGTTCAGAGTAAATCCCGATTTCTCATAAGTGAAAGCCCGTCCGCCGAGCTGCGGGCTCCGTTCAAACACTGTACCGGACGTATCGCCGCGGTCCGACAGGTATGCAGCAGCCGTAAGCCCGGCCAGGCCGCCGCCAATAATCGCGATTCTCATGAGGTAACCTCCTAAAAGGTATAATGAAGCAACCGTTTTATAACGAAACCAGCAAAAACGTATAAAGAAACGTTATTCATCTACAGTATATGCTATTCATGTAAGCGCGTCCATAGAAATAGACACGAAATGTTCAAGATTGCAACCGTATTCACATAGATCCCGGCAATCGGGAACTTGACACCGATTTTTTTCCAACGGCAAGCACAAAGATAGGCGAGTGCACATAGGATATATCGTTCAGCAGAGAGGGAGGAGGAGCCAATTTGGCCGTCATTAAAGCAAACTCCGAAGACGTTAGGCTGCTGGCGCGCCTGATGCGCGCGGAAGCGGAGGGAGAAGGCGAACAGGGCATGTTGATGGTCGGCAATGTCGGCGTGAACCGAATTTTGGGCAATTGTCTTGATTTTCGGGATATCCGCGACATGAATCGGATGGTGTTTCAGAATCCCGGCGGGTTTGAAGCTACGGTGAAAGGCTATTTCTACCAACGGGCACGTGACCGCGACATCCGATTGGCGCAGCGCGTCATTAACGGCGAACGGGTCTGGCCGGCTTCCAACGCCTTGTGGTTTTTCCGGCCTGCGGGAGATTGCCCGGCGACCTGGTATAACCAGCAGAACACCGGCCGGTTTAAAGCGCACTGTTTCTTTGCTCCATCCGCAGAAGACTGCCCTTCCGTATACTAACTCGAGTTTTGCTTGACCAATCATAAGGAGGAATGAATTGCATGTTTACTCAGCCATACCGGCCGACCGCGTATCCTGCGGGCCAAGCTACTTATCCGACAACGCCCCTCGGAGGCGGATATCCGCAGCCAACCACAGGGGGCATGCCGCCCCAAGTGCCGAGCGGAAGCACGATGATGCCCGGAGGCACCGTGATGCCCCTGCCAGCACAGGCCTACGAGCAGTCCTACATCGAGAATATCTTCCGTCTGAATTTGGGCAAAATCGGAACGTTCTACATGACTTACGAAAACAACAGCGAATGGAATGCGAAGGTCTTCAAAGGCGTGCTGGAAGCCGCCGGCCGCGACCATATCATCATCAGCGATCCGACGACCGGCGTGCGCACCGTCATGCTGATGGTCAATTTCGACTATGCGACGTTCGACGAACCGCTCGTCTATCAATACCCCGGCGTGATCGGTTCCCCGCCGCCGACGAGACGATAAAACAGTAAGGTCCCCTTGCTAAACG
>NZ_JAKSXN010000119.1 GCF_022427145.1 Paenibacillus timonensis
CAAAAAAACCGCCCCGAAGGGCGGTTTCTTCATCGCTTAACGGATTAGCTGAAGAACACGTTGCGTTCTGTTTCTTTGTCGAAGATATGAATTTTGTTCATATCGATCGCCAGTTTAACGTTGTCGCCTTCACGTGTATTGGAACGGCCGTCCACACGAGCGATCAAACCGTCGCTGCCTGCACCGTTCAGGTACAATTGCATTTCGTGACCCAGGTTTTCCGTCAGATACACGTTAGCAGTAAATGTCGTTTGCGGCGAAGCTTCCAGGAACACTGGCTCTTCATGGATGTCCTCAGGACGAATACCCATGATGACTTCTTTGCCGATGTATCCTTTTTCTTTCAGAACGGTTGCTTTGCCTTGAGGCACAACAACGTCCATGTTGTTAGCTTTGAAACGAACCGTACCAGCTTCTTCAGCCAGCGTACCGTTCACGAAGTTCATCGTAGGGGAACCGATAAAGCCAGCAACGAAGATGTTACCCGGTTGGTTGTACAACTCTTCTGGAGAAGCAGCTTGTTGAATGATACCGTCGTGCATAACCACGATGCGGTCACCCATCGTCATCGCTTCGATTTGGTCATGGGTTACGTAGATACAAGTCGTTTCCAAACGTTTAACCAGTTTCGTGATTTCAGCGCGCATTTGACCGCGCAGTTTAGCATCCAAGTTGGAGAGCGGTTCGTCCATCAGGAACACTTGAGGATCGCGGACAATTGCGCGGCCCAAGGCAACCCGTTGACGTTGACCACCGGAAAGAGCCTTAGGTTTGCGGTCCAGCAAATGCTCGATGTCGAGGATTTTTGCGGCTTCGCGAACGCGTTGGTCGATTTCTTCTTTCTTCACTTTACGCAGTTTCAAACCGAACGCCATGTTCTGATACACGTTCATGTGCGGGTACAGCGCGTAGGATTGGAATACCATCGCGATGTCGCGGTCTTTCGGAGCAACGTCGTTTACGACGCGGTCGCCGATGTACAATTTGCCTTCCGTAATTTCTTCCAAACCAGCGATCATCCGAAGGGTCGTGGATTTACCGCAACCGGACGGACCAACCAGCACGAGGAACTCTTTATCCGCAATATCGAGATTGATGTCTTCTACGGTTGCTTTTGCAGCACCCGGGTATTTTTTGAAAATGTGTTCTAAGCGTACGCCTGCCATGTGTTTGGCCTCCCATAAAATAAATTTGGTATTAGGGTTCTTTGCCTCTTATGAAATCGGATACATTTTATATTTATATATTAGTCGATAGGAGTCCGCCCATCCATCCACAAACTGCACAAAAAACTCAAGGCCTTTTCGTCACTTTATACAATAGCAGCTCCAGCTTGACCAATACCGCGTCGTTAAACGTCCTCACATCCAGCCCGGTCTCCTGTTTGAACTTATCCATCCGGTATAATAACGTATTCCGGTGAATATAAAGCCGTTTGGCGGTTTCACTGACATTGCAGTCCAACGCAAAAAACGTCTCCAACGTCGTTAACGTCTCCTCGTCCTGCAGCAAGCCGGCGCGATCTCCGAACTCCTGGACGAATTGACAGCGCTGCTCCTCCGGAATGCTATAGACCAGCCGTTCCAGCTTCAGCTCCCAAGGCAAGTGGATTTGGTCGGTTACATTAAACACTCGGCCGAGGGCCAACGTCTGGCGCAAGAACAACGTGGCAGAGGCCAATTCCGTCTCAACGATTAGCGTGCTCCCCACCGTGAGATGAAATCCCCCAACCCATTCATTGGTGACGAGCTCATATAATCCTTGGCATAACGCGCTCAGCAGGTCACGTTCCGTTTCCGCGGCCTCTTCGCTCTCCTCCCGCAAACTCATAAACAGCTCTTCGCCCAGCAAGATCAGCCAATCCTCTTTTAACGGAACCAAGATCACTTCTCCGCCGAAGTAACTTTTTAAGAGCTTATTCAGTTTTGAAAAAGAAATCGCCTGCCCTTGCCCCGAACTTTCCCAGTTCAGCAAAAAGGGCAGCATTCTCCCCTTCAGCTTCGCCTTCAAGGTTAAATGCTCGGGTATGGGCTGGTTCAGCTCGCCCAGCTCCAGACGTTCTTGCAGCCACTCCCCGAGCTGGAGGCAACGTGATTCATCCTCCCGCTTTAAGCTTGATGCGGGGGGAGAAGGTTCACGTGCCGCGGTCAAGAGCATTTGAATCAACTGAGCCTCCGCCTCGGTCACGCTGGATGCTTCCGTTTCGAGAACCCGTACGCCTCCTTGTTGGCGCTCCACGAGCCATACCCACCTTTGGTCAACGCGAAAAGGACCATTTTCCCGTCCGTCCGATTCCGCGATGGCGTTGTTCCAGGCCTGCCTTTCCCAAACGCTCTCCGATAGCGGCGAGCCGACGACGCCCTCTACTTGCTGTTTCAGCCATTTGATATCCATAGCGGTGCCTTTCTCTCCATGCATTTTAAGGTTCATTAAATTCATTTTATCATACCCGCCGGAGTAAACGTAAATCCTGCTTCAACGTAAAAAAGCCGTCAACCCTAAGGTCAACGGCTTTGATCATGAGCCATGAAGGACTCGAACCTTCGACACCCTGATTAAAAGTCAGGTGCTCTACCAACTGAGCTAATGGCTCACAAAAACTGGTGGAGGCTGATGGATTCGAACCACCGAACTCGTCAGAGAACAGATTTACAGTCTGCTGCGTTTGGCCACTTCGCTAAGCCTCCATATGAATTATGCTACCCTGATCCTTTTAAAATCATGTAGGAGCATAAAAGTGGCTCGGGACGGAATCGAACCGCCGACACGAGGATTTTCAGTCCTCTGCTCTACCGACTGAGCTACCGAGCCGCAGGTTTTACGGTAAATTTCCAAAAAAATAAAGCGGTGAAGTTGGCCACTTTCCCACTTTACGGTGGAAATATTTAAATAAATGGCGGAGCCGACGGGATTCGAACCCGCGGTCTCCTGCGTGACAGGCAGGCATGTTAGGCCTCTACACCACGGCTCCGCATTGGTAAAAATGGTGCCGGCGAGAGGACTTGAACCCCCAACCTACTGATTACAAGTCAGTTGCTCTACCAGTTGAGCTACACCGGCACGGTGTAAATATTTATTTGCAAGGTGTCGATGATGGTGGAGGCTGAGGGGATCGAACCCCCGACCCTCTGCTTGTAAGGCAGATGCTCTCCCAGCTGAGCTAAGCCTCCGAAATGATATGGTAGCGGCGGAGGGGATCGAACCCCCGACCTCACGGGTATGAACCGTACGCTCTAGCCAGCTGAGCTACGCCGCCACGATATAAGCTTGTACAAATGGCGGAGAGAGAGGGATTCGAACCCTCGCACCGCTTACGCAGTCTAACCCCTTAGCAGAGGGTCCCCTTATAGCCACTTGGGTATCTCTCCAAGCCATAAACTCAAGGTTTAATCCTTGAAAACTGGATACGAAACGAATT
>NZ_JAKSXN010000012.1 GCF_022427145.1 Paenibacillus timonensis
CCAAGGTGTTTGACTTGCTCATTTAAAACAAACTGACGAGATTTAAAATCTCAGTTTATTACTCACTCGTTGTTCAGTTTTCAAAGATCAACTTCGTTATCGCCTTATCGGCTACAACTCTTATATCATATCAGGTAATTCGCTCGAAAGCAAGAACTTTTTTTTAGCATCAAGTTCGATCTTTTTCGCAAATGCCTCATCGCCATGAGCGACTTTTATAATATACCAGACCTCGACAGCAAACACAAATACAATACTTGGAAACGGCCTTATGGTTCGAGAATCTACTATATATAAATATAATAAAAAAGAAGCCCGCAGTCCCCAAAGGGACTACAGGCTTGAGAGGCCTTTGTTGAATACTTATCCTTGGCTGCCAAGGAAAATGTAACGAAGAATAATGAGGACGAACAATACCCACATCAACCAGTGGATGCTGTATTTCTTTTTGCCAAGCAGATTGGCGGCGCAAGCCAGCACCACATAAAACACGATGCCGAACGAAATCCCGTTCGCAATATTATAAGTAAAGGGCATCATCGTTACGGTCAAGAAAGCTGGAATTGCGACGACCATATCGGAAAAGTCGATTTCCTTGATCGATTGAACCATCAGAACGCCAACGATAATCAAGGCCGCCGCCGTGGCGGAACCTGGAATCAAAGCCGCGATCGGAGCCAGGAACAACGCTGCCAAGAAGCAAAGCCCCGTCGTAACGGCGGTAAGGCCAGTACGTCCGCCTTCAGCTACCCCCGCTGCGCTCTCGACGTAAGCCGTCGTTGTTGAAGTCCCCAGCAAAGCACCGCCGGTAACGGCTGCCGCGTCAACCAGCATGGCTTTGCCGACGCGTTTTTTGCCTTCTTCCGGATTTTTCATGATTCCTGCACGGGAAGCCGTGCCTACCAAAGTACCGAAGGTATCAAACAATTCCACGAAAGTAAATGTCGCAATGGCGGAAATAATACCGGTATGCAGAATGCCGTCCCAGTCAAACCGCGCAAAGTTGATTTGCGTGAAGTCCGGAACCCAAGGCGTTTGCGGATCGGACAAGGTACCGAAATCCACCACGCCCATCAGCAAAGCGACGACTGTAGTTCCCAGGATCCCCAGCAAAATCGCGCCGCGAACCTGCAGCACCATCAGAATCCCGATCAGCAATAAGCCGATCAAAGCGAGCTGTACATCGGTATTTTCCAAACTGCCCAAATGAATGACCGTTTCGAAGGAAAGTACATCCGTAAACGTGTGAGCCGCAATATCGCTGCCGGCTTCTACGCCGATCGTCATCAGACCGCTGTTTTTCAGACCGATAATCGTGATGAACAAACCGATCCCGACCGTGATCGCATGTTTCAGCGAATCCGGAACGGCGTCAAGCAGCATTTGACGAACCTTAGTTAGGGTCAACAGGATAAAGATCAAACCGGAAATGAATACGGCGGTCAAGCCCATTTCCCAAGTAAACGGATGATCCGTTGTGGCCGACGAAAGAATAACGGAAGCAAAATATGCATTAAGACCCATGCCCGGCGCAAGCGCTACGGGAAAGTTAATGAAAAGGCCCATGGCGATCGTGAAAATCCCGGCGGAAAGCGCCGTCGCCAAGAATACGGAATACCAGCCCATGTCGATCTGACCAAAAGCCGTCAGCGTATTAGGGTTGACCGTAAGGATGTAAGCCATCGCCATAAACGTGGTCAGGCCCGCCATAATTTCCGTACGTACCGTCGAACCGTTCTGTTTCAGTTTAAAAAACCGATCCATGATAAAATTACTCCCCCTTAGAATTGTGACAATCTAGGTTCAAAAAGCCGGCGTTACAGCACCACTTTGTTGAATTCCCTTCGGAAAACGACAAAAAGCCCGAGGCGACATCCCTCGGGTTACCGTACATCCAGAAGAAACGCAATCGTACTGAAGAGCCCTAAGGCTTCAGGGAAGCAAGTCGGCCTATCATCCGGGCGCCCCCGAACGTTTGACTTCCATGCTTCAGAAATACGTTCCTTCTTTTCGTAGCCAGATCATTTACGGTGACCTCGTAGAGACTTCCGGGCCCATTCCCGGAATTATACGAAAAGAACTATGTGGTTTTGTCGATATCCTGACAAGCCTTGTGACGAAGGCTTATTACATGATTTATTCTAGGCGGACGACCCTAAATTGTCAACAGAAAAAACGAATATTCGATAAAGATCGAGCTTATATTGTTCGCCATTTGAATAAATCGTGAAAAGTCTGCTAATCATTTACTTTCTCGGGCAGCATCGCCATTTCTCTCTTCAAAATAAAAAAAGACTGCTTGTCTCTCAAAAGAACAAGCAGTCTTGATCAAAAAACCTATTCCCACTCAATCGTCGCCGGCGGCTTCGACGTAATGTCGTATACCACGCGGTTGACGTTGTCGACTTCGTTGACAATGCGCACGGAGATTTTCTCCAGCACGTCCCACGGGATACGCGCCCAGTCGGCGGTCATGCCGTCGATGGACGTTACGGCGCGGATACCTACCGTGTAGGAGTAAGTACGGGCATCGCCCATGACCCCTACGCTGCGCATGTTCGGCAGCGCCGTAAAGTACTGCCAGATCTCGCGATCGAGACCCGCTTTGGCGATTTCATCGCGCAGGATGTAATCGGAATCCCGAACGATCTGCAATTTTTCTTCGGTCACTTCGCCCAAAACGCGAATGGCGAGTCCCGGTCCCGGGAATGGTTGTCTCCACACGATTTCCCGAGGCAGTCCCAATTCTTCGCCGACCTTGCGCACCTCATCCTTGAACAGCGTATTCAGCGGCTCGATCAGTTTGAACTTCATATCTTCCGGCAACCCGCCCACATTGTGGTGGGATTTGATCGTTTGGGCCGTCGCGGTGCCGCTCTCGACGATGTCCGTATATAACGTCCCTTGAGCCAAGAATTTGAAGTCATCGAATTTGGCCGACTCTTCGTCGAACACGTAAATAAATTCGTTGCCGATGATTTTCCGCTTCCGTTCCGGATCATCCACGCCGGCCAACTTGGAGAGGAAACGCTCGCGCGCATCGATCTTGACGACCTTCATGTCGAACTTGCCGACGAAGGTCTCCATCACGCTTTCCGCTTCCCCCTTGCGCAGCAGACCATGGTCGATGAACATGCAGGTCAGCTGGTCGCCGATGGCTTTATGAATCAGCATGGCGACGACCGAGGAGTCAACGCCGCCGCTCAAAGCGCACAGTACCTTGCCGTCGCCGACCTTGTCGCGAATATCGCGCACGGCGTCCTCGATAAACGTCTCCATGCTCCAGTTGCCTTCGCATCCGCAGATCTCATAAAGGAAGTTCCGAATCATTTCGTTGCCGTGCACGGAATGCCGCACTTCCGGATGGAATTGCACGCCGTACATGTTGCGGTTCGTGTTCGCGAACCCGGCGATCGGCGCATGCTCCGTGGATGCGTCGACCACGAAACCGTCCGGAAGCTGGGTCACATGGTCCCCGTGGCTCATCCAAACCGTCTGCTTCGCATCCAGTCCGCGAGTCAATGCCGAATGTTCGGCAAAATCAACATCCGCTTTGCCGTATTCGCGTTTCTCCGCGCGTTCCACTTTGCCGCCAAGTTGATGAGCCATCAGTTGCATACCGTAACAGATGCCGAAGATCGGCACGCCGAGATCGTACACGGCCGGGTCGATATGCGGCGCATCTTCCGCGTAAACGCTGGACGGTCCGCCGGAAAACACGATGCCTTTCGGCGCGATTTCCCGCAGGCGTTCCACCGGCGTATTAAACGGCAGCAGTTCGCTGTACACGCCCAAGTCGCGGATCCTTCTTGCAATTAACTGATTGTATTGTCCTCCGAAATCAAGGACCACAATCATTTCATTTGGCTTATTCATGACCGAGCCTCCCTCAAATTATGACACCTATTATACGAAACGACAAAAGAGGTCGTCAAGGAAGCCGGACGTCAAAATCAGCGGCGACGAAAGGCCAACTTCCGGCATTGTTCTAGGAACTTCACGCTTTCCTTTCGCTCCGGCCGCAATCCCCCGTAGTAGATCCTCTCCCAGGTCCGCACGAACTGCTCGGCGGACTCCGCTTGCGCCTGATTTCCGATAAAGGCGGTCTGGATATATTCTCGCGCGGTCATGGCCGCAGGTTTGGGTCCGTAGACCAAAGCCAGCTCGCGCCACACCCGATCCGCCGAAGCCAGCAGTTCGCGTCGGCCGGGAAAGGCGCTTCGCAGAGGCAGTCGCCCGAACGCAAGCGGCAACAAGTGTCCGCGCAACCTCACTTCCCTTGCCAACAGCAAAACGAAACCGGCACCCAGAGCCAGCACCGTCCAATCGAATAGGCGAAGTTGCGGATTCAATCCGGCGAATTGTTTTGCAGCCAGCTCGGTCAGCTGCGGCTGCAGGAGCTTGGCCACCTCGGTAGCTTTGGCCAACAGCGGAAAGGCCGCTTCAGCATCTGCGCCACCCAACCCGTGATCCGCTAAAGTGCTGACGCTTAAAGCCATGGATGCACCGAACCCCGGCGTCGGATCAAAAGCAACCCAACCGGTCTCGGGAAAATACACCTCCACCCATGAATGCGCATCGGCATAGGATACGGTATACCGATGCAACTCAGCGGAACCGGTGCCACCAGCGACGGCGGAAGCGGGTACAACTTCGCTGCCCGCTTCGGCAGCAGCCGTTGCGGCGGATGGCGCAGGATCGCCTGGCGCGAAACCCTTGACCCATCGGGCCGGGATCCCGCCGCTGCGAAGCAGGATGACCATCGCCGTCGAGAAATGGTCGCAATAGCCGATGCGGTCGACGAACAGAAAGCGGTCGACGAAATCGGCGCCGTCCGGCGGCTGGCGGGAATCCAGGCTATAAGCGTAGCGATGCTTCAAATAGCTCTCGACGGCTGCAGCCGCATCGTAGCGGCTGTTTTCTCCGGCGACAAGCTGTTCGCCCAGCTTCCGCACCCGTTCCGGCAGAGCTTCCGGCAGCTGCAGAAAGCGGTTCTGGACCTCCACAGGGTCTGGCCCCTCCTCTTGACGCAGCTCGGCTGCGGACGCCGTCGGCATCGTCGACGTCAGCTCATAGCCGTAAATCTGCTCCGAAGGGGCAGCATAGTCGACGATAAATGCATCGGCCCAGGCGTCAAACCGAGGATCCACCTGTACCGGCTGGTTCCGGTCACCGGCGATGATCCGTTCCGTCTGAACCGGAAGCCCGCCCGACAGCAGGGCCACCCGACCCGTCATCGGCGACTCGAACGTCACCGTTTGCCGGATCAGCTCCCGGCCGGCGTCGACGCCAGCGACGGCAGCGGCGGCTTCGCCCGCGGCCGCTTCGCCCTCGAAGCCGCCGGATCGCTCCGCCTCGGCGATCGAGGGTGCGCCCTCCCCGGCCGGCTGAATCCAGCCCCGGCCGGTATAGACGCTTTTGCTTTCGCCGCGCCAGTACGTATTGTACGGCGACAACGCCGTAAAATACGGGTCATGGCGAAGGCGCAACGGCGCGCCCAGTTTGGAGTCGTCCCGGCCGTAGCCGGATACGCTGATCGCCGGGGCACCGCTCGGCTGGCCCATTAGCTCGGCTCCGGTCCAAGCCGACAAGCTGCGGGCGACCTGCTCCCAGGAAATCGCCCGCACCGGCTGCAGCGGCAGCAAGGAGCTGAGCAGCGCCGCGCCGGCCACGCAGACGAGCACGACGCTCCCGCCGGCCACGCCCCCGGTTCCCCGGCTCGGCCCGGACTCGCCGCGATGGAACGCCGCCGCTTGCAGCGCCAGGCCCAGCGCTGCCGAGCGGATAACGCCTAAATACAGCTCCAAGCCGACGGCGGCTTCCAGCACCAGCAAGTAGATCACCGTGGCCGACAGGAACAGCAGGATACTCTGGCGCGACAGCGCCAGCATCTGTACGGAAACGACCAGCAGCGTCCAGCCGATCAAGAGCAGCAGTGCCCTAGTCTCCATGCTGATCGCGTAGAGCCTTCCCGAATCCAGGAACTCCCCCAGGTCGGCGGCGATCGTTTGCGCGTAACTGCCAAACCAGGCTACCCCTTCTTCCCGCCCGAAGAGATAAAGCATAGCGCCGGCAATCAGCAGCGGCGGCAGCGGCGCAAACAGGCCGGACGGCAGTCGCAGGCAGCCGAACAGCAGCAAAGCCCCGGTGAGGATGAAAAACAGCGGAATCAACTCCGTTTGCCTGTCTGGCATCATCGCATGCAAAGGATACAACCATTCTCCAAACAATCCGAACAGCAGCAGCGTGATCACGATCCGCAGGCCGGCCGAAGGCGCCGGATGCCCACCTCGCCGCGAGGGCGCCTCCGCAGCCAATCGGCCTCCGGCCGTGAGCTCCACATGTTTAAGCGCTGGCATGCCCGCTCGCCCCCTTCCGCCGGGACTTTGTCCGATATAGCGTTAGATCCGCTACCGTAACGCCCCGTTCCCGCAGCCGTGCCGCCAGTTGGATCGGTTGCCCCGATCCGCCGAGCCCGCCGGCGCACCAAACCTCCGCGGCCACCCCAAGCTCGGCCAAATGCAGCAGGTCCCCCGCCAATTCAGGCGTAAGCGTGCCCGTGATGACCGTGAGGCTTTGCCCTTGGGAGAGCACTTCAGACCAATCCCGGCGAAGCAATTCTCCTGCGGACAAGCCGTTTCCCAAACGGAGGCCGGCGAGTTGCTCCAAGCCGCCCATCATGCCTTCGCGGCCGGTGACCCGGCAGGCTCCGGCCATCGCTCCATGGCTAAACCTGAGCTCGCCGGCATCGGAATTTCCCGCCTCGCGCGCGAGCCACGTGGCGGCAGCCGAAACCGCCAACTCGAAGCCGACAGGAGAAGCATAATCCCCTTGCTGCGCGCTCAGCAGCAAATACCGCGGCATTACGCCCTGCTCTTCGGGAATGCGGGAGAGCAGCTCGCCTTTTTTCGCGGAGTATTTCCAATGAATTCGCCGCAGCGGATCTCCCGGAGCATAGGGTCTCAAGCGGCCGGGAGCCGGGGAAGACATCACGAGTTGGGGCTGCCAAGCCCCGCCGCCCTCTTGCTCGCCCCGTTCCTCCGCTTCCGGCGGATCTGCCGCCAGGGGCAAGGGATGAATCACCATCACCTCGGCTGCAGCAGCCTTGCGGCTGCGTTTGAACCAGCCAAACGGATCGCCCCAGGTCAGCCGGACGGACGTGTCTTTATAGACGCCCCGAGGCAAGCCCTGAATGGTATACGTCACCCGGTAATCGCGGCGAAATCCGCTGAAAAACAAACTACCGCCCCGGACTCCCGGGCGGTTCGTTCCTAGTCCTGCAGCGGTCCATGCCAACTCGTCCTCGACCTGCAGCCAAACCGGCGGCAGGCCGCCTTCGCAGCGGACCGTCAGCGTGACGGCGACCGGCTCCCCGGCAACCGGGAACGCCGGCTGCCAAGCGCGCTCGACTTTAAAGCGCTTCGGACCAAGAACTTGCACCAAAGCGCCCTGCAGCATAATCCATCCGGCCAGCAGCAGCAAAAACAAAGCCGACGCTCCGCCGCGCCAAGCGTACCAGCCTCCTAAAGCTCCGGCAAACGCAATCGCTACCGGCCAGGCCCATTCCGCGCGCTTCATGGCGAAACCCCCGTTGTCCGCGCGAAAATCGGCACATTCACTTTGGCCAGCACATCGGCCAACGCCTGTTCTCCCCCGATTCCGGCGAGCTTGGCTTCCGTCCGCAGCACGATCCGGTGCGTCAGCACGGCGGGCGCAACCGCCTTTACATCGTCCGGCGTAACGAAGGAGCGCCCCTTAAAATACGCCATCGCCTGCGCTGCGCCCATCCAGGCAAGCGTTGCGCGCGGACTTAAGCCCAGCGCGATTTGCGGATGGCGCCGGGATACGTCCGCCGCGCCAACCATGTAGCGCTTGATCACGTCGTCCACCAATACGCCGCGTACCAGCCGCTGCATGACGGCCATTTCCTCCGGCAGCAGCACCGGCTTCAGCTCAGCGGGATTCGGCGGATCCTGCATCCGGCCAAGCATATCGACCTCCTGCTCCGGCTTCGGATAACCCAACGTCAGCCGCATCAAAAACCGGTCCAACTGCGCCTCCGGCAGGCGGTAAGTCCCTTCGTATTCCAGCGGGTTTTGCGTGGCTAGCAACAAAAACGGCTTCGGCAACGCCCTCGTCACTCCGTCGATCGTCACTTTCCGTTCTTCCATCGCTTCCAGCAACGCCGACTGGGTTCGCGGCGCCGCCCGGTTGATCTCATCGGCCAGCACCACATTCGCAAACACCGGGCCAGGCCGAAATTCGAACTGTCCGCTTTGCGCATGGTACACCGTTACGCCGGTCACATCGGACGGCAGCAGGTCCGACGTGAACTGGATGCGCCCAAACGACCCGCCGATGCAGGCCGCCAGCGTGCGAACCAGCATCGTTTTACCCACTCCGGGCACATCCTCGAGCAAAATATGACCGCCGCTCAGCATCGCCACCACCGCGAGCTCGATCTCCGCTTTTTTCCCTACGATCACCCGATCCACCTTATGGACGAGCCGCTCCAGCAGCGCCTGCGCTTGATCGTGATTCATCGTGACTTCCCCTCCATTTCTAAACCATGGCCGTAATCTATCAACCAGTTTCCCCAGAAACTAGCCGAAATAGACATGGAAGAAAGAGAGAATACGCCCCGCTCACGACATCTCTTGCTAGAGTGCCGAGACCCGCCGTTCGGTTTCGGTCGAAACCGCCTCGACGACCGGATGGTCCAACGCTTCCAGCAGCGGACGCAGCGGAATCCATAACGCCTGCGCTTTGCGGTCAAACGTCACTTCCCACTCGGCAACCGCCCCGTCCTTTCGTTCGGCGGTCAGCACTCCGCACCGTGTATCGGCGACCACGGAGGCATCCCCCCAGAAGATAAAGGCGCTTTGCGTCGCCTCGCTCCAGTAGACTTCGGCGCCGAGGCGCTCCATCACTGTGCGGACGGGCGCCAAATACTGGCCATCCTGCATCTCGTATTCTCCAGCCGCCAAACGCATTTGCACGCCGCCTGCCTCCACCGTGAGCGGCAGCTCCGGCTTAAATAAAGCCGCATTCGGAACGACGTTGGACGCTACCCATTCGGCCGACGGGGCTGGGCGATTTTTCTTGCCGATCCCGGGATCCAGCGTAAATTGAACAGGCTTTTGCTCCGCGGACAGAACGCGAAACTCATAACCTAGCTTTTTATAGTAATGAATAATTTCCGGCAGCGCCTTGACGGTCTCCTCATGTCCTCCTCCGTCGTGCATCAGCACGATGACCTGTTCCTGGGGTTTTTCCTTCTTCACGTTGCTCACGATTTCGTTCGCCGGGACGCCTTTGCGTTTGGAATCGCCGCTGTCCACGTTCCAATCGAAGACCTTATACCCTCCTTGTTCCAGCAAGTTGAAATACGTCTTATCGAAATGCCCGTACGTTCCGCCCGGCGCACGCACCAGCGGCGTGCGGGTCCCCGTGATTTCCCGCAGCACTTCCTCCGTCGCCTTGACCTGCTTCCAGAAATGGCCGAAGCTGTCGTACAGCGCGTCATAGTCGTGGTTATACGTATGATTCCCGAGGACGTGGCCTCCGTCGACGATTCGCCGGATCACCTCCGGGTAACGTTTGGCTTGCTCCCCAAGCACGAAGAAGGTCGCGGTCACTTCTTCCTTTTTCAAAATCTCCAGCACCTGATCCGTATGCGGGCTTGGCCCGTCGTCAAACGTTAAATAGACCGTTTTGCCTTGCGCGTCCTGCTTCGTTGCCTTTGGCGCCTCCGCTTTCTTCGGCTTGACTCCTGCCAAAACCGTCGGCGCGGCAACCGTTCCTACAGCCGACGCAAGGACGGATTGCCCTTTCAGGGGTGTTGCGAGATTCGCTTTATGGGTCGCGGTTCCCACCGCGGCTTGTTCCTTCATGGCATGGGCCTTCACCTCGGGCATGCCTTGCGGCTGGAAGCCCAGCGGAGCGCCGACCGCAGCGATCAGCACCAAAGTAACCAAAATCATACGAACCAGCATAAGTCCGGAAATCCGTGTTTTTTTCATCAACCTTCTACCTCCGCAGCTAGGATCAAATTCTTTTCTATGAATCCATGGCCTATCTGGTAGATTGTATGAAGGTAGAAACGCAAATAGACTTCCGAAATTAACCGCGGACGGCACAAAAAAATCGCCCCCTCGTCATTTAGACAAGAGGGCGATCCGGCGCAGGGCCCTTAAGCTCCCGCCTTACTTCTTATTCGTCTCCCGAAGCGCCTCCAGCACTTGCTCGGCATGCCCTTTCACTCTGACGCCGCGCCATTCGCGGAGCAGCTTGCCCTCCTCGTCGATGAGGAACGTGGAACGGACGATGCCTTCGAATTCGCGGCCGTACATTTTTTTCAGCTGCCACACGCCAAACTTCCGGCACACCTCGTGGGACTCGTCCGAGAGAAGCGGAAAATTCAGTCCCTGCTTCATAGCAAACCTCCCGTGGGATTTCACCGAATCCCCGCTGATGCCAAGCACCGCGGCCCCGTATTCGCCGTACGCCTGGGCGAGATCGCGGAAATCGCAAGCCTCTTGGGTGCAGGCCGGGGTTGAATCTTTGGGATAGAAATAAAGAACGACCTTGCGGCCGCGAAATTGCGATAGCGAAATTTCCTCCCCGCTGTCCGCGGGTAACCGAAAGTCCGGAACGGGCTTGCCGATTTGCACTTGCTGCGGTTGTTCCGACATGTGAACTCCTCCTCGGGCCTCTCCAACCCTGAAATTGATTGTATTTACAAAAAAAATTATAATGTAAAGATATGTAGTATATCTATAATAGAAACCGAATTTATCGTACGATCTGAAAGGAACGAACCCAATGACGAAACGCACAAAACGGGCGATTCTCTGGTCGGTGATCGGAGTGGTGGTCGTCCTAGCCGCCTTAGCGGCATACTATTTTACCGCCATCTATAATCAAGTGGACAATTTTCAAAAAGAAGGAGAGCAGTCTCCTTTCTATAACGTGCAGCCAACCGAAACGAAAGTACCGGAGCCGTCCAAGTGGGAAGGTACGGAACGCGTGAACATCCTGTTGATGGGCGTGGATGCGCGCGGTTTGAAGAAAGGGGAAATCCCCCGCTCGGACACCATGCTGGTCGCTTCCCTGGACCCCGTGAGCAAGAAGGGTTACCTCTTCTCGATTCTGCGCGACACGTACACGGAAATTCCGGAGCACGGCTCGGACCGGATCAACACGGCGATCACCCATGGTCCGAATACGGCGATGCAGGCGGTCTCCGATCTGCTGGGCATCCCGATCCAATATTATGTGTATACCGACTTCCAAGGATTCATCGAGCTGGTGGATGCGGTCGGCGGGGTTGATTTTTACGTGGAAAAAGATATGCACTACACCAGCAATGCGGATAAACATGAATACGACATCGATTTGAAAAAAGGACAGCAGCACCTCGACGGCAAAACCGCGCTGCAATACGTCCGCTTCCGGCACGACGCCCTGTCCGACTATACCCGGACCGAGCGGCAGCGTAACTTCCTGAAGGCCGTGGCGGATAAGCTGAAATCGACGACCTCGATCATGAAGTTGCCTTCAATTCTGGAGAAGATCAATCCTTACATCGACACGAACCTGTCGGTTCAGGATATGTGGAAGCTGGCCACCGTCGGGTATGACGCGCAAATGTCCGCCAGCGAGCAAATTCCGCCGATGGACCTGCTGGTCGAGAAAAGCGTGGGCGGTTCGTCCGTGCTCGGCGTTCGCAGCGAAGAAGAACTGAAACAATACGTGCAGGACGTATTTAATAAGAGCGAAGAAACGGGCACCGGCAACGGGGTCGAAAGCGGCAGCGAGCCCGGCTCAACCGGGAGCAACGACAGCAACGGCGATGCCGGAGACGGCGGCAGCGGCTCGGGCCGTACGGGGGCGAGCGCCGGAAACGACGCGGACCTGGAGGCGGCCAGCCCGTGAGGCTGGAGAAGCCCTTTTTAAGGGCGACTCCGGTAGTTGCACCATCACCAACAGTTGCTGCTCTCACCACCGCACGAAAACGCCGGTTTTCCAGACTAATCAAATGTACTTTTGCAGTTGTTGGATCGCCGGCGCATCATACTAGTTCTCACCAGTTATTCAACCAGAAAGGAAGTTTAGAAAGATGAATCGATCGCAATCGGAACGATTGTACGAAGAAGCGTTGCAACATATCGTAGGTGGCGTCAACAGCCCCTCCCGCTCGTTCAAGGCGGTTGGCGGCGGGGCGCCTGTTTTTATGAAAAAAGCCGAGGGCGCGTATTTTTGGGACGTAGACGGAAACAAATACGTCGATTATTTGGCGGCTTACGGGCCGATCATTACCGGACATGCCCATCCGCACGTCACGAAAGCGATCCAGGAAGCCGCGATGAACGGCACGTTGTACGGGACGCCAACCGAGCTGGAAATCCGCTTGGCCGTCATGCTGAAGGAAGCGATCCCTTCGATGGACAAGGTGCGCTTCGTCAACTCCGGCACGGAAGCGGTCATGACCACGATCCGCGTAGCGCGCGCCTATACGAAGCGGAACAAGATCATCAAATTTGCCGGGTGCTACCACGGCCATTCCGATCTTGTGCTCGTGGCCGCCGGCTCCGGCCCGTCCACACTAGGCATCCCCGACAGCGCCGGCATTCCGACCAGCATCGCGCACGAGGTGATCACCGTGCCGTTTAACGATGCGACGGCGCTGAAAGAAGCGCTCGACAAGTGGGGCGACGACGTCGCCGCCGTCATGGTCGAGCCGATCGTTGGGAACTTCGGCATGGTGATGCCGAAGCCCGGGTTCTTGGAAGAGCTCTGCCGGCTCGCGCGGCAGTACGGTGCCCTCGTCATCTACGACGAGGTCATTACGGCCTTCCGCTTCCACTATGGCTCGGCGCAAACCTACGCCGGCCTCTCGAATCACGAAGCAATCCGGCCGGACCTGACCGCTCTCGGTAAAATCATCGGCGGCGGTCTGCCGATCGGCGCGTACGGCGGCAGCAAGGAGATCATGGAGCAGGTGGCGCCGCTCGGTCCGGCCTATCAGGCCGGGACGATGGCGGGCAACCCTGCTTCCATCTCCGCCGGCATCGCCTGCCTCGAGGTGCTGCAGGGCGCCGGGGTTTACGACGAGATGGACCGCCTCGCCGTGAAATTGACCGACGGCCTGGCCGAGTCGGCCCGCCGTCATGGGGTGCCGCTGACGATCAACCGGATCCGCGGCTCGTTCTCGACGCACTTCTGCGACCACCCGGTCACGAATTACAACGAGGCGCAAGACACCGACGGCGAAGCGTTCGCTGCCTTCTTCCGCGCCATGCTTAGCCGCGGCGTCAACCTCGCTCCGTCGAAATACGAAGCCTGGTTCTTGACGACAGCGCACACGGAAGCCGACATCGACTTCACCTTGGAAGCCGCCGAGGCTTCGTTCAAGGAAATCGCCCGATAAAATAATAGAGTCTGCCTGGTTCGTTCGGTTACGATCAGGCAGACTTTTTTTTTCGGATAAGCGCTACCCCGGCTCCGTCCCATTTACGATTTTCCGCGAACGTTCTATACTACAAGAAGCTTATAAACCAAAGGATGTCGTGACCATGCTGCAAACGTTGAACCGACAACTGAACAAATTGATGCCTTTGATCACGCCTGCCAGCATCTTGATCGGCGTCCTTAGCGGGAGCCATTTGGCCGCATATACCTCCTGGTCTCCGTGGCTGTTTGCCTTCATGACCTTTGCCGGGAGCATCAGCCTCAGTTTCAAGGATTTCCTGAACGTGCTTAAAAAACCTCTTCCCCTGGTGCTCTGCCTGTTCATCCTCCATCTTGCCATGCCGTTAATCGCTATGGGGATGGGGCATCTGGCATTCCCGGGGGATTTCTATACAATTACCGGCTTCATTCTCGCCGCGGCGATTCCAACCGGGGTCAGCAGCTTTGTCTGGGTTAGCATTTACAAGGGCAACATCGCCTTAACCCTATCGATCATCCTGATCGATACGTTGCTGGCCCCGTTCGTCGTTCCCGGCATTCTGGCCCTGCTGATCGGCACGAGCGTGCGGCTCGACGCCGCTGCGATGATGACCAGCCTGTTCTGGATGATCGTCGTCCCGTCGCTGGTTGGCATGCTGCTAAACCAGTGGAGCAAAGGCAAGGTCATCGCCTCCTGGGGCCCTTGGCTGAACCCGTTCTCGAAGCTAGCGATGGCTTCTGTTGTGGCGATCAACGGTGCCGTTGTCGCTCCTTACCTGACCGACTTCAGCCCGCGGCTGCTGGGTCTGGGCGCGATCATCGTTACGCTCGCGGCGATCGGCTACGTGCTTGGCTTCGGCCTGTCCCGGTTGATCGGCCTGAACGAAGCCGACAAAGTGGCGCTCGTCTTCAACGGCGGCATGCGCAACATCAGCGCCGGCGCGGTACTGGCTGTCACCTACTTTCCTGCTCCGGTGGCCGTTCCGGTCGTGCTGGGCATGGTGTTCCAGCAGATGATGGCCTCCCTTGTGGGCCTGGTGCTGGGACGGCAAGCCCGCGCGCGCCAGCAGAAGGACAAAACGGCGGCAGCCGCGTGAACCATCGGGAACGGCGCACGATCAATCTGAACTCGTCATTCATCACTCGTCATTCATTACTCGGCAACGTCCCCCTCACCTTGGCACCGTCCTCGGCACCGTCCCCCGCACTCGACACTCATCTCCCACCGCTCAAGAGCCGCCCTTTTCCCCTTTCCCCCTTCTAACGGAACCAGATGACCTTATCCATTCATTTCCCGGCCATTTCCCAGCCTAACGGAACCAGATGACCTTATTGGACCTAAACGAGTGTTGAACCAGGCCAAAAAGGGGAAATAACGTCTCTCCGTTCCGTTAGAATTCAAACTGGGCCGATTCTCCCAAAATAAGGTCTCTGAGTTCCGTTAGCGACACTGGCGCTGGCATTAGCACGGCATCATCACGGCATCGGCGGCTGGCATTGGCACGGCATCGGCGACGGCACCCGAGTAACAGATCTACACTCCACATCCTCCCCGCCCCCTTCACCATCATTGTTACTCCGACCTGCGCCCCCGTCACACTAGCACCAAACCGGCCCAACACATTGGCACCATACTAGCACACAGTTCCCCACACTGCCGTAGCTACCCGACCTTCACCGCTCGCCACCTGACGCATCCAACGCAAAAAGAGCCTCCCCCGTCCAAATCGGACCGCAGGGGAGGCTCTTTAGCAATTTATGCTTATTGCGGCTGAATTTTATCGAAGAAATTCTCCTGCACGTACTTGGCTGCGACATCCAGCTGTTTCTTGGAGTCGGTGCCCTTCTTCGAGAACGACTCCTGTACAACGTTCGACATCGTGGCGTAGTAGTCTTGCGTGCCGAACTGCGCCTCCGGCTTGCCTTCCAGCAGGCTGAAGAGCTGTGGATCGTATTTGTACACATTATCGTACTTGTCGTAAATGGCTTTTACCTTGCCGGCGTAGTCGGAATCATCGCTGAAATATTCCAACGGGGTCGGCACGTAGTATTTGCCCTCCGCTTTGCGGGCATTAATGGTGTCCTCAACCGATTTCAATGCATCATCGGTAAAGTAGTCGAACGTGATGTAGCGGAACGCCATTTCCTGTTCGTCTTTCGTGGCGTTCGGGTTGATGACGAGGTAATTGCCGCCCAGAACGCCGTAATGCTTGCCGCCCTTCTCCGCTGCAGGCATCGGGTAAGCAATGACGTCCTCCGGCTTCATGCCGCCTTCGTTCAGCGCCGCCTGAATGACGTCAAACGCCCCGGCGATCACCATGGCCGTCCGGCCTTGTTGGAAGGAGCTGACCGCATCGCCCCAGCCCAGCGCCCAGTCTTGCGGGATCGCATTGGCTTCCCATCTCAGCTTCTTGTAGAAATCCAGCGCCTTCACCCCGGCCTCGGAGTTGAAGACGGCAGTCACTTTGCCGTTTTCGTTCGTTTCGATGTCGCCGCCGGCTTCAAACAGGAAGTTGGTCCAGTTCCAGCCTGCTTCATTGCCTTTGCCCATCGGCGCGATCCCCGAAATGCCTTTCTTCGGATCCGCGACGCCTTTGGCTACGTTGTACATGTCGTCCCAGGTCCAATCGAACGGAGGAGCGGCGATGCCTTTGTCGTCCAGCAGCTTCTTGTTGACTACGGTCGAAGTGACGTAACCGTTTTGGGTGATCCCGTACACCTTGCCGTCAACGATAAATTGGTTTTGCAGCACCGGGTTGATTTCGTCCTTGTACTCCCAGTTGTTCCACAGCTCCGTGATGTCGGCGACCCAGCCGCGCTCCACCAGGAATTGGGCTTCTGTCGCCCACGTATTGTAGAAGGTCGGTGCTTCGTTCGAAGCCATCTTCACGCCGATTTCGTTAACGCTGTACTGCCAGTCGTCTTTAACGATCGTCACGTTCGGGTACTTGGCCTGGAAGCGAGCGATTTTATCATCCTCCTGCTGGCGGAGCGTCGTTTCATCCGGCAGCGGATAGTGGATTTTGATCGTAACCTTGCGCTGCGTGATGTCATCGGCTTCTCCCGCAGCCGGTTCGGCATTGCCTCCCCCGTTGTTGCCCGTGGCCGCCGCATTCCCGCCGCCGTTACCGCCGTTATTTTGGGCTTCCTTGTTGTTCCCTCCGCCACAGGCCGCGAGCAGCGAACCGAGCAGCATCAGGCACATCAACACCGCTGAAAACTTGCGCATTGAAACTCCCCTTTTCTAAAAGTTAGGTTATCTTGCATGTTCATCATAAAAGAGAACGATATCGCAATCGATGTGTGATCTTATGACTTTCATGTGCAGGCCTACGATCGTTACAATGGAGGTTCAAAAAGTCAGGTTTTCAGGACCGAGAAGGTTGGATGAAGCTAGGGCCTGAGTAGCGGAGCGTAGGGCAGACCTACGTGAGCAACGGAAAGCCCGGTTGAATTCAAGATTCGACGTCGAATCTGCTTCATGATCTGCTTCGTCATGGAAAGATTACTTTTTGAACTACCTATCCTTTGACCGCGGACAAGTTGACGCTGCGCATGATAAACTTCTGGAACCCGAGGAATACGAAAATCGGCGGAATCATGACCATGAACAAAATGCTGAACTTGATGCTGCTGTCCATATTCCGTGCGTTGATCACATATTTATAGATCGCCGTCGCCAGCGTGTACTTGTCTTCCGTGTGCATGACCAGGGACGGCCAAAACCAGTCGTTCCACGCCGTGGAGAAAATAAAGATCGCCAGCGTAGCGAAGATCGGCACCGACAACGGAACCGCGATCCGCAAGTAACTGGTCCACTCCGAAGCCCCGTCGATCCGGGCCGCCTCGAAAATTTCCGGATGAATGCCGTCGAAGAAATTTTTCATCAGCAGAAAATAATACGCATTCGCCCCGGCGGGCAGCCAGAAGGCCCAATAAGAGTTCAACAGCCCCAACTCCTTCAGGTTTACGAAGTTCGGGATCATGTAGCTCGAGGCCGGAATAAACAACGTCAGCAGAATGAAGAAGTAAATCGCCCGGCTGTACGGCACGCGGATGCGCGAAATGCTGAACGAGGCGAGGCCCAGGACCAGGATGGTCATCAGCAGATTGCCGCCGAAGATCAGCAGTGTATTTTTCAAGAACATCGGTAAATTGATATAATCCCAGGCTTTCGGGAAATTGTCCCAATGCCACTCCTGCGGGAAGAACCGCGGCGGGAACGAGTTGACCTCCTGATTGCTTTTGAGCCCGTTGAACATCGTCATCGCGATTGGATATAACATCGTAAAAGCCATGACCGCGATGCACAACACCATAAATCCGTAAACGATTTTATTAAGCGGCTTCTGCAAATCGGAGGGCGACAGGATGCCTCTTTCTTTCATAATCAGTACTCCTCCTTGTTCAGCTTGTATTGCAGCACGCCAAGCACGCTTAGCACGAGGAACATCAGGACGCCCAGCGCAGTCCCTGCCCCATAGTCGAGCTGGGTAAAGGCATATTTGACCGTCAAGAGCGCGTAGGTCAACGTTGCTTTGTTTGGACCGCCGTCCAGCAAAGCCAGCTGCGATTGGTAAGCCTGAGAAGTGCCGATCAGCTGTAGAATCAACATCAGCACGATCAAGTTCCGCATCGAGGGCAGCGTAATATATTTGATCCGGGCCCAGACGCCGGCTCCATCGATTTCCGCCGCTTCGTACCAGTCCCGCGGAATGCTCAGCACCCCGGCCAAATAAATCAGCATCGCCGAACCGAACTGCTGCCACGTCTCCATAAAGACGATCGAGACCATCGACCACCTGCCGTCGGAGACGAAGGATACCGGATCGGCCCCAAACCATCCAAGCAATGCGTTGATCGGCCCAACCGGGTCGTACATCCAGCGCCACATCCCGTACAGGACGACGCCCGGCACGACAAACGGGAGGTACGCCGCAATGCGCGCGAAGCCCTGGAACCAGCGAAGTTCGGAAATCGCGATCGATGCGGCGATCGGTACCCAAAAGCCGATCACCAAGCAAAGAAGCATATAATACAAGGTGTTGCGAACCGACAGAAGTACGTCGGGGTTGTTGAACACCTTCACGTAATTGTCCATTCCGACAAACGTGTTGCCTTTGACGAAATCGATATTATAAAAGCTGTAAACCATCCCTTTGATGATCGGGACCCATAAGAACACGATAAATATGGCGATCGCCGGAACCAGGAACAGATATCCCCACATGTACTTCTTCCAGTTTGATCCCCGCCGCGGCGCCCGCGAAGCGTCCGCCCTCATCGTATCCTGCTGCATGTTCCCCGGTGAAATCACGGGTTCCCCCATCTTTCTCCCTCTTTTCTACGTAGTGTCTCTTCCCATTTTAGAAAAGAGGACCCCAGGCGAACATGTCTAAAACTATGTGAACTATAGTCGTTCTTACTTCATCCTTATTTCTTCAGCTCCGTGGGACTGACGCCAAAGTATTTCTTAAATATCTTGCTGAAATGCTCGGGCGACTCGTAGCCTACGCGTTCGGCAATCTCGTATCGGCGCAGGTCCGTATTCTGGATCAGCGTTTTGCTTTCCTCCATCCGCAGCTTGATGACGTATTCCCAAAGGTTGTAGCCGGTATTTTTCTTGAACAGGTAGCTTAAATAATTGGGGCTGACGTGGTTGCTGCGGGCCACCTCGTGGATGGTCAGCCCTTTCTGCCGATAGTTCTCTTCAATATACTTCTTGGCACTCTCCACGATCCGGTTGCTCTGCGTCGTCAACTCCTCGTTGGAAGGGTCCTGGGCATAGTTATGCCAGTTGAAATCGCCATAATAAAATACGTGATAATCCCCATGTCCCCCGCCCCACAGCATCGCTTTGTCCGCCTGTCGGCTTAATACGCCCAGGAACCCCGCGCCCTTGAGAATTTGGCTGATCCCCACCGTGCACAGCAAGCCGAGATACTTGTGAATGTGGTGGTGCAGGCTGCGGCCGAGCATTTCAAGCTGGTTGATTTTATTGAGATTCGGTTCGGCGTACTCCGCTTCATTCCATTGGAGGATGAGGGCGATCTCCAGGCTTCGGGTATAAAAAGACGCCGCCCGCCACTCCTGATGCAGCAGCTCGTTGACGATATTGAGCGCCGCATAGCGGAACAGGCGGGTATCCTCGTCCTGGTCAGCCGACGGTTCCTTCTCGGCGGGGATGGCCAGCTTGATTTTGATCACGGAAAAATACGGCCCGGTGAGCCCCAGCCGCTCGGCTTCTTCGGTCCGCTGCTCTACGTCCCCTTCGGCGGGTTCGCGCAAAAGCCGGCTTAGCCGTTCGCCGGATTCCGGGAGCGGCTCCACCATGTGGAAGTGCTCTGCCCCCCGGGATAGCCAGTCCTCGGCTTGCGGCACCGGCTTATCCATCTTCAGCAGCGCGTTGCGCACGGAATCGAGAAACTGCTCGCTGTTCAGCGGTTTGATGAGATAATCCTTGGCGCCAAGCCGGATCGCCATTTGCGCGTATTGGAACGTTTCGTGCGCGGAGATGATGATCGTCTGCACCCACGGCTTGATCAGCTTCGCCTGCTGCATCAGCTCGATCCCGTTCATTTCCCCCATCTGAATGTCGGTGACCAGCAAATCGATATCCTCCATCCGCACGTAATCCAGCGCCTCGTGCCCGTTATACGCGGTGAAAATCTGGCGAATATCGAGGCCCGAGGCGGTCAATAGTCCGGATAAGCCTTTGCAAATCAACGGTTCGTCGTCGACGACCAAAATGTTATACATGTGCTTGTTCCCCCTGTTCGTCATTCGTTTCGGTCGGCCGCCATGGGCAGGGTAATCGTAACGGCGGTGCCGCCCTCGGGCCGGCCCGCGTATTGGAGGCCGTACTCCGGCCCGAAATGCAGCCGAAGCCGCTGATGAATGTTGCGGATCCCGTAGCCGAAGGACGGGCTTGGCGTTTCATCATTGAGCAGCCTGTCGATCGCCTCGAAATCCACCGGTTTATATCCGTTGTCGGTAATCGTAATGCGTACCCGGCCCTGCGCTTTGTCCGCTTCGGCACGGATGGCGATTTCGCCGTCCTCCCCCATATGTTTAACGCCATGAAAGATCGCGTTCTCGATGAGCGGCTGCAGCGTAATTTTCGGGATGATGGTGGCGTGCAGTTCGGCCGGAACGTCCCAGGTCACACGGAATCCGTACTCGTACCGGTGCTCCTGCAGCTTGATGTAGGCGGAGGCATGCTCCAGTTCCTCCTCCAGCGTGATCAGCTCCCGGCCGCGGCTGAGGCTGATCTTCATCAGCTTGGACAGCTCCTTGATCATTTCCGCGGAGGCGTTGTTTCCCTCCATGGCGCTTTTCCAATAGATGCTCTCCAGCGTGTTGTACAGCAGATGCGGGTTGATTTGCTGGTACAGGATTTGCAGTTGAGCTTCCTTCTGTTTGATATCCATCTGGTATTTATAATGAATGAGCCCGTTAAGCCGGCGCGCCATTTCGTAAATCGTGGAGATCAACACGCTGACCTCGTCATTGCGACCGCGGCGCGGCGTCTCCGGCACCACGTTGCCCGGCTCGTAGCGGCGGACGAAATACACCAGCTTCTGGATCGGGGTCATGAGCGACCGCCAGAAGTACAAAATCAGCACCAGACCCACCGCAAAATAAGCGATGGAGATGAGCTGGATAATCCGTTTGATTTCGTTTTGCTGCTGCAGCAACGCTTTGACAGGAACCTTGTAGACGAGTTTCTGCTGCAGGACGTAATTATAATTAATGACGTAAATAAAGTCATCGGTAATGACGTCCTTCACCCCGATCAGGGAATCGCCCAGATCAGCTTGCGGCGGCAGATTCAGGATTTGCCCGGCCGGCGCCTCCGCCGGCGTCGAGGTCAGGATGCGGTTGCTCCAATCGGTAAAATACAGCTCCCCTTCCGGGATCGAGACGGTTTGTAGCGATTCGCCGATGCGGCCGTCGACGTTGGAGACGACGAGCACGCCGATCGTGCCGTTTTTATAAATGCTGTTGATCGCCCGGACATACGCAAGCGTTTTTTGGTTTTGCTGCCCTTGCGTAGGCGGGGACAAATGATCGATCAGGCGCAGGTAACCGTTTCCTTTTTTTGCGACGGCTTCCTCAAACCACTCCGGCTTCTCCTGCTCAAGAAAGAAATAAACGCCAGCCTTCCGCGCCTCCGGATAATACGGAGCAAAAAAATACGCGTTTGACGGATCGTACACGTAAAGGGAATAATACAGCGGCTCGCGCTGGTCGGTTTCCTGCGAGTAATTGAACAGCAGGGTTTCTAGCTTTTCGTAGGTTTTAACCCGCTCCAGGACGGTCTCCGTCCCTTCCCCGCTGGGGTTCAGTTGCTGGAGCAGCGGATGCTGAAACACCGTGGACGTCACTTTGTTGATCGCTTCGATGTCCCGGGTGATCAGCCGGAAGTTCTGTTTGTTCAGCTCGATATACGCGTTGGTGACGTTGCGTTTCAAGATCTGATCGGCTTTGTAGTTGCCGTAGGCATTCAGGATAAACAAGGGAATCACCATCACGACGAACAGAAGAATCATCTGCTGCTTGACGTTCAGGTTGGCGAACGGGTTTCTGAGTCTGTTGCCTGGTTTCAATGGCTTTGCACCTCCGGCAATTCAAATATAGCAATAATCAAAACCGGCAAGGATGCGCGATTCTACGAACATCGTGGCGGTTTCTCCGATTCTCGTACGCGTTGGGCATGGTCACGCCTTATCTCTTAGTGTAGGGGATTTTGGGAATCTTGCCAGCTAAAAAAATAAAGATCCCTCGGTACGTGTTCGAGGGATCTTCTTGGGTATGTCGCAAACCGTCAACGTGCCGATTGCACCAGTTCATGCAGCCCGCCGACGACAAGGTCGGCCGCGCCCAGGATGTCTGGGCTGCCGATGCCCACGACGCGGCAGCCGGCGGCTTTGCCTGCTTGCACTCCCGCCTCCGCGTCCTCAAACACGACGCAATCGGACGGCGGCAACGCCAGCGCCGCGCTGGCGGAGAGGAACACCTCCGGGTCCGGCTTCGCCTTGGACACTTTGGTGCCGTCGATCACGGCGTCGAACAGTTCGGCGATGCCGAGCCGGTCCAAGATGAACGCGGCGTTCTTGCTCGCCGAGCCGAGGGCGATCTTCACTCCGCGCTCGCGCAGCTGCAGCAAATACGCCTTTGCCCCGGGCAAAATTTCTGACGGCTCCAGCTTGGAAATAAACTCGACGTATTCCCGGTTTTTGTCCGCGGCCATTTGCTCGCGTTCTTCCTTCGTGGCCTCCACGCCGCCCACCTCCAGCAGAATGCGCAGCGACTCCATGCGGCTGACGCCTTTGAGCCGCTCGTTATGGGCTTCAGTAAATTCGAAGCCCAGCCGGCGCGCCAGCGACCGCCAAGCGAGGTAGTGGTACTTTGCCGTATCGACGATCACGCCGTCGAGGTCGAAGATGGCACCTTTCATCGTTTCTAACATGCTGTGATTCTCCTTTGGTCATTTTGATGTGCAGCTCTACGGAATTATTTGATCGGCCAGGCGCTAAAATTGAATTCGATTTTTCGAATACAATTCGTTACTAACGGCATAAATGGCGAATTCTATTCGATATTTCATACAGATTCTCGGCTTCCGTCTCCCTAAAGCCCAATTAAGTATGAAATTTCATATACATTCTGCCGAAATCGTCAGAAATAGCGAATTCTATTCGATTTTTCGTATATAACTCGCCTGCGCTAATGTTTTACTCCACTTGGCCGAGCTGAACCGAGCTGACCGTCCAAGCTCCCGGCAGCTTCATACGGGACGCGAACTTCCTGCCCCGGCGCCACCGCTAGCTCCTGGTCTCTCACACTAAACCGCATGGCCGTCGAATTCTCGCCGGAAGCCTTGATGACGACCTCCCCCCGGCTGACGCGTATCCGGTAGGAGCCGCCGCGAAGGCAGACCGGGAACTCGATCGCCTGCCAAGCGGATGGCAAAGCCGGCCGAAGCTCCGCCTGATTTCCATCATAACGCAAGCCGGCAAATCCCTGGATGGCCGCCATCCATGCCCCGCCATTCGCCGCAGGATGCGTGCCGCCGATATAGAGGTCTCCGACGTATTGCTTCGATTCTCCGGTTAAGTCGATCGTCGCCGTTCGCATAAAATACGGATAACCCCAATCCGGCGAACCCGTATCCGCTGCCACCAAGGCATAAATGCAAGCGCTGAGGCTCGAACCATGCTCCGTACGCGGCTCGTAGTAAGCCCAGTTCGCTTGTTTGACGGACGGCGCATAATCGCCTTTGAACAAGTGCAGCATCAGCACCACATCGGCTTGCTTCAGAATTTGCGTTGTCGTTGCAGGGCCGTTTCCCCCGCCGAGATATTCGTGCGGATGAAGCATCCGGCCTTTCAGATCCGGCAGCGAAACGTCCTCCAGCGTATAATAGCGATCGAATTGCTCGATCAAACCGTCCTTGGCATCCGGCTGAGGAACGTATAACCGATCATGCATATCGCGGATCTGTTCCGGGCTGACGGCACTCTCCGCCAGCAACGCTTCGTAACGCTCGGGGTTGCGGCTTCGCAGAATCTCCATGGCATCCAGGGCGACGCGCAGGCATTCCTTGACCATTCGGTTGGTAAACGCGTTGTTATTCACCCGCTCGTGGTATTCGTCAGGTCCGGTGACATCCAGAATTTCGTACCGTTGCTTCCGCGGATTGAAGTACCCATACGAATAAAAGAACTTGGCACACTCCCACGCCACCTCGGCCCCACCGTCCAAAAGCAGGCTCTCATCGCCGGTAAACGCGTAATACTGCCAGATCCCGTAAGCCACATCCGCGCTGATATGCACCTGCTTATCGCGAAAGTAAGTCCGCATCGGACGACCGGTAAACACATCGTTGACGTTAAAAAGCGTACAGGCATCATCGCCCGTCTCTTGGCTTTCCCAGGCATAGAATGCCCCGTCATAGCCGTATTCTGCCGCTTTGCGTTTCGCGCCGTCCAGCGTATGCACCCGGTACATCATCAAGTTGCGGGCCACCTCCGGCGCCGTATGCAGGAAAAACGGCAGCATAAACATCTCCGTATCCCAGAATACCGCGCCTTTATATACCTGGCCGGATAACCCCCGGGCAGGAATGGATACGCGCTCCGAGCGGTCCGGCGCGATGATATGCAGCTGATACATGCTGTAGCGCAGCGCCAACTGGGCTTCTTCGTCGCCTTCAACCGTCATGTCGGAGGTTTCCCACTTGCGCTCCCATCGATCGGCGTGCTCTTGCAGCAGCCGATCGTAACCAAGCTGCCGCGCTTCCCGTGCGGACTGCGCCGATGCCGTCCGTACGTCGCGTGCCGGTGCCCCGTCCTGTCCGGTCCACACGGCGACGTATTTGACGAATTCGACCGGTTCGCCGGCCCGGCACCGCATTTGGATACGGCGGCGGACCGAGAGATCCTCACGAAGAAGCTGATGCTCTCCGCCTCCCCGAACTTCCGCGGCTTCCGCCACCGTTACCGGTATGCCGAGTTCCTGTGTCCAGGCGGTAAGCGACAAAACTTCTCCTGCCGCATCCGTCCCGCTCTCGATCCGTTCCAGATGTGGGCCGTTGATGTCCCAAACATCGCCGTCAATGCCGGTGACGATCGTAAACTCGCCTTCCCGGCTGCTCTCTACCGCGATACGGGATACGATCAGCTCCGGGCGCACCGCGCTGCAAAACCGTTCCGACGTGATCGCGACCTCCGCTCCGTCCGCCGTGCGGAACACAGAACGACGACGGTGTACGGCGCGGCGCAGGTCCAGCGCCTGCTCGTGAGCGACCAGCTCCGGACTGGCGTCCCCTCTGGCGTCTCCTTCGCCGGCCTTGCCCCGGGCCCCCGCATCAGCCGGATCCACGGCCTTGAGCACACTTAACGGCGCCCCATCCCAAAAGACCGCCGTTGCTAGTCCGTTCGGCGCGTTCACCGGCTCGCGCCACTTGTCCCCGACCTTGTCGTACAGCCCGGCGACGATCGTTGCGGTCAGCTCGCTTTTGCCAAACTCCTCCAACGTCCCCCGATAGCCCAGCACCCCATTGCCAATCATGAACTTGTTGCCGTGGTGTGCGATTCGTTCCGGGTCGAACCCGCTTTCCCTGACGATCCAGCTCATTGGATGACCGCCTTTCGCAGCGGCACCCGAATCCCCGCTTCGCCGATGGTAACCAAGTTCCCATACATCGAAATCTCCACTTCGCCGCCGGTCATTGCGCTGACGGAAGCTTCATTCTGATCCACTTCCACCAACAGCTTCGTCCCTTGATAGGTGACCATGAACCGGTAGCTCCGCCAACGCTCAGGGATGCTCGGATTCAGCACAAGCCTCTCCCCGTCCGAACGCATCCCGCCGAATCCGTATACGATATTCATCCAGGCTGCGGCGATCGAGGTCGTATGCAAACCTTCCCGCGTATTGCGGTTATAGTTGTCGAGATCAAGCCGGGTCGCGAACTCGAAGAACCTGTACGCCTCCTCCGAACGCCCGATTTCCGCCGCCAAAATCGAGTGAATCGACGGCGACAGCGAGGATTCGTGGATGCAGCGCGGCTCGTAGTAATCGTAATTGGCGCGTTTTTCCTCCAACGAATATTCGCTGCTGTACAGGAACATGAACATCAGCACGTCCGGCTGCTTGATCATGTCGTACCGGTATAACCGGTCATACGACCAATGCGAATAAAGCGGAAATTCCGTCACCGGAATCGCGTGAATGTCCAGATGCGGCAGGTCGAAGAAACCGTCATGCTCTTCGAAAATCCCCGTCCGTTCATCCTTCGGGATTTTCATGTGCTGCGCCTTGTTCTGCCAGTCCTTCTGCTCCTCGGCCGTCAGGCCGATCCGCGTTGCCAGCTCGCCATAAGCCGCGGCCGCCTCGCCCCGCATCGCTTCCAGCACCTCCAGCGTATATTCGAATAGCTTTTTCGCCATCAAGTTGAGATAGCAGTTGTTGTTAACCATGAGCTGAAACTCGTCGGGACCCATCACGCCGAAGTAGCCGTATTTCCCCGACTGCTGCCCCCACTGTCCGCGAGTAGCGTAAAAACGGCTGATTTGGATCAGCATTTCCGCGCCTTTTTCATACAGGAAGTCCTTGTCGCCCGTGATGTTCACGTAATGACGAAGCCCGTACGCCACCGCCGTGCCGACGTGCAACTGCAGATTGGAGTGCTGCCACAGGTCGCAGCTTTCCGTTCCGTCGATCGTGGCAATAGGATAAAATGCCCCTTCGCAGTCCAGTTCCTTGGCCCGCTTCAACGCTTGAGGGAGCGATTGATAACGGAATTCGAGCAGGCTGCGCGCTGCCTTCGGATTGTTAAAAATATAGAACGGCAAGCAGTACGATTCCGTATCCCAGAAAGCCAGCCCCCGATACGCCTCGCCGGTCAGCCCCTTCGCGCCGATGTTGAAACCGGGATTATCCCCGTGGTAAGTCTGGTACAGCTGGAAAATGCAAAAGCGGATCCCCTGCTGATTCTCCGGATCTCCTTCGATGGCGATGTCCGATTCCGCCCACACCTGGGCCCAATAGGCTTGTTGATCGGCCGCAATCGCATCGTATCCCAGTTGCGTATGCCGCTCCGCCAGCTCGATCCCCCGCTGCCAAAGGTCATCGTTACGAACCGTAAGGTCCTTCTCCGCCACGTTGACGACGAGTTTGTCCAGTATGCTGCTCTTTCCCTGAGCCAGGTCCAGGGTCAGTTCCCGACCGATGTAGCCTTCCTCCTGTACCAGTTGATTGTTCACGGCATCCCTCGCATCCACGCGGAAACCGGAAAACAACCGGTTGCGCGTATTCGCCGTCTCCCCTAAAATCCCCGCGATCCCGGTTCCGCCGGATGCGGCTGTTTCTCCTTGCTTCAGCTCTTTCCAATAATACCGCTGCTGATCCTCATGGAGCACCGCCAGGTCCAATCCCGTCCGCACCTGGACCGTCCCGGAAAAGTTCAGGGGCGTAAACGTGATCCGCTGTGCCCCGAGATGCGACACCTTCATGCTGACGAGGCGTTCAAACGTGAGCTGCACGTTTTTCCCGCTGGCCGTATGCCACACGAACTCCCGGGTGTAAATCCCGGTGCGGAAATCCAATTCCCGCCGAAAGTCGCTGAACCGGCTCTCCGCCAAATCCAGCGTCTCCCCGTCCAGCGTGATCCGCGTATGCAGCCAATCCACCGCATTCACCATGAAACGCAGCGATTTAATGATCCCTTTGTAATGGGCCGTCACCGGACTTTCCTCGAACAACCCGTTGAAATAACTGCCCATCAGCGTATCCCCGCCATACCCTTCTTCCGGATAACCTCTGACCCCCATATATTCATTCCCCAGCGAAAAAATCGACTCGCTGACCCGGTTCCTCCCCGGATCAAAGCCTTCCTCCACGACCTTCCAGGGGTCGACCTGCAAATATTTGTCCGCGATTTTCGGCATGCTCGCCCTCTCCTCCTGTGTTTAGCGCTTATCTTGCGATCTGTCCTTCAGGGCCGACAAGACCGCTCCCTATCCAGCTTAATGGAACGTTCGCCGCCGCCCAATGTCCAGGAGTAAGGAGCTTATGTGCGATTATACGGAGTTGGAATCCCGGCGGTTTGCCCTGCTTACCTTCTCATGCGCTCCTTTACAGGATTATCCTTTTCGTTCAGGGTGAGGTCCGCGGAAAGAGGGAGACTGGTTTAGTTAGGTAATTCGTTTCTCGTTGACCGGGTCAACTCCTGACTTCCCCTTTTCTCTGTAGCCTGATTAAACGGGATGATCGTGCTAAGGCGCTCGAGCAGAGAAGGGGTTTTGAGCATAAAAAACCGGAGCGCTCCTCACGCTCCGGCTACTCCGGCATCCAACAAGATCAGAATTACAATTCGTTAATAAACACCGTCTTCATTTTACCGCTGTATTGTACATCAAGCCCCAGCCCCTGTACGAGTAAGGCTAACGGTACATAGGTTTTGTTCTCCTTGCCGACCTTCTGCAGGAAAGCCGGCGTTGCGGTGGCGGCTGGCGTGCCGTCCACTTGAATTTGCTTAGCGCCGACCGGAATCACAACCGTCCGGGTTCCATAGGTGATCGTAGCGGTGGAATTGCGGGAATCCCATTTGCTTTGGGCTCCGACCGCATCGGTTATGTCCTTGATGGCCACGAACGTTTGCCCGTTCTTCAGGATCGGCGGATACGGCGTGTTCAGTTCTTGCCCTTTGACCACGACGGATATCGGAGCGCCACCGCTCTTCGCCGCTGTTGTCCGGAAGCTTCCCCAAACCGTTTCGGCGAAGATCTTGGCGATTTCCTCATATCCGGCTTGATTCGGATGGATATCGGTATCCGAAAAAATATGCGTCAGCGAAATTTCGCGCCCCGTAAAGGAAGTCGCCACATGGGCTGCCTTTATCGGCTTCGCTTGGGTCGCATGATCGGCTACGACGCCATCCACGATCGCGGTAAACTTGCCCGCCAGCTGCTGCAGTTCATCGTAAATGGAGGCGCCAACGAGCTTCGGCACCGGCTGGTATTGGTCGGCAATCACGATTTGCGCTGACGGGTTGAGTTCCGTCAGAATGCGGACAACCTCGCGAAGGTTGTCGCCATAAGCCTTCAACACTTCTTCGCTTTGGGCGCGGAGCTGCTCGAGCGAAATGTTCTTCACATCCGGCAACAGTCGAAGCAAGTCGTTCCCGCCGATCGTGATCGTGATCAAATCGGCTTTCTGCAGGTCGGCCTTCGCTTGCCCAATGCCGGAAGCAAAGGAGGCGATTCTTGGATCCTGCACGTTTGGCTGAATGTCCGCAGCGGCGACCGGCGAACCTGCCTGAATCGCCGTTATGTAGTTTTTCAATCCCTCGCTGGTCAAACCGAGGATGCCGTAGTTGACCGCCGAGGTCCGGCCATGGAACAGCCCTTGTTCTTTCAGCCGATCGACGAAGCCGTATGGAACGCTCGTCTCCGTCATCCCCGGCTCGTACCCGGCGGTAATTGAATCGCCGAGCGCCACGATAAGGTAGCCGTCGGCTTGAACCGCTTCGGCGGCTTTGACAGGTGCGGCGGTGGTGCCGCCGAACAGGAAAAGGATCAGAGCGAGCGCTCCCGACAGGACGGAAGCCATGTTCAAGCGAATGTTCTTCAAGCCTCTCAACTCCTTTAAATAGTAGATCATGGGTACGATAGCGCGCAAAACCTGAGGTTCGGTTGCGGCCTCAGGTCTTGTCGATGTTGCATGAATACCGGCGCCTATGCCGTTATTCCGGCTTCTTCTCTATGCGTCCGGTCCTCTTCAGATATTCATCATAACGGCCATCGATTTCCTTGGCCATTTTTCGATAATTCAACGTCTCTTCCACGATCGGGTCCAACGTCGTTTGGATGCGGATTTCGTACTTCGGCGACAATCTTCTGCGCTCTTCCTCGCGGCGTTCTTCCTCGCTGCCGTATTCCCCTTCGGTCAGCATCTCGCTGAGCTCGCGTTCCAGTTCCTTGCTATCGCTCATCCTTGACACTCCTTCCGGTATTCTCGATCAAGCGTACCGCGGATTCTTCCGGTCCATGCATGCCCGCCAGCCGGGGACCTCCGGATAAAGCCGGTCCTTACAAACCGGTTGCATCTGCAGCCCGGATCACGCCCAGCAACTCGTCATGGATTTTGCCATTGCTGGCAATCAAATGGCGTACGCCGATGTGATAAGGGTTACCTGCGGTATCGGTCACTATTCCTCCCGATTCCTTCACGATCAGTGCGCCGGCGGCGACGTCCCAGGCGTTCAGTCCAACCTCGTAATAGCCGCTCAACCGGCCGGCAGCCACATAAGCCAAATGCAAAGCAGCCGATCCGGCGGCGCGTAGGCTGCGTACTTCACTGGATAAAGCGTTAAGCCCGCGCATGTTCACCGGCAACGCAAACTCCCGGTCCGGGTTAAAGCCGACGGCGACGATGCTGCCGGACAAAGCCGCATCGGCGGATACCTTCGACGGCTGCCCGTGAATGTAGGCGCCTTTGCCTTTCTCCGCCACAAACATCTCGTCACGCATCGGATCATAAATCACGCCGATGATGACCTCGCCTTTATATGCCAGCGCAATCGATACGCAGAAAAACGGAAATCCGTGCACAAAATTGGTCGTTCCGTCCACCGGGTCGACGATCCATAAATACTCCGACTCGCTGGCCTGCTTCAACGCAGCCGCGGAAGCCGCAGCTCCCGGTGCTACCCCTTCCTCGCCGAGGATCGCATGATCGGGAAAATGCGTTAGAATCAGCTTACGGATCATCGCCTCCGCACCTTTATCCACGTCCGTCACAAGGTCCTGGGGCGATTGTTTCGTATTCAGGTCCCGGTGGCCCCCAAGCCGGCTCTTAATCCATTCACCCGCTTTAGCGGCGCTGTTGATCGCAACGGCCATCGGGCTTTTGCTTCCTACTACATATGGAACTTTCGGATTCGATTCCAATCGATTCACTCTACTTTCATCGTAAACTGATAATCTACTCCTAAAAAACTATACGTCATTCATTTCTCAAAGTTGCGTCCTTTCGCCTGTCCTGGCGCAGATTAAAGCGAAAGCCGCGAATCCCTATTTGCGGTTGTTCAAAAAATCATCTTTCCATGACGGAGACGAGCGTATGAAGTGGATTCGACATCGAATCTTGAATTCACCTGAACCCTCCGTTGCTCGCATCCCCCAAACGTACGCTCCGCTACTCAGCCCCTAGCTTCATCCAACCTACTCGGTCCTGATAACCTGACTTTTTGAACTTGCACTATATGCAAAAAGTCCGTGTCCAAAAGCGGGGCTTCGCCCCGCCGGAAACGAACTTTCAGCTGACAGACCGCATGCGGCCCCTTCGTTATGCACCTACGATATTGTACCCGCCGTCCACGAAAATAACCTCGCCGGTAATCCCGCGGGACAGATGGCTGATCAGGAACATTGCCGTGTCGCCAACCTCCGCCGTTTCCGTCGTTCTGCGCAGCGGCGCTTTCTCCTCGACCTGTTTCAGGATCGAGTTGAAATCGCTGATGCCCTTGGCCGCCAGCGTACGGATCGGCCCGGCCGATACCGCGTTGACGCGAATGTTCTTCGGTCCAAGATCGTTCGCCAGGTAGCGTACCGAAGCTTCCAGTCCGGCCTTGGCCACGCCCATGACGTTATAGTTGCGCATTACGCGCTCCGATCCCATGTACGTCATTGTCATAATGCTTCCGCCTTCCGTCATGAGCGGAGCCAGGCGTTTCGATACAGCCACCAGCGAATAAACGCTGATGTCGTTAGCCAACGCAAACCCTTCGCGAGACGTATCCACAAATTCACCCGCCAAGTCCTCGCCTTTAGCGAACGCGATGCTGTGCACGAGGCCGTGCAGGACGCCAAACTCGCCGCGCAGCGTGTCCGCCAGCTTGTCGATCTCCTCATCCACCGTCACGTTGCACGGCAGAATCAACGAACCTGGGATCGTCTCGGCCAGCTTGCGCACCCGGCCCTCCACGCGTTCGCTCTCATATGTAAAAGCCAAACGGGCACCTTGCTCCGCCAAACTTTGCGCAATCGCCCATGCGATGCTGCGCTCATTGGCAACCCCCATCACGATTACATTTTTCCCCGCTAATAAATCACCCATGAATATCCTCCTCTATAGTGCACCTTTCATTTTGTACAACTTACCTTATTTCCCTGCAATTTTCAAGAGACCCGAAGATCAGCGCCGGCTTGTCCGAATGCATTACGGCTTAATGCGCACGCTGGCTCCGTCCAAAATTTCAACGCCATCCTCTTGGTAGCGCGCCATATCCTCCATTAACGCAAATAACGCACCGTCCTTAAGCTTGGCCTCCAGCATGACGTCGACCCGGTCGGTGATCGGGGCGATGCTGCGCAGAAACTCGAGCAGCGGTAGGACGATGACATGGTCGGCGTGACCACGCGGATCACTGGCGCTTTTGGGGCTGGACGCATGGATCTTCGGCGGCAGCGGATCATCGGCCGGCGAACCGGCCTGCGCATACGGCGTTTGCCACGTCGCTAGGATGCGCGGCCACAGCTCGGCCGGGGTCTCGCCTTCATGATTCACCCACTGATGGTGAATGTCGAGCACCATCGGAATACCCAGCGCTTCGCATAGCTCCAGGGTCTCGGGTGCGTTAAACGTCTTATCGTCGTTTTCGAACGTCAAACGTTGCTTGATGCGTTCCGGAAGAGCCGCCACGTTCTCGCGGAACCGGGCCCCCGCGGTCGGCTTGTCCCCGTAGGCGCCGCCGACATGGATATTGTTCTTCGCCCGGGCGTCCAGGCCCATGGCGTCAAACATGGCGACATGATGATTCAGATCGCGGATCGAGGATTTCAGCACCTCGGGCCGCGGCGTACTTAATACCGTAAAATGGTCCGGGTGAAAGGACACCCGAAGGCCGTGCTCCTTGACATATTTCCCCACGGCGGCAAACGGCTCCCGCAGCGCTTCGTAAGGATTCCAGTCCGACAGCGACTCGTGGGTCGCTAGAGGAATCAGCTTCGAGGAGAAACGGTAGACCTGAATATCGTTGCCGACGTTATGCCGGAGCAGGCGAAGCGTATTATGCAGATTGTCTCCCGCGATCATCTCCAGCTTACGGATCGCCGCCTCGCGGTCGGCAATCCCGTTAAACGTCTTCAGCGTCATCGTCTTGGACGGCGACGCGTTTTCGATCACGGTGGACATCGCCACATAACCGAAGCGTACGATCATTTTCGGGCAGGATCTCCAAAAAACATTTCGTACGCCAGAGCGGTCTGTACCGCAGACTCTTCTTCCGTCAGCGGACGGACCAGCTCCAGCTCAACCGAGGTAACTTCCTCTCCATTGAAGTTGATTTCGGCAACGCAAGCGGTAATTTTCACGATCGCCACCGCCTTATTATCCGGCGAATAAGCGATCACCTTTTGCCCTGTCGGAAATACGCGCAGCCCCGTTTTGAGCATTTTGCCACGACCGTATTCCAGCAGCTCGTAAAGCTCCTGCTCTTTCTTGAATTTGCAGACCGAGTTGAATTCCGTTTGAAACCCCACCGTCATCCCTTCCTTTCCTCAGCCGGCCGTCCGGGCAGCGATGGCCGCCCGACTAGATCCCGCTTTCGAACTCTAGCGCCTGCCGGGCTGCATAACGCTCCAGCGCCAGCTCGATCAAGCGATCCAGCAGCGCCTCATAGGCCACCCCGGTTTCCCGCCACAAGAGCGGGTACATGCTGAAGGGAGTGAAGCCCGGCATCGTATTCACTTCATTAATCCAAACCTTGTGATCCGATTTCCGCACAAAAAAATCGGCCCGGCACAGTCCGCTGCCGGCGATGGCTTTAAACGCCTTGACCGCCAGCTCGCGGATCCGCTCGGCCAGTTCGGTATCGACAGGTGCCGGAATCAACATCTGCGATTTGCCGTCCAGGTATTTGGCCTGGTAATCATAGTATTCTCCAGAGGAGACGATTTCTCCCGGTACGGAAGCGAGCGGCTCGTCGTTGCCAAGCACCCCGACCTCCACTTCACGGGCATCCACGAATTCCTCGACGATGACCTTCACATCGTAGCGGAAGGCCAGCGCCACCGAAGCCAGCAGCTCCTCGCGATTTCTCGCTTTAGAAATGCCGACGCTCGAGCCAAGGTTCGCCGGTTTCACGAAGCAAGGGTAGCCCAGCTTCTCCTCGATTCCCTGAATCAGCGTATGGCTGGCATGCTCCCATTCGGAAGCGGTGAAGTAGCAGTAAGCGCATTGCTCGAGCCCCGCTTCGGCGAACAGCTTCTTCATAATGACCTTATCCATCCCGGCCGCGGAGGCAAGCACTCCCGCACCGACATAAGGCAAATCGGCCATTTCGAACAATCCTTGGATCGTGCCGTCTTCGCCGTTCGTGCCGTGCAGAAGCGGAAACACCACATCAATATCCGATTGGCCGGATGAAAGCTTGCCGAACAGCAACCCCATCGCGGCGGACGTGTCCCCCGCGCTCCCCCCGAGCTTCAAATCCTCCAGCGCGGCAAACGGCGCGTTCAGCTTGCCGCCGACTTTCCACTTCCCCTGCTTGTCGATATAAAAAGGAAGCAGTTCGTATTTCTCGTAATTAAACGCCTTAGAGACGGCGAAGGCCGTCTGCAGCGAAACTTCATGTTCTCCCGATTTGCCCCCGTAGATGAGGCCTACGGTGATTCTGTCCTGTCCCATAATAAACCTCTTTCCTTGAATAGGTAGTTCAAAAAGTGATCTTTGGATCACGAGGTACTTCATGAAGATCAATCGACATCGAATCTTGAATTCAGCCGAGCCTTCCGTTGCTCACGTAGCTCTTAGCTACGCTCCGCTACTCCGTCTCTAGCTTCATCCAACCTTCTCGGTGCTCCAAACCTAACTTTTTGAACCTCATTGGAATAGGTAGTACAAAAAGTGATCTTTGGATCACGAGGTACTTCATGAAGATCAATCGGCATCGAATCTTGAATTCAGCCGAGCCTTCCGTTGCTCACGTAGCTCTTAGCTACGCTCCGCTACTCAGTCTCTAGCTTCATCCAACCTTCTCGGTGCTCCAAACCTAACTTTTTGAACCTCATTGGAACTAGGTAGTTCAAAAAGTGATCTTTGGATCACGAGGTACTTCATGAAGATCAATCGACATCGAATCTTGAATTCAGCCGAGCCTTCCGTTGCTCACGTAGCTCTTAGCTACGCTCCGCTACTCCGTCTCTAGCTTCATCCAACCTTCTCGGTGCTCCAAACCTAACTTTTTGAACCTCCATTGACTCGACTCTAGAATCGGTCCGCGATATGAAAAAAACGATACACCGTATTGTCGGTCCAGGCGTAGGAGTCCCGGTAGTCCCAATAGCGGTGTTTGCTTGGCGTCGTATGGGCGTTGACCAGCGGCATGCCGCCGGCGTCGAACGCGGTCACGATGGTATTGTGCTGAAACGTGCCGTTGCCGTCCCAATCATAAGCGATGACGTCGCCGAGCTGAAGCTGTTCCGGACGTTCGAGCAGCTCGGCGCGAAGCCCGGCGCGACTTTGGCCGAGATGGCGTTCCAGCGCGTTGGCGACGGACCAGCTATAGCTCCATAGCTCCCGTCCCCCGACGTAGCCTTTGTACCACCAGCCCGATTCTCTTTTTCCAGTATAGTTTATTGGGGCTCCGCCTGCAAAGAGGCATTGGGAGATATAGTTCGTGCAGTCGACCTCAAAGGCGGCGAACTCCGGATTGAAGTTATCCCACCACCGATCGGCGTACAACACGGCCTCCTCGCGCCGGTAGGCAATGCTGCGCGCGCTCCCTCCCCCGAGGACATCGCGGTTCAAGAACGGTCGCGGCGCAGTGCCTTTACGTCCCGCCGCTTCGCCTTCGTCATAAGCGGGAAGCATGATCGCCGGGTGCCGTTCGGGGATCGGCTGCTCCACCTTGATGACGATCCAGCCGGAACCGTCGCGAGTCAACGTCAAACGTTGCTTCTCGATCCGTTCCTCCTGGTGGCGGGCGCCTCCCTTTTCATAGTATATTTTTCTCGACAGCTGCAGATCGACCTCGATCTCGCCCTCGCGGTTTTCAATCTCGCGCACCAGCTTGGCCCGGGTCTCACAGCGCAACGGCGCCGCTCCCCGATGACGATACCAGCTCTCCAGCCTGCGCTTCCGTTCGCCCCGCCGCAGCAAATAGTCCACATCGGTAACGACTGTGCCCCCGCTAGGCGTGCGATAGTCCACTTCGTCCTGGTTCTGCTCGTTTACGTAAACCGACAACGTCTTCTTCCATTCATCCGCCATACGTTCACGCCTCCTTTTCCCTGTTAGTCATTATATGAACGCCCGGGAGGGAGTATGTTTTGCACCTGTCCCGCAGGGGTCTGAAAGCCCATTCATCCGCACTGGTGAAGCCTAAACGGGCTTGGAACCGGGTACAAAAAGTTCTTTACTCACCACGTCAGGGAAGGTATACTAAAATCAAAGAAAATTTGAAATTATGTTTCAACAGGTGAAACCATTCAAGGAGGTACATCCATGTCAGCGAACGATTTCTACTCTTCTGCCCGTACGCTGGAAGTCGGCGGCAAAAGCTACCGTTACTTCGACCTGCAGGCTCTCGAGCAGCAAGGGCTCGGCAGTATTTCCAAATTGCCGTTCTCGATTAAAGTGCTGCTTGAGGCAGCCGTCCGTCAATATGACGGCAGAGCCATTACCCAGGAGCATGTGAAGCAAATCGCCGGTTGGAGCGAGGGCCGCGATGAGAACAAAGAGATTCCGTTTATCCCCGCTCGCATCGTATTGCAGGACTTCACCGGCGTCCCGGTCGTCGTCGACCTTGCCGCCATGCGCGATACCGTGAAGAAAGCCGGCGGCGATCCGAAACAGATCAACCCGCTCGTGCCCGTCGACCTGGTCATCGACCACTCCGTTATGGTCGACGCGTTTGGTTCCCCGGATGCGCTGGAATACAACATGAAGGTCGAGTTCGAGCGCAACGAGGAACGTTACCGCTTCCTGCGCTGGGCGCAAACGGCCTTTAACAACTTCCGTGCCGTACCTCCGGCCACCGGGATCGTTCACCAGGTCAACCTGGAGTATCTGGCTTCCGTGGCTGCGACGAAGACCGTGAACGGCGAAACGGTCGTTTACCCGGATTCCCTCGTCGGCACGGACTCCCATACGACGATGATCAACGGCCTTGGCGTCGTTGGCTGGGGCGTTGGCGGGATCGAAGCCGAAGCCGGCATGTTGGGGCAGCCGCTCTATTTTGTCGCTCCGGAAGTGATCGGGTTCAAATTGACCGGCAGCCTAGCCGAGGGTGCCACCGCGACAGACCTGGCGCTGACCGTCACGCAAATGCTGCGCAAGAAAGGCGTCGTCGGCAAATTCGTTGAATTCTATGGCCCAGGCCTGGCCAACATCAGCCTCGCCGATCGCGCAACCGTGGCAAACATGGCCCCGGAATACGGTGCTACGATCGGTTACTTCCCGGTTGACACGGAAACGCTCGCTTACCTGCGCAGCACCGGCCGTTCCGAGGAGCAAATCGCTCTGGTTGAAGCGTATTACAAAGCGCAAGGCATGTTCCGCACGAACGACACGCCGGATCCGGTGTTCTCCGATCTGATCGAGCTGGATCTCGGTTCCGTCGTACCGAGCTTGGCCGGACCGAAACGGCCGCAGGACCGCATCGAGCTTACGGCGATGAAGGAAAGCTTCAACACCATCATCCGCACGCCGGTCGAGAAAGGCGGCTACGGCCTCAGCGAAGAGAAGATCGAACAATCCGTGCCGGTGAAGCATCCGGACGGCTCGACCAGCGAGCTGAAAGCCGGGGCGGTCGTGATCGCGGCGATCACGAGCTGCACGAACACGTCCAACCCAAGCGTCATGGTCGGTGCCGGCTTACTGGCGAAGAAAGCCGTAGAACGCGGCCTGACCAAGCCGGGTTACGTGAAGAGCAGCTTGACGCCAGGCTCCCTGGTGGTCACCGAGTACCTGCAGAAAGCCGGCCTGATCGAGCCGCTGGAGGCTCTCGGCTTCCACGTTGCCGGTTATGGCTGCGCTACCTGTATCGGGAACTCCGGTCCATTGCCGGACGAAGTCAGCACGGCGATTGCCGATAACGATCTGACCGTCGCGGCCGTGCTCTCGGGCAACCGGAACTTTGAAGGCCGCGTCCATGCGCAGGTCAAAGCCAACTACCTGGCTTCCCCGCCGCTTGTCGTCGCTTATGCGCTGGCCGGAACGGTCAACATCGACCTGCAGAACGATCCGATCGGTTATGACCGCGACAACCAGCCGGTTTACCTGAAGGACATCTGGCCTTCTTCCGCGGAAATCAAGGAAGCGATCGGCCAATCGGTGAGCCCGGAGATGTTCCGCAGCAAATACGAGCACGTCTTCACGCAAAACGAACGCTGGAATTCGATTCCGGTTCCGCAGGGCGAACTGTACGAATGGGATGAGAAGTCGACCTACATCCAAAACCCGCCATTCTTCGAAAAGATCAGCGAAGGGCTGTCCGACATCGCCGATATCCGCAATGCTCGCGTGCTGGCTTTGCTTGGCGATTCGGTCACGACCGACCATATCTCCCCGGCCGGCAACATTTCGCCGAACAGCCCCGGAGGCAAATATTTGACCGATCATGGCGTCGAACGGAAGGACTTCAACTCCTACGGTTCCCGCCGCGGCAACCATGAGGTGATGATGCGCGGCACGTTCGCGAACATCCGCATCCGCAACCAGGTCGCACCGGGCACGGAAGGCGGCGTGACCAAATACCTGCCGACGGACGAAGTGATGTCCATCTACGACGCTTCGATGAAATATCAAGCAGACGGCCAAAATCTCGTCGTAATCGCCGGCAAAGAATACGGTACCGGCAGCTCCCGGGACTGGGCGGCCAAAGGCACCTACCTGCTGGGCGTCAAGGCGGTCATCGCCGAGAGCTTCGAACGGATCCACCGCAGCAACCTGGTTGGCATGGGCGTCCTGCCGCTGCAGTTCCAGGAAGGCGTGAGCTGGAAAACGCTGGCCATCGACGGGACCGAAACGTTTGATATCGACGGGCTCAGCAATGACGTGAAGCCGGGTCAAGAACTGACCGTGACGGCAACCCGCCAGGACGGGACTACGTTCCAGTTCCCGGTCGTCGCCCGTCTCGACAGCATGGTCGACGTCGATTACTATCACAACGGCGGCATCCTGCAAACCGTATTGCGGCAAATGATAGCTTCAAACGCATAAACGTACGCTTTCTATGCAAAAGAGTTCCCTTCAAACTACGAAGGGAACTCTTTTTAACTTGCAGACGTAATAACGCGATTCCGATACGATGGCAAACCCGGTCTTGCTATACAGTTCCAATGCGCCGCGATTCTCAGCGGCTACGCTAAGCCGTATTCGCGTACGACCCAACGCCAGAAGCAGCCGAACGGTTTGGGCCAGCATCTCACTCCCATACCCGTGCCCCTGGTGGGAAGGCAGCACGCAAAAATCATGGATCACCGCCGCATCGCTCCCGAGCAGATTGACGCGAATCAAGCCGATCCGCTCCTCCCCGTGGCAACCGATATAGTTGTGGCGGCCGGGTTCCCGGGTATGGCCCAAATACCGGAGCGTCCACTCCTCGTCATCGCCAAACGCCTGCGACATGCAGCGCACCATAAAGCCAAAATCCTCGAGCTCCTCCGGACGCAGCCTCAGGTCCGGGTGACCGGCGGTGCCCTTCGGGAATGCGGTGAGCTCCATGGCGAACTGCGAGCCGTCAAGCCAGGCACCGAGGTGCCCCACGCAACGCAGGCCGGGTTCGGAATCGGCGGGCACCTTAAACCGGCAGGTTTGGAATCCCTGCTCGCTCATCTCCGCCTCTGCCGCCACAAATAGACGCTGGAAGATACCTTGACGACGCCATTCCGGATGAACCATGACGTTCAGGTTCGCCTCCACTCCATCCGCGGTATACCAGATTAAACATCCGGCGAGATGCCCCTCTGCTTGGTAGAGATAGGCGCGATCGCCGCTTTCTTTTGTTAAATTATCCAGACCGATATGGAGTTTCGAGCTATCCGCCTGACGGCAAATCTGCTCCAGCTCCCGAATCGGTTCCAGCGATTCCGGCGAAAATTCCGTTAGCTTCACTATCTGATGCGTTGACATCAAGTTCATTCCCCCTTTTGCAAAATCGATGCTCCCATGTGATATAAATGAGGCTTTACACTACATTCACCATCTGTTATATTATAAGTATAACAGTTAGAACAAAAGGAGATGCCACACTGTGATTATACAGCTGGATTTACAATCGGACGTCCCGATTTATACGCAGCTGGTCCATCAAATTATCGAAGGAATCGCCAGCGGACGGCTGCAACCGGGCGAGCCCCTGCCGTCGGTGCGAAGCCTGGCTTCCGACATCGGCGTCAACCTGCATACGGTGAACAAAGCCTACACGCTGCTTAAGCAGGAAGGCTACATTCAGGTGCATCGCCAAAAAGGCGTCGTCATTGATCCGGTCGGCATGCCGCCGGTCACTCCCGAATTCCGCGAGAAGCAGCGGCGCGAGCTGCGTCCGATCGTGGCGGAGGCGATTTGCCGCGGTATGGAGAAGGACGAGCTGCTCTCCCTAGTGGAGCAAATCCATCAAGAAATTACTCGAAAGGAGTAGTGTACTATGATGCTTCTATCTACGTTGTTGTTGTTGCTTATGTTTGTCCCCCTGCTGGCTTCCCTGGCCTACATGCCGTATTTGACCCGGAGCACGGTGAGCTTTGGCGTGTCGGTCAGCGAGGAGCAGTATTGGAGCGAACCCGTTCGGCGCTTACGGCGGCAATATACCGCTGTGAGCGGGGCGATATATTCGCTGCTGCTGGTCGCGTGCCTGCTAAGTCTATGGAACAAGGACGGTAACGCCCAGGGAGCCTGGTTCGGCGTTTACGTCGGACTCACCATCGTTTTTTCTACGGCCCTCAACCTGGTTTTCTATTTCCGGATGAAAAAATTACGTCCGACCCTGCCAACCGCTTCAGCTGCTCCCGCCCTGCTGGCGGTGGACACCGGCTTTCGCCGTCAAAAACTGGCGCTCTCCGGCAAGTGGTTCCTGATCCATGCCGTCATTATCGCTGCCAGCGCGGCGTTGGCATTAAGCCAATACGCCGCCATTCCCGACCCGGTGGCGATGAAATTCGACTTCTCCGGCCAAGTGGTCCACAGTGCCGCGAAATCTTACCGCATCGTCTTATTTCCGAACGTGATGCAGGTGATTATGACCGTCCTGTTCTGGTTTGTCAACTGGTCGATTCAGCACAGCAAGCAACAGCTTCAGGCCGGCGATCCGGAGCGTTCGCTCCGCCAAAACGCCGCGTTCCGCCGCAGATGGTCCGTTTTTACGCTGGCTTCCTCGCTGGCACTGGTCCTGATGTTCTCGTTCATGCAAGTAAACATGATTCGTCCGATGGACCAGAACCTTCTCATGTTGGTTAGCATGGCCGTACCGGTGTTTATCGTACTGTTCGCGCTCGTGTTGTCCTTCACCACGGGACAAGGCGGAAGCCGGATCGGCCGCGGACCCGCCGCTGCCGGTACAGGCACGGCGCCTGCACAGGATGATCGCTACTGGAAGCTGGGGGCCATTTACTTTAACCCGCAAGACCCAACGATATTTGTCGAGAAGAGAACCGGCATCGGCTGGACGATGAACTTCGCCAATCCGATCTCTTGGATCACCTTGCTTGGCATTCTGGCTGTCATCGGCTGGTCTGCCTGGCTCGCGAAATAGATCTAATGGAGCATACATTAAGGAGGAGATTACGATGACCAAACGATCCCAACTATTCAAAAATGCAGCCGCCGCTGCGCTGGCGCTTAGCCTGACCCTTCCGTCGGCTTCCGCATTTGCGGCGAAGCAAAGCGCTACGTCATTGGCCCCGGTACGGGAAGCTGCCGAAGCCTTTGGCGCGCAAGTCCACTGGGAGTCCGGCAGCCACACCATCCTCGTGGCGAAGGACGGCCATAAGCTGGTGTTGACCATCGGTTCGTCGGAAGCCCTGCTCGACGGGAACCGTGTGGCTTTAGGCGAACCGGTACGCATTGCCGATGGCCGGGCGCTGATCGACGCCGAATTCCTTGCCGAAGCGTTCGGAGTGAAGGATACGGCCCAGGCGGAAGCCGGCACAAAAGATCCCGCGGACCTGTTCCTGAAGGCGCTGCTCGCCGGAGACGGTACGGAAGCGGCGAAATATGTCAGCGCTTCTTCGTCCTACGCCCTTCCGGCCGCTATGCTGAACCAGCTGTGGGCCAATTATGAAACGGTGTTCGGCAAAGCGGCCGGCGCACCGTCCAAGAGCGAGACGGCCACGTCGGTCCATCGCAACGTCACGTACGCCTTCCAAACGGCAGCGGTTCCGGTCAACTTGACGCTGCGGCTTAACGCCGCCGGGGAGATCGACGATATGTACATCGCCGCCGCGACCGGCTCGGCCTACCAAAAACCCGCCTACGAAGACGCTTCCGCTTATACCGAGCGGGAAGTGACCGTTGGCGAAGGGGCTATGGCCCTGCCGGGCACATTGACGATGCCAACTGGCGACGGCCCATTCCCGGCGATCGTACTGGTACACGGCTCCGGCACGAACGACCGGGACGAGGCGATCGGAAGCGCCAAGCCGTTCCGTGACCTCGCGGTCGGCCTGGCTGCGCAAGGCATCGCCGTGCTGCGGTACGACAAAGTCTCGTACGAGCACACGTTTAAGGTCGCTGCCGATCCCAAGTTCACGCTGAAAAAAGAGACCGTTGACGATGCCTTGAAGGCCGTCGCTCTGTTGAAAAAGACGCCGGACATCGATGCTTCCCGCATCTTCGTGGCCGGCCATAGCCAAGGCGGCTACGCCATGCCGTTGATCACCGCAGGCGATACAGCCGGCGACATCGCCGGGACGATTTTGATGTCCGGGCCCAGCGGCAAATTCGCCGACGTGTTGGCCGAGCAGCAAGCCGAGCTTGTCAGCCGTGTGAAGCAGCTTGGCCAAGACCCGGCGCCTTATGAGCAGCAAGCCGCCTTCTATACGTCGATCGCCGCGATGGTCAACGACCCGCAGTATACGGTTGACCATATGCCGGAGCAATTCCCGTCCCAGCCTGCCTACTGGTGGTTCGAGCAGAAAAATTACGTGCCGGCCGAGCTCGCCAAGCAGCAATCCGGTCCGATGCTGATCCTGCAAGGCGAAAACGATTGGCAAGTGACGATGAAGCAGTTCGAAGGCTGGAAAACTGCGCTGCAGAACCGCAAGGACGTCACCTTCAAATCGTATCCGCAGGTCAATCACCTGCTGGCCAAGGTAGGCGGCCTTTCGATCGGCGCCGAATACGCCCAGCCATCCAACGTTTCCAAAGAGATCGTTGACGATATCGCGGCATGGGTTCGGGGGATGAAGTAAGTCGCGCTGCGCTTACTTCCCCATCGAAGCCAACAAAGCCCGCCCCCTATTGGGGCGGGCTTTGTTGTTCCTTAAGTGCCGGCTGCCACTTCGCGTGGAGGCACAAAAAAATAAGGTGATCCCATCCCTTATTCCCCTCTGCCATCTGCCTTTCGCCGCGTCCGCAACGGCTACATCATCATGCCCATCTCCCGGGCCGCTTCCACCAGGATCGGCCCGTACTCCTCCAGCCGCTGCAGCGTCAAGCGGCTGACCGGCCCCGACACGGACAGGGCGGCGGCCAGCTTCCCCGTCCGGTCGAAGATCGGCGCGGAGACGGCGGATGCCCCCGGCTCCCGCTCCTCGTAGCTGGTGGCATATCCGAGCTCGCGGATCTCCTCCAGCTGCGCCACATAGGCCGCCCGATCAACCGCCGGCGGCCAATCCGGGCTGTCCAGCACCGCCTGGAGCACCTCCTCGCCCGAGTAGGCGACGAGCACCTTGCTGGACGCGCCCACGTACAGCGGCAGCCGCGCCCCGACCGGCGCGACGCGGCGGATCGCCTGGTTGCTCTGCACCGCCTGGATCCGCAGCCGCTCGTTGCCGTCGCGCAAATACAGGCTGACCGTCTCGCCGAGCCGGTCTCGCAGCCGCTCCATCAACAGCAGCAGCAGCACGGCCGGATCGTCGCTGTGGGACATGTGGGTCGACAGCTCCCACACCTTCAGCCCAAGACGATATTTCTCCGTCGCGGGATCGCGAACGACGAACCCCCGCTCCTCCAGCGTGGTCAATAAACGGTGAACCGTGCTTTTATGCAGGCCGATTTCGGCGGCAATCTCCGTCAGTCCCAAATCGCTAGCTTTCGTGAAGCAACCCAATATATCCAAAGCCCGCTCGACCGCGCGCACCGTTAGCTTTCGGTCTTCCATCCGGCATCTACTCTCCTTAGGTTTCACTATATGAAACTCGGTTACATAAATTATATGAAAGAAGCGAATTTCCGTCAATGAAACACCTTCCATTGACATTAACAAGGGATCGACTTACGATTAAATTCAGGAGAACCGCGCTATTTCGACATTTTTTCTTGTTTATTTGCCAATAAAAGCGTTTTCCTAACGGTAAACAGTCCAGATCGCAATCATATAATCTAGTAATGGGAGGGAAGCGCATGAGCCACACCGGCCGAAATGACCTTCCCTTGCCTTCTTCGGCTTACGTAACCGGCGATGTTCCCGCGGCGCCTGCCCGGCACATCAGCATCAAAAATATCCTCGTTGCTCTCTTGCTATCCGTGTTGTTTTTCCTGATTTTTTGCTTCGTCTCGCTGCACGGATATATCGCCTGGGTGTTGTCCAACCCGAAGGTAGCGCCGCTCTACTCCAATCCGAAGCTGTCCATCAACCTCGAATACGAGGACATCGCTTTTCCCGCAGCCGACGGGAGCCGAATAATGCAAGGGTGGTATATCCCCGCGGAAGATTCCGTCAAAACCATCGTCTTTAGCCATGGGTATGGGGCCAACCGCGAGGAATCCTGGATTCCGATGTATGATCTGGCCAATTTCGCCCATCGTCTTAATTTTAATGTCCTGATGTTTGATTACGGCTTTGCCGCGCAAAATAGCAAGGAAGTCGCCACCGGCGGCAAAAAGGAAGCCCAGCAGCTGCTCGGCGCGATCCAGGTCGCCAAGCAACGGGGCGGCCAGGAAATCATCGTCTGGGGCTTCTCCATGGGAGCCGGTACCGCGCTGCAGGCCGGATTGAAAAGCCCGGACATCGACGGCATGATCCTCGACAGCACGTTCCTGCTGGAGCCGGATACGATGTATCACAATATCCGCCAGCATATCGGCCTTCCCCGCCATCCGTCGCTGGAGATCATCGGCATGCTGCTGCCGGTGCTGAACGGGACCAGCCTGCGGCAAATTCCGTACGCCCAGGTCAAATCGGAGGATTATCCGTATCCGATTCTGTTCATTCACGGCACCCAGGATGAAAAAGCGCCTTACCCGATCGCCGAGAAATTGGCGGCGAACCAAACCAACCCCGATTCCGACGTGTGGATCGTGGACGGCGCCCATCATGAATTGATTTTCCGCGAGCATCCCAAAGAGTATCTGCGCAAAGTATCGCTGTTCCTCGGGAAAATCAAGCTCGCGTCCCAAAATACGAACGTACAAACCGGGTCCGTATCCGAATAGCATAAGCCAACCCTCCTCGCCAATATGTTAGTAGTAATGTATTTCTTATCCCTGAGGAGGTAGGCCAATGTTGTTCGTTTACGGGCCTTTTTTGCCTGTGCGCATTTTGGAGGAAATCCGGTTCTGGAAGCAGCAGGAGGCGGAGCATACGGAGGTGATTCAGGCGATCGTTCCGGGTCTGGAGGCCGATTACGTTCGGCTGCTGGAGGAATGGAAGCCGATTTTTGCGGGGACGGAGGCTGCCGCTGACAAGCTGCTGCAGCACGCTTTGGCTACCCCTCACGCCACCTCGAGCCCGGAGGTCATTCATCAGACAGAACGGCTGCTTCAAGCGTCGTTTCAGCAATCGCGGGAATTCATCCGCCACCTTGAGTTCATGCTGAAGCATAGCGCAGCCGTTAAATCGGTGCCGCTAGCCCCGGTTGTGCTGCTGCATATCATTCGCGAATCGGCGTATTTCCTTGAGGTGCTCGAGCGGCTGAACCGGCCGGGGCAAATCGCCGGCAGCATGGCCGGGACGCCGCCGTATCCCGATCCGTATCACGCGAGCGCCGGAGCGCAGCCGCCTTACCGGGAACAAGAACACGCCATCCCGGCCAAGGAGGGAGACGCGGAGGAACTTTCGGCCATTGAGGCGGAGCAACCACACTTGACGGCACCAACCGCCACCACCGTCTCCGCCGCGTTAAACCGAGAAGAACCGTCCGAGGCGAACGGCACCACGGAACCCGAGCCGGAATCCTCGCTGGAAGAAGCCCACCTTCGTCAGGAGCCGGCCGCTGACGATAACGCCGCAGCTGCGGCAGCCCGCGTGCCGGAACGCCCCGTTCCGATCGGCGGACATACGCTTCCTCCCCTGCCTTACCCGTATAATGCACTGGAGCCCCACATCGATGAGCAGACGATGCGCATTCACCACGACAAGCACCATAAAACGTACGTCGACGATTTGAACAAAGCGGAGTTGAAGCTGCAGGATGCCCGCAAATCCGGCAACTTCGATTTAGTGAAGCATTGGGAGCGAGAGCTGGCTTTTAACGGCGCGGGGCATTATCTTCATACGATTTTCTGGGACGTCATGAATCCGCAGGGCGGCGGCAAACCGCAAGGCGAGCTGCTGGAGCAGATCAAACGGGATTTCGGCAGCTACGACGCATTCCATAAGCAGTTCTCCGAAGCGGCCGCGAAAGTGGAAGGCGGCGGCTGGGCCATCCTTGTGTGGAGCCCGCGTGCCCACCGGCTGGAGATCCTCACGGCGGAGAAACACCAGAACCTGTCGCAATGGGACGTCGTCCCGCTGCTTCCGCTCGACGTATGGGAGCACGCGTACTACCTGAAGCACCAAAACGTGCGCGCCGACTACATCAAAGCTTGGTGGAACGTCGTCTATTGGCCGGCCGTAGCCAAGCGGTACGAGGCCGCAAAAAAACTAAAATGGCAGCCGTTTTAAACGGCTGCCATTTGGCTTTTGATGCTCTATTCCTTTAACAAGGACAAAAACTCCGCCCGAGCAGCCGCATCCTTCCGGAAGCTTCCGCGCACGGCTGAGGTTACGGTCTTGCTGCCCGGCTTCTTGACGCCGCGGGCGCACATGCACAGATGCTCGCCTTCGACGACGACCATCACGCCTTTCGGCTGCAGTACCTCATCCATGATGTCGGCAATCTGCGAGGTGATCCGCTCCTGCACCTGCAGGCGGCGAGTTACCGCTTCAACCAGACGGGCCAGCTTGCTAAGCCCGGCGATCCGGCCGCTTGGAATATAGCCAATATGGGCTTTGCCGAAGAAAGGCGCCATATGATGCTCGCATTGACTATAGTAGACGATGTCTTTGACAATGACCAGCTCCTCGTGATTTTCCTCGAAGGTCACGCCCAGCACGTCCCGCGGATCCACTTCATATCCGGCAAAAATCTCCTCGTACATCCGGGTTACCCGGGCCGGGGTTTCGAGCAGTCCTTCGCGTTCTACGTCTTCCCCGATCAATTTCAGGATTTCCCGAACATGATGTTCGATTTGCTCCCGGTTGTCGCCTACTTGCTTGTTCACGTAATCTTTCAATCCAGCCATCTTAAGCGCCTCCTCCTTTCAATAAAGTATGGCGAAACGTTACTTTATTTTTTCTTCTTCGTCGGACGTCCCGCTACCGGCGCTTGTCCGCCTTGGTTCTTCATCATCTGCTGCGCGCGCTGCATCTGCTTGCTGTTCAGGTTATACCCCATTTGCTTCGCCATCTTCTGCAGCATCTGCGGGTCGTTCTGCATCTTCGTGAGCTGTCTGCGGAGGTAAAAGACCCCAATCGCAAAGCCGCCAACCAGACCGACGATTAAAGTAATGATTGGAATAACGATATCCATGTTTCAGCCACCCCTGGAATATTATCGTGCAGCCCCAGCTTTGAAGGCCGGCGCACTCCAAATATCATAGCATCCAGCCTGACGCGATTCAAGGATTCAGGCTAAAACCGCCTCGATAAACAAGGTCGTTTCCGTTGCCAGGTCCACTTCGTTGACGTCCAGCTCGTCGCCGGTGCCCCGCACGATCCGAATGACCGGCCGGCCCGGCAAGCCCCGGTGCTGTCTAACGACCACGCCGGTCTCTTTCGTTCCAAGCCGTACCGAGGTTCCGTTCGGGTATACGGAGATGATGCGCGTAAACTCCACCAACACCTCGTGATCCAGCTCCTGTTCCGAGCAGGCCATCATATGCTCGCAAGCCTCATGCGGCAGCAATACCCGCCCGTCCTTGCTTCCGCCGCTGATCAAATTATCGTACATATTGGCTACCGCGACGATGCGGGGGAACAGATGAATTTCGTCTCCCGCCAGTCCCCGCGGCATGCCGTTGCCGTCCGGACGCTCATGATGCTGCAGCGCCGTATGGGCAATCAACAGATTAAATTCGCGTTTATGCCGCAGCAACTCGTATCCCCGCCAGGTGTGATGGTTTTTGGGGTCCTCCGCATGGGCTCCTTCCGGCAGTTCCTGCGACTTGCCGATATCGTGCAGCAAAGCGCCGATCGCCAAATCCTTAAGCTGAGAATACCCCAAACCCAAGTTCAATCCGATCATCGAGGAAATCAGGCTGACGTTCACCGCGTGAAGATATGCGGCATTGTCCGCCGTCCGGATGTCGGTGAGCTGCAGCAGCACTTCCTTGTTGTTCAGCACGTCGGTCAGCAGGGAATCGACGCTGGCGTTGATTTTGCGCGTGCTCCAGTCCTTGCCGGAGCGGATCGCCTGCAGCGTTTCGGACATCTCCCGGAACACCGCCTGCTTGGTCGACTCGCTAAGCACGTCTTCGATTTCGATATCCTCGAAATCCGGATCCTTAATATATAACATCGTCACGCCGATCCGCTTTAGCGTATTGATCATGAAAACCGTGAGCTGGACCCCTGCCGACAGCAACACGGTCCCGTTGGCGGAATACACGGTTTTGCCCAAAAATTGTCCCGGTTCGATATCCTCGATACTGATGAAGCGCATAAATTGTTTATCCCCCTTGCCGGATATCAGTCCCCGATGGAAGCAAGCAGCTTCTCCTTGGCGGCCCGAAGCCGAACCCGTACTTCTTCGTCCTGCTCGGCGTCAAGCGCCCGGCCGATCGCATCCCTGGCCTCCATGCCCCCGATTTGGCTTAGCGCCCAAGCTGCGGTACCCCTTAGCTCCGGCCGTGGATCATGAAGCAGTATATCTATTAATTTCGGCACGGAAGCCGGATCTTTGAAGTTGCCGAGCGCGATGACCGCATTGCGTTGGATCGGTTTCTTGCCTCTCCAAGCTGCGGCGCTGTCGCCAAAGCGTTCCTTGAACTCGCGATTGCTTAAGTCCAGCAGCGGCAGCAACAGCGGCTTGACCTTCTCGGGATCGGGCGCCAGCTCCGGCCGGTGGTTCCAGGACTTGCCTTTGTTCTTCGGGCAGACGACCTGACACGTATCGCATCCGTAAAGACGGTTGCCGATCTTGACCATGAATTCCTCTTCCACAAATCCTTTGGTTTGCGTCAAAAAAGAAATGCACCGCTGCGCGTTCAATTCACCGGGGCCAACTAACGCTCCCGTCGGGCACGCGTCGATGCATTTGGTGCATTCGCCGCAGTCCTCCTCCACCGGCGTGTCTGGAGGAAACGGCACGTTCGTGATCAGCTCGCCGAGGTAAATCCACGATCCCCATTTCGGGGAGATGATCGCGCAGTTTTTGCCCTTGAAGCCGATCCCCGCGCGCTCCGCCACGGCCCGATCCACCAAGGCACCGGTATCGACCATGCTTTCGATGCGCGCTTCGGGCACGCGTTCGCGGATAAAGCTCTCGAGCTTCTCCATCGCTTCGCGGAGCACCTGATGGTAGTCCCGCCCCCAGGCGGAACGGGCCAGGATGCCCCGCCGCTCGCCGGGCGCCGACTTCGGAGGATTCTCCATCTTCGACGGATAGGCCACCGCGATCGAAATCAACGAAGCCGGCTGGGCAAGCGACAACTCCGGGTATACCCGCTTATCGAGATCCGGCTCCTCAAAGCCGGATTCGTAGCCTTTGTCGCGCCGATCCTGGAGAATCGCCTTTAGCGACAGAAACGGGTCGGCGCTGGCAAAACCGATATCGTCGATGCCTAGCTCCGCGGCCGCTTCCTGGATCTCCCGCTTCAACTGCGCCCAGCGGCTTTCTCCGGCCGGTAAACGGGCAAAGCCGGTTTCCGTCATTGGCATATGTTCCCCCTCCTTGCTGTTCATGTTGCCGTTCATGTTGATGTGATGGCAAACCTGCTGTATTTTTACGAAGACAAACGCTTGATCGCTTCCCGGGCCAACAGGTCGCAATGATTGTTGAGCTCGTTGTCGCTATGTCCTTTAACCTTGACGTATTCCACCTGATGGATGCCCATCAGCCGCCATAGTTCTTCCCAAAGGTCGCGGTTCTCGACGGGCTGGTTCTTGCTGTTCTTCCAACCGTTCTTGAGCCACCCGCGGATCCAGTTCTGCTGGAAGCAGTTGACCACGTAGGCGGAGTCGCTGTATACCTTCACCCGACAGGGTTCCTTCAAATGACTGAGCGCCGAAATCACCGCCTGAATTTCCATGCGGTTGTTCGTTGTCATTTTCTCGCCGCCGGACAGGTCCTTTCGATGCCCGTTAAACATCAGCACCGCGCCCCATCCCCCTGGACCGGGATTGCCGGAGCAAGCCCCGTCCGTATAAATCGTCACTTCCTTCACTGTTCATCCTCCCAAGAAAACGGCTTATAAATCACGGATCTTGGCGATCGGCCAAAAGACGAATTCGGCGCGACCCACGATCCATTTCTCCTTCACGCTGCCGAAATAGCGGCTGTCTTTGCTGCGTCCGGCGTGGCGATTATCGCCCATCACGAAATACTCTTCGGCGCCGAGCCGGACCTCGGCCATATCGCCGTCCTCGATCGCCGAGTCGGTGTACGGCTCGTCCTGCGGCTTCCCATTGACGAACAGCTCGCCGTCCCGCACCTCGACCGTATCCCCGGGGACCGCCACGACCCTCTTGACCAGAAACGGCTTCCGGCCGGCATCCACGCTGGGATCCTTCAGCACGACGACTTCGCCGCGCTTCGGATGGCCCAACCGGTACACCAGCTTGTCCACGAACAGCCGCTCCTGCTCTTCCAAGGTGGGCTGCATCGATTGCCCCTTCACCATCGATAAGTTAAAGACGAATACGTTCAGCAGCAGCATGATGACGAAGGCGATGACGATCGTCTTCAGCATTTCCCACAGCTCCTCAGCCCACCGGCTTTGCGGGCTGTCCGCTTGCGGCTTGCCGGCGGAGCTTTCGAGGTCCGCCGTTGCTTTGCTATCCGAATTCATGACCGGTCCCATCCTGCACCTCATCAAATTTAAACAATCTATATAATAGAAAAGCATATCCTTCACCCATTTGCAATGGATGGAAGATATGCTTCAACATTTCCCAAATTTGCTTTGGAAAGTTTCATCAATTAGAACCTGTCAGCGTCCGGGCTGCTGCGATGCCAAGCTTCTGGAATGCCTCCAAGAACTTGCTGGCTCCATAGCCCATTGCTTCGTACAGCGGCATGATCGCTTTATTGTGTTCATCTCCGGCGACCATAATCCGGCGGACATTCCGCTGCTGGAACCGTTGTTCCATCGCGGACACGAGGCTGCGGCCAACGCCGCGCCGACGGTACTCAGGGTGTACGGCCATGCGGTAGATGCATCCCGTATTCTGATCGATCGTGCCGATCAATACCCCTTTGATCTCTTCCTCGACTTCCGCAACCATAATCAGTTCGGAATCCCAGGAAAGTTGTCTGGCAAACGCGCATTTGGTGTCTTCGTAGCAATCTTCCGATAAGGCTACCTGCAATAGCTCCATCACTTGATTTACATCACTCAACTGAAAGGAACGAATAAGCATGCTATGATCTCCCTTTTCTTCACGCAAGATAGGCCGATGTAAAAAAGACCCCCCCGTTTTACATCAACCGAATATTTGATTCCAGACAAAAAACGAGAAAAAACTCTTTCCTTGTCCATTAAACCATAGATATCTCCCAAATACATCATTTTTCTTCTGAAAGCGCTTTATATTAAGCGTTTACAATTATGAACTTTCGCAAAACGTCCTTATTCGGCTCACAGTTATGCATATATTTTTATGCATTACCAATAATAGGATTGTTATGCGGATGTTAAGAGGCGGGGGTGTTTCTGCTTTCTTTTACGCTCGGATAACGAGGTTTGATCCAATTTAAACGGGAGGTAAGATCGACCATGGCTCACGAATTGCCTGCGTTGCCTTATCCGGCAAACGCGTTGGAACCTCATATCGATGAACAAACGATGAATATCCACCATGACCGGCACCACAACACCTACGTAACGAACTTGAACGCAGCTCTGGAAAGTGCGCCGGATCTGCAGAACAAAAGCGTGGAGGAGCTGATCTCCAATCTGGATGCCGTTCCGGAGGGCATCCGTACGGCCGTGCGCAACAACGGCGGCGGCCATGCCAACCACAGCTTGTTCTGGAAGGTCATCGGCCCCGGCGGCGGAGGCGCGCCAACCGGCGCCGTAGCTTCTGCCATCGACAGCGACCTTGGCGGCTTCGATAAATTCAAGGAGGATTTCACCAAAGCGGCGACAACCCGGTTTGGAAGCGGCTGGGCCTGGCTGGTCGTCGGGAAGGACGGCAAGCTCGCCGTCACCAGCACGCCGAACCAGGACAACCCGCTCTCCGAAGGCTTGACGCCGATCCTCGGCCTTGACGTGTGGGAACATGCGTATTATTTGAAATATCAAAACAAACGGCCGGATTACATCGCGGCGTTCTGGAACATCGTCAACTGGGACGAAGTGAACCGCCTATACGAAGCTGCAACAAAATAAGCTAAGCTACCATTCTATTCACCTAAGAGGAGGCATAAGGTTATGGCACCGAAAAAACGCAAGTTGACCAATGATCCGGAGAAACTTCTGGAAGCCAAACACGCCGAGGACGCGCATAAGCAGCAGTTCACGAATTTCGCCCACAGCGTGACCGGCGGCGGAGCAACGGCCGATCTCGGCAAAGTCTCTGACGAGGAGCACCGCGAACCCGATACGCAAAACCACATGAAATCCGTGGAGAACCGCATGATGTAATCAAAGGCAATAAAAAAGGGAAGGCGCTGGGTGGCGCCTTCCCTTTTTTATGTTGTGCTGCTGCCGCTGAATGGCCTGGGAGGCCGGGCGCGGCACGGTGAGGCCAGATAGCGGTATAAAGTACCGCTATTTCGCTCCGGGAAGGTGCTTCGCCGTAAATAGCGGTAAATGTTGGCCTTATTTAGCCGGTTTCGCGTCTTATAAGGCGGAAATGCCCCCAATAAGGCCACTTTTTACCGCTATTTCGCTCGTAGTGCGGGACTTAGGTGAAAATAGCGGTAAGATTTACCGCTATGGTTCTACTGGGGCGCGCAATAAATTGGGTAAACCTTGAAAGTGGGCGGAATAAGGTGACATTTTAACGCTATGTTTCTAACGCACCAGTCACGCAATCCTGTTGCCATTTACCTCTAACCTCTAACCATTAACCTCTAACCACTAATTGGTCCCTCGCCCTTGTTACTGAGTACTGTCCCAGACCCGTTTAGCGCTCCACATCAACGTTCTACGACCGTGCTTCACATCACGATCCACCGGATCACCGAATCATTGGATCATCGGATCACCAAATCACTCACCAGATCCTCCACCGTGTTTCCCACCCCAGCCGCCGTTGAACCGCCTATGCTATACTCCTCGGCTTCCCTGGCTTCCAGTTCTCGCGTGCCGTCTCGCTCCCTGCCGGCTTCGGCCATTACGAGCCAAAGTACCCGTTCAGAATGCGCAGGAACACGTTCGGGAACGCCAGGTTGTCCATGTCTTCCCGAGTGATCCACCGGTACTCGGCGGCTGTGTCGTCGGCGGCAGGCCCGGCGTTGGCTGGAAGCCGGGCCGCCGAGTCGGCTGCGCCGCCCGCCGCGTCATACGCCGCGGCGGTTTCGGCCACGGCCGCGGGGCTCACGCCGCCGCCGGCTGCCTGCATTGGAATCTCCGCGTCAAAGCGGAACACGCGGAGATTCCAATGGATATGGCTGAACGTGTGCTCCGCGTTCAGCAGCGCCCCGCCCGGCCGGGCGGGCACCCCGGCGGCGGCCAGCGCCGCCGCCAGCCGGTCCATCGCCGGGCCGTCGGGGAGGCCGGCGCCTTCGCCCGGCACGGCGTCGGCGGGGATGTGGGGCAGCTCCCACATCCGTGCGAGCAGCCCCGTGTCCGGCCGCCGGCGCACGAGCACGCGGCCGGCCAGCGCCCCGCCGCCTTCGACGAGGGCGGCAAGCCGGTACTCCGGCCGCGGCGGCTTCGCCTTGCTCTTGACCGGCAGGCGCTCCTCGGCGCCTTCGAGCCGGCCGGCGCAGCGGGCCATCACCGGACAGATCAGGCATTGCGGCGACTTGGGCGTGCAGACCAGCGCGCCCAGCTCCATCAGCGCCTGATTAAAATCGGAGGCCCGCCCTTCCGGGATCAGCTCCGCGGCCAATTCCTCCATGAGAGTGCGCGTCCCGACCTTCGCGACATCTTCCTCGATCAGGAAGTAACGCGACAGCACCCGCATGACGTTGCCGTCCACCGCCGGCTCCGGGCGGTTAAAAGCGATGCTCAGGATCGCCCCGGTCGTATACGGGCCCACTCCCTTCAAGGCGGATACTTCCGCCTTGTTATCCGGCACGGTCCCGCCGTGCCGCTCCATTACCTGCCGGGCCGCCGCCTGCAGATTGCGGGCCCGCGAATAATAGCCAAGCCCTTCCCAGCATTTCAGCACGTCTTCTTCCGGCGCTTCCGCCAAATCCCGAATCGTCGGGAAGCGCTCGATAAACCGCTGAAAATAAGGGATGACCGTATCCACGCGCGTCTGCTGCAGCATAATCTCCGACACCCAAATATAATAAGGATCGCGGTGCCTGCGCCAAGGCAGGTCCCGCTTGGACCGCTCATACCAACCGAGCAGCTCCGTGCTGAAAAATATCCGTGTTTCCCTGTTTCCCCGCATGCTGCTCTCCTTCTATTCCACGCGTTCCACCACGGCAAAGGCCGAAGCCAGCTGCCGCTCATGCGTAATGCTAAGATGTATGGCATATCCGCCGCCCTCCGGACGACCGGCGGCAGCGAGCCCGAGGCGTTCCCAAGCTTCCGGCGTTAAAGTAACCGACGGTTTCCCGTTTACATCGGGCAAGATCTCCATGTCGGTAAAGCTGAGCACCTGGCCGATGCCGCAGCCAAACGCCTTGCTGACCGCTTCCTTGGCCGCAAACCGCCCCGACAGAAACTCCGCAGGACGCGCCGATTGTCCGGGCAATTCCAGCTCCGCCGCAGTCAAGATCCGCCGCCGAAACCGTTCGCCGATCGACTTGTTCAACAAGCGCTCCATCCGCTGGATTTCGACGATGTCATGTCCGATTCCGAAAATCAACAGGCAGCCCTTCTTCCTTCGTTCTCTCATTCTACTATGTTCTTTCCTTGCGTCCCGTCCCGAACCAAGCCCGGGAAACGGCCGCTCCCCCCATTGTAACAGGGAACCCGCGACCGCGCGAGTCTTGATGGGCGTCGGCCGGCTGACCCCAGCCTGAATCTAGCTTGACCCTATACCTGACCCTGGCGATGCCGGACAGGCCTTCTTCCCGCCTATGCTATACTGAATCTATCCATCCAGTTCTCCCCAACCGCAAGAATGATCAAGAAGCCCATTCGTCGGTCCGCTATACTGAAGCCATAGACCGGTCTGGAGGAAGTTATGAATCAAATCAACACCATTCAACAAAGCATCGATTATATCGAAGAACGGCTGGGCGAGGAGCTCACGTTGGCTGAGGTGGCCAAAGCGATGTTTTACTCCGAATACCATTTTCACCGTACGTTCCTGTATTTCGTCGGAGACACGATGACGTCCTACATCCGGAAGCGAAGATTGTCTCAAGCGGCCGAGCTCCTGGCTCATTCCGACCAGAAGGTACTCGACATCGCGCTGCGCTGCGGTTTCAGCTCCCATGAGGCTTTTACCCGGGCCTTCCGGAAAATGTACGGGATTCTGCCGACGGAATGCCGCCGCCGCGGCTGCCCTCCTTACCTTGTGCCCAAAGCGAATCCGCTTCGAGACTTCGTTGCCCAAATTTCTTACGATTGGGGAGATTACGACATGCAATACCGTATCGAACAAGTTCCATCCATGCGTATCTTGGGGTTCTCGCTGAAAACGACCACGGTGGACGGAGAGAATCACAAGGAAATCCCGGCTTTCTGGCAAAAATACATGCGCGAGCAATGGAGCTCGCGCGTTCCCGGCAAACTTCATCCGAACGTTGAACTCGGCGTCTGCACCACCCTCGAAGAAGACGGCACGTTCCGTTATATCATCGGCTTTGAAGTCGACGAAGCGGCCGAAGTCCAGGAGGGCCTGACCGAATATCGCATCCCGCCGGCAACCTATGCCATCTTCACCACTCCGCCGGCCGGCGAGGCGGACTTCACCTCGTCTATCCAGCAAACCTGGGACGAGATCTTCACCAACTGGTTCCCGTCATCCGGATACGAACAAGTAGCTGCGCCCGATTTCGAATGGTACGATGAACGTTGTTGGCCGAAGGAAGGCAAACAGATCGACATTTACATTCCGGTTCAACCGACCGGCGCGAAAGCCTAATCTCGGCTTCTCCGTCAGGCCCAACTGCCCGCACAAAAACAACCCGGCTCCTCCAAACGGAGGACCGGGTTGTTTGAGGTTATCAATAAGGCATTACTCGTAACGCAGCGATTCGATCGGGTGCAGCTTGGAGGCTTTGTTCGCCGGATACAAGCCGAAGAAAATACCCACCGCGGCCGAAAAGCCGAAGGCCAGCAAAATGGCCCAAATCGAGACGACGAACGGCCATCCGGAAATCAAAGCGAACACCCAGGCGGCCAATAAACCCAGTAGCGCGCCAAGCGTTCCCCCGATGAACGAGAGAATCACCGCTTCAATCATGAACTGGAGCATGATCGTCCCCGGAGTCGCGCCGATCGCCTTGCGGATCCCGATTTCCCGGGTTCTCTCCGTCACGGAGACCAGCATGATGTTCATGACCCCAATCCCGCCGACGAGCAGGGAAATCCCGGCGATGGAGCCGATGATCGTCTGCAGGATGGAGAACGTGCTTTTGATCATCTGCTCGGCATCCTTCGCCGATTCCGAGACATAAGCATCCTTGCTCACGTTCTTCCGATCCGCCAGCCAGGATTTGATCGTCTCCACCGTCTCGTCCATTCTCTCCGGCGTTCTGGGCAGAACCTCGATCGAACTTAAGCGATCGCTTGGCCCCTCCCCGTCCGTTGGCATGGCGGTGATCGGCGCATAGGCGGAATAACGTTCCCCGCCCATGCCGCTCATGAGGCTCTCCTGCACCTTGTACACCCCGACGATCCGGAACATTCCACCGGAGAGCTGGATTTTCCGCCCGATCGCTCCTTGCGGAGACCCAAACGCCTTATCCGCATACTTGGCTTCGACCACAATGGTCTTCTGACGTGCCCGCTCCTCTTGCGAGTTAAAGAACCGGCCTGCCACGATATCGATTTTTTGCATCTTGGGCGATTCCGCCGTCGTTCCGGTAATGCTGAACTGCAAGTTTTCCTTCTTGAGTTTGCCGGTCATGCCGTAGGTTGACGACGCCGAAACGTAACGGACCCCCGGCAACTTACGAATTTCTGCCAATTCCCGCTGCCGGAAATAGACATTGTCATCGGGATCTCCGTTGTTATAGTTCGGATAAATCAGAAAATATCCGTCCTCATAATTCGACATTTCGGACATGATCGAGCTTTGCCCGGCCTGCCCGATCGACACGACCGTGACCACCGCGGCGACGCCGAAGACGATGCCGATCATCGTCAGGAAGGAACGCAGCTTGTTCATTCGGAGATTGTCCAGGGCGACAAGGATGCTCTCCCAAATGCTCATAGGCTCACACTTCCTTTACGCTTGTCGCTCAGGATCCGGCCGTCCCCAAACGTAATGATCCGGTCGGCATGCTCGGCGATATCCGGCTCGTGGGTGACGAGCACGATCGTCGTGCCTTCGGCATGGATTTGTTTGAACAGCGCCATGATTTCATGGGACGATTTCGTATCCAGGTTCCCGGTCGGCTCATCGGCCAGCAGGATCGGCGCGTTCATCGTCAGCGCCCGGGCGATCGCCACCCGCTGCTTCTGACCGCCGGAGAGCTCGTTCGGGCGATGCTTGACCCGTTCGGCCAGCCCAACCCTTCCAAGCAGCTCAAGCGCCCGTTCATTGCGCTTTTCCCGGGAGATCCCGGCATACATCATCGGCAGCGTGACGTTTTGCAGGACGGTTTGGCGTCCCAGCAGGTTAAAGCTTTGGAAGACGAAGCCGATTTTGCGGTTGCGCACCTTGGACAGCTCATCCTCGTTCAGGGACTGAACCGGGTCCCCGTCCAGTTCATAGCTGCCGGAGGTGGGGACATCCAGGCAGCCGATAATGTTCATCAACGTCGATTTGCCTGAACCTGACGAGCCCATGATAGCCACGAACTCGCCTTTTTCGATTTGCAGGTCAAGCGGCATCAAAGCCTGAACCTCGAGGGGGCCGTTTTTGTAAATTTTGGTGATGCCCGTTAGCGTAATCATTTCACTTTCACCTTAGCGCCGTCCTGCAGTTTGTCGCCGCCTTGCACCACGACGAGGTCGCCTGCGGCTGCCCCCGTGACCAGCTCGATTTGGTCTTCGCTTTCCTTCCCCGTCGTGACAAGCGTCTTGACGGCAGCCCCGTCCTGAACCTTGAAGACATAGGCCTGTTCACCGTCGTACTGAACCGCGTCGATCGGCACGAGCAGCCGCTCCTTGTCGGGAATCTCCATTTCCACCGTCACGTTATAACCCGGCCGAAGCTCCGGCGCTACTTGATCCAGGCTGACCTCCATTTCCACCGACGTATCTTTCGAGGTCGGGTCGGACAGCCCTGCGGTAGGAGCCAAATAAGAGATCGTCCCGTCATAACTGTCCGCGAAGGCTTCCCCCGTCACCACGGCCTTCATCCCTGGCAACGCCTTGCCCGCATCCAGCTCGTTCAGAAATGCGGTCACTTTAAGACGGCTCACATCGGCAATCGTGGCGATTTCGCCGCCTTCGGCAAGCATCTGGCCTGCGTTCGCCGATAGCGAAGTGACAACGCCATCCGCCGGGATCACCACCTGCTGGTTCGCTAATTGCTTCTCCAGGGATTTTATCGTCAGTTGACTGGAGCGAATGCGCAGATCATAGGAGGTAAGGTCCAGCTCCTTCGGCTCCTGGTCCGGGTTCTCGCTATGCGCCTGCTTGAAGCTCTCAAAATGCTGCTTCTTGGCCGCCAACCGCTCCGCTTCGGTCAATTGCAGATTAATCCGTTCCTTCTCCAACTGCTCCCGGACCTGCTCCATGCCAAGCGTCAGCAGCACTTGCCCCTTCTTGACCACATCGCCCTGCTTCACCTTCACCGCTTCCACCACGCCGCTTGCCGGCGCGTATACCGACGTCGTCTGTCCCGGCTCCAGCTTGCCGTTCGTAAAGATCTGCTCGACGATCTTCCCCATCTTCACTTCGGCCGTCTTCACTTCGGCGGCCCGATTGAGCCCCACCATATTGGCAACCACCAGCACGATGACGGCCAACCCGACGAGGGCGCCCCAAAACCATTTTTTCTTGAACAAGTCCATCACCTATCCTATTTATGTATCATTGCGAACTTCAGCTCAGCAGCAGCGAGCCCAGCGAAATCACGAGCCAAGCTGCAATAATCCAGGTCGCCACCTTTTTGCGCGGCCGGTTCATGATCACCGAGGAGCCGATGATGTACAGAACGAGGCTCCAAATGGAGAATGGATTGATCAAGGACAATAAACGATACATCTGGCTGGACTTATCGGAGACAAAAGCCCCTAAGCTAAGCGAAATGTCCGTTGCCGACTGCACGTCCATCGTCATGACCAGGATCCCCGTGATCAAGCTGCCCACAAGGCCCGGCAGAGAGGAAAATGCGGCGATGGATACGAACTGCATGTATTTGCCTTCCCCGCGCACCACCAGATTCAACAACATCAGCAGCAGGCCTGTCACGAACAACATGATCACCGGCGCAACGATGCCCATGACGTAGGCGGACGTTTTCGCCGTGGCCATAAACGTATCCTGCATCGAAGCATCGATCTGCTGGTTTTGGAACTGCCGGTGAAATTCCTTCTCCAATGCCGGCATCTGCATGTAGACCACGGCAAAGGATACAACCACCAGCACCGCTAGCGCAAACAGCCAAGCGGTTTTGTTCTCCCGCACCCGCTTGAACGTTTCCTCCGGCGCCATAAAAATCGTAAATACGTTCTTCAAATGAAACCCTCCCTCAAATCTCCAGACTTAACTTCATCCTATACCACTTCCAAATAAAGACTATAACATGGATCATGTTATATATACGGACAAAGCGACAAAGAGATTCAGGGACAAGTCCGCCCCCAGGTTCGCGAACTCCCCATTCGTCAGAGCTTCGTTAGGTCTTCCTGCATTATAACCCCTTCTCCCGCCGGCGCCACTGGCCCGGGTCCGGGATTTCTCCTGGACTTAAGTCCAAGCCCGACCGGCATAAAAAAACGCGAGCCCCCGGGCGTATCGCCCGGGCTCGCGTAGGTCATGCCCGATGACGGTCACCGGCCTTCTCCGGCCGGCGTTCTCCTTGAATCAAATGCCCGGGATCGGGCTGCGTTTATGCTCCGTTTTCCGATAGAACGACTCCAGCCGCTCTTGAACCGCCGGGTCGATCGGCTTGCCTTCGAGATAATCGCTGTTATCGTCGTAGCTGATCCCAAGTTCCTTCTCGTCCGTTTGCCCTTCCCACAGGCCGGCGGTCGGCGCCTTGTCGATCACGCTTTGCGGCACGCCGAGGCGTGCGGCAAGCTGGCGAACTTGACGCTTGTTCAGCGAGCTAAGCGGCGTAAGGTCAACCGCTCCGTCGCCCCACTTGGTGTAAAAACCGGTGATCGCCTCGGAAGCATGGTCGGTGCCAACGACAAGCAGGTTAAGCTCGAAAGCCAGCGCATACTGCATGACCATCCGCGTCCGCGCCTTGACGTTGCCTTTGCCTTGCGGGCTCAGGTGACGGGACTTCCCGATATTTTTCAAGCTGTGCTCGACTTCAAGGGCGATTTCGTCCACGGCTTCCTCAATGTTCGTCTCCGCTGTATGCTCAAGACCAAACGCCTTGGCCACCTCGTAGCTGTGATCGATGTCCTCCTGCTTCCCGTAGGGCTGGAATACGCCCAGCGTCATATACGGCTGGCCGGTTTCCTGCGTGAGCTCGTCCGTTGCCCGTTTGCATAGGCCGGTCGCCACGGCGCTGTCAATTCCTCCGCTGATGGCGATCAAGAGGCCGGTCGTGCGCGCGGCTTTGACATGCTCCTTCAAGAAGTCGACCCGACGGCGAATCTCTTCGTCCACGTCGATGACGGGCTTTACGCCCAAACGATTAATGATTTCCTGCTGCAAACTCATCCTTAATCCCTCCACATCCAAAATATTACACCTTATGTAAGTAGCATTCCCCAAATCTAAAAACGCCCCGGCCCATCCGGACAAGCCGGATGGCGGGGCGAAAGCGGCTAGCGGTTCGGCCGCCGCCAGGATCGGCTTAACGGCAGAACCGGTCGAACGCGCTGGTCAGATCGGCGGCGATTTCCTCGGCCGAACGGTCCTCGATTTGGTGACGTTCGATGAAATGGACGAGCTCTCCGTCCTTCATCAACGCGATCGAAGGCGAAGAAGGCGGATACGGCGCGAAATATTCGCGTGCCTTCGCCGTCGCTTCCTTGTCTTGCCCGGCAAATACGGTGAACAAGTGATCCGGCGTCAGGTCATGCTGCAACGCCTTCGCCACGCCCGGACGGCACTGTCCTGCCGCGCAGCCGCAAACGGAATTGACGACGACCAGCGCTGTTCCCTTCGCGCTCGGCAGCTTCTCTTCGACTTCCTCCGGCGAGCGGAGCTCTTGAATGCCCAGCACGGTCAATTCGTCTCTCATCGGTTGCACCATGTCTCTCATATATTGGTCAAATGACATCGACATTACCTATCACTCCTTATGCATAATAAAATGGCCCATTCCCAAGCGCCGCACCCGCGTCGCCCTTAGCCAGATTAATTTTATTATACATTCATAAGGAAGGAAAGCAACTCTTCCCCCATCGCCGTCCAACTCATCCGAACTTACGAGAGCGGAAAGAAAACGGTAAACGTCGTGCCTTGCCCCTCCGCCGAATCGACGCTGATTTTGCCGCCGTGGCGTTCGACGATGCTGAGGCATAATGCCAGCCCAAGCCCCGTTCCTTTCGCCTTCGTGGTGAAGAAAGGCTCGAACAGCTTATCCCGTTGCCCGGGAGGAATCCCGGGACCCGTGTCACTGACGAGCAGCAACCCGCCTTGATCCGCCACCCGGGTCTCAAGCGTAAGTTGCCCCTTCTCTTCCATCGCTTCCATCGCATTGCGCGACAGGTTCAGGATCAGCTGTTTGATCTCCTTGGCATTCAACAGCAGCGTGGGCAGCCGATCATCCAATTTAACCTCGATCGTTTGGCCGCGAAGATTCGCGTCCGCCCAGAGCAAAGGCGTCAACTCCTTGATGATGTCGTGGAGGTGGCATTTCTCGCTTTCCACCGGACGATTCTGCGCAAGCGATAGAAAATCGTTGATGATGCCGTTAGCCCGGTCCAGCTCCTCCATCACGATTCGATAATAATGGTCCAGCGTCGGCGGGCTTTTCTCCCGCATCAGCTGCAGGAACCCCCGGACCACTGCCATCGGATTGCGGATCTCGTGCGTAATGCCGGCGGCCATTTGGCCGACCAGGCTAAGCCGCTCCACATGGTTCAGCTCCATTCGAAGCGTTTCCAATTCGGTGATGTCCTGGACGATCGCGACCGCGCCGATCACTTCTTGGGAATGGCTTTTTTGAATCGGCGATGTACTGGTAAAATAAATATGATCGTTGGCTTTGATCAGGTCGGTCATTTTCGTCTGGCCTTCAAGCGACTGCTCGACCCGGGAAGCGATCGACTCGATCGGGACGCCGCTGAGCACGTCGTCCAGCCTGCGGAGGAGCAAATCCTCGCGGCGCAGCTCTTCCGGCTCCTCGCGGTACGACCGGAACAATTGGAGAAACGTGTCGTTTATCGATATAATATAGCTTTGTTGATCCAATAAAACGATGCCTAGCGGAGCGGCATCCATCATCTGTTGAAGCTTCTCCGCTTCCCGGAAGTATTCGCGGGACAGCTGCATCACTTGGCCCCGCAGCTTTTCCTTCTCCAGCGTGCTTTCGATCATGTAGACGAACAGGCTGCCCACCAGCATCGTCACGAGCACGTTGACGAGCCATACCGATAACGCGCTCAGGTCGGAATTAAACGACATGCTGCCGGCAAAAAAAGGCGATAAGCCGATCATCGTCTCCCCGCCCATAAAGAATAGGGAGAGGATGGCTACTTTGCCTTGGCGGCCGGTTCTTTGAAAGTAGCGGGAAGTAAGCAGGACACAAGGAAATAGAAGCACTCCCGTCTCCAGGATATACCCGACAAGGGTGTAATTTACTGCAAACAAAGGATGGAGTATGAGCTGCATCAGAGCCAAGGCGACCCCGTCACGTAACCTGCCATACAGCATCAGGGCAAACAGGGGCAAAATTCCAAAGTTAAGCGGAATCACGTCCCACAACCGCGAGGCAAAGATGTCGCAAAGCAGCGTGCTGCACAAGCAGGTATACGTTAGTCCGATCGCAAACGGCTGCCCCTTGGCGCTACGGTTGTTGTGCTGCCCATAACAATGACTTTTTTCAAACGTCAACGGAAACAAAAAGGCAGGCAAACTGGCGATCAGCACTTGAAGCATGATCTCTTTTACAGCATCCACGTTCTCCCTCCTCTGGCGGAAGAATACAAGAATACAACTCTAGTTTCGATTAAATCATAGCCGACAAAGTTTTACAATAATGCATAGTTTAGAAAATAGTAAGAAAGTACAAATAGAGAGGGAAATCACATGAAAAAAGTCGACGTAATCGTCATCGGCGGCGGCCCTTCCGGACTGATGGCCGCTATCGCGGCGGCAGAACAGGGTGCGGACGTCGCGCTCCTCGATAAGGGGGACAAGCTGGGGAGGAAGCTCGGCATCTCCGGGGGCGGACGCTGCAACGTGACCAACAATAAGGACATCGATGAGCTGGTCACTTATATTCCGGGCGGGGGGCGTTTTTTATACAGCGCGTTTTCTCTGTTCAGCAACCGGGACATTATCGCGTTCTTCGAAAATCTGGGCATCGCACTTAAAGAGGAGGATAACGGGCGGATGTTCCCGGTGTCCGACAAAGCCAAAACGGTGGTCGACGCGCTGATCGGCAAAGCCCGTTCGCTTGGCGTCCGGCTGCTTGTCCACCATCCCGTCCGGGAAATTCGCTACGAGGAAGGCCGCGTTGCCGGCGTCGTGCTGGCTTCCGGGGAGTTTATGGCAGCTCGTGCGGTGGTCATAGCTACGGGAGGACGCTCGGTGCCCCATACCGGTTCGACCGGCGACGGCTACCCGTGGGCGCAAGCGGCCGGGCACACGATCACCGAGCTGTACCCGACGGAGGTGCCGATCGTATCCCGGGAGCCATTCATCCAAAGCCGGGAGCTCCAAGGGTTGTCGCTTCGCGACGTAAAGCTGTCCGTAATGGGACCAAAGGGTAAACCAGTCGTCAGCCATCGCGGCGACATGCTGTTCACCCACTTCGGCTTGTCCGGCCCGATCGCCCTGCGGTGCAGCGGTTTTATCCGCAGCGTCAAACAGAAAAACGGCGGCGGCGACGTCACCCTGGCGATCGACCTGTTTCCGGACGAATCGGGGGCCGGGCTGGAGCAGCGCTTGCGCCAACTGGCTGCGGACGAACCCAAAAAAGCGCTGAAGAACGTGCTGAAAGGCACGATTCCCGAGCGTTTGCTGCCCTTGCTGTTCACCCGAGCGGAGCTTGCGGCGGACACAACTTACGAGCATTTGCCCAAAGAGCCGTGGCAGGCGTTCGTGTCCGTGCTGAAGTCGTTTACGCTTCGGGTGAGCGGCACCCGCTCCTTCGAGGAAGCGTTCGTGACCGGCGGCGGCGTCCATCTGAAAGAGGTCGACCCGCGCACGATGGGGTCGAAGCTGATGGGCGGCCTCTATTTCTGCGGCGAGGTCTTGGACATCCACGGTTATACCGGCGGATACAACATCACGGCGGCTTTCGCCACCGGTTATACCGCCGGGCACCACGCCGGGCTGGAGGCGCGGGAAGATGAAGGTTGAAGTGCGGGAACGTGAAGGCCTGCACGATTACTTGGAGGTCCTCCCGCGCCTAACGGACAGGAGGGCATACACACTACTCAATCCAATGGCGAACTGTAGCTCAACTTGCCAAACTGGGCACTAACATTCGGCCTTCTAACGGAACCAGGAGACGCTATTGGCCCGTATTGCGGATGCCGCAATTTCTTACGGAACCAGGAGACCTTATTTCGGACAAATACAGCTGAATTTCCGCCACATGAGGCCAATAAGGTCTCTGGGTTCCGTTACAGCAGGAAATCGCCGGGAAATGAGCGAATAAGGGCGCTACGTTCCGTTAGAAATCTGGCCTAAGCCGCGACACGCACTGAAACCAACACTAAACTTGGCTTGGCTGTGCTGGCTCGGCTTGTGGAGCCGGTCCCCGTCGGGCCTGCGTTATGCGGGCGAATATCCTCCGGCTTCCTTGGCGGCACCACTCCTCCGCGGTTCAACCGGACCGCGGACGGCGTCCGATAGCCAGCCCGATCCCGCGGGAAAAGCCGCCGAGCCACCGGGCGATCAGCACGCCGCCGACTGCGCCGGCCGGCAAGCCCCACAGCGGCGGAAACAGCTTGGCCCCGAGCGCCGCCGTCAGCACGATAACCGCAGGCAGCAACAGCAAGGTCATCGCCGGAGCCGCGCTGCGGTATTCCAGCGATTTCTCGAGCGGAAGGATCGACATTAGCTCGCGCTCGAAGAAGGCTCTCCGGTGGCCGCCCAGCCAGTAAAGCAGCAGCAAAAGCAGCGCGGCATACACGATCAGATTCACCGCGGGATACGGCGGCAGGAGAACGGCGGCCAGCCCGGCCAGCGTCATCTGGGCGTATATCTTCCATTCGCTGCCACGGAAGAACGCTTTGACGAGCGCCTCGGCGACGCGAGCCTCCGGCTGCCGCGAGCGCGTCAAGCGGCGCAGACGGCGGAACAGCCACGGCTTGGAGCCGCCGGACCGGGGGGCTTTCGGCCGTTCGACTGCCGAAGCGAGAAGCAGCGCGGTCAGCCGCGTGCGCTGCCGCTCCTCCTCGCGCACTTCGGCGTCGAAGCGGCCCCGCAGGCGGAAGCGGAGCCAGCCGAGCGCGCCTGCTAGCAGCGCAAGCACCGGCAAGGCGACAGCGATCGCCAGGCCGGCCGGCGGCCCGCCGCCGTCCGTCGCGGCAGCCCATGCGGCCCAAGCCCCGAACCCCGCCGCCAGCACCGAGTAAGCCAGCGAACGCAGCAAGAGATGGCGCCAGCCCGCGGTGAGCACGCCAAGCAGCTGCTGGATGAACATCTGGACGAGTTTCGCGGCAAAGGCTACCGCATATAACCCGGCGATGGCCGTCCAGCCCATCCCGTAGACGCGAACCAGCAGCGGGCTTAAAGCGGCGATGGCGACGGCCAGCACCATGGCTTGAACGGCGGCGGATGCGGCTACCCCGCGCAGCATCAATCCCTTTATCCACCGCGGCCGCTGCCGCAGGAACAGCACGTCCGCCGCTTCGATATAGAAAGAAATCCCGCCGCTGCTATACAGAAGCAACAGCAGCAGGACCGGGACGATCGGATACGGCAGTTGAGTCAGCCAAGCCGGCAGCTCATCCCGCCATAACCCGTAATAGGCCCGGCCGCCTAACAACAAGCCGGGAATGCCAAGATACAAAAGGATCGTCCAATCAAATGTAAACTTCAAGACGCCCAGCTTCTCCCGAAACCGATCCCGCCAGCGCCGGACAAATAGACGCCGAGCCGTCATGGATGTCATGCTCCTCAAATGCTCCAGCCCCCTCTCTCCGCTCTCCGATCTCCGCCTTGTCCCGATAACGGGCTTCAAGTTAAGGCATCGAAGCAATCGAACAAGGAAGCCCCCGGCATTGCCGCAGCCGCACGGATGTCGTCCAGCGTGCCGTTGGCTTTAACCCGGCCGTCCGAAATCAGGATAAAATCGTCGCAGATCCGCTCCGCCGTATCCAACACGTGCGTGGACATCAACACGCCGGCCCCGCGGCGGCGCTCCTCCTCCAGCAAGCCGAGAAAATCCTTGGTCGCCCGCGGGTCCAGGCCAATAAACGGCTCATCGACGATATAAACGTCCGGACGGCTCAGGAATCCGATCATCAGCATCATTTTTTGCCGCATGCCCTTGGAGAAACCGCCAGGCAGCAGGTCCCGCGCTTCAGTTATGCGGAACTTCTCCAACAGCGCCCCGGCCTCCCGCTCGAATTCGGGCTCGTCCATTCCGTAGACGGCTGCGGCTAGCCCTAAATGCTCCCATAACGTCAAGGTGTCATAGAACACCGGTTGCTCCGGAATATAGGCATAATGGTTCGCCCCGCCGTGAAATTCCACCGCGGCGTCCGTATACGGCAGCAGGCCAAGGATCGCCTTCAACGTCGTGCTCTTCCCTGCCCCGTTCGGCCCGATCAGCCCGGTGAGCACACCGGGCTTGACCTCGAGCGAGATTTGTTGAACGGCAGCTTTCCCTGCCTCGTATCCCGCTTGATGAATATTCACTTCCAACCATGCTTGTTTGGGTTCCAAAAAAATCTCCTCGAATCTTCCCGTCGTTTCTTCCATTATAAGACATGATGCGCTTTTGTACATGTCCGGCCGGGGCGGGGCTGCCCCGCCGCCGTTCCGTTACGCTCCCATGGCCGGTTCGGCGGCCACGCGGTCCCGCTTCATGATCGCCGGGGCAAATGCCAGCAGCAAGAAGCCGATAGCGGCCATCAGGCAGCCCGAAAGGATAAAGGCGGGCTCCGGTCCGAAGGCGGTGACCAGCGAACCGCCGAACAGCGGTCCGATCAACGTCGCGGTCGAGGTCAAGCTCGACACCGTTCCGAAAACGCGGCCGGTCACCGCTTCCGGGGTGCGCTGCTGCAGCATGACCTGGAACGGGATAAACGTCATACCGGCGCCGAGCCCGGCGAATGCAAACAGCGTCAGCATCAGAGCCGTTACTCCGTCCGTAAGAGGCAATCGGCTCACGATGAAACCTGCTGCCGCGAACACCAGCCCCAGCACGGCCCCGCCGATGCCCATTTTGAACAAAGGGGTGATGCGCAGCCGCTGCGCGAACCACGCCGCCGTCAGCGTACCTATTCCGCTAAACGTGATGCACCATCCGAGCAGGTCATCGGACACGCCGGGGATCTCCCGGAACAGGACCACCGCTTGCGAGTCGGCGATCTGCAGGACGAGCAGGCTGGCGCACAAAATCAAAGTGCTGTAGGCGAGCAGCGGAATCCCGCCGATGATTTTCGCACCGGCTGCCATTTCCGTCCAGAAGCCTTGCTTGTTATTAACGGAAGCCGGATCCCCGGTACCTCCCTCTGCCGTGTTCAACTGCCCGGCAGCGCTCCGCAGCTTGCCCGGCACCTTGCTTAACAAGAGCGCGGATACAAGGAAGGTTCCCGCATCCACGACAAAACACACCGTAACGCTAAAAGCAGCCGTCAGCATGCCGCCCAAGGCAGGGCCGATGATTTTGGTGCCCTGTTCAATGATGGCGCTGTAGGAAACGGCTTGATCCAACTGCTCATGCGGAACGATCTCTTTGATTTTCCCGTTCTTCGCCGGCGAGAAGATCACGTCCAAGATCCCCTTGGCGATCAACAGGACGTACACCTGCCAGATCGCCGTCACGAAGACGAAACCCAGAAGCACCACGAATCGCACGAGATCGGAGAAAACCATCAGCTTCTTGCGCTCTACCCGGTCCGCGAGCATCCCGGCCAACGGACCGCCCACCAATACGGGCAGCACCATAAACAGCGAGACCATCGTAATCTCCCAAGGCGTCGCTTGCCACTTGAGGCCGACCATGGTCAGCAAAGCAAGCAAATACAGCCAATCCCCCACATTGGATACCAGCTGCGCGGACAGCAACGCCAAGTAGGCGCGGTTTTGCAGGAGCCCGGACTTTTCCCGGCCCGCCGATTTGTTCCCAAATCCCGTCATTGTTCCCTCATCCCCTACCCCACAACGATTATGAAGTTATCTTAATGAATCGAAGAAGAGAATCCATCCGTCTCAGGGAGGATTCGTTCCCTATGCCGCAGGCTGAAATTTCAAGCAGGCCCGAGGCGCAGTAACAAACATTTATTTCCATTAAAAAAAGCGCAAATTGTGATAAATTATATTTTTTTTAATTCGCGGGTGTTTTAAGATTACAATAATTCGACCTTGTTCAAAGATTCACAAATATAAAGTAAGGGCGGGATGCACATGATGACAACCGAAGAACGCGGAACGGACTTGTCGCTGCATTTGTACCGGGTTTTTGCCAAATCGTTTAAGAGCGTCAACGAACATGCGGTGACGGGGAGTAAAATCCAAGGGTTTAATCCGACGGCCTTCGCCGTCCTGGAGGTCCTCTATTACAAAGGCTCGCAGCCGATCCAGCAAATCGGCGCCAAGCTGCTGCTCCAAAGCGGCAACGTGACTTACGTGATCGACAAGCTTGAAGCGGCAGGCTTGCTGCACCGGACGCCTTGTCCGCGCGACCGGCGCGTGATTTATGCCGAGTTAACGCCGAAAGGCAAGGAGCTGATGGATCAGCTGTACCCGGAATTCGCCGATCGGATCGACCATGCGCTTAGCGGGTTGAACGACGAAGAGAAGCAAATCATGATCGAACTGTTGAAGAAAATGGGCCGCGAAGCCGAGAAGCTCGCCCCATTGCTGCGGAAATAAAGCAAAAAGGCTGTTTCCGGGATCATCATCACGATGAACCTGGACACAGCCTTTTTGGGGAGATCCGGGAGATTTCCCTTCAATAGAATAGAGTGATGAAATCACCTTATTACGCCGATCTCCTTTGATCTAAGCAGAATAAGGTGATTTTTTCATATTATCCGGGTAGGAAAGGGCGTGGTTTGCCGATTTCTGCCCGGGCCATAACCTCATTTAATGAGTCGGATCCATATCCTTGTTGTTGTCGCGATTGTTGATATCCCGGTGCCGGCGATCATTCACCTTTTGCTGCATCTGCTGGGCTTGATGCGCATTCACCGGGGTTCGTTCCAAATCCTCGGCCACGTTGGTCAAATTTTTATCGATACCCGATTTGCTTCGTGCCATCGCAATTGTCCTCGCTTTCTCTACTATTAAGGGTTCGTCAGAGGCGACAACGCTTGGGCGCATTCGTGGATATGGCGGACGTAATCCCCGGCCAGTTCCTGAATTTGTACGCTGTTCTCCGCGATCGTCTGCCCGTCCCGCTCCACATCAACCAAATCGACGCGAACCTCGCGCGGGTCCATATAAGAGCACTGAAAATCAAAGGAGTAAAACTGATGTCCCGCCGCATTGATATGAATCCGCAGCCCCTGGGGGTTGGCCGCATCGGCTTGCACCTGCGCGGAGTCCCCCGGATTCAGGTATTCCGGCAGCTGCTTTTGCCAGGCGTCCACCAGCGTATGTTGGTCAATGTTCATTTCCTTGTTCATAGTTACACCTCCCCTTTCCCGTTAAGGTGCGAAGAGGCGGGCGATTTTATACCGGCATACGCAAAACAGGCTACCGTCCCGTTTCAACATTCTACAGGAGTCGGCAGCCTTGAGTAGGCGCTTAGGACAGGCCATTGCCATTACATGCTCCGGCGCCAGAAAGCTTAGATCAAAGGGCAAAACCTACGCTAGGCTTTGTCCACGGCGGGATCGCCCGCTTTTGCCTTGGCGTCCTCCTCCTGCCCCGGAGCCCGGTTGCGCAACCCTAAAGCGCAGAGAATCCCGACTACGGCAATGACGGCCATGACGATAAACAGCGTATGCAGGCTTTGCGCCAATACCTGCTTCAGCTCGCCCCACAGTTCGGGGGCCAGCAGATGGACTTTTTCGGGAGACAGCAGTTGGTCGATATCGTCCTGCGAAATCGGGATGCCCGCTGCGGTGCCATTTTTCGTCTGGGACGCGATATGCAGATTTATCAAGGTGCCGAAGGCGGTGACGCCGATCGTCTGCCCGATCGATTTGACGAAAGAATTCAACGCCGTGGACGCGCCGCGCAGGTTGTAGCCGACCGAGGACTGGGCGATGATCGTAAATACGGTAAACGAAAAGCCGAACCCGATCCCATACAACGCGTTAAAAATCAGCAGCGGCCAAATCGGCGTGGCCTCGTGGATCGTGGCCAGCCCCGCCGCGCCAAAAGCGATGATCACCATGCCGATCAGCGAAGTGTAGCGAGAACCGCGGGTAATCAGCCAGCGGCTGCCCAGGACCGAGCCAAGCATCCAGCCGATAGACATCGGGGCAAGCGCCAGTCCGGAAACCGTCGCGTTTTGGCCGAGCACCCCTTGAATCCACAATGGCAGATACGAGGTAAGTCCGATCAGCAAGGCGCTTGCCAAGAGACTGGTCGCATTGGAAAAGGCGATGTCGCGAATCCGGAACAGCTTCAGCGGCACCAGCGGCTCCTCGGCGCGTTGTTCGGCAACGAAAAACAGCACCAGAAAACAAGCCGCCACGGCAAAAATCCCGATCAGCCACGGGGAATTCCAGGCCAGCTGCTGCCCGCCCGTCGCCAGCCCGATCAGCAAGGCGGAGACGCCGACCGTAAAAGTGAGCGCCCCCAGAACATCGACCTTGACCTTCCGTCTCTCGATCCGCTCATGCAGGTAAACAATGATGAAATAGAGCGATAGCAAGCCGAACGGTACATTAAAATAGAAGGCCCAGCGCCAATTCAGCGAATCCACGACATAGCCGCCCAGCAGCGGACCGATCAAGGAGGAAATGCCCCATACGGAGCTGATCCAGCCCTGGATTTTGGAACGCTCCTCGATGGAATAAATGTCGCCGATGATCGTAAACGTAACCGGTACCAAGCCGCCGGCCCCGATCCCCTGCAGGGCGCGGAATCCGATCAACTGGCCCATGCTTTGGGCTGTACCGGACAGAATCGAGCCGGCCAGGAACAGCAGCGAGCTGATGACGAATACCGGCTTGCGCCCGTACAGGTCGCTGATTTTGCCAAAAATCGGCGTTGTGACGGACATCGTCAGCAGATAGGCGGTAAACACCCAGCCCAGCAGCCGGGCTCCGCCCAGATCACCGACGATCCGCGGGCCCGCCGGCCCGATAACCGTGCCTTCGATGGCGGCCAAAAACGTGGATAATAGCAAGCCGGTCAAGATATAATTCCGTTTCAGTTTGGTTGGTTTCATGATGAACGATACTTCCTTTCTTTACCATCCGGGCAATGATTCCATAAGCATCCATTATAGTAGAATGCCCCGAAAAAAGAAAGACGGACGGCCAAACGCGGGTCATGACCCGGCTTGTCGTCCGTATCGTTATACGTATTTTCATGGGCGGGATTCATTCCGTTCTTCCTCCCGGAGCTGCCCTTCCGCCATCCTCCAGCGTTTGACCGGCTGGCCTTCGAACAGCTCCGGCTCATGGGTGATCATGATCAGTGCGGCTCCCTGCCCCAGCGCCTCGCGGCACAATGCCGTCAGCAGGCGAACGCCGCCATAATCGATGCCGGCCGTAGGCTCATCGAGGATATACAGCCGCTTCGGGCAGATCATGACGGAGGCTGCGCTCAGCAGCCGCTTCTCCCCGCCGCTTAGCCAATACGGGGATTCGCCGGTTTTACCGGCTAAACCGATGGCCTCCAGCATGCGCTCGGCCCGCTGCCGCAGTTCCTCCGGCACGGGATCCCGCGGCCGCAGCCCTAGCTCGGTGCGCGGGCTGTACAGCAGCTCGTCCCACACGGTCGAGGCGACGAATTGCTGCTCCGGCTGCTGGAACACGTAGCCGATCCCGGACGCCAGATCGTACAGCGTCCGGCGGGCGGTATCCCGGCCCTGCCAGAACACCGTCCCTTTGGGCGGGGGCAGGAGGCCCATCAACAGGCGGGACAACGTGGTTTTGCCGGAGCCGTTGTCCCCGCACAGCAGCCGCCATTCGCCGGGGTACAGCGTGAGGCGGACGTCCCGCAGCACCGGCTCGGCCCCGCGGGCGAAGGCGTAGCTGAGCCCGCGCGCCTCGAGCAGGGGCACGGGCATCGCCGCCGGTGCGGGCACGGCGGCGGAAGGGCCCGGCGCGCGCGGGTTGCCGCGCGCCTCGGCAGGGGCGGCGGTCCCCGCGGGGCCGCCGCCGCTTGGGCCTGCTGCCGCAGGCGCCGCCGTGCCGGCCGGCAGCAGGCCCAGCGCTTCCAGCCGCGCGCTCGCGCCGCGGCGGATGCGCTCCGCCGGACCGTCCAACGCGACGGTTCCGGCGTCGAGCACGACGAGCCGCGGCGCAGCCAGCGCGAGCTCGTCCATCCGGCCGGACATCGTCACGATGGTCCGGCCTTCGCCGTGCAGGCGGCGCAGCAGCGCCAGCAGCCGCCGGCGAGAGGCGGCGTCGAGGCTGGCCGCCGCCTCGTCGAGCACGAGCAGCGGCGGCTCCAGCGCCAGCACCGCCGCGATCGCGGTGCGCTGCCGTCCGCCGCCGGACAGCGCGTGCACGGGCGCAAGGCGACGGGGCGTCAACGCCACCTCCGCCAGCGCGTCCGCGACCCGCTGTTCCAACTCAGCGGCGGGCACGCGCAGGTTCTCCGGGCCGAAGGCGACTTCGTCTTCGACCCGGCCCTGCACGAGCTGCGCGTCGGGGTCCTGGAATACGACCCCGACGCGCCGGGCGACCTCGCCGATCTCCGCTTCCGCGGGATCGACGCCATCTACGAGCACTCGGCCCGAACGGCTCCCTCCCCCGGCGCGGGGGAGATAACCGCTGATCAGCTGCGCCAGGGCCGATTTGCCGCTGCCGCTCGCCCCGACGAGCGCCACCCACTCCCCGCGTTCCACGGTGAGTGTCACGCCCTGCACCGCCGGGTCTCCGCCGGGCTCGAACGCGTAGCTGACGCCGTGCAGCTCCAGTGCCGCCCGCGGCATCTTACGCTTCCGCCCGGCGTCCGGCCGCGAAGCGGCGAAGCAGTCCGCTGCCGGCCAAGGCGTCGCCTAGCAGCTTGACCAGCAGCCCGCACAGGATCATGCCGCTTAGCACCCGGACGACTAACGCGATCAGCAGAACATCCATGCCCCACTTCGTATAGCCGAACATCTGGGCGGCAAAGAAGAACCACAACGGCACCATCGCGCCTCCCGTAATCATCAACATTGGCCAGCTCCATTTTTTATATCGCACAAGGGCAAAAGCCGCTTCCACGATAATCAAATAACAAGCCGCGGCCACGAAGCAGGACAAAATGCCGTACGCCGTTCCCATAAAGGCTTGGACGACCGCACCGATGCCATAGGTAATCAAGGCCGTACCCGGTTTGCGGATAATATAATACGCCAACAGTCCGTAAATCATATACAACCCGGTGATCGTGGAGGTAAGGATCGGTCCCCCCAACCCGTTCAGCGCCTGATTTAATGGCGACAGAAAAACCGTCATCACGGCGTTAGCCGCCGCCAGCATCGCCATAAGTACGATATCCAGCGTGGTGAAGCGTTGGAACGTTTTGCCGGAACTTGCTCCTTTCACTTGAACCATCCTCTCGTCGTTATCCTAATTGTTAACCATAAATGATAATTTAGGTTAACAATCAATCCGCGTCAAGTCCTTTTTTTGAGCCTTTGCTCCTCGGCATGGGGTCTTATGCCGCAAGGCACCGGAATGCCAGGCCCCTCGGGCCTGCAAGCGAATGAAGTACCTTACACCCTCCACAGGCCCGCCGTCAAAATCAAACTTAGGATCATCGTGCATACACCAACCGCCTCAAGCGGTACCTCCCGCAAAAACGTCCGCTCCCGATACGCGCCGAAGCCCTTGGCGTCCATCGCCCCGGCGGTTTGTTCCACGCGTCGAATCGCCCCGGCGAATACAGTGACCAGCTGTCCGCGCCGCTGTTCCAGTCGCTCCACGATTCCTCGCGGGTGCCGGCCCATGCGAAGCTTGCGGGCTGCCGCAGCCTGCCTGCCTTCTTCGGCCAGCAGCGGCAGAAACGTCAGCGCCATCGAGATGCCAAACACAAACCGGTACGGCAGCTTCAGCCGGGTCGTCATCATTACGACGAAGTCCTTAGGATCGGTAGACTCGATATAAGCCAGCGAGGACAAGAACAAACTGACCATTCGCAGGGTTACCGCCGAAGCATCGCTAAGCGCAGCGGCTGAAAACGGCAGCAGTCCCCCGGCTCCGCCTTCCCGGAGCTGCACGGCAAGCGCGGTCACCGCAAATAACGGCAGGCCAAAGCCTAAGATCCAGGCGATACGCCGCAGCAGCAGCCGCCAGCTCATCCCGGCCCCCAGCTTGGCCGCCGCGATCAGCGCCAGCAACAGTACGGCCTGCCGCCGCGGATCGTCCCAATGCATGGCGAGCGCTGCCAGGCAGGTTAACGTGACCAGCTTGCTGAGCGGATCAAGACGGTGAAGCGCCCCGATGTTTTTTTTCGCAAGCTCCATCGTTAAGTTGTCCCTCCCCATAATATTCTTTCTTCAGCAAGGAATACATCAGCAGATCGACGAATCCGCTCTCCGTCCTTTGATACTGCCGGAGCAGGCCTTCCTCCATGAACCCGAACGCCTCCAGCAGTCTGCGGGATGCCCCATTCCGCGGATCAACCAGCGCCTCGATGCGGTTTAACCCCATCGTCTCATACCCGTAAGCGAGCAGCATTCGCAGCGCTTCCGACATATACCCGTGCCCCCAGTAATCGCGGCCCAGGTCGTAGCCGATCTCTCCGCGATAGGCCCCGGCCAGCTCCCAGACGTTAAAGCCGCAGCTCCCGATCAGCTTCTTCTCCTCCTTGAGCTCGATGCCGAAACGGAGCGCGTCTTCGCTCTCGGATAAACCGTTAAGCAGGTTAATCATCTCCCAGGCTTCCTCTACGGAAGCGAACGGCGGAACATTCATATACTTAGTGACTGCAGGATCGCTCCAATAACGAAACATGACCTCCGCATCATTTCTCTCCATCCGCCGGAGACGCAGCCTTTCGCCTTCCAGCACGGGGATGTCCCCCCCGCATTTGTACATGTTTCGCACGCTCCTCATTCTCCCGGTGGCAGGATATGTTCAAGATAAGCCGTCTTCCATACATGGGAAAAGTTCGCGATCGCCGTCCGCAGATGCCGATAATACGTAGCCCGGCTCATCCCGCAATGGCTTGCCGCTGCGGTCGGATTTCCCGGATATTGACGGTAGGTCACTTGCAAGATCGTCCTGTCCTCTTGGGACAAACCGTACCGTTCATCCTCGAAAATCGAATTTATGAACCCTTTCAGCCCGGCCCCGCCTTCGCATCCGATCGCTTTGGCGACCTCATTCAGCCCAGCGGGCTCGCCTAGCCGGGAGAGCATTTTACGCACCTCGGACTCCGAGAGGTCGGTTCTGCGAAACGCCCCCATCTCCGCTGTATGCATGGCTAAAGGTTGGGAGAAATGCGTCGGTTCCCCTCCCGGTCCTCGCCCTTCCGTAAAAAGCGACAGGATCCAATCCCCGAACAGATCTCCGCGCAAATCAAGCTCCAGGACGTCAGCCCGGGCCCAAGAAACGTCGCAGGCCCGCGTAACGGTCGGCCGAAGCTTGAATCCCATGCCCTGCAGGAATTTCTTAAGCTCGTTGTTCGTCGCCACCAGCACGGCCCGGCTTCCGTCTCCCAACAAGGATAGGCGATCGAGGATGAGCGTTCCGACTAATTCTTCCCGGGTAAACCCGAGTACGTCGTCCCTTGCAGCCACGAGCAGCGCGAAATAGGTATCGGCCTCCTCCGGCTCGCGGTTCCATTCCGTCTCATCGCAGCATTCCGCCAGTTCGTCCGGGAAGTATTTGCTCAGCAGCCGCCCCGTTTCCCGGTGAAGCAGCACGGTGATGAAAAACCCCGCAGGACGCCCCTCCTCTTCGCGAAGAACGCCAAAGCTTTCGGGGAATCGGCTTAACAACTGATCGAACAGCCCCAAATACGCCGCCCGCTGATGCGGATCGGTGCTGTATTCGAACCACTCTTCCAAAATCCGTCTCAACCCGGGCCCATCCGCTTCCCGAATCTGCTCTATGGGAGGGGTAAAAGAATCCTTGCCAAGGTGGGCATATCCGGTGCTGTGCGTGAACATCACTTTTCCCAGTTGCAGCAACTGCGCGGCTACCTCCTTGCGGGCCAGACGGTCGCCGGACTGCAGCTTTCGGCAAAGCAGTTCCGCCGCCGACAGTCCTAGCCTTTGCAACCGTTCCGGCTCCCGCTGGCGGAAATCCCGTTGCAGATGGGAGCGGGCCAAATCGTGCAGCGCAAGGCCCTCGGCCCGAATGCGGACGAAGGATAAATTCGACAACTGCCGATATTGCTTCGTTTCGACCTCCTCGCCGGACAAGCGGGAGAGCATCTCCTGATTGGCGTAAGGGAGGAGGGTCAGGATATCGATCAGCGGCTGCAGCTCCGGCGCGGCCAATTCGCGCAACACGTGTGCGCTGATCGTTTGGGATAAGGGGAGCATCCTCTCCGCCTCAAGCAAGTTCTCCCCCTTAGCCGCCAGGTCGACCGACAAGGCCAGCGCCATCGGGTGCCCATCGCTCGCCCTGGCGATTGCGCCCACCCATTCGGGATCGGACAGCCCGGTCGCCCGGGCATATTCGGCCGCCTCCGAACGGGTGAAATTCGCCAAAGGAAGCTCCACGATTCGCCTTCCCCACGCCGGATGCATCCTCCAGACGGCCGACAAAGCGGGGCGGGTCGCCATCACGATAGCCAACCCCGAGGCGGGAAGCTTGGGGAGAAACGCTTCGGTCAGCCAGTTTTCCTGCAGCAGGCAGAGTTCTTCGCCGTTATCCATGCATAAGAGGACCCGATTGTCCGGCGAGGCCTGCAGCAAAGGTTGCAAGGGGGAGTCGGGAACACGCCCGCCCAACTCCCAAGCTACCGCCCCCGCCAAAGCGTCGATAAATGAGGAAGGCGTATGCGCGCACGACCGGCTGTCGATCCACAACGTCAGCGCCCCTTTATTTTGGGCCATCAGTTGCATTTCGTGCATTAATGATGTTTTGCCGATTCCGCCCAAGCCCGTAATGGAGAACAAGGTAAACGGAGCCTTCGCATCATTCAGCCAAAGGTCCAAAGCCGACCGTTCCCGCTCACGGCCGATAAACGGCCTGACCGTTAACTCTTTTGCGTCCATCCTTCGCCTTGAACCCCCAGTCTATCCGGATATTTCTTGCGATACTAATTATAGACGTTGCCAGATAAGCGTACAAGGCATTAGACCGTATCCGGGGGAGGGTGAAGTTCGAACGCGAAAAGCGCGGGACGGGGAGATCCAACTCCCTCGCCTCGCGCTCTTCTAGGCCGGTTAAAGCCTCTCTACAACCGTTATCGTTACCCTTAAACTTTCGATCTGCGCCTCATCCTCCGGACTAAAAATCCCGTCCGGCGCCTCCACGGCAAGCGTAAAAGTTCCTGCCGGATGATCGGGGCCGACGATCTTCCTGAATTCATAGCCCTGCCCAAGCCGAACAAAGCCTCCCCAATCTTCATTCGTATCCACGATATACATCCTGAAGTAAAGGTTTTCGTCCTGAATGTATTGACGACTGCCATCCATCATTTTCAAACTTAGGATGGATTCGTCATAATGGTTCTTATAGAGCCTTATTGTATTAGCGGAAAGCTCGGGAGGCTGGCTCAGCTTCGTGCTCTTGGCCGGAATCGTTAAGGTAAAATCCTTTAATATCAAGCTCCAATCCGCCGGATCGTTCAGATTGTAAATCTCCAGCGAGAAGGTTTGCGTCCGTTCCGTGTATCCCTGGATCAAGGTTCCGTCCGGCTTGATATAGAGGAGAGGCACGATATCGATCCCGTTAAATTTGACCCCATACCCCGTGCCCTCCAGGATCGGAACTCCCGAATCCGGTCCGAATAGGTTCAGCTTATAGCCGCCGTTTCCATCCGGAAGCGCCTGCGGCTCATAATTCGCTGCCACCTGATCGGCCAAGTACTTCGCGTTGATCGTTTTCTTCGGCAAGGTATACGGGATCGGATCGGTATCGGCATACTCCCCGCTGGATTCGCGAGTGAGCCGGTAGATCACCTGGATGTCGAGATCGGTTGCCGGAAATTCATCAAAAGTTCCGTCCTCGCGAATGACGTATTTTCCGTCCACAACGGATTGCAACTTCATGCGAACCCCCGGAACCGCGTAATCCGGAAAATTAATTTTGCGAGTCCCCGGCGCCGGGTTCTCCCAACCGAGCCCGGCTACGCATTTGGCGATCAGGGACAAATCCGCATCCGGACTGTCCGCCTTGCCGCTGATGGCGGCTCGAACACGCAAAAGGGCTTTGTCATCCGGACGGTTGACTTTAGTTACCTCATAATTCAGGGTAGTCATCACCCCCCAACAAGAAGGCGGGTTGATGGTTCCGTCCCCGGGAAAAATGTCGGGCGGATCGGCAATGGCGGATAGCAGCTTTACCGTAAAACCCGGAAATTCAGGAATCGGTATTTTTTTTACGTCCGCAGGGATTGTGATGATCGGTGGGTATCCTTTCACCGCATCCTGGGCGGTTACCCTCGGCCCTACCGTAATTTCAAAACGCCGCTCCGTCGATTGCGAGCCGTAGACCGCTTTCACCTTGATCCCGGCTTTACCTGCGGCTACTGCGCTAAGCTTGCTGCCCTTTTCATCAACGGCCACAACTCCCGGCGCTTCCGAGACGTAGCTGAGCACCGCCCCGGAAGGCTTGACTGCGAGGACCGGAAAAGGCATCGTATCTCCCGTCTCCATCTCGAGGTCAGCCGGTTGCTCCAGCTCCAGCTTCGGCGGTTGGACCGGATCGCCGCCGTTTCCGGAGCCTCCTGAGCCCCCTCCGCTTCCTGGAGACGGAACCGATGGCACGTTTCTGCTGTTGCCTTGTCTCCATTTCCCGCCGATATTCGCACGGATATTGTCCGCCAGCTCCCACTGCTCGGGCATCTGCTCAATGATGGCTTCATTTGCAAACACCTCGGCTCGGCGGATATTTCCTGTTCCGTAAATGCCGGCCCGGGCTCTCAGCTCGACCTTGTCCACGGACGTTTCCTTCGCCAGCCTCACTTTGGCCTCGTCGCTCCCCTGCGCAATCTCCAAAACACCGATGGAACCTGACGTTAAGCTTATGTCGACCTTGGCTTTTTCCAGGCGGATAGCCGCAAAACGGCCGTTTAGGCTAATTTTCCGCCCCCCCTCCACAACCAGCTCTCCGTCTACTTGAACATGGTCCAGCGTCACTTCGCCATCTCCGATCGAAGCAGCCAACACCAGATCCCCTAACACCCTGATATTCCGCAACGTAACTCCCCCGGCCGTTACTTCGGCGGACGTTACGTTATGGATGACTTTGCCCGGAGTCTCGCCGTAAACGCCAGCTTCGCTATACGTGCGGCTATCCGCGTGGCGCTCTAGCCAATCCAAGAGCCTTACGGAAATAACGGCCGCCTCGGCTCGCGTCAACGCCTGCCGGGGCTCAAACGCACCGTCCGGCTTCCCGGCGATCAAGCCTTCCTGAACCATGGCCATCACGTCGCCTGCCGCCCACTCGGCCAGCTTGTCCGCATCCGTAAAAGGGGTACCGCCGGACTTGTCGAGAGCTGTCGCCGATTGATGGCGAAGGAGGCGTCCTAGCATCGCCGCGGCCTCCTGCCGGCTGATCTTCTCCCGGGGCCGGAATTTTCCATCCTTGCTCCCTTGCACGTATCCTTCCTTCAAGGCAATGGCTACATCACCGCTATACCATGCCGTCTTGGGCACGTCCGCAAAGCCGGAAACCGGCGTATCCGCGGTTTCGCCGCTGCCGTGCCGGGTCAATCCTGCCATCCGATTCAACAGCGCGACCCACTCTGCCCTTGAGATCGCTTCTTCCGGCCGGAACCGTCCGTCTTGATAACCCGACAAGAGCTCTTTCGAGCGGAGCGATTCCACGGCGTCACGAGCCCAATGCGCTTCCATGTCCATAAATGAGGAGTCGGCTAGTCCTCCTTTGGCCGCCCCAGGCGTCCCCGCCGCCTGCGCCGCCGGAGCCGAGACTCCAGGAAGGGCCAAGATGAGCAACGTCAACAGGCCGATCCGTAACCTTTGTCCGCAAATACCAAAAACACGCATTACATATCCCCCAAATAGTCCGTTTTTCGAAATGTGCCCCCAATCGGACTCATTCTAACACGGAATTTGGACGGATCCGTCTCGTTGTTGTATCAAATAAGTCTCACCGTTCCCGCCGTTATTCAAATGATAAGCATCCGAGCGCGCGACGGGGCAAATTTCCCAGAAAGGCGATTTTCCTTCCAACTTTTCGGTGATACTATTATAAACATAGAGAGCTTTACGGATAGGCTCGCAAGGAGGAAACCACGCACATGGTATTTACGATCGTGATTTTAGTTTTGCTGCTGGCCGTGCTGGTCTTCGTAAGCGGCTTGCCGCGTTTTGCGGTGCGCCAGATTACCCAGATGCGGCTGCAAACCAATGAGAGCATTTACGAATATTTGGAGCGAACCGGCGTCTATACCCGCGATCAATTCGAACGGCTACCCAAACGACCGGTTCAAGTGATGTCCCGGGACGGACTGAAGTTGTACGGGTACGTGCTGGAGTTGTTTCCCGAGAGCCACCGCTGGATGATCATCGTTCACGGCTATACGGTTTCGCTGCACGCCTCCACGCAATATATCGACATGTTCCAACAGACGGGGTTTAACATTTTGCTGGTAGATCAGCGCCGGCATGGCGGGAGTGAAGGAAGCTACACGACTTATGGGTTTCAGGAAAAATACGATGTACAAACATGGGTTCACTGGATCCTGGAGAATTACGGGGAGGGTAGTGTGATCGGCTTGCATGGCCAATCACTAGGGGGCGGAACGGTCCTGGAGTATCTCTCCATCGCCCATCCGAATGTGAAATTCGTGATCGCCGACTGCCCCTATTCGGACTTGACGGAGCTCATGCGCCATCAGATCTCCAAGCTGAACAAGCTGCCGGCCAAGCCGCTCTTGCCTCTGGTTGACAAGATGCTGCAGCGCAAAGCCGGCTTCCGACTGAACCAGGTCAGCCCGATCAAGGCCGTCGAAAACAGCACGCTGCCGGTTTTGTTCATCCACGGCACAGAAGACAATTACGTACCGACGTACATGAGCCGGGAGATGTACCGTCAGAAGCCCGAACCCAAAGAAATTCTGCTCGTGGAAGGCGCGGTCCATGCCAATGCCTACGGCATCAATCCCAAAAAGTATGCCGAGGAGGTCCAGACCTTCATCGAGAAAGCGCTGGGCACGGAGGAACCGGCGGCCGCTTATTTACCGAGCATCTGACTTTGGGCCATGACGATATATTGATCCAGGCGTTGGCTCAATTCCAGAATCGTGCCGCTGCTGAAGTTATCTTGGGTAGCGGCATTCATCAATTCCAGACGCAGATGCTCGATGGTCGCCTTCAGATCGTTGCTGATTTTGTTATTGGTACGGCTTGCGCCTCGGAGAGTTTGAGATACCATAAAAATCACCTTTTCATTAATCTTGTCCCTATTTTACCTCATGATGCCAAAAAACATATTTTGCAAATTTGATAAAAAATAGCACTCGGTGTCGGACTTTGTAAGAAAAAAACAATTTCCTTTTCGACGGGATGCTACCCCTCGACAAAAAACTTCTTTATAATGGATGTATCGCTGTCGGCGGCCTAGGCCCGTCCGCAGCTTCAAGGAGGGAATGACGCATGTTTCAAGCCAGCGAATATAGCGGCTCCCGCGCAGAACGGCAGAACGCCGTCTTGTCGCAGCTTCGGGCGCTAATTTACGAGGAGAACAGCCAGGTGGCCAATTTGGCCAACGCCGCCGCGCTGCTGAACTTTTTCTTAGATGATATCAATTGGGTCGGCTTTTATCTGTACGACGGCCAGGAGCTGGTGCTCGGACCGTTCCAGGGCCTTCCGGCCTGCATCCGGATTCCGCTCGGCAAAGGCGTGTGCGGCACCAGCGCGGAACGCCGCGAAACGCTGCGGATCGAGGATGTTCACGCTTTTCCGGGCCACATTGCCTGCGATGCGGCGTCCAACAGCGAGATTGTGGTACCGATCGTTAAGGGGGATCAACTCCTTGGCGTATTGGATATCGACAGTCCGCTGAAAGGACGGTTTGACGCCGAAGACCAGGCGTTCCTGGAGCAATTTGTGGCGACGCTCGCCAAACAATTGTAATTGGTCGCTTCCTATTCCGGATGGCGGAATACCTGCAATAATGCAGTTTTTTTAAGACGGAATGGTAGAAAATCGGGGAATTGATGCAAAAGTGCAGTTATTTGCTCTCGTATCACCGAATTTCGGTGAATGAGCGTAAAATACCTGCACTTTTGCAGTTTTTTCGGTTGAATTGAGTTTTCAGCCCAAAAAAGATGCACTTTTGCAGTTTTTTCCCAACAACCCGGCCTAAACCTTGAGTTGTATCGGACAAGACAAAACGCGAGCATAGGGGTGGGACCGCCCTCTCTGCTCGCGCTCTTTGATTCTGCCATCGCCAAACGTTCCGGCAAATTACCGCCCGCGATTAATCCTCCCCGGGCCTTTTGATAATCTCCAGCCCCTCCACATGCCGCTTGCTCATCAGCTTGCGTTTTTTCCGGTTCTCCTTCGAGTCGAACACGATATCCAGATCATAGTCATCCGGATAAAGCGATTCGCTCTTGAGGTAGAGCTTTAACCGTTTATGATTGACTTTGATTTTCTGCTTCTGGACCTGAACCAGCGCTATTCCCCGGAAGTCGGGCGGTTCGACGACGATGCCGATTTTCCCAAGAGACGTCACGAGGACGGCATCGCCCACTTCAAACCTGCGGGAGGGTTGGATGGCCGCATGGTCCGCTTCACCGGGGGTTCCACCGGCTTTCGTTTCGCTGCCGGCAGCGCCCTCAGGCTGTGTCGCTTCCATTCCGGCGTCAGCCGGCCCTTTAGGCTGCGCCGCTTCCGCCGCTCCCAGTTCCTTCCCGCCCCTTGCGTCCCGGTGGTTCCGGTGCATGAGCATTTCATCAGGCGCCGAAGCTTGCTTTGCCGGTACGATCTCGTCCCACCGCATGCCGCCACCGCTGCCATCGGCGGATAGCTGGCGGCTGACGATGTGCTGCGAGCGTTCGATGATTCCTCCGGTCATCCCCAGCTTGCGGGCGATTTCGATCGCATAACTTCGGCCGGACTGCCCGATGGTCAACCGGTACAACGGGCGCAACGTCTCGGCGTCGAATTCCATCCTCGCGTTCTCGAAGCCTTCCGCCCGAGAGGCGAACGTCTTGAGTTCGTTGAAATGGGTCGTGACCATCACCGTCGACCCCTTCCGGGCAAACTCCTCCAGGATTGCGATCGACAAGGCGATCCCTTCACCCGGGTCGGTACCCGCGGCCAACTCGTCGATCAGCACGAGAGTGGTTGGCCCTGCTTCCCGCAGAATTTGCACGAGAGCACCGATCTGAGCGGAGAACGTGCTGAGCGACTGCTCCAGATTTTGCCCGTCCCCGATCACGGCGCGGATGCCCTGGTACACCGCAAAACGGCTGTCCGGGGATACCGGCACCAGCAGACCCGATTGCACCATCAGGGACAGCAGGCCAAACGTCTTCAGCACGACGGTTTTCCCGCCGGTATTGGGGCCGGTGATGATCAGCGTCCGGTAGCTCGCGCCAATCGCCATATCGAGCGGGACCATCGTTTGCAGAAGTTTCGGATGCTTGGCCCCGCGAATCACCGTGTCTCCGGTCTCGCTAAGCTTCACCGCCTCCCCGCCGATCGCCGCAGCGTATTTGGCTTTGGCAAAAATAAAATCGTACGTCCCCGTAATCTCGATATTCCGAACGAGGTCGGCCGCTTCCCGTTCGACCATTCCGGCGAGATAACCCAGGATCTTCGCTTCCTCCCGAGCCTCTTCGCCCTGAAGCAGCTCCAGCTCGCCCTGCAGCGCCGCGACCTCTTGGGGTTCGATGAACACCGTCTGGCCGCTGGTCGACTGGTCCAGCATGCGCCCGTTTACCTGCTTGTAGTAGTCTTTTTTGACCGGAATCACGTATCTGCCGCCGCGCACGCTCACGATGTTCTCCTGCAGGATGGAAGCATGACGGGCCATCACGGACTGGATGCGTTTCTGGATCCGCTCTTTGACGACGGCGATTTTCTTGCGCGTCTTCTCCAGTTCCCGGCTCGCTTCATCGGTTATGACCCCGAACCGGATGCAGCGGAGAATCTCCTGCTGCAGCGCAGGCAAATCCTGCAAATCGGTCGCATAAATGCCGATCCTCCAGGCCAATTCCCCTTTGGAAGCCATATATTTCTTCAGCTGCCCGCAACTGTGCAGGAACGTCTGTACCGCCATCAAGTCCTGCTCGGTGAACAGATAACCCGTACCCAGCAAAGAGACGACCAGATCAATCCCCTCCAACGAGGGGAGCGGTACGCTCGCCCCCTTTCCGTACAAGGCCCGTGCCTCCGCCGTTTCGGCAATCGCCCGTTCGATCGCGCGTTTTTCCACCATCGGCGCAAGCTCTTCGATTCTCTTGCGGCCGGCGTAAGAGACCGCGTATCCCAGCAAATCCTGTTTGATGCATTCATATTCCAACGTACTTAGCGAAAATGTATTCAAGGTTAGAACCTCCTTCATAGGGTTGTCATTCCTTCTTTCCGGCATAAAAAAAGGCAAAGGACAGCACGTATGCCATCCTTTGCCTATACTTCTCCCGCCGTTGCCGATCAGAAAATCAAAAAAGCCGTGCTGAAAACAGCACGGCTTCATCATGATCATGATGACGGCAGCTGGAAAAGCTGCAAGATGTTCCGCGTGTGTTCTTAACTCATTCATAGACCGAAACAAGCGTACGGGAAAATACGGGCTCGCTCAGACCTCAAGCGGCACGTTCCTGTACCCTGTGTAACCGTCTTTATGAAGTTGCTAGTTAAGAACCTTCACCGACATCAAAATCTCTCCTCTTTAGAGGTAATTCAAAAAGTCATCTTTCGATCACGAAGCTAGACAAGAAGTAATATCGACATCGAATCTTGAATTCACCCGGGCCTTCCGTTGCTCACGTAGCTTCCAGCTACGCTCCGCTACTCCGTCCCTAGCTTCATCCAACCTTCTCGGTGCTCCAAATCTGACTTTTTGAACTTCATTGAAATGAGGTAATTCAAAAAGCTTCCTGAAAGAAGGAATACCTTTAATTTACCAAAAAGAGGCGCTATTCGTCAAGAATCCGAGTTTATGCGCACTTCATCCCTTTTTGAGTGGAATATCTTGCTAATTGAGTGAATTGATTAATTTTATTCTTACGATCATTTCATGTATTATATATGGGGCGTTAAAATTGTTAACTCGGCATTAAATTCAACTAAAGGAGCTTTTGCGGAAAGGAAGGAAACGAAGTGTCACAATTCAATCGCATCCGGCTCGCCAACATCAAGCCGTTTGTCTTTTTCTCCGTCATTATGATCTTGAAGATTTATCTCGTCTGGACGGCCATTTTTGATGGAGTTCCTGCTTGGGGGCCATTGCTGAAGGAAATCCCGTTTATCTGGGTTTTGTTCTGCCTGATTGAATGGTTCTCCTCCAAACGTAAGATTGGCCTTTATCTAACTGTAAACTTGATCGTTACCGCGATATTCTTCGCAGCCGTTATGTATCATAAATATTATGGGGTAATTGTAAATTATACTGCCCTGCAGCAGGTCAATCAGGTCGCCGCCGTGAAGAACAGCGTGTTCTCCCTGCTGGCGCCTTATTATTTGCTGATCTTTCTGGACATCGTAGTAATCGGCTTCTGGCTGTTCCGGAAGAAACGTGCCGAGAAGCTTAAAGCTTTCTTTAATCTAAAAAAAGCCAGCACTGGCGTAATCGCCGGCATCTTCGGCTTCTCCCTGCTGCTGTGCATCTTCAACATTTGGCCGAACCGGGCCAGCATGAACGAAATTAAGCAAGCCGAGCAAATGGGCATCCTGAACTATGAGACGTACACGATTTTCTCCAGCACCAAGAAGGAAGAACTGGTCGATAAAAACCAGATCTCGCAAGCGAAAATCGATAAGTTGAAGGGCATTACCGCCCCGTCCGATCCGAAGTATTTCGGTGCTGCCAAAGGCAAGAACCTGATCATCATTCAGATGGAATCGTTCCAGAACTTCCTAATCGACCTGAAGATCGACGGCCAGGAAGTGACGCCGAACATGAACAAGCTGGTCAAGGAAAACACGTACTTCAACCATTTCTATCAAATGGTTGGTCAAGGTAACACCTCCGATGCTGAATTTGTCGTCAATACCTCATTCTATATTCCATATAATGAGGCGGCGACGCAAAACTACCCGGACAAGGAATTGCCGAGCTTGCCGAAACTCATGCGGGATCAAGGTTATGATACCGCGACGTTCCATACCAACGTCGTTGATTTCTGGAATCGCGGCGAACTGTACAAAGCGATTGGCTTTAACCGTTATTATGACCAGAAATGGTTTGGTACAGAGGACACCGTATTCTTTGGACCTTCAGATGAAGTGCTGTACAAGAAAACAGCCGAAGAGCTGGATCGCATGCAGCAAACCGGACAGCCTTTCTATACCCAAGTCATCTCGATGACGGCGCATCATCCGTTCACGACGCCGCATGAGAAGGATAAAATCCAGCTGCCGGAGCGTTATCAGGACAATATGGTTGGCGATTATCTGCGGGCGCAAAGCTATGCAGACTACGCGTTGGGCCAATTTATTCAGGACTTGAAGCAAAGAGGCATTTGGGACAACAGCGTCGTTATGATCTATGGAGATCATCTTGGCTTGCCGATGTATTCGCTGGACAAACATGGACTTGAGCTGATGAAAGAGATCTACGGCCGAGATTACAGCTATATTGATATGATTAACATTCCGCTGCTCATTCATGCCCCTGGCGTCAACACGCCTGCGGTTATGAACAATGTCGGCGGCCAGGTTGATATCCTGCCAACGGTGGCTAACCTGCTCGGCGTGAATCTCGATAACCACATCCATTTCGGCGAGGATATTTTGAACCAGACGTCTTACAACTTATTACCGCAGCGTTATTATCTTCCGTCCGGCTCGTTCCTGAACGATCAGGCGTTATTTATCCCAGGGGTTTGGTACAACGATGGTACGAAGTACCCGCTGGCGAAAGATGGCGTGAAGCAAGCATTGACGACGGAAAGCGAATATAATCGTGCGCTTGAACTGCTCCGCCTCAGCGACAGTTACGTGCAACAGCTGCCCGACCGGGTGAAAGAAAACAAAGAATGACACGAGGATTTGCAAAAAAATCAGAGCCGCAGGCATCCCGAATCGGGATGTCCTGCGGCTCTCTTTTCTTCACCCTTACAACGCCGGAGTGGCAACTCCCTCCATTGCTGTTTTCTCTAGCGCTTGCCTTTGGTCTTCCTGGCTTAATCCGCGTTCATGAAGCAACTCCTGCTCTTTCATGCGTAGATGCTTACGCCCTCTCCAGCGGAAGAATGAAAACACGCCGCGGATATATTCGTCGCTGATCATGCTGGCATAAATCGCAATGATTCCCCAACCCAGCGATACCCCAAATAAATACGAACAACCGGTTGCCACCACCGACATGAAAATCAAGGAGATCACCATTGTGTAACGGGTGTCCCCTACTGCATTCAAGGAGTTGCCAAGTGCCATGTTAATCATTTTACCAGGCTGCAGCAGCAGATTCAGCCATAGCAACGCAGCGCATAAGGCCAAGATATCGGTATCTTGCGTAAACAGCCCCAGTAGCTTGGGACCTAACAACACGAGAATAAACGCGTTGACGATAACCAGCGGCAGTCCGAAGGCCAACACCCGGTATACCGCACGATACGCTTCCTTCGTTTTGCCTGCTCCGTAAAGATGGGCGATCTGAATTTGCGCCGCCATTGCCAACGAGAAACCTAACATGAAGCAAAACGACTCCAGCGTATTCATATACGTCCTGGCGGCCAGTTCGGTGGAGCCAAGCACCGCGAGGAACGAGAAGATCGCCAGCTGCGAGAACACCCAGCTCGCTGAATTGACGCCCAGCGGCCAGCCGATAACGAGCACTTCCTTGAACAGCTTGCGATCGAACACCGGAATGTCCTTGAAGCCGATCCGCCGCTGGAACGTGCCAAGGAAAATCAGCAGCAGCACGATCGTAGCGATCAACCGGCTGATCACCGTCGAAATGGCGACCCCGGTCAAGCCCCATTGCGGAAAACCGAAGGCGCCGAAGATAAAGCAATAGTTCATGAAAATATGAATGACGTTCATGCCGATCGCCGTAAACATCGGGCCTTTCGTATTCCCGGTATTCCGGATCGCGGTCCCCAGCATGGAGATCATCGCGGTCAAAATCATCCCGCCGCCAACGACGGAGATGTAGACTTTCGCCAACGGCAGCAGTTCGTCCGGCAGTTGCAGCATCGTGGCGATCGGCCCAGGTACGGCGATCAGCAGAATGCTAAGGAAAATGCCGATGGCGGCCGTGACTTTGAAGGCGATAATCGCCACGGTCCGGGCGTCCTCCTCACGGCCCGAGCCGATCTTCTGGGCAATGACGATCCCCGCACCGCTTGCCACGGTAGCAAATAACGTGGTGAGCGCATTAAACAGCTGGTTGGAGAACCCGACAACCGCAACCGCGTTATCGGAGATACGGCTGACCATCAGCGTATCGACGGTGCCCAGCAGAATCTGCAGGAACAATTCGATAAATATAGGCCAAGCGAGCAGCCAGAGGGAAAATTTATCCTTCTCGCTGCCCTTCATTTTCTTCATTATTACAACCTCCTGGATATCGGGGAATCCATCGAACTCCCTGTCGTCGTGTTAGCATGAAACACATTATAGATGGTAACGTCATTTTGATGTATCATAGAATCAACTCAATCTTTCATTATTCCAACCTAAGAGGAGCTGGTATCCTTTGCCTCCGATCATCGAATTTACCGCGCCCCCTCTGCCCCATTACATCGTCAGCGGTTCGGCGGTGATCCCGGTGGGCGGCAAACATCCGAGCCGGCAAAATATCGGCGCCTTCGACCTTCTGGTCGTCGAACATGGGCGCTTATTTATCGGCGAGGAAGGCCGTCAGTACGAAGTGGCAGCAGGTCACGCGTTGATCCTGCGCCCTGATTGCTATCACTATGCGCCGCAGGGCTGCCGGGAAGATACGCTGCACCACTGGCTGCATTTTCAATTGATGGGCGATTGGCGTGTCGTGGAGGAGGAGGAATACCGGCATTGCGGATGCAGCATGACGGATAAAGACATTCCCGGATCAATCTCCCTGCCTCCGTTTACGGCTACGTCGTATACCGTCCCCCTGCCCCAATATGCCAAGCTGGCCCAGCCGCAGAAAATCATCACCCTGCTGAACGAGCTGGTCGAATTAAATCGGGACATCCATTTGGACAGCGTCCGGCTGCGGCAGCAGGCTCTTTTTCAAGACGTTATCGTGGAGTTGTCCGCCTCGTCTTCCCCTGCCGGGCTTCCTCCGCAGTCGGCCTGCGCCGAGAAAGCAGCCTCCTATCTGCGCGAGCATTATGATGAGCCTTTTTCCGCACAAAAGCTTGGGGAGAGCATCAATTTCCACCCGGTATACATCGCACGCTGCATGCAGAAGGTGTTCGGCTGTTCGCCTGCCGTTTATTTGCAGCGCCTGCGGATTGACCAAGCCAAACTGCTGCTCCTGCAAACCGACCTGACGATCGAACGCATCGCCGAGCAGGTTGGTTTTAACCAAGCCGCCTATTTCACGGCCTGCTTCAGCAAGACTGAAGGCATGTCTCCGCGGAAATACCGTCAGCGGTTCACTTGGAACATGGAGTAGGTGCCGTTTAGGCGCTCCCCGAAGACTGGCTTTTTGCTTATCGGTCGGGACTTCTCTATAATTCAAAGGAAGAGACCGCTTTTTTTGATACTTAAGCCAACTGGGGGAAATGGATTGACACTCGTGAAAATATTCGCCGACAGCATCTCGGATCTGCCGGAATCCTGGGCCGCCGCATACGATATCGGAATAGTTCCGCTTTATGTCGTTTTCGGCGAGGCCGCCTACAAAGATAAACTGGAGATTACCACCGCCGACATCTACCGACGGGTCGAGGAGGACGGTGTCCTTCCCAGAACGGCAGCGCCGGCCCCGGCCGATTTCATTGCCGCTTTTACGCCTTGGGTTGAGCAAGGACATACGATCGTGTACATCAGCATGTCATCCAAGCTCTCGTCCACTTACCAAAACGCCTTGATCGCCGCAGCCGAATTTCCCGAAGGACGAGTGCATGTGGTGGATTCCCTGAATGTTTCCGGCGGTATTGCATTACTGGTCCTGAAAGCCGCCATTGCTGCCAAGCAGGGAACCGACCCTTCCGAACTGGTCGGCATGCTGGAGGAAATGCGGGACCGGGTCGAAATCGAGGTGCTGGTGGACAATCTCGATTACTTGCACAAGGGGGGCCGCGCTTCCAGCGTGCAGCATATGATCGGAAGCTTGCTTAAAATCCGGCCCGTGTTGAAAGTCAAGGAAGGGCTGGTCATCTCCGCCGATAAATACCGTGGCAAAACCGAGAAGGCCGTCGAGCGAATGGTCCACCACTTTATCGACAACGTCCACAAGGTCGACCGGGAGCTCATCATCGTCGCGCAGACGTTAGCCGAAAAGGCAGCCGGCTTCATTAGGAATACCCTCCTCGAAAAGACGGACGTCAAAGAAGTCGCCATTATTGAAGGCGGGTGTGCCATCTCCTGCCACTGCGGTCCGCGAACGGTCGCCATCATGTACCTTCGGCAACCGAATTGTGCCTTGTAAGCTAGATCGGTATCGCTTGTAAATAGACGAAACAGGCCTCTTCGCCGGCCAAGACATTGCCGGTGAAGAGGCTTGTTTCGCATGGAAACCATAACGTCTCGTCAAACGTAATAGTTGTTAGGAGGTGGGGAACATGAGACATTATCGGTTAGGCGTGATGACTTTGCTGATGACCGTCTTATTGCTGGACGCATCATGCTTCGGAAGCGCCAATCGAGCCCATGCGGGAGCCTGGAACGATTGGGTCAACGGCGTGAAGGAACTCTCGCAGCTCCCCGCCGAAGTGAATGAACTGAAAGACGATTACGCGGCTACGGTGGACAAGCTTGAACAAGCTCAGGGCACGCTGGCGGAAACCCAAGACACTTTGGAAATGTTCCGGCAGCAAAACGAGGAGCTGATGGAGCGCAACCGGGAGCTATCCGCAACCGTCAACGCATTAACCGAAGCCCAACAAACCCGCGACGCCAACGCGCGCAAGATGCGCATCCTCCTGTTTACGGCCGCCGGGTTGTTTGCCGGATATTTCATCCTGCTGCGGGTCGTTCGTTTCGCCCTACGGCGCTAATGGTTGACCCTATTCCGATTGTGAAGCCCCCGGACTGGAGGTTGTATTGAAATGGACCTGCACGAGCATCAAGATCCTTCCACGATGGGTGGACAAGCCGTTACCTTTGATTTGCAACCTGGAGACCGGCTCCATATCCTGCACCCCGGCCAGGTGATCGCTTACCGCGGACCCGCCGCGCAACGAAGCGACAAGCTGCTGGACATCAAGGGGATTTACCGCAAGCGCAAGCTAATTCGCTCCGATTACAGCGGGCCTTGCCAACTTGTGGCCGCGTTTCCTCCCTCGGTCGGACTAAAGACGTTAACGCTGACGGAGGGCAGCGATTGGCTGTACGATTTTCGCCAGCTCTTCTGCTATACGGAGGGCATCCATATGGAAACGCGCGTCCTCAGCATGAAGAACATGATGATCACGCGCGATGCGGTAAAAGTTAAGTTTTCCGGCCGTGGGCAAATCGGCGTGTTGACTCAAGGGCAAGTCCTAGAGCTCCCGCTCCATCCGGAGGAGCCTCTATACGTCGAAGCCGGCCGGGTGCTGGCTTACCCCGAGAACGCGAAGCTGGAGTTGTCGGTTTACGGCAACCACTTGGCCAGCCAACATATGCGCTACCAGTGGAAAATCACGGGGAACGGGTCGATCCTCATCCAATCCGGCGGTGCCGGAAGCCAGGATCTGGAGCGGGATCTGCAAGCGGAGGACGGCATCGTGCGGCGTTTTCTGCGCGAAGCGCTTCCCTTTGGAGGGGTTTTTATCAAATAAAAAAGGGGCCAAGCCAAGGGAGTGTTGTCCCTTTGGCTTGGCCTCTTCCCATGAATTTTATGCGCTCAGTACTTTCCGAATTCCCGGTCGCTCAGGACAATCCGCCCGCCTCGAGGGGAAGCGGGATGCCCCGGAGCGTCCTTAGAACCCTCTTGGCTTGCGCGGTTATTTTCGGCCATCTGCCCCAGCATGCGCAGCACGTCAGGATGGATCTCATCCGTGCCCCTGAGCGCCTTCGGAAGATTGCCTTTCCGCAAGTTAAAGCGTTCGACTTGCTCCCGCAGCAAGTCGGCTTGGCTGGACAATTCTTCGCTCGCTGCCGCCCCTTCTTCCGAAGTGGCCGAATTTGCCTGAATGACCTGGGAGACCTGAAGGATTCCTTGGTTGATCTGGTTCACCCCCGCGGATTGCTCTCCCGATGCGGTGGCGATATCGCCTACCAAATTGGCCACCTTTTCCACGTCGCACACGATGGCCTTCAACGCAGCGGCCGTATCGTTGGCGATTTTCGTTCCGCCTTCCACCTTACGCACCGAATTTTCGATCATGCCCGTCGTCTCTTTGGCTGCATTGGCCGACCGCGCCGCCAGATTCCGAACCTCTTCGGCCACGACGGCGAACCCTTTGCCGTGCTGGCCTGCCCGGGCTGCCTCCACCGCCGCATTCAGCGCCAAAATGTTCGTTTGGAAAGCAATTTCGTCGATAACCTTGATAATCCGGGAGATGCTCTCGGATGCGGTATTGATGCCGTCCATCGCCTTCAGCATCTCATTCATTTGCTCGCTGCCCATCGTCGCGTTATTTCTGGTTTGCTCGGCCAATTGGCTGGCCAGCGCAGCATTATCCGCGTTTAACTTGGTTTGAGATGCAATCTCCTCGATGGAGGCAGACAACTGCTCGATCGAGCTGGCCTGTTCAGTAGCCCCTTGAGACAAGGCGATGCTAACGTCGGAAACCTGCTTGGATCCGGAAGCAACCTGCTCGGAAGCCGCCTGAATGTGCGTCATCACTTCGTTCAAGTTGTCCGTCATTTTACGGAACGATAACGCAAGCACGCCGACTTCATCCCGATGTTCGTTTACGATCTCCACATCCAGATCGCCATTCGCGATTTTCTCCGCCGCCGTCATTAATTGGGTAACCGGTTTGCTGATCATTCGGGATATCGTAATCCCGAGTAGCACCGCTACGGCGATGGTAATCCCCACGATTGCCAGCATGGAGTTCACGGTCCGACTCGATTGGGCGGTTAAGGCATCCGATAGCTGTGCACCGGTCGTCCGTTTCTCCTCAAATAAACGGTCAATGCCGGTCGCGACGGCGCTGATGATCGGAGTGCCCTCCTTGTAAAACCGTTCGGTGGCCGCTTCCTTTTGACCGGACCGCACCATCTGCACCACCTGGTCTCTTAAGATCGAATAGGCGTCGAGGTTCTCTTTAAGCTCATTAAATACGGTCCGCATCTCTTCGGTTTGAACTTCCCCCTCGAACTTGTCCAATCCCGCTAATATCTGTTTGTCCAGATCGGCCATCTTTTGTACGTATTCATCGATTTCCTGATCATCCGAGCTGATTAACACGTCCCGGATCTTCGCGCGCGTATCGTTAAACATCATGCCCACTTCACCGATTTCCCCGGTCGGAATGCCGTAATCGGTATACAGAGCGCTGTAGTCCCGATCTATATTTTTGATGTTCCAAAGCCCCACAAATCCGACAACCCCAGCTAGAAGAGCGACCAGAACGAAGGAACTAATTAACTTTTTGCCAATTTTCATGTTGTAAAGCCATTTCATCGACGATTCCCCCAAGTTGATAGATTCAGTTTAATGTATCAGCCGTGATATGCTGCTCGTTAATCAGTCGATCGCAATCCAGCAGAAGCAGCATGGCCCCGCCGGATTTCCCGACCCCCGCCACAAAACGGCTCTCCCCGTTCCGAAGATCCGGAGGCTGCACGATGTCTCCCGCAGGGATGGGCATCACTTCCGCCACGCTGTCTACGATCAGCCCGACCGACATGTCTTTTAGTTCGACGACAATGACGCAGGTGCGGTCAGAGTAGGAACGGGGCGACATGCCGAAGCGAACCCGCACATCCATCACCGGGATGACCGTCCCTCGTAAATTGATGATGCCGCGAATATAATCCGGCATTTGCGGCACTGCGGTGATCGGCTGTATGCCGATGATTTCAGTGACGTATCTGATCTCAATTCCGTATTGCTCCCGCTCCACCAGGAAAGTTAAGTACTTGTCCCGGAGAGAATCGTTGAACAGCCCCTCTTCCTCCTCATTGCATGGATCGGCCATCTCATCATCTCCTTGATTTCGGCTATGTACCTCAAAGCGTGCGGCAACGATGTGCCGCTCTGTTCACCTCTTAAGAAAAACAAAAATCTCCCCCTACA